>JAWPMR010000001.1:1270640-1905961 GCA_033344815.1 Paracoccaceae bacterium | reverse complement strand
TTTCTCGACCGCTGCACCGTCGGGTTTGACCGGTTTCTTCCCTATCTTATGGGCGAAAGCGATGGCCAGCCGAAAACGCCGGATTGGGCCGCCCCAATTTGCGGAATAGATCCCCATTCCATTCGCGAACTTGCACGGCATATGGCTAAAACACGTACGTTTATTACTGTAGCATGGTCACTGCAAAGAGCTGAACACGGTGAACAACCCTATTGGATGTCGGCGGTTCTGGCCGCGATGCTTGGTCAAATCGGCCTTCCCGGCGGGGGCGTGGGTTATGGATTTGGGGCAATCGGCGGTGTGGGGAAATCATTGCTACGCATGTCGGGTATGACGTTCCCGCAGCGGAAAAACCCGGTCAAACAGATCATTCCTGTCGCACGTATGGCTGATATGCTGCGCAACCCGGGACAGCTTTATGAGTTCAATGGCCAGCGCGAGGCTTATCCAGACATCAGGTTGATCTACTGGGCTGGTGGCAATCCTTACCATCATCACCAGGATCTGAATGCGCTGCACGAAGCATGGCAGCGCCCGGAAACCATCATCGTGAATGAGCCTTTTTGGACGGCGACGGCTAAACGGGCCGATATCGTTTTTCCTGCAACAACACCCTATGAGCGCCAGGATATTGGTCGTTCCAACCTTGATGATTACCTTTTCCACATGCCGCAACTCATCCCACCGGTTGGCGAGGCACGTGACGATTATGCGATCTTTGCAGGCCTTGCAGCACGCTTGAACGTTGAGGAGCACTTTACCGAGGGCCGCTCGGCAGATGATTGGATCGCCAAGCTTTATGATGAATATCGCGACCTTGCGGCTGACCAGGGAATATCCGTGCCCGATCTGGGGCAATTGCGCACGAAGAACTGGGTACGCCTTCCGATTCAAGCCGAGGGCCCGAACAAGACTTTTTTTGCGCCTTTTCGAGCCGATCCCGACAAGTCACCCGTGCCGACGCCATCAGGTCGGATCGAGATTTTTTCCGAAACCATTGCCGGCTTTGGCTATGACGACTGTCCTGGCCATCCTATTTGGTTGCCCCCGTCTGAATGGTTGGGAAATGCCAAGAGCGACGCACCGCTGCACCTTCTGTCGCCTCAACCCGGAGACAAGCTCCACAGTCAGTTAGAGGCAGCTCTGGCAGACGTTCCGGGCGCCCGACCGGTCTCTCTCGTCCTGCATTCGGATGATGCGGCGCAACGGGGTATCACGCAAGGAGATCTCGTGCGGGTTTTCAATGCTCGGGGCGCTTGCCGGGCCCGGGCGCTGATATCATCAGAAATCCTTGCCGGGGTCGTCGCATTGCCGACCGGAGCATGGTACGGTGACCCAGGTTGCAATATCGATCCGCAAGGCAATCCGAATGTTCTGACGCTTGATGTTGGAACCTCCCGGCTTGGGCAGGGGTGCAGCGCCCACACCGCCCTTGTTGAAGTTGCTCTCTTGTGAAGTTCGATACGCCCATGCTTCACACCTTGAGAGTCATCAAGCGGTTCTGTAGCCTGCCCGGATCGTTCCCGGACTTCTGTCTTGGGACGTCGTCGGAAATCCTCCACCCAATAGGTAATGAAGAATGATCCTGTTCGACCATCACTCTGGCAAGACGTTATGACGAAACCGACGTGGTGAATGAAGCCCCTCAGGAAGTGCCGCTCGCCGGATATGTCGAGCAACTTTCCGGACGTCCCGGTGAGACCTTGGAATTCAAAGTCTCGTCGCGTGCGGATGTGCCCTTCAATGCCCGGTTAGTGAGGTCTATCTGCGCAGACCCAAATCCAGACGGCCCGGGGATCGTCGAAGAGGACGCGTCGGACTTCTTTGCGCTCCAAAGTTTCAAGTCAGAATACCAACCGTTCTTTCCCGGCTCTTACGGGGTGGCGACGGCAGATGTGTCGGCCAGTTCAGAGGCGGGTCTAGTGTTCTCTGTGACGTTTTATTCGACAAAGAACAGCGCCGACGCACAAACTTTAATAGGGTGTGGGGGCGCTGATCTGCGCATCAATGCAAACGGTACGGCCTGTTTTCAAGTGGGCGAGATCAAAGTAGAAACGAACGCGCCTTTGAAATTGCGGCGATGGTACCGGATCGAGGGACGCGTCCAGAGTGACGTCCTTAGCATCACGTATCAAGGTTTGGACCGACAGTCCGGTGATCCAATATGTGCTGAAACAAATTGTCAGCCGTTTGTCTTGCGAGGCAGACCCACCATTGGAGCGCGCGTGCTGGAGGGACGGAAAACCCAGTACTTCAATGGCAAGATTGAGAAACCCGTTATCCTTGCCGATGGTCTGGTGCTTTGCGCGTGGGATTTTGCGCGTGACATGAAAAAAACCACGGTGTCTGCACAAGCTGGTCCGGATCTCAAGCTGATCAACTTTCCGACCCGCGCGGTGACTTCGTCTGACTGGGACGCCACCGAGATGAATTGGACGCATCGCCCCGACCATTATGCTGCCATCCATTTCCATGAAGATGACATCTATGATTTTGCATGGGACACAAGCTTTGCCCTGACCATCCCTGATACTATGCCGTCAGGCGTCTATATCATGCGGTTGGACTGCGCCGGCCATCACGAAGCGATCCCGTTTTTTATCTGCCCGCCGCGGGGTCAGCGCAACGCCGATCTATGCGTGCTGGTGTCCACTTTCACCTATTCGATCTATGGAAATCATGCGCGGCCGGATTATCACCCGTCATGGCAAGACCGGATCAATGACTGGAACGCGTATCCCTACAATCCTGCGGAATACCCAGACTACGGGCTTTCCACCTATAACTACCATTCGGACGGGTCGGGCATATGCCATGCCTCGCACCGTCGCCCCTTGTTCAATCTCAGTCCAGGCTACCTGACTTTCGGTGCCACGCCTTGTTCGGGATTGCGTCATTTCCCGGCGGACAGTCACCTGATTGGTTGGCTACATGCGAAAGGCATAGAGTACGATTTGGTCACGGATGACGATTTACATTCCCATGGCCGGGCGGCCATTGCGGGGTATAAGGCGCTCACCACTGGCAGCCATCCCGAATATCACACGGAGGAGACCCTGAATGCCTTGCGTGACTTCAGGGACAACGGCGGTCATCTAGCTTATCTGGGCGGCAACGGATTCTACTGGCGTATTGCCAAACACAGCGAAAATGACGGCATGCTGGAAATTCGCCGAGCCGAAGATGGCATTCGTGCCTGGGCTGCCGAGCCGGGAGAGTACTACAACGCTTTTGATGGAACCTATGGCGGTTTGTGGCGGCGCAACGGGCGTGCACCTCAAGATCTTGTTGGTGTCGGCTTTGCAGCTCAGGGAGAATTCTTTGGCGATCCCTACCGACGGGTTTGCACGGACCCGGAATTCGATTGGGTATTTGATGGCGTAGAAGACGAGGTTATCGGGAATTTCGGGTTCTCTGGCAATGGCGCTGCGGGCTTTGAGCTTGATCACATGGACATGCGTATTGGGACGCCTGAAAACGCGGTTCTGCTCGCGCGATCAGTCACCCGCAAAGATGGCTTTGTGCTTGTACCTGAAGAACAGCTTACCCATCTGACAAACCTGACAGGCTCTACAGAAGCCGAGGCCAAACACGCGGAAATGATTTTCTGCAGTTACCCAGGCGGCGGATCGGTCTTTGCCACAGGCTCCATCACCTTCTGCGGAAGCCTACCTTGGAATGACTTCGACAATAATGTCTCCAAACTATTGCAGAATGTGTTTGAGCGTGCGTTGATCTGAACAGTTTCGAACTCATCAATGTTTTTGATAGCAGGTCGCGTAAGCTTGCTTCCGGTGTCCGACAGGTGTTTTTGCAATCAAAACCAGTGTCGCCATGGTCAGATCGCGCCATAAAGTTGCGCGCGGCAATACTGACGTGCGGCGGGCAGGGTTGCAAGCTGCTGTTCTGTCATCCAAGACTTGGATTCTGTCGTTTTACCACTGAGCTGTTGCCGACTTGTCCGCCCTTTAAAATATGGCGCTCGACAAGCGAGGAGCCTAAAAACACTGTATTTATCAACCGGCGCAGGGGAGATATCAATTTACTGTTGTCATTTTGTTGAACGAACTACTTTGGAGAAAGCTGTAAATGACAGTGTCTTTGCTTTTGCCGGTTCTTTTTCCGGCTAAGATGAGCGCTCCTTGGCCATAAGTGTGATATCGCTCAAATAGCTGCGCCTTCCACTTCCCCCTGCTGTGGCGCGTGACATGTCAAATCTTGTCCCGTCCATGAATCGTCCGAATTGCAAAGAACATCAGGGGCGCTGCCTCTGTCCATACTGGATCGACGAGGTTCGAGGGATTGGGGTGACGGAGGGTCGCTGGTGCGTTCTGGCCTTCAAGGCGTGACGAGGCGACAGATTTTCGCAAAATCAGAACCCGTGGCTGGCAATTTGGTGACGGGCATTGCCGCATAACCTGCGCGCGGCGCGGGAAAGGTTCTTGGTGTTCTTGCAGGTCCAGCAACGAAGAAATCGCCTACCCGTGCCGCCGCGAAGACATCTCTGAGAACCCCTGTTTCAGCGGAGCGAAGGGTTTTGACGCCGGGAAACGCTGTCTGTCCGGCGCCCCTGATATCCTCGCCTAAGGAGAAGGGTTGTGATCTGAAGCCGGGGCGGAACGCACCCTTGAAAATCCTCTGCCCCAAATAGCATGATTGCCCCCCTGCGGCAGCGTGCGCCTGCTGGATAATGGCGGGGAGGACACAGGAGATATCCGGGACATTGGAGCGCGCATGATGGCGAACTGCACCGGGCAGGCGTCACACCTGTCGGCAAAACAAACGCGGGCACTGATTGGCAATCCCAAGCACAAATTTACAGTCGGTATGACCCTGATCCAGAGGGCGGCATGGCGGCTCTGCCGCACGAATGCGCCAAGCCTGACCGAAGGGGCAGCCGCATCCCGGGTGACAAGCGGGCTCACCTTATTTCCTATGCGCTGGAGCACGGGGCGCTGTCGCAACAAGAGCTGGCTCAAAATTGCACCCCCACCAAGCACTACGTCCTGTCGGAGCCCAAAGTGCATACCCATTAGCGCCATCAAGAGCGCCACACGAGGTCGCGTCGGCTTTGGAAGGACCAAGGCCATTCTCGCAGAACGGCAAAAAGATCTGGAACCGATAATCCAGAAACGCCACTTACCGCATCAGAAAACCGCAGGGGAGGGCAGGTTCAAAAATGAACCAAGGCCGCCGTCAAAGAATAGCGCCCACTTCTGCAGAAAACTCTGAATAGCGATCGGCTACGCTCGTTTTCAGTGAATTCAGAGCTTCCTTTGCTCACAATGACGTCGGCGACCCTTCCACGAGCGCGTGCTCCACGATAAAGATAAGGGCATGATGCGTCGTTTCGCCAGCGGTGCTTCACCAGCCCGAGTAACCGGCGTGGCGCAATTGGGAACCTTCTGATGCTATTTCGTTTTTTTGCTTTTGCCTTGTTTTATGCCAGCGCAGCACTGGCGCAATCCGATACAGATCGTTCTGCACAACTTTTTTTGGAGCTCAACGCACTACAAGACGTTGGCGCAAATTGCAGATTGACGTTTTTAGCTCGGAACGAGACCGGGGCGGCGATAGAAGAAGCAGTTTTTGAAACCGTAGTCTTTGACACAACAGGCGGGGTGATGAGCTTGTCGCTGTTCGACTTTCAGAATCTGCCGATGGACAGGCCGAGGGTTCGTCAGTTTGATCTGCCGGGGGTGGCCTGTGATACGCTGGGGCAGGCGCTGATCAATGGCGCGAGCATCTGCATGGTGGATGGTGCCGAAAGCGGGGTTTGCGATCAGGCCCTGTCTCTTAGCAGCAGGCTTTCGGTGGAGCTGCTTGGATGACTTTTTTTGACGCATTGAGTGGGATTTTTGCTCTTGGTGGACCAGTGGTTGCCATCCTGTTTGTGATGTCGATCCTGACGTTCTCAGTCACGCTTTATAAACTGTGGCAGTTCGCGGCCTCCGGGGTTGGGCGCCACCGGGTACTTTCTGAAGCCTTGTCGGCGTGGGATGCTGGTGACCACCACGCCGCGCGCGCGAGGTTGGCCAAGAGCCGCAGCTACCTTGCTCCACTGCTGGGCACGGCCATGGAAGCGAGAGACCTTCCTGGTTTTGAGGGGCGGCTGGACGCCGAAGCCGGAGTGGCACTGGCTGGACTGGAACGTGGTTTTCGCTTGCTGGATACCGTTGCCCAACTCGCGCCATTGCTGGGCCTCTTTGGTACGGTTTTGGGCATGATTGAGGCATTTCAAAGTTTGCAAGCGGCTGGATCATCTGTCGATCCGGCTTTGCTTGCGGGGGGCATATGGGTCGCACTCCTCACCACGGCCGTCGGGTTGGCCGTCGCCATGCCGACCTCAATGATTCTTGCCTGGTTTGAAAGCCGCACCGCGCGCGAACGTGTCTTCGCGGATAAGGCGCTGCAAACTGTGCTGGCACCTGTCCAAGCCGCGCCACAGGAGACAGCCGCGCAGTTTCCCGCGTCCAGCCATGCGTAATACGGCGCCCTTTGTCCGCCGACCCATGTCGATGACCCCGCTTATCGACGTGGTCTTTTTGCTTTTGCTTTTCTTTATGCTGACCTCGACTTTTTCAAGTTTCGGTGAGATCGAGCTCAATCAGGCAACTGCGGGTCCACCTACGCAGGGTACTGCGCCTGAACGTTTTTTTGTGCAGCTTGGGAGCTCGCGTCTGGTGCTCAATGGTGCCACCATCGCATTGGACGAACTCGCCGAACAAGTGGCAATTGGGCAAGTATTGGTCAGCCTCGACCCGGACGTTTCGACACAACGACTTGTCGATTTATTGGTTCGTCTTCGGGGGCGCGAGACCTTAAGCGTTTTGGTGCTGGAGTGAACACATGATCCGTTCCGCAGTCCAACGCCGGAAACGAGACCCTTCGATCGCTTTGATCAACGTGGTCTTCTTGATGCTGATCTTCTTTCTGATCGCGGGCACGGTTGCCGCGCCGCTTGATAGCGATTTAAAACTTGTAGACACATCCGGTCTTGAAGGGCGCGAGCCACCCGACGCTCTGGTTCTGCGCGAAGACGGAACGTTGAGTTTTCGCGGGATGCTGACGGATCCGGAACGTTATATGGCCAACCACGAAGCGGGTCCTGTACGGATCGTCCCTGATCGCGATGCACTTGGTGCACGCCTGATCGAGGTGTCGAGTACCTTGCGCCGTCTTGGCGCGACATCTGTTATTCTCGTGACTGAGCGGGCGCTCGAATGATCCCGAGGTCGACCGCGATTGCGATCGTCGCCGTCTTATTGTCCTTGGCGGTGCATTTTCTTGGTCTGGGTATGACAACCCGGGCCCAATTGCAGCAACCCGAAGAGGATGTATCAACGAATGTGGTCTCGTTGGGCCGTGCATTTGAAGACGTCGCTGAAACCCGTGCCCAGCCTGTCGAGCCGGAACGTGCTCCAGTCCCCGAGCCTGACTCCGAACCTGTCCCAGAACCGGAGCGTGCCGATACACCCACAAGTCAGGCGCTTGTGGCCTCGGACAATCCACAGCAGGTCGCGTCGCCGGATACTGGCTCGGCGCCGGTTGTACAGCCTGAGACAACAGGACCCTCCGAACCGGCGCTGGGTGACGTACCAGAACCAACAACAATCGAACCTTCGAACGGATCAGGCAACGAGATCGCTGAAGCGCCGGTCGCACCGCCGGACGGCACCGATACAGCCACCGAAGTGCCGGAGGGTAGCCCGGAGGGGGGCTTGGTACGTCTTGAGGCCGTTCCGGTTGAGTCCCTGCCGACACCTCCGGTCGTTTCAACGCCACAGCGGCTCGCCGCTTTACCCTCGGCAGTCCCGGTAACGCCGTTGGAAGCCGAAACGGTTGACCCGGAAGATCAGTTAACGCCGGTAGAGCCTGAGCCTGCGGACGTGCAAAACCCTATTGATGAAGATGACACTGCCGTTTCTGAAACGCGGGTGACGACATCCTTGCGACCGCGGCTGCGCACACCGCGGCAATCATCAGGGCCCGAGGGACTCGCGAACGGCACGCCAGAACTCAGAGACACGCGGCTTGCGCCGGCGCAAACGATTGAGTCACCGCTCACTGCTTACCAGCGTGACGGGACCAATGTTTTTGCGGGTCAAAGCGGCGGTACCCGATCCGGGGGGATCGGTTTTCGTAATTCCAGCGGCCCGGGAAACTCGGATGTGACCAACTATGCCGGTCAGGTTCTAGTCCATCTGAACCGCGTTCGACCCATTGCTGTTTCAGGAAAGGGTTGGGCGCGGGTGTTCTTCGAGATCAATCCTGACGGAACACTGGCCTCGGTGGACATTATTGATGGCGTAGGCTCGCCTGAAATCGAGCGTGCAGCCAAAGCACAAGTGAGAAACGGCGTGCCATTCCCGCGCCCGCCGGGTGGTAGGAGTAGAAAGCTCAACTTTGTCTATCGAATCCAGTGATTAGATAGTCGACGAACAGCCTTGGAACTAGGGTTCCAGTTTCCCATTCCACGAGTGCCCAATCGCTTCCCAGTTGTCGGCTTGCGATCGTTTCAAAGGCGGTTTTCTTCTAGCCCCAATCGTGATCGCGAGGGGTGCTTCGCGAAGCAAAACTGCCCAAAGTATAGATTGCGGATGCGCGCAGGGCCAAGAAAGCCCGGATCTATCAATTGGTCCGCACGGCGTGCCCGATAAGTGTAAATGAGCATCCGATGTAGGCTGCATTGGGACTCTGCAGAACCGGTTTGTCGCGATTGGCAATACGATCATTATATCTCTGGACAGGTATGTCCAATAGTGTTTCATATATGAGGTGGAAATAGGCTGAAGACAGTTTTTGCACCCGTATTGCTTGCAGCATGCGAAATCGGCAGGGAGATCAAAATGAAAACACACTATCAGGCTGTAGTGATTGGCGGTGGCGTTGTTGGCACATCGGTCCTGTATCACCTTGCGAAAATGGGTTGGAAAGATGTTTGCCTGCTAGAGCGAAAAATTCTGACGGCTGGTTCGAGCTGGCATGCGGCAGGGGGGTTTCACGCGTTGAACGCGGATCCTAATATTGCCAGTTTGCAAGCTTACACCATCGATCTGTTGGGCGAAATCGAGAAAGAGTCAGGCCAGTCCGTTGGTATGCATATGACCGGTGGCATGACCCTTGCAGGCACGCCAGATCGCTGGGAATGGTTGCAATCGGCTTATCGCACATTCCAGTCTATCGGCATTGACGACGTTCACCTGATCACCCCCGAAGAAGCGGGCGAACTCTGCCCGATCATGTCCACTGACGGCATTCTGGGTGGCATGTGGGCGGACCGCGAAGGTTATGTTGACACGACAGGCACGGTGCATGCCTATGCAGGTGCTGCCAAAAAGAACGGTGCCCAAGTGTTTGAGAACACTCGCGTGTTGGAACTGAACCAGACCGCAGTTGGCTGGGAGGTGGTGACCGACATGGGCACCATTAAAACCGAGCATGTCGTGAACGCCGCTGGCCTTTGGGCAAAGCAGGTGGGTCGTATGGCAGGAATTGAATTGCCCGTCAGCCCGTTGAATCACCACTATCTGATCTCGGATACGATCCCGCAAGTGGAAGCGTTGGAAAAGGAACTACCGCTGGTCGTCGACCTTGAAGGGTTCACCTACATGCGACAGGATCAGAACGGTATATTATTGGGCATTTATGAAATCGATCATCAACATTGGATGATGGATGGTGCGCCATGGGAATACGGCTTTGAGTTGCAGCAAGAAGATCCGGACCGGATCGAACACGAACTGACGCTGGGTTTCCAACGCTATCCTGATCTGCAGAACGTTGGCGTCAAAACCTGGGTGAACGGCGCTTTTACGTTTGCTCCGGACGGCAATCCTCTGGTTGGGCCTGTGCGCGGAAAGAAAGGGTATTGGTGCGCCTGCGGCGTCATGGCGGGCTTCCTGCAAGGTGGCGGTGTGGGCAAATCGCTGGCGGAATGGATGATCCACGGTGAGACTGAGGCGGATGTTTACGGCATGGATATTGCGCGTTTTGGCGATTACGCCGAGAATAAGCAATTCATCAAGGAAACCACAGGCCAGTTCTATACGCGTCGGTTTGTGATGACCTATCCAAACGAACAGTTGCCGGCGGGCCGTCCGCTCAAGATGGCACCAGCTTATACTGACATGACCGCAGCGGGGTGCCGCTGGGGTGCAAGTGCGGGTCTTGAACTGCCGTTGTATTTTGCCCCAACGCCTGATTTTGAGGAAACGCCGACCCTCAAGCGGTCAAACGCATTCGAGATTGTCGCAGAAGAATGCAAAGCGGTACGCGAACATGTGGGCTTGCTGGACATTACAGGCTTCTCCAGATTCGAGGTTTCCGGGAGCGGGGCAGCGGCATGGCTGGACCGGATCATGGCTTGCAAGTTGCCCAAAGCCGGGCGTGCGAAACTGGCCCCAATGTTATCACCCGAGGGCAACCTGAAAGGCGACTTGACGGTGTTCAACTGGGGCGATGGTACCTGGTGGATTATGGGCAGTTATTACCTGCGCGATTGGCACATGCGATGGTTTCACGACCACATGGGCGAAAACGTTGTTCTGCAAGACATTGCAGACGCGACTGTCGGCTTTTCCCTTTCAGGCCCTGAAAGTCGCAATGTGATCGAAAAGCTGACGGATGGTCCGATCGGTGATCTTCCGTTTATGGGGTGCGGCGTCTTTGACATTGGTCTGGTTCGTGCGAGAGTCGGGCGTCTGTCGGTTTCCGGCGAACTGGGATATGAAATTCACTGCAAAGCGGCAGAACATATCGCGTTGCGCAAGATGTTATTGGAGGCAGGGGCCGATCAGGGCATCCGTGAAATCGGATTTAACGCGTTGCTGAGCCTGCGTCTGGAAAAGAGCTTTGGTATTTGGTCAGCGGAATTCACTCAAGGGTACACGGCCGCACAAACAGGCATGGATCGTTGGATTGACTGGGACACGGACTTCATCGGTAAGGCAGCGGCGACTGCTGAACGCAATGGTAATGAACCCGCCCAAAAAGTGGTCACGCTTGAGGTGGAATCCAAGGACGCGGATGCGACAGGGTTCGAGCCCGTTTGGGCGGGCGGCAAGGTCGTTGGCTTCGTGACCTCAGGCGGCTATGGCCACACGGTTGGCAAGTCCTTGGCAATGGCGATGATCGACCAGGAACACTGCGCCGAGGGCACGGAGCTGTCGGTTCATATTGTAGGCGCTGAGCAGCCCGCCCGGGTGATCGCAGCATCGCCTTATGACCCGGCGGGCCGGGCCATGCGGGTTTAGGCAGATGGACACCCAAGAACCCAGATCGCGTGGACGGCGCAGGCGCGCGACTGCGGCAACGCCCGCGTCAAAACGGCGGGTTAATTATCACGACTTGCGCAATCCTTTTCCAGTCGCAGAGGTGTTCTCGACAGATCAGATTGCCGCAATTCATGAAACGGCTCTGCGCACGCTACAAGAGCTGGGTGTGAAGGTGTTGCTTCCAGAGGCCGTCGAGATTTACCGCAAAGCCGGTGCGCGTGTTGTAGGCGATATGGTTTACCTTGGCGCTGACGTGATCAATGCTGCACTGGAAACGGCACCCAAATCCATTCAGGGCCGGGCAGGCCATCGCAGTAAAGACCTAACCTTCGAACTTGGACGTATGATTTTCCAACCCGGTGCCGGCGCGCCGCACGCGACCGATCTGGTGCGTGGACGGCGTCCCGGGTCATCTTCTGACTTCGTAGAGTACACAAAACTGAACCAACACTTTGATGTCTTGCAGATGTTGTCGCCTTCCGTGGAGCCACAAGATATTGCCACGAATATTCGGCATTACTTTACGACCAAAACCCAGATGACGCTGTCGAATAAATTCCCGTTTGTGTTCTCTCGTGGGACCCCTCAAAGCATGGACTGCTTTGAAATGCTACGCGATTTTCGCGGTGTGACGGATGCAGAGTTTGCCGCGAACCCGCATTGCTACACGATCATCAACACAAACAGCCCGCGAACGTTAGATATTCCCATGGCGCAGGGACTGATAGATTTTGCCCGTCACGGGCAAATGTCGATTGTCACGCCTTTCACGCTGATGGGGGCCATGGCGCCCATCACGGTAGCTGGCGCAGTTACACTCAGCCATGCCGAAGCTTTGGCCGCGATTACTCTTACCCAACTTGTGACTCCCGGCGCGCCAATTTGCTATGGTACCTTCACCTCAAATGTTGACATGAAATCCGGCGCGCCCGCCTTTGGCACACCAGCACATTTTCAGGCCTCGCTTGCCGCGGGACAGCTGGCGAGATTGACCGGTCTGCCTTGGCGAAGCGCCGCAGGCTCTGCGTCGAACCAGAACGATGTCCAGGCGGCGAATGAGAACCAATTTGGTCTCTGGGGTTGTTTGATGGCAGGTGCAACTGTCGTCATTCATTCTGCAGGTTGGCTCGAAGGCGGTCTCAGCGTATCTTATGAAAAGATCATCACCGATGTCGAAGTCCTCAATATGGTGGCTGAACTATGCGCAGGCAAAGGGGCGAGCGCGGATGAGATTGGATTTGAGAACGCATTGTCTCAAGTGGATCCGAGCGGCCATTTCTTCGCATCACCGCAGACAATGGAACGCTATGACACCGAATTCTATGAACCCATCGTGCATGACTACGCCAATTTTGGCACTTGGACGGATCGCGGCGCGCGGGATGCCTCGACGCGCGCGACAGACGTCTGGCAAGAGATCGTGAAGAACGAGGCTCCGATACCGGTAGATGACACTAAAGTCGAAGCGCTCAATACCTTCATTGCAAAACGGACGGCCGAAGGCGGCGCGCCGCCCGAGAGTTAAACGATGGCAATGCGCAACATACCTCTCCTTCATCGCGACGACCCAGACAAGGATCCACTGGTTGGCCATGTGAAAGTGACACGTCAGGATTGGCTGAACATGGCTCGTGATGTGCTTGTGACTGAGGGTGTTGGAGAGGTTAAAATACTTGGGCTGGCCAGTCGGATGGGCGTGTCACGGTCCAGCTTTTATTGGTATTTCAAGGATCGCGCTGACCTGCAAGCCGCGCTCTTGGATGAATGGGAGGCACGCAATACAGCGCAGATCGTGCATCACTGCCAGATTCCCTCAGCCAACATCACCGAGGCTGTCTGCAACTTCTTTCGCTGTTTTGTGGATACATCAAAGTTTGATCGTGGTCTGGATTTTGCGATACGTGAGTGGTCTCGCCGGGATCCAGCCCTTCGTGGCCGGTTGGATGACGCAGACCGCAAGCGTATTTCGGGCCTGAAAGCGTCCTTTGCGATACATGGTTATTCAGAGATAGACGCGGATGCACGGGCGCGGATCTTGTACTTCATGCAACTGGGGTATCACGCGTTGGAAGTGAAGGAAGACATGGAAACGCGCATGTCGCGGCTGGCACCTTACGTTCGCGGATTCACTGGACGCGAGCCCGACCCGGACGTAATTGCGGCCTTTCTGAAGTACGTTGAAAATAGGGGGCTGGTTTGACGCAAGGCTTTCATCGCGCTGTATGCTTTGTGCCCTGCCAAAGGTTTAATACCTGCCTCGCGCAAAGTTAGGTTCAGGGGCACATAAGGTTCCGTCGCCGTTGGCAGCAGCGTTTGGCCGCCGTCAGGTCACGAGCACGTCTCGTTGATTGATACCGCATGCGACCGGCTCGAACCGCCGCGTTGCAACTGACCATTGTCAAACGCTATTGTCATCGGTGGACTGGTGACGCCGAAGCCTTCCTAATGCCGCACATCCCGGACAAACACCTTCGGAAACCACTGGCGATCGAAATCAAACGCATGCAGAATGCAAAAGAGATCATCTATGCCGCGGCCACTTCTTCATCTGCTTTCTCGGCGCCATTACCCGAATCCGATCGAATAAACGTCCAGCGTGCATTGCACAGGACGCCATCGAGTTGATCGCAAAAAAATATACTTTGAAACACGCGAGGATCACCCTCTTCAGAACAGATGTTGTGAAACCCTCATGCCTGGATCCACAATGAATGACTGATTGGCCAGTTATCTCACACCCGTCATGAGGAATCGGTCGTCATCCAACACGGTAGAATGACGACAACACAAGACCACCGTGTTGTGCTCTAAACTACCGCCTGACGGATCCAAATATCCTTCAGGTCGTTTTAAACAAGGGGCAGCAATCCTTCATCTCTGATTGCATAGCACCGCCTCCATTATGAAGATCAAATCGGAAACGGCCGATAGCCGGATTTCGATTGGCGCCAAACACTCTACAATACCTTCAGGTCGCTTGCCATTTGTCTGCCATCTCGCCCTTCGGATAGCTCAAAACTGACCTTTTGATCATCAGCAAGCCCGGTCAGACCCGACCTTTCAACAGCCGATATATGTACAAATACGTCAGAACCACCTTCCTCGGGCGCGATAAAACCATAGCCCTTGGTTGTGTTAAACCATTTCACGGTGCCGTTTGGCATCAGTCCCGTGCCTCCTTTTTCAATCTAGCACCGCGTCGTTCGCTCGGACGCGGCTTATTTATGGATCAACCGAAATATCGGAAGACTACTGTTTAAGAGATTGACCTTTAGGTTTAAAAATCAAGAAAAACGGGACTAAAGCCTGTAATTGCACCTCAGAAAATATGGATTGTGAGTAAATTATGATAATTTTTGGACTTAAGAACTGTGATACTTGCCGAAAAGCGCTTAAGTCGCTGCCACAAGCTGAGTTGGTCGATGTTCGCCTGGACGGTATTCCCGATTCAGTTCTGACTGCTGCATTGGAAACCTTTGGGGACGCTGTGATAAACACGCGCTCAAAAACGTGGCGTGGACTGGAAGAACACGAACGAAATTTACCGGCCATTGACTTGCTGCGGTTACATCCGGCGGTGATGAAGCGTCCCCTGATAGCAACAGAGGCCTCGCTATATTTGGGCTGGCACCGCGAGACGCAACAAGAGCTGGTGGTGACCTGATGTTATACTGGGGTATTGCGGCGTTTGAACGCGTTGTCCAGAGACAGGGGGCCTGCGCCCTTGATGACAAGCACAATCAAAAGGAAAACCCAAAAACTTCTCTGGTCCATAATGACGCTGTCTGGAAAGCGGTCGAACCAGGCGCCAAAGGTTTCGGGGTGTTCCAACCCACCATGGCCGTAAAGATCAGTCAGAGACTGTACTACAATGAAACCGATCATGCCCAATGCGGATAATCTCGTTAAAAGGCCCAACACGATCAGAGCGGGCAAAATAAACTCAGACCATGTGCCAGAAACCACGACAGCCCAGTGAAACATCGAAAGTTGCGATGTGTCATATGTCACGGCCTCCATGGCTTTGGGGAAAATTTGGGCATAGGCGCCAACTGATGGTTGAAACAGGCCAGCAAATCCCTCCCCCAGCTTTGTCAGTCCTGACACCCAGAAATACAACAATAGTGTGGCCGCGAAAACAAAGCGTGCCAGCGTTGACAGCAGCCAATCGGCACGCGCCAGACGCTCTGTTACTGAGGTATAGAGGCCAATCATTTAGTAGTCCTTTGTCTTGAATTCCGTAAGAGCACCGGTTTGCAGTGCTTGGGCCAGGGCAGTTTCCAGATCGAAAGCCGGGGTGGCTTTTAGGGTTTGCTCGTGGGCCTCCCCAAAATTGACACCGTTATGCATCCGTTCAAGCCAGTCAGCGACGCCATGCTCAAGTAAATGCGGAGAAGGATCGAACTGAGGCCGGGTGATTATGACATCCTGAGCAATGGGGCGTGGTGGCGCAGCATCGGTGTCAAAATTGACACGCCAGATGTCAAAAATTGGCCAAGGCGACCTGATAACAATTGTGGACGGCGCAAGTGATAGCTTTAGCGCCATGATTTTTTCCGGCTTGTCCTGAAAAATCAGAGGGTCAATCGGGATCGCATCCGCCGCGTGATAGGAGCGGCGCATGGCCAGATCTAGGCGCGCGCAGTCAGGCAAATAGCCAATGTGAGAAAGCGGTGAAAAATTCGCCAGAAAATCTGGCAGAAGGTCACCATAAAACATCATCAAAGGTGAAGTCGGGGGGTGTTCACGGACATAAAGTGTCGCGAGTTTGGTGAAGCTATCGCGTCCCAAGAGCTTGCAAATGAGGGGAAAGGCCGTTTCGAGCGCTTCGGCGAGTGATACAATGACATTGTTTCTGTAAACAGAAAACCTGCGACCGGCTGGCGCTCGTCCAGCGTCCAATAAGCCCTTCGGCACATCCTTTTCGGCGTTCAGCAGAGCGCCGCTGAATTCTGTTTGTGACACGCTCATAGAACTGCGCAAAGCGCTGTTGATGCGCGTTCCGCTTCCGCGCGCAGTGTCGGCCAGTCTGGAACATCATTGTCCCACTCCACGAGCACAGGCTTTGCGCCGGATTTGGCGAGCGTGAAGTCCAGCAACTCCCAAACCGGGTCTTCTACTGGCTTTGCATGGCTGTCGATGAGCAAAGGGGAGCCTTTGTCGTCTGTGTCTTCGTCATGTCCGCCGACATGAACTTCGCCAACAGCGTCAAGCGGAAGCGCTTCGACATAAGCGCGCGCGGAAACCTTCAGGTTCGTGGCAGAGATGAAAACGTTGTTGACGTCCAGCAGCAGACCACATCCGGTACGCCGCACCAGTTCATTCAGAAAATCGGTCTCCGACCAGGTGCTTTCTTCGAAAGTCAGATAGCTGGATGGGTTTTCCAGCAACATTTTGCGCCCCAACGTGGATTGCACGTCATCAATGTGATCTGCAACGCGTGCCAAGGTTTGGCTTGTATAGGGCAGCGGCAGCAGATCATTCAAAAATGCGCCGTCATGTGTGGACCAAGCGAGGTGCTCGGAGAAGCTGGCAGGATTGGACCATTCGACGAGATGTTTGAGGCGCGCCAGATGATTGCGGTCCAATGGTGTGTCGCCGCCAATACTCAAACCGACACCATGTACCGAAAGGCTGAACCGCTCACTTAAAGTGCGCAGTTGTGCGTGCGGTCTCCCGCCGTCGCCCATGTAGTTTTCGGCGTGAATTTCGATCCATTGGACCGGGCCGGGATCGGCGCACAATTCTGAGAAATGCTGTGCTTTGTAACCGACACCGGGTGCAAGCGGCAATCCGGGAGAACCGGAAGAGGTGTCTAACATCTTGGCCCTCCTAGGTTTTGCCTCGGTCCAGTGGTTGTTTGTGTGCAGGATCAGCCGGTGCAAAACCGACTGATCAGATGCTTGTGGGTCGCTTTATGCAGGCAGATCGCGCTCAAGTTCTTCAAGCGAGCCCTCACGGGATGTGCCATCCGCCATGGCGGGCAAGTCGATTTCTGCGCAGGTACCGGCATCCACCAGCGTCCATGCATTGCCTTGGTAATCCACGGTTGATGTACCGGCGCAGGTTGTTCCGGGACCTGCTGCACAGTCATTCGCGCCAGCCAGGGAAATGCCATAGCATTTTTCCTTGGCAGCAGCTTGAGCTGTCGTCACCTGAGATGCCATTGCTGCTGCGACTGCACCTGCAATGGCGACTGTTTTCATTGTGTTGGACATGATTCAATTCCCTTTTTACGGACCATAGCGGCCAACGATACCAAAATATCTAGCCGCTGATCTCTTAAAACTCCATTCACGACGCGGTGTTTCACAGAGGTGTCAGGCAAAAGTGTCCAATTCCGCAAAATCCTGCCTGATTTCCCCTGAATTGTTACAAAAAGTGCCGAAACGGGCTGATATTCACCAATACCTTGATTGATTGTTACAGCTGATCTGGTGGCGTTGCTTCGATGGAAAGCGCATTTGTAACCTCTTCCAGTGGTTGGACGCTGGTCCGTTTTTCACCCAGACGTCTGACTGTGACAGTGCGCTCTTCAACTTCACGCGCACCAACGGCCAAGATCACCGGCACCTTTCCGACAGAATGTTCGCGGACTTTGTAGTTGATCTTTTCGTTGCGCGTGTCGGCCTCGGCCCGCACACCTGCCTTGCGTAGGTTTTCAACAACCTCCAACACGTATTCATCCGCATCCGAAATGATCGAAGCAACTACGACCTGTCGCGGTGCCAGCCAAAAAGGCAACTTACCGGCCGAATTTTCAATAAGGATGCCGATGAAACGCTCAAATGACCCTAAACAGGCACGGTGCAGCATATAAGGGCGATGCTTTGCGCCATCCTCTGCAATATATGTCGCATCCAGCCTGTCAGGCAGGTTCGGGTCCACCTGAAACGTACCGCATTGCCATTCGCGGCCGATCGCGTCGGTCAACTTAAAGTCGAGTTTTGGTCCGTAAAAGGCGCCTTCGCCTTCATCCAATGTATAGGGATGACCGGTTGCCTTGATCGCGTTTTCCAGAGCGGCTTCGACGTGGTCCCAGCTTTCCTCGGAACCAACGCGTTTTTCGGGACGTGTGGCGAACATGATTTCGAAGGTCTCAAAGCCCAAGTCGCTATACACGGACGACAGGTAATTGATGAATGCGGCGCATTCCGCTTCGATCTGGTCTTCGCGGCAGAATATATGCCCATCATCTTGCGTAAATCCGCGCACGCGCATGATACCATGCAATGCGCCGGAAGGTTCGTACCGGTTGCAGGACCCGAATTCCGCCATACGCAGGGGCAAGTCCCGGTATGACTTGAGCCCTTGGTTGAATATCTGCACGTGGCAGGGACAATTCATCGGTTTCAAAGCGTTGATGGCTTTTTCGCGCGCGTGCTCTTCGTCCACCTCGACGATGAACATGTGCTCCTGGTATTTGTCCCAGTGTCCTGACGCTTCCCACAATTTGCGGTCCACCACTTGTGGTGTGTTCACTTCTACATAGCCGGCAGCGCGTTGTTTGCGCCGCATATAGTCTTGCAGTTCGGTGTAGATCGACCAACCATTCGGATGCCAAAACACCTGGCCCGGCGCTTCTTCCTGCATGTGGTAGAGGTCCATTTCGCGGCCCAGTTTGCGGTGATCGCGTTTGGCAGCCTCTTCGAGCATGTTGAGGTGGGCGCGCAATTTTTCCTTGCCTGTAAAAGCCACCCCGTAAATACGTTGTAGCATCGCGCGATCACTGTCGCCGCGCCAATATGCGCCGGCGATGGACATGAGCTTGAACGCATCGCCGGGTACCTGACCGGTGTGTTGTAGGTGCGGTCCGCGGCACAGATCCTGCCAGTCGCCATGCCAATACATGCGCAGCGGCTCATCGCCGGGGATCGCATCGATGAGCTCGACCTTGTAAGGTTCGCCTTTGTCCTCATAATGCTTGATCGCGCGCGATCTGTCCCAGACCTCTGTGCGCACCGGATCACGTTTGTTGATGATTTCCTTCATCTTTTTCTCGATCAGGCCGAGATCTTCAGGCGTAAACGGTTCCTTGCGATCAAAGTCATAATACCAACCATCTTTGATCACCGGGCCAATGGTGACCTGGGTGTCAGGCCAGATTTCCTGCACTGCCCGCGCCATGATGTGCGCCAGATCATGACGCACCAATTCGTTCGCCTGATCTTCGTCTTGCATGGTGTGGATGGCGATGCTGGCGTCTGCGTCAATGGGCCATGCCAGATCGAAATGCGCGCCATTGACGGTTGCGCTGATCGCTTTTTTGCGCAGCGATGTCGAAATGCTAGCGGCGACCTCTCCCGCACTTATGCCTGCGTTGTATTCGCGTGCGTTGCCATCGGGAAAGGTAAGTGAGACTGAGCTGTCGCTTGGGGCCATCTGGGGCACTCCTCGTCAGTTTGACGCCTACGAGACGCCCGGTTGCGGGTTATGTGCAGTGGCATGACGGCTGGGATTCAAACTGTCAAGCGAAGCGGTTGCTTGTATACCGAAGAATACGTTGACTGCGACATTTCACATGTTATTTCCGACATAACAAAAGCGTAATTGCGTCCAAGGAGAAGCTAAATGCCACGTTTCAATCGCAGTTTTGAATTGAGCATACATGATGTCGATCTGATCGAAGAGTCTCTGCGGGCGCGTGGACGTGAATTGTGCAAGATGCGGCGGGCTTTGTCTGATCAAAACCCGGCCGACTTGCAGTCAATCACCGTAATTGAAGCGGACCAGCGGGAGACCGAAGAGCTACTTGGGCGTTTGCACAATCAAAAGATTTTCTATCGTCCCGGTGCGACGCCTTACGTCGGCGGGTAATTGCGCGACGATCAGCTTTTTCATGTGTGAAAGGCCGCAGCATAGCCAATTGCTAAACAGCACAGCCATCCGACGGAGAAAAGGATAGGGCGCAATGGGAAGCGCGCCAATCCGGAAATCATTCCCGCCGCATGAGCGACCCGTACCAAAAGAAATATGACCGCCGCCCAATATGTCAGTGCGGAATATGCTCCCAACCGGTCAACGACTAAAACCAGTACGGAAAACGGGACCAGTTGTTCAATCAGATTCAGGTGCGCGCGGTGCGCTCGATGGACCCATGGTGGGAATTCTGTGAGGGATGGCGGGCGTTCGAAATCATCAACATCGGCTTGTGGGTGCATATTCACACCCACGATGTAGGGAATCCAAAGGGATGCCGCAAAAACCGACAGAAGAACAACGATAACAAGTTCGGTTGAAAGAGATCCTGACTGCATCCCTCAGACCTCCGCTTCCGCGCGGGCAAATTTTATAGCCTGACCGGTTTCCAGCCATGTTTTCAGCCCTGCCAGTGTCCGCTGCCAACCATCTGCGATACCTTCCTGACCTGCGGGAATGTCGTAATGCTCCACCGTCAGTAGGCAATTCGGGCCCTGCGGTTCGATCAGATAGACAAAGCGTGATTGCTCAAGCGGGACATCGGGACCTGCCCAATGGGGTTCAAAGGTGCTTTCGATGCGGGTTTTTGGCGTCAGTAGCGTTTCCGTCAGAACCAACATCAAACCGTCATCGGGCATTTTAAACACAAGTTTGTTGCCCTCGCGCACGCAACTGCCAGCAACAAAATTGTAGGCTGCATTGGCCTCAGGGTCGGTTAAGGCATGCCAAAGGGCATCTTGTGTGCAGTGAATGAAAGTCTGCATAACGAAGTCGGGTTTGGTCATTTTCGGTGTTCCTTCAAGTTGAGATTTGAGATTGAGCACCGCTCGCGCCGCTGGTTTGACGAGTAAAGGTTCGACCCAGCGATCTATGGCCTCCTGCAAGGGAAGTACGTTGAGGTAGTGGAATTTGAACCTGCCTTTTTTTTGGGTCACGATCAGTTTTGCGTCTTCCAGCACACGCAGATGCTTCATCACGCCAAACCGTGTCATGTCGAGTTGGCCTTCAAGATCTTGCAGGCTTTGCCCCGGTTTAGCCCGTAGACTGTCGAGCAGGGTACGGCGTGCAGGATCTGCGAGTGCTTTGAAAGTCGAATCCATAGATTGCTTATAGGTGATTATATAGTCACGTGACAATGTGGTAACGTATAAAATTTGCCAGATAGCTGTTGCAGAGAACGTCTGCTTGCACACATGATTGAAGAAAAAGGATGCTGAATGACCTCTCCACACTATCTCGACGGTCCATCGGGTCGCAGGCTGGCCTACCACCTGACGTCAGGTAACGGTCCATGCATCGTGTTCTTGGGCGGGCTTAAATCGGATATGGAGGGTACAAAAGCGCTTCATCTGGAAGCATGGGCGCAGGCGCAGGGGCGCGCGTTCTTGCGGTTCGACTATTCGGGTCATGGCCAGTCCTCCGGGGTTTTCGAAGAAGGTTGCATTGGGGATTGGGCGGAAGACACCATTCACATCATTGAAGAGCTTACAGATGGGCCGATCATCCCGGTCGGGTCTTCCATGGGAGGATGGCAGGCGTTGCTGCTGGCGCGGCGTGTTCCAGACCGGATCATGGGCCTTGTAACGATTGCAGCAGCGCCGGATTTTACCGAAGATGGGTATTGGGAAGGGTTCAACGCGACCCAAAAAGCCGAACTGGAGAAGAAAGGCCGTATCGAAATTCCGTCTGATTACATGGAGCCCTATGTGATCACCTGGCGGATGATCGAAGACGGTCGAAAACAACTGGTATTGCGGACGCCGCTGATGTTGCCGTTCCCAGTGCGGTGCCTGCAAGGTACGGCAGATACTGCTGTCAGCACAGATACAGCGTTACGCCTGATGGGCCATGCGTCCTGTCCTGACATGCGATTGATACTGGTGAAGGATGCGGATCATCGTTTCTCGGATGAACCTTGTCTTGAGATGATTGAAACGGCGGTTAAAGACATACTGGCCCTTGCAGAATAGGAGGCGAAATTGGAGCAACGGATCAGCCTGATCACTCTTGGCGCGCGGGATGTGCAGGTGCTGTCTACTTTCTATGACGCGCTCGGTTGGCAGCGCACGCCGTCCCCGGATGGTGTGGTTGCTTATGATTTGATCGGTCAGACGCTTGGTCTGTACCCTTTGAGAAAATTAGCCGAGGACATAGGCGTGCCGATGGCTGCGCTGGGGTATGGTGCAAGCACGTTTGCCCACAACCTATCGACCAAAGATGAGGTGGCCCCGCTCTTGACGCGCGCGCAGGAGGCTGGTGCGAAGATTCTAAAACCTGCACAGGACGTATTCTGGGGAGGGCATCATGGGTATTTTTCTGATCCTGAGGGACACATTTGGGAAATCGCGCATAACCCGTTTGCACCGCTGAGAAACGACGGGGCTTTTCGTTGGTTGGGATACGGTGACACTTGATGCGCAGCCCAAAGTCCATGTGGAGCCTCGAAACACTTGGACGCATCCGCTTGTCCAAATACTACTACATGAGGGATTTTCTATACTCTGAAATCGGCAATATGCATCGGATTTCGAATCTCCCGCCCAACCCCGAACTGACGATCGCCAACGGTCGCAAACTATGCTGCGAATTACTGGACCCTCTGGAAGAGACGTTCGGTCGGGTCGCAATACGTTCAGGCTATCGATCTCCGACTTTGAATAGTTACGGCAACGTCAACAAGTTAAACTGTGCTGCAAATGACAACCCAATTGAATGCCACATCTGGGACAGAGGGAGCGGGACGCAGGCCATTGCAGGAACATCGCTCGCAATTCCATGGTTCACCGACCAATACGAAAAGGGGCGCGACTGGCGTGATCTGGCATGGTGGATCCATGACCACCTTCCTTATTCGGAGGCTTGGTTCTTTCCCAAACTGGCGGCTTTTAACCTTGTATGGCGACCAGTGCCCTTGCAAACAATATCCAGCTATATTGCGCCAAAGGGTATGTTGCTGCGCGCAGGCGATGCGCCGTCAGAAAACATCTCCGAACGTCGCCAACGATATGCCGACTTCCCTTCCTACCGAGGCATCAAATTACCAAATAGCGAAAATTGTGAGGGTGCCTTTTAGCAGAAGAGGTCGAATACGTTGGGTCCACGCATCAAAAATTCCACAATTCCTGTGCCTGGGGCAGCGTTGATACAATGAGATGGCGATGCGCCGTGGGCAAAAGCTGCGCACGCCGATGAACATCGAACACTTCGGGACAGGCATGTTTTCAATGAGCGCGGCGAATTTTAGTCGGGTCTCTAAACTGTGTTTCTCCTAACAAGGGAAAGGCATTTTCCACTGGGAATGTAATGGCGCACGACAACGGTAAGTCGTTGATGTCCTTGACTTTCGACACGAAGACTTCGAGGGCCTTGGAAAGGTTTATTGATGCTCTTTTCCGGCTTTGTAATGGACCAAAGTACTAATCAGGCAGCGACCGCTGAGATAATTTTCTCAGCACAGATCTTGGACACACCCGCGCGGCGTTGCAAAATGCTCGAGATTAGATAAAGGGCCCACAAACGGTGTGCGCTTTGACCCAGAATGCTGGCGCAAGACAAAAGGCTGCAATGCAGGGCTGATCAGCAAATAAAGGAAACGACAGGGTCTGGTCTAATTCGCATAGCAGAACCACCCATGCCCGCACAAATGATCACGGGTCTGACAAAGATCCGGTCGCCAAATCTCTATTTTGCTTCTCTGTAACAGTAATTTTGCAACGACGCAGATTTTAAGGCCCGCCTACCTGAGCAAGGATGCCTCAATGAAAGTGCTTTCGGCGGATATCGATCTTGGCGTCGTCCCACGCAAAATGTGTTTCCTTGGACTTATGAGCGGCGTCAAATACGCTGCATGGGCAGCGCGGCATCATTGAACCGTAGATCTGCGAGCGTGGCACGTTTCTGGTAACACTGGGCGTTGAGCCAATCGATGCACCGAGGGCTTGCGGTCTAGATGATTGCAGGTAAATCTCATGTCGGAAACTCTACATTTTGGAGCAGGTTATGAGAGACGCAGGTCGAAAATCTAGCGGGCCGCAAAAGTATGACTGAGCCGTTGGTGCTGCTGCCCGGAATGATGTGTGATGCGCGTCTTTTTGGCCCACAAATTGCTGAGTTGTCAGCAGACACGGCAGTGACAGTTGCACCGATCACCCAAGGTGAGCGGATTGAAGAGATTGCGTCAGGATTGCTGGACCAATTGCCCCAGCGGTTTGCCTTGGCGGGATTGAGCATGGGCGGTATCGTAGCCATGGAGATCCTGCGCCGTGCTCCAGATCGGGTTACGCGGATTGCATTTTTGGACACAAACCCGCTTGCAGAAACGCCCCAGATTGCAGCTGCTCGCGAACCTCAAATCGTTGCGGCGCGGACCGGGCGCATGCTTGATGTGATGCGCGAAGAAATGAAGCCCAAGTATCTGGCTCCCGGACCAAACCAGCAAGCTATACTCGCACTGGTCATGGATATGGCCGTCGCGCTAGGCCCTGAAGTTTTTGTGCGTCAGTCCCGTGCACTGCAGCGCCGGCGTGATCAACAAAGCACGCTGCGAAAGTGTAAAGTTCCGGCACTTGTCCTATGCGGACGTCATGATGCCCTCTGTCCGGTCAAGCGGCACGAACTGATGTCGGAGCTGATCCCTTATGCGACACTATGCGTGTTAGAGGATTCAGGACATTTACCCGTGTTGGAGCAGCCCTCAGAAACCACACAGGCTCTGAGGGACTGGATGGCGCTCCCTCTGGTCCTGCGGTAAATCTGGTTCAAGCTGCGTTTTTGTTCGCTGCTTTGCGGTCTTTGCGCGGGGGTTTGCCGCTGTTGGCATCAATGAAATCCAGCACCAGTGGCCGTATATTTTGCCGCCAGCTTTTGCCTGCGAAGATACCGTAGTGACCTGCACCTTCTTCCAAGTGGCTGGCCTTTTTATTGTCAGGAAGGCCGGTGCAAAGATCCAACGCCGCAATACACTGCCCAGGCGCAGAGATATCGTCCTTGGAGCCTTCCACAGTTTTCACAGCCACAGTCGTGATTTTGCCGATATCGACTTTCTTGCCCGCAACTGTAAAGTCATTGCGTGCAATTTCACCGTCTTTGAAAATCCGTTGAACGGTACTGAGGTAAAATTCAGCCGTCATGTCCATGACAGCAAGGTATTCATCATAGAATTTATTGTGTTTGTCGTGATCAGCCGCTTCGCCCCGCGCAACGCGACCGATCTGATCGGCAAACGCTTTACTGTGGGTTTCGGAGTTCATTGAGATAAAGGAACTCAGTTGCAACAAACCGGGGTATACCATGCGGCCAACACCGGGATATTTGAAGCCGACGCGTTGGATCATCAACTCCTCAAGTTGACCCATTGTCATCCGGTGACCAAAATCAGTGACGTCCGTGGGCGAGGCGTTCGGATCGATCGGACCGCCAATCAAGGTCAGGCTGCGGGGTTGCGCTTTGGGATCTTCTTCAGCCAGATAGGCCGTTGCCGCCAAGGTAAGCGGTGCGGGTTGGCACACTGCGATGACATGCGTGTCCGGGCCGAGTTCGCGCATGAAGTCGACAAGGTACAGCGTGTAGTCTTCGATATCAAATTTGCCGGAACTGACCGGAATATCCCGCGCGTTATGCCAGTCCGTGATGTAGAGGTCGGCGTCCGGTAGCAGGCTGATGACTGTTGAGCGCAGAAGTGTCGCGTAGTGACCGGACATCGGAGCAACGAGCAAAACCTTGCGGTCTGGCAAGTCGCGTCCCGGTACTACAAAACGCAAGAGATCACCAAAACTCCGCTCAACTACGATTTCGGTGCTGACCACGTGGTCCTTTCCATCGCTGCAGGGTACCGGCGGAATATTCCAGTCCGGCTTCACCACCATACGCTGAAAGGTGCGCTCCGTTACTTCGCCCCATGCTTGCATCCATGCAAATGCGGGGTTTGGAATCAATGAGAAAGCGGGGTAAGCTCCCATGGCAAGTGCTGTCGCGCCGAGCCATTGGTTTGTGTTGCGGACAGTCTCCATAAGGTCATAAGTGGCCATGTAGCGCATAGGGGTCTCCTTGTTAATATCCGTACCTACCGGAACATACAGTCGGTTCGCCCCCTGAAAGCCAACGACATTATGCTGCAACTGCAAACATACGAGGGAAAGATTAATATGACAACAGGAACTGACAGCGAGGTGATTCCTTCGGAGCAAACACTTGAGAGAATGACCGAAAATCTCAAGAAAGTTGAAGCGCTGTCAGAACGGTTACACCGTGTGATAACCAATCGCCAAACGCACAATCCGGCGTTGGATGGGCCGAATCAGGAGCTTTTTGGTCGCGCGGCACAAGCATATTGGACGGAAGCCGTGACCAATCCGGCCAAGGTTTTTGAACACCAAATGTCCTTTTGGTCAGAAACAATGAAGCAGTTTGTGCAGGCGCAGCAAGAGTTGGCCAAGGGTAAACTTACCGCGCCAGATGATCCCGGACCCAAAGACCGTCGTTTTGCCAATCCGCTGTGGGACACGCATCCATACTTCAATTACGTCAAGAAACAGTACCTCATTAACGCCGAAACGCTGAACCAAGCCGTTCAGGATGTCAGCGACCTGGACCCGTCCGAGAAAAACAGATTGACCTATTTCGCGCGTCAGATCGTCGATCTGATGTCACCCACAAATTTTCTGGCGACAAACCCGGATGCTTTGGAAAAAGCGCTTGAAACGGAAGGTCAGAGCCTGGTGCACGGGCTCGAAAATCTGATCCACGATCTGGAAGTCAATAAAGGCGAGCTCGTTGTGAAGCTTGCGGATGAAAGCGCGTTTGAATTGGGGCGCAACATCGCGACCACGCCGGGCAAGGTTGTTTTCCGCAATCGCATGATGGAACTCATTCAATACACCGCCACGACGGAACAGGTGCACAAGACGCCGCTGGTAATTTTCCCGCCCTGGATCAACAAGTTCTATATTCTGGATCTCAAAGCGCAGAACTCAATGGTGAAGTGGCTGACGGATCAGGGCTACACTGTCTTCATGGTGTCATGGATCAATCCGGATCCGACCTACCGCGATGTTGGTATGGAGGACTACATTGAAGACGGCTATCTGACTGCGATTTCACAGATCAAAGAGATCACAAAAGAAAAGCAAGTGAACGCCGTCGGATATTGCATCGCAGGTACCACGCTGTCGCTGACATTGTCCCTTTTGAAACAACGCGGCGACAAGTCGGTCAAGTCAGCAACGTTTTTCACAGCGCTGACGGATTTTTCTGACCAAGGTGAATTCGCGCCGTTTCTTACTAATGACTTTATCGACGGGATCGAATTGGAAGTAGAAGACAAAGGCGTTCTGCCTTCGGTTATTATGGCGAGAACTTTCTCTTTCTTACGGTCCAACGATTTGATTTATGGCCCGGCGATCAAAAGCTATATGATGGGCGAAACGCCGCCCGCATTTGATTTGCTTTATTGGAACGGGGACGGCGCCAACCTGCCTGCGAAAATGGCGATGCAATATTTGCGTGGATTGTGCCAACGCAATGAATTGGCACAGGGTGGGTTCGATCTTCTGGACATGAAGTTACGGCTGGAAGACCTCGATGTTCCAATCTGTGCGATCGCCTGTGAGACCGATCATATTGCAGCCTGGAAAGACTGTTATCGGGGAGTGCAGCAAATGGGCTCTAAGAACAAAACGTTCATTGTCACACAATCCGGTCACATCGCGGGAATCGTGAATCCGCCCACAAGGAACAAATATGGGCACTATACCAATACGGATCTATCGCTGGAGTATCCCGACTGGTTGGAGAAAGCCGACTTCACCGAAGGCTCATGGTGGCCGCGCTGGGAATCCTGGTTAAAAAAGCAGTCTGGCAAGATGATTCCTGCACGCATCCCGGGGGATTCCAGCCATCCAGTGCTCTGTGATGCTCCCGGTACATATGTGGAGAAGAAAGCAACCCTTTGATTTAAAATCCATTTAGCGATGCAGAATAAAATTGCTGCAGTGCAGAAAAAAATACTTGAAATGCCGCACTGCAGCATGTATATCCTTTGTCAGACGCGACACAGCCGGGATCATCCGGAAAGCGACGAAAGGACCTAGACATGACAAAGACACCTGACATGACCGCCGTATTCAAAGACGTTCTGGGCGCATTCCCAGTGGACACAGCTTCGATGGAAGACGCGTTTAAAACAACAGCTTCCCTGAACGAAAAACTGTCCGGCGTAGCTTTGACTGCCGCTGAAAAATCAACTGAAATCTCCAGCAAATGGACACAAGAGACACTGGCCAAACTGGCGAGCATGTCCAAAGCCAAAGCTGAACCAGCCGACTACGCAAAAGCGATGACCGATTTCGCATCCGCGTATTCCGAAACAGCTGCCGAGCATATGGCTGCTTTTGCTGAAGTTGCGAAAAAAGCGCAAATGGAAACAGTTGAGCTGATGATGGCCGCAGGCAAAGATATGGGCGAAGACGCATCCGCCGCTGTCAACAAAGCGACAAAAGAAGCAACAGCCGCAGTCAAGAAAGCCGCTGCTGCAAAGTAATTTCTCTCCCAGTTAGCGCCTACTTCCTCCCTGAATGGCGCAAACTATGAGGGCGGGCTGCAACAGCCCGCCCTTTCTTTTTACAAATCTGTGCCCTAAGCTGCAATGCAGCGTCGGATCAGGGAGAAATTGCGTGGCGGAAAAAGACAAACCATTGCTTATCAAGCGATATGCAAGCCGGCGCCTGTATAACACGGAAACCAGCGATTACGTCACACTAGATGATATCGCAAGTTTGATACGTGAAGGCCGCGAGGTTCAAATCGTGGATTTGAAATCAGGCGACGATCTGACTCGTCAATATCTTCTTCAAATCATTGCAGAACATGAAAGCCGCGGTGAAAGCGTATTGCCAGTTGACGTGCTGAATGATCTGGTGCGCAGTTACATGACGCCGGGAGCGAGCGTGGTGCCGCAGTTTCTTCAGGCCTCATTTGAAATGCTGCGCGACGGGCAGTCCCAAGTGATGGACAAGATGACAACAATGAACCCCATGGCGAAAATGCCAGGATTTGAATTGATGCAGGCGCAGCAAAAAGCCTTCATCAAAGCGATGACCGGTGGCATGGGCGGTGTCAGCGGCTGGAGCGCGCCAGATGCAGGTGAAGCGGCTGCTGAAGAAGAGAACAGTGAAGACCTTGACGCGATCAAAAAGCAACTTGCAGATTTGCAGGAAAAGCTTTCGAAGCTGAAATAGGGATCAGGCGACTGCTGTTGCCTTGGATGGTGCCGCTTTGTCGGCCGCATCCAGCAAGACACCTATGACCGCATCGAGTTCGCCGCGCGACAGCTGTACGGGTAAACGCACGTCGCAAGCATGCATCAGCATCGCACGTGTCTGAGGTAATTCAGGCAGGTTCTCAATAAATTGCCAGTTCCAAAAGGCACGCGCATTATCCGCGCTTTGACCAAAAACTTGCACCTTTACCCCTGCTTGCCCGGCGAAAGCTGCAAAATCCGTGATTGCAGCATGATCCAGTCCAATCAGATTGAATTGAATACTGTCGGGCGCGCGTTCTTCGCCGTCAAGTTCATGCGGTACGGCGATATGAGGCGACTTTTTCAGTTGGGCCGCCACGTAGTCGTGATTTCGCCGGCCATCCAAAACTCGCTTCGGCAACAGATCCAATTGCGGACGGATAAGAGCGGCAGACAGGTTGTTCAGCCGCAAATTATAGAGTGGCAATCTGTTCTGATGGCGCGCAAAAGCTGCGAGCAAGACAGGATGCTTTTGCCAGTTATGTTCATAAGCTCCTGACATGATAATGGCGCGCGCCACCAGATCGGCGTTATCTGTGATCAGAATGCCGCCTTCGCCCGCATTGATCAACTTGTAGGATTGGAAAGAAAAACATCCAATTTGGCCAATTGTACCGATCTTTCGCCCGCGCCAGACGGTCCCAAGGGAATGCGCCGCATCCTCAATCACAGGAACACGCTCCGCGTCACAAAGCGCCATGATCGCGTCCATGTCAGAGGTATGTCCGCGCATGTGGCTTATAATAACAGCGCTTATGTTGTCCGAAAGCTTGGATGCAAAGTCATCCAGGTCAATGCGATAGTTATCGCCCACCTCGCATAGAACGGGAATGCATTCCGCGTGAACTACGGCGGAAGGCACCGCCGCAAATGTGAAACCGGGGATCAAAACCTTGGCGTCACGGGGTAGATCCAATGCTTTGAGTGATAAGAACAAAGCCGCCGAGCAGGATGAAACGGCAAGGGCATATTTGCTGCCCATCATTTGCGCGAATTCGGATTCCAGCAATGCCACGGGTGAATCATTGTCTGCCGTGTAACGAAAGAGATCCCCGGATTGCAAAAGCCGCTCGATTTCTGATCGCGCGCTTTCGGGAATGGGTTCGGCCGCATGCATATTGGGAGGTGTCATATTTGATTTTCCAAAATCTGATATTTGGAAAATATAAATCAATTGGTCACAGCATCCAAGTGAATCTTTCATGACGCGTGTTGCGTTTTAAACCCCGAAACGGTCACGAAGCGCATACCACGTCATGGCCAGAACAAGCAGCGGGCTTCGCAATGCGCCACCCCCTGGAAAAGCGGGCGTTGGAAAGGCGCTCATCGCGTCAAAACCGTCGCTTTGTCCTTGAACGGCATGTGCCATCAATTGACCCGCGTGCGTGGCGGTACCGACTCCGTGACCGGAGTATCCTGACGCAGACAGAACATTGGGAGCTACCCGAGCAAGATAGGGAAAGCGTTTCATCGTAATTCCGAGAGTTCCGCCCCAAGCATAGTCGATCTTTACACCTTTCAAATGCGGAAACACGATTTCCATTGGTTTGCGAACGGTCGCGGAGATGTCTTTTGGAAAGCGATAGCCATAGCTTTCGCCGCCACCAAAAAGGAGCCGGTTGTCATGGCTCAAACGAAAGTAGTTTACAACGAAACGGCTGTCGGCGACTGCAACGTCCTCGTTCAACACTTGTTTTGCGCGATCTCCCAGAGGTTCAGTGGCGACGATGAAATTGTTGATCGGCATCACGCGGGCAGATACAGAGGGGGCGAGTGATGACAAATAGCCATTGCAGGCAAGGATGACATGATCCGCGGTAACACGCCCTGCTTCTGTGTGAAGGACTGCAACTTTGCCATGGGCAACGTCCAAAACACAAGATTTCTCGTAAATCTCGACGCCTGCGTCTGTTGCCGCGCGCGCCAATCCCAAGGCAAAGGCCAGGGGGTGCAAGTGTGCGGCACCCTTGTCCAGGATACCGCCGCGATAGTCCGGTGATGGGCAAATCTCGTGGCATTGCGCGGCGTTTAATGTCTGGATGTCCGAATACCCATATGACGTATCGAGCAGTTCTGCATAAGCATGCAAATCATCCACTTCGGAGGCAGAGGAACCGGTCCAGGCGACACCCGGTTTCAGATGGCAATTGATGCTGTGTTCCGCGATCAGCGATTTCACAAGCGCTTTTGCGTCTTCACCCAGATCCCAGAGTGTTTGGGCAGACGAGTCTCCGAGCATCTTTTGCAGTGCGTCTTGCGTCACGCGTTGACCGCTCCCCAATTGACCCCCGTTGCGCCCGGATGCGCCAAACCCCACACGGTGGGCTTCAAGCAGGATCACACGACGCCCGGCTTGTGCCAGATGAAGGGCCGCGGACAGGCCTGTGTAACCTGCACCGACGATACAGACGTCTGCTTTGACATCTCCCTTCAAGCTTTCAAAAGGAGGGAGCGCGGGGGTACTGGCCGCGTACCAACTTGGAGGATATTTCCCAAGCGTATCATTGGCATAGAGCAAATTCACAAGCGGCCCTCAGGTTTGTCCGTTGGTTATTTGTTGGGATCAGACGTTCAATAAAAGGTGTTCGCGTTCCCATGGGGAGATAACTTGCAGGAATTCGTCATACTCTGCACGCTTCACAATTGAATAGACCCGCGCAAACTCCGGCCCAAGAACGTCGTGCAATGCTGTCGCTTGTTCAAACAGATCCAACGCAGATCCAAGGACGCGCGGAATATCACCGTCTCCATCATAAGCATCCCCCTTGAACTCATCGCGCGGTTTCTGCTTCTGCGTGAGACCCAGATACCCACAAGCCAGACTGGCCGCGATGCCCAAGTAGGGATTGCAATCCATCCCGGCCACCCGGTTTTCCACCCGTCGCGCCTCAGGACCAGACAGCGGTACCCGGATGCCTGTGGTGCGATTATCCCGTCCCCAATGCAGATTGATCGGTGCTGCGTGATCTTTAACGTATCGCCGGTAGCTGTTCACGTAGGGGGCGATGACAGCCAGAGCCGCCGGCATATGATTTTGAAGCCCGGCAATAAAGTGCGCGAATGCCTCTGTTTCATGCCCGTCTTCCGTGGAAAAAATATTGCGACCCGTTCCCGTTTCCAAAACCGAATGATGGATGTGCATGGCGCTGCCCGGTTCATCAGCGATGGGTTTGGCCATGAAAGTCGCAAAACAATCATGGCGCAGGGCGGCTTCGCGGATCAGTCGTTTGAAATAGAAGACTTCATCGGCCAGTTTGACCGGGTCACCGTGTAGCAGGTTGATCTCCAACTGGCCCGCGCCACCCTCTTGGGTGATCCCATCGATTTCAAACCCTTGTGCCTCGGCAAAGTCGTAGATGTCGTCAATGACAGGTCCGTATTCATCCACAGCGGTCATTGAATAGGCTTGGCGTGCGGCGGCCGGTCGACCGGAACGGCCCATCATCGGCTTGATGTCATGTGCCGGGTCAAGGTTGCGCGCGACCAGAAAGAACTCCATTTCTGGTGCGACAACCGGTTCCCATCCTTTGTCCCGGTAAAGCTGGCAAACGCGCTTCAGTACGTTGCGTGGGCTGAAGGGCACGGTTTCACCATTGCGATCAAAGGCGTCATGGATCACCTGCAGTGTCCAGTCCCCCGTCCAGGGTGCCGCGGTCGCCGTGTTCATATCAGGCTTGAGGATCATGTCTTTCTCGATAAAACCGTCATCGCCCGCTGCTTCGCCCCAATCGCCCGTGATGGTTTGATAGAAGATGCTGTCCGGCAAATGGAAATATTCCTGACGCGCGAATTTTGACGCCGGAACGGCCTTGCCGCGCGCAATACCGGGAAGATCCGAGATGATGCATTCGACTTCATCCAACCGCCGCCCTTCCAGATAAGCTGCTGCTGCAGGCGGGAGTTGCGCTGTCCAATCGGCCATCAGGCCCTCTCTTTCGTGAAAAATTCAGCCATGGCTTTAGCTACAGCGTGACGATCCGTGGGAGCATACAAGGTTGCGCGTGCTTGGTCCAAAAGACGGTCGGGTACGATACCCTTGCCGCGCGTTTCGATCAGACCTTGGATGAAATCAGCGCCATATTCCGGGTGCGGTTGCAGGGTCCAGATCCGATCTTCATACATCAAAGCAGCATTCTCACAGAAGTCATTGCGCGCGGTCACCACTGCCATGTTCGGTTTTTCGACAACCTGATCCTGATGCCAGGCGTTAATCGAACAGGTTTTTCCATCCATTTGATATTCAGTGCGCCCCACGGCCCAACCTTCGGCAAATTTTTCGACCCGTCCCCCCATGGCTTGCGCAATGATCTGATGCCCGAAACAAATGCCAATCATGGGTCGTTTGGCGTCGAATGTGTCGCGAATGAATTCTTCGAGCGGCGCAATCCACGCGTGGTCCTCATAGGCTCCGTGCTTGGAGCCGGTGATCAACCAACCGTCTGCATCTTCGACGCTTTGAGGAAAAATGCCATCAACAACGGGCCAGCCTTCAAATGTAAAACCATGGCCGTCAAGAAGCCGCTCGAAATACTGGTCGTAGAGCCCCCCCGCCATCATCGTATCAGGGGGATGACCCGTCATCAGAATGCCGATTTTCATGGTTGCCTCACACTGTATCAAGGTACACGTTGACCTGTTCGGATGGGGTAAGTTCCTGCATGAAATGATACTCCTGCCGCTTGGTCAGAACGAGATTTTGGATCAGTTCGGCCGGGAAAATGCGGGCAATCGCCGGATCCTTTTCAAAAGCGTCAATTGCGGATTTCCAATCCCCTGGGATTTGCGGCAAGTCAGCGGCATATGCGTTACCCGTGATCGGTTCTGGTGGCTCGGCGCTATCTTCAATGCCACCGATTGCCGCCCCCAAAACAGCCGCCAGCATCAAGTAAGGGTTTACATCACCGCCTGCGACGCGATGTTCAATACGCCGCGCGCTGGGACTTCCGGATGGAATCCGGATCGCCGAGGTGCGGTTTTCATAGGCCCAGCTCACCCCAGTGGGCGCGTGGGATCCCGGGACCATACGGTCAAAACTGTTCGCATGGGGCGCAAAGATCAAGGCAGATCCCGGCATGGCGTTCAGGCATCCCGCCACCGCATGGCGCAGGATATCGGAACCCTCCTCGCCCCCATTGTCAAACACGTTGCTGCCTTCTGCGTCCAGAACCGAAAAATGCATATGCAAGCCGGATCCGGAGTAATCTTCATAGGGTTTTGCCATAAAACTCGCGGCAAAGCCGTGTCGCCGCGCCAACCCTTTGACCAGCATCTTGAACAGCCAGGCATCATCTGCGGCGCGCAAAGCATCATCACAATGCATCAGATTGATTTCAAACTGGCCCAACCCTGCTTCGGAAATGGCCGTATCGGCGGGAATGTCCATTTCTTCGCAGGCGTCATAAAGATCGGTGAAAAAGCTGTCGAATTGATCCAAGGCGCGCAGCGACAAGATCTCGCCCGCGACACGTCTTTTTCCCGAGCGGGGTGAGGGCGGCACCTGAAGCTTGCGACCGGAATCGTCGATCAGAAAAAATTCCAGTTCAACCGCACAAACCGGCGTAAGGTCCCGTGCTTTGTAACGGTCCAATACAGACCTCAAGGCGTGGCGGGGATCACCCGCATAGGGACGCCCGTCTTCATGAAACATCCAGATGGGGAGCAATGCAGTAGGCGCATCTAGCCATGGCATGGGCATGAATCCGCGTTCAGTCGGTTTTAAAACACCGTCCCTGTCGCCACTTTCAAAGACGAGAGGGCTGTTTTCGATGTCTTCCCCCCAGATATCGAGGTTCAGGACTGACATTGGAAAGCGCGTACCGCCCTCAACAGCCTTATCCGCGTAACGGGAGGGAATACGTTTGCCGCGTGCCTGACCGTTCAGATCAGCGGCGGCCACGCGAATGGTACGCACTTGGGGGTTTTTGCGAAGCCAGTTCTTCATAGCTTACCGCTGCGGTGTGTTGGCAAAAGGCGCATGTACCTGACCTGTGGCCAGCGCCACAAACAATTTGATCAAATTATGGATACTACCGGATGAGGTTAGGGCGCAACCTCAATTTGCGGCGCATATTTTGCGGCAAATGCCGGTTCAATCGCCCATTGGCCAGACCAAAAACGCCAATAATCACGAGCGTCAGCAAAATGAAATAGAATGCCAGAATCGGATAGGGCACGAACGGATTGAAAGTTTTATCGGCAAAGTAACTCGCGTAATACAGCGCATCACCGCGTTGTTGCCACGCCGGGAAACCGGAGAAAAACACAAGCGCTGTGGATTGGAAGAGAAAGATTGCCTCATTCGTATAGGCGGGCCATGCAAGGCGCAGCATGGTCGGCCAGATCACGCGTTTGAACCGCGCCCAACCCGTCATACCATACGCATCTGCGGCCTCAATGTCGCCTTTGGGAATCGACAAGAGCGCACCGTAAAAGATTTCCCCCGAATAGGCTGCGGTGTTGCAGAACAAAACGATCAGGGCCCCTAACCAGGCGGCTGTAAACGGATCAAAAAACGGGGAGACTGATTTAAGATTCAGGAATAGGAAATACCCGAAAAAGAACTGGATAAACAGCGGTGAGCCGCGGAACAGGAAGATGAACCATTCGGCGGGCTTTCGATAGATCGCACGTGGGGATGCTTTTCCAAGGGCCAGGGCTGTGGCCAGGAAAAAGCCCATGCACAGGGCGAAAACACCAAAGTAGATGTTCCAGATCATGCCCGAGCCAATCAGGGTAAATTGCTGGCACAGGGTGAAATCGTCACGTGGCAAGAGCCGTTCGCCAATGCCAACAGCGCGCAGGCCATAGTCTTGAATTGTTTGCCAGCAACTCATGCGGCGGCCTTACGTTGAGCTTCGCCGCCCGCGGTGGCCTGACCATGGGTCAAACGTGTCATGATCCGGCCCAGAACGATTTCAGAAACCCGGGTAAAGACGAGGTAGAAGACGAGGAGTGCCAGAAAATACCACATGCGCCAGTCCCCATGTGGATATTCCGTAAAGCGGGGCGTCTTGGTGCCGCCCAGCTCACGCGCCCAATAGACAATGTCCTCGACGCCCAGCAGGAACAGAAGCGGCGTGGCTTTGATCAATACCATCCAAAGGTTGCTGAGACCGGGCAGGGCATAGACCCACATTTGTGGCACCAACACCCGCCAGAAGGTCTGGCGCGGTGACATGCCGTAGGCTTCCGCTGTTTCCAGCTGTGTACGGGGTACTGCGCGCATGGCGCCAAACAGCACATTCGCGGCAAAAGCCCCGAAAACAATGGCAAAGGTCAATACGGCCAGCGAAAACCCGTAACTCTCATGCACCCATTGAGGTGCACTGCCAAGGGGCACTTTGGCAGCCTGACAAACCACAAAATCATTGCCTTGTCGGATGGGTTCCGACCAATCCGGACACAGGGCCTTGTGGCGCAGGTATTCGATACCCTGATCCAATGCAATCACGAAGAACAAAAAGAATGCGATGTCCGGGACGCCACGCACGACAGCGATATAGGATTTTCCAAACCATTGAAGCGGCACGAAATGTGAGCGCGCTGCAGATGCCGCACCAAAGCCGAAGGCCAAGGCGATCGGAGCCGTAATCGCCAGCAGCAAAAACACTGTAAAAACCGAATAATAGATCGACATATGCTTACCTGTGGTCAGGTAGCAGGCCATCCACTGCCAGCCGGACAGGGTGCTTGGATCTGTGCAAAAGCTAAAAATAACATCCTCTAACAAAATAAGGGGGCAACGATGCGCTGCCCCCGGTGGTCAAATCAGAATTGTTCCAGGTCGGGCAACCATTTGCCAATCAAGGCATTCAGGCTGCCATCGTCTTTCATGGAACGGATCGCAACGTTGAACTTCTCTTTGAGTTCGGTGTCACTTTCGCGAATGCCCAGACCGATGCCGCCGCCGATCATCACTTCCTCGTCCAGCATTTGCAAATCCGCGTCCGCGTTTGCAAGTTCAGACAAGAAAGCTTTGTCGGCCAGAACCGCGTCTGCTTCGCCGTTTTTCACAGCGGCGACGGTTTCCTCGGGCGTTGCAAACTCAACCAAGGTCGCATCCGTGGAAGCAATATAGCTGGCTTGAATTGTATTGGACTGTGCCGCGACCACGCCGGTTTTGATGTCCGCGTCACTGGAGGATGCGAGGTAACCGGAAGGATCAGGCAGGGTGTATTGCTCTGAGAAATCGATGACTTCGTCACGTTCATCGGTCACGGACATGCCCGCAATGATCACATCATAGTTGCCGGACACGAGGTTGGGGATAATGCTGTCCCATTCATTGGTGACCCACTCGCAGGTCAGTTCGGCGCGCTTGCACAGCTCATCGCCCAACTCGCGCTCAAACCCGTCCACTTCGCCCGCATCATTGATGAAGTTGTAGGGGGGGTAGGCGCCTTCCGTCCCCATGCGCACGGTTTTTGAATGGCCATCAGCCAAGGCCATTCCAGCCGTCATGGCCAATGCCGCAGAGGCAAGGATTAGTGATTTCATGGTATTACTCCCGTTTTTTATCTTTAGGTTACGCGGCGTGGGTTGCTGAAAGGAACCCGCGCAGTCGTTCGGATTTGGGCGCGCCAAAGAGAGTCTCAGGCGGGCCTTGTTCTTCGATCAGGCCGTGATGAAGAAAGACCACATGGTCTGACACGTCGGCGGCCAGTTTCATATCATGGGTGACGATCATCATGGTGCGACCCTCGGCTGCGAGGTCTTTGATCACCCTGACAACTTCCTGCTCCAACTCCGGATCCAGCGCAGAAGTGGGTTCGTCAAACAAAAGGGCTTCGGGCTCCATGCAGAGGCCGCGTGCGATGGCCGCGCGTTGTTGCTGACCGCCTGACAACTGGGCGGGATAAACGTCACATTTGTCGCCAATCCCCACCTTGTCGAGGTATCCGCGCGCAGACTGTTCCACTTCGGTCCGGTCCCGTTTGAGCACGGTCAGCGGCGCTTCCATGACGTTTTGCAAAATTGTCATATGCGCCCAGAGGTTAAACTGCTGAAACACCATCGACAGGTTTGTCCGGATGCGCAGGACCTGCTCGGCATCTGCGGGGCGACGATTGTGGCCCTCGCCCTTCCACGCCACAGGTTCACCCTTGAACCTGATCTCGCCTTCTTGGCTGTCTTCCAGGAGATTGCAGCATCGCAAGAGGGTGGATTTTCCAGAACCGGATGAGCCAATCAGCGAAATGACATGTCCTTTGGGAGCAGAGATATGGACGCCTTTGAGAACCTCAAGCGTCCCGTAGGCTTTGTGTAAATTATGGATTTCAATAACCGGCGGTTGAATGGACAAAGCACACTGTCTCTTATTGGTTTCAGTGCAGTATAAAGTGCCAAATTTATAGCTTTTGCAATGTTGAAAGCAGTTTGGCGCCCGTTCCGCAGGGTAAATTGCGCAATTTGGGCCAAATCGTGCGCTCTCACGCGGGCGGAAGCGGTTCGGACAGATAGGCTTCGGGCGGAATCGCAATGAGGCCTTTTATCAACAAGCTGGCTTTGTCTTTTTCGGGCAAGGCCTCCAGCGCGGAGCTGATCGCCTGAAACAATTGGTCCTTGTCTGCCGTTGCGGATGAGATGATCGGTAAACCAGGTGTTGGCCGGGTAGAGACCAACACCCGCAGATCCTGCGCCGCTGGGGTCTCCCTTTGAAACAGCGCCCAGCTTACGGCATCAATCGCGGCAATGTCCACTGTCCCGTCGAGAACCGCACGTGCAGATGCGGCATGGCTGCCCGTGTCTAAGGTTTTACCCAGAAAGCTGAAGCCGAAATCGTTTTCCGCCAGATGCCCTTCGATCGAAGCCCAGCCGGATTGTGAGCGCACATCGTTGCGCGCCAACCGCGCGTTTTTAAAATCCGAGAGCGATCGTCGAGGGTCATCTCTGCGGACGATGACGCAGGAGTTGTAATACCCCGGCGGGCAGCCCGTGACACCGTAATCCGGTGTACCGATCAAGCTGACCCGCCCGTGGAGACCGCTTCGAAACGGCAGGCCGCAGGTCTGGGACATTACCAGATCCGGTCTGACCCATGTGTCATGTGGATCATCGGTTCGGTTCAAATTGTCGGGGCCAAACCCAAGTCGGTTCCGGGTCAGGCGCCAAAATCTATCGTTCGCGGACCGCGTCGTTGGCCCATCATACATGGGCAGGCTGGCAATCATGCGCTGTCGTCAACCGCCTGTCGCGCGAGCGCAGAGTCCCGATCACTGATCCCGAGGAAATTCGTGACCATCCGGACCAATGCGTCCTCTTCATGCGCACGTTCGCCATCCGCCAGCACGACCTGCCAGAGCGCCTGAACAACGGCGCGGCGCTCCTCATAGGGCACGGCGTCTTTGATGGCGCGTGTGAAGCGCACCGTATCGGGGGCCTCGGCTTCCAGTGCTTCGGCTTCGGCGCGCAGGGCGGTCGTGGCCCCGGGGCCAAGGTTATAGCGGCGCGCCGTGATCTGATCGATGCGTTCTTTTTCGCCCGCGCTATAGTCATTGTCCGAGCGCGCAATGCGCACCAGCAAAGCCGTCAGGGCAAGACGCGCATCCTCATCGGGAAGCATCTCGGGATCGGGTTGCGTCAACCGTTTTATGAATTCTCCAAACATGGCCTCGATATAGTCAGGAATTTCCCGGGTGCCAATATCATTTGCGATCCAGTGCGTTTTGTCGCGCCGCTGCAATATCCGCGTCTGACAATCCAAGGGCCGTCTCAATGGCAAGTAATTGAATTTCCTCATCTTCGTCTTGGTGACCATCTGCAAGGGCGACGGCCCACATGGCATCTGCGAGCGCTTTGCGATCATCATAGGCGACTTCCTGGCGCAGTATTTTCGCAAATTCGGGCGTTCCGGGCGCATGGCGTTCCAGCGCTTCGCAGGTCGCGCGCAGCTTGGCCGCCTCCAACGGTTTCAGATTGAATGTGGCTGCCAGAATGCGGTCAATCTGCCCGATTTCAGACGCCATATAGGTGCGGTCGGCCAAAGCAATACGCACCAGTAGAGCGCCGAGGGCGAGCTGTGCGTTTGGCTGCGGCAAGGGGGTTGATTTGGCCGGTCTGCGCGAAAAAAGTCTATCAAACATTGTGTTTTAGCTGAAATCCAGTGTGGGTTTATATCGATGAAATAATGCGCGGCGATCCAAAAGATCGGTACGCGTTGGCGTAATTCTTGTGGCATGTGCTGCGGACAGTGCGAGCATCAAGCCAAATGCGCAGTCGCGTGGATGCATAATTGCAAGCCGCTGCGGATGGTAAAACGCGGCGGGTGCGTCGCTGTCTGACCGGAAGGCCGCCGCCGAATGCTCATGCGAAGACGGGCAATCCATGACACCGTCCACAGCTTTTGCAGCCCAGCTGTGATACGCCCGCCGTTGGATCGAACCGAACCTGTCTAAAATGCTGATATGAACCGGTTCGCCCACCTTTGCCTGCACCGGATAAACCGGCGCGTTGCAGGCGAGGGCTGTCTGGCCAAAACCCACAAGGCATACTGTCAACAACGCGCGCATGGCCCTACTCTGACACGCAATTCTCCATGTGCCTAGCGCCTAAAACCCGGTGACCCCTGTGGAGCCTACAGGTTCTTGAAAAGCTTGGAAAACCTGTCGGTTTCCTCTGTGAGCCCATAGGGCGGATTGATCACGAAAAGACCCGACCCAACCATGCCGTGACCGGGCTGCGCCGGAGGGAAATGCACTTCATGGGACAGCGCTTCGGGGTGCTGGGCCCGGAGTGTTTGCACCATCTCAAGATGCGCGCGCGAGGTGAGAATGGGATACCACAGGCAGATAATCCCGACATTCCAGGCGCGCGTAATTCTGGCGACGTGGCGCGGAATATCGCGGTAGTCGTTCTTTATTTCATAGCTGGGATCAATCAGCATGATGCCCCGCCGAGGGGTGGGCGGACACAGGGAATGTGCCAGTTCAAACCCATCCGTTCGGTAGCATTTCGCACCATGGGACGACATCGCAAAATCAAGTGCTGCGTGTTCCTGCGGATGCAGTTCTGCCAGGTGTATGCTGTCTGTGGGGCGCAACACTTGTGCGGCAATCAGGGGCGAGCCCGGATAGCTGCGCGCACCATGGCTCGCCCGTGTCCGCGCCAGCGCCTGCGCGTAGGCGTGATCGGGCGGAACCCGCGGGGACAGCCTGTCGATGCCCCGCACCGCCTCGCCGGTTTTCAGCGCAGAGGGATCATCAAGATCATAAAGCGCGCGGCCCGCATGGGTTTCAATATAGCTCAGCGGTTTGTCCTTACGCGTCAGATAAGACAGGATCCAGGCCAGCAGCCCGTGCTTGTGCACATCCGCGAGATTGCCGGCGTGATAGATATGTTGGTAACTCAGCATCCGCTTTCATAAGGGCGAACAGGGCGCACGCGCAACGGTTAACGGCCGGGTTCCGGGCAAGCGCCGGTCAGCCGTGGTAAACGCCTTTGCCTTATGGCCAAAGCGCGTGGCACAGCCCGTACACAACCTGTACACAGGCTGTACACCCCGTGTACGTGAAAATGCCGGTTAACAAAGCGCCCGGCGGGGTTTGCTGAGATGGGGTTAAGCGATCACGCGGCGCTGTAACCCCCGCGATACGACACAAAAGGTTGCAAGGGTGGTTATTGCTGCCGTTTGGGCGCGGCACCCTTGCCCGCGGGCTCGATGGGCGCCGTGATTGATGTGGAGCTGGTTGTTATTCCGCTTCAATTACCCTGCGCGCCACACGAAAGCACTCCAGTGCCTGCGGCACACCGCAATAGATGCCAATGACGTGGATGATGGCGCGGATCTCGTCATGACTGACGCCGTTGTTGATCGCGCCGCGACAATGCAGTTCCCATTCGTTCATCTTGCCCAAGGCCCCGATCATCGACAGGTTCATCATCGAGCGCGTCTTGGCATCAATGACATCGTCGCCCCAGCCAAAGCCCCAGCACCAGGCCGTCATGGCTTCCTGAAACGGCCGGGTGAAATCATCAGCGGCGGCCAGGTTTTTCTCCACATATTCCGCGCCAAGGGTCGCTTTGCGTTGTGCCAGGCCTTTGAGAAAGAGGTCTTCGTCGAAACTGCTCATATCCTTGTCCTTCAAGAGTTCTTCCATAATTTGGGCGTTCAAGCGAGCTTGATCGTTACTTTCTAGTATTGCGCGCTCAGGCGAGCTTAATCGCGACATTTTTCGTCTGCACGTAATTCCACAAGGCCTCGCGGCCCTTTTCGCGGCCATAGCCGGATTTTCCATATCCGCCAAAGGGGGTTTCCACGCCACCCGCGTACCATTCGTTTACAAAAACCTGCCCCGCGCGCAAGTCGCGCGCCGCCGTGGTTGCGCGATCCAGACTGCGGGTGAAGACGCCACTGACAAGACCATAGGGCGTGCCGTTCGCGATTTTGAGCGCGTCTGCATCATGGGAAAACCTGAGGACGGACAAGACCGGGCCGAACACCTCTTCCTGTGCGATTGTCATTTCGGGCGTCACATCGGTCAGGATCGTCGGCTCCAGAAACGCGCCGGGCCGGTTCAGTTTGTGCCCGCCGGTGGCAACAGTGGCGCCCTCGGCTTGAGCCTGGGCGATCATGGCGACGGCGCGGTCACGCTGTGCCTCGGACACCATCGCGCCCATCCCGGGTCCGAATTCGGGTTGTTCGATCCCGGGCCTGACCGTGAGCGACTGCGCCACACCCACCATGCGCGCGACCAGTTCGTCATGGATGCTGTCATGCGCGATGACGCGGCTCATGGCGGAGCAAACCTGGCCGGCGTTGAAGTAGATGCCCCATCGCACGTCTTTCTCAAACGCTTCAAGGTCTGCGTCCGCGTGAACGATTGCGGCGGATTTGCCGCCCAGTTCCAGAACGCAAGGCACCACGTTTCTGGCAGCGGCCGAAGCGATGGCGACACCGGTTGGCACCGAGCCGGTAAAGACGATCTGGTTGACCTGCGGATGCGCAGACAGGGCGGCCCCGGCCTCTTGACCCAGACCGCACAGAATGTTCACGGCCCCCTTGGGCAATCCGGCGGCTTCTGCGGCATGGGCAAACCAAGCCGTGCTTAGTGGTGTCAATTCCGGCGTCTTGATCACACAGGCGTTGCCGGTGGCAAGTGCCACAGAAAGCGAGCGTGCAGTCATTTCCACCGGGTAGTTCCACGGGATGATCTGCGCGCTGACGCCAAAGGGTTCACAGGTGGTAAAGTCGAAATAGCCCCTGCCAAGCGGGATCGAGCGGCCTTCCACGGTCTCGGCCTGATTGCCGTAATACTCAAAATAACGCGCGGCACCTTCAATTTCGATGCGCGATTCCCAGAGCGGTTTGCCCTGTTCCAGTGTCAGGACCGGGGCGATCTCTTCGATGTGATTCAGCAGGTAGCGGCCCATGGCCTGGACCTTGCGGCCACGCTCAACCGGACGCAGATCAGAGAGCGCACCCGACAGATGCACCGCGCGCGCGGCCTGCACCGCGCGGTCCACATCGGCGCTGTCTGCGAGCGCTTGATCGGCCAGTTTTTCACCGGTGCCGGGGTTCATGACGTCAATCCGCCCTGCGCCGCCATCGACCCATGCGCCGTTGATGTAGTTTTGCCAGTGGTTTTTCATGCGGGTTTGATCCGGTGCTGAGGGGGGTGAGCATCATGCGGTTTTACCCGGCGGTAAAGGTGCCTGATGCGCGTGAGATCGCACATGCGAGGGCCAATCCGGACAGGCATCCACCCATGCGCGCCACGTCCGTCAGGGTGCATCTGCGGACCCTGCGTGTTTTGGCAAATCATCCACAACATGCAGCCAGGTGAGGCGCTCTGAGACATAGCAGTGAAGGTCGGGCACATAGTCTGACGGATCATCCAGGGTCACAGGGTAGAGATGAACCTCGCCGGGCCAACGGCTGCTTTCAAAGCTCATCTGCGTGCCACACTCCGGGCAAAACCCGCGCGTTGCGAATGCCGAGGACGCGCGCGTCGCCCGCACGCCGTCCCAGTCAACCCGGTTCAGAGAGTATCCCATCCACGCAACGATGGGCGCAGAACAGGCGCGCCGGCAATCGTCACAGTGGCACAGGGCCGTCCAATTCGGCGGTCCGCTCACGGTGTAGCGCAGATTGCCACAGGCGCAGCCCCCGGCGCGTGACTTATCCATCGATCGCCTCGCGCATCCAGGCTTGCAAATGCATCACCGGATGTTCCGAATTCACCCCGCCCCGGGGATCAACAACCAGAGGACCGGGTCGATACCCGCGCGAGCCAAGCCCGCGCTGTACGGATTCCACCAGATGAATATCCTCTTCAACGGTGGTTTCACGGTCCTGCACGGCCAGAGCGCGGACCTTTGGGTCCTCAACACCGCCCACCGAATACCAGCCCCGCCATACCACCACATGAGTGGCATCAATCGCGCGCCAGTGATAGGTGTTCAGCACATTGCCCGGATAGACCTGAAACGAAAACATCGGCCATAGAAACCAGCTTGAATACTCATATTGATGGGCGAAGCCCGAGTGCACATCATAGGTCATGTCCTCAAGGCTTTGGCATTCGGTTGTGTGACGCAGGCATTTGCCCTGCGGCTGGATGTCATAGGTCTGCGGCCTGACGACCCCATTGGCGAAGGTCGGGTGGTTGAGCGCGCAGTGGTAACACTCCGAATAGTTCTCGACCGAGACCTTCCAGTTGCAGGTCTCGGGAATGTCCACCCACTCCAGCGGCCTCAGATCAGCCCAGTTCGGCACCCATTCTTCCAATTCGGCGCGCGCTTGTGGAAACCACTCCTCCATCGGCGCCGCATCCGGATCAAGGTTCACAAACACAAATCCGATAAGCTCTTCGGCGCGCACCTCCGTGAGGCAAATGCCTGATTTATCAAAGCCTTCGACAGCATTGATATTGGGTCCCGCACGCAGTTCGCCGGTCAGCTCATACGTCCACGCATGATAGGGGCACACAACAACACGGGTTGATCCCCGGCCCGAAACCAGTTGATGCGCACGATGCTGACAAACGTTGTAGAACACGCGGATTTTTTCATCCCGGCCCCGGATCGCAAACAGGCTTTCACCGGCAATCTCGAAAGTGGCATAATCGCCGATACGCGCAAGGTCGGAAGCATGACATCCGAATTGCCATGTCTGCGCCAGAAGACCTGCGTTTTCGATGCGAAACACTTCGGGGTCGGTGTAGTACCGCGCCGCCAAGGATCGGATCGGGGCGGTCATTTTGTCTCCTCATGATAGAGGCCAAGCTGATGGCGGCGTTTGTGAAATGTTTCGACCCGTTCAACGATTTCATCGCTGGCGACTGCGATCACGAAGGACAGCAGCGTTTCCAGAAGCGCGATGATGCTGACCGAGGATGGGAAAAACTGCGGAGTGTCAACGCAGACGACAAAGCCATGATCGGCGTCCCGGATGATCGGGCTGGCCGGGCTGTCGGACAGACCCACGATTTTCATGCCCTGCTCCCGGGCGATCTTGACGGCTTCGACAACCTCAGAGCGATAGGGTTTGCAGGTCACGGCGATCAGGATGTCGTTGCCATCTGCCCAGGCCAGATCATCCACCGGCGTTGAGCCGGGCCGCGGGATGGCATGAAATTCGGTCATGCCGGTCGAAGCAAGGTAGGTAAAGTTGCGCGCAACCGAATTGTTGACGCCCACCCCAAGCGTAAAGACGCGGCGCGCGTTCCAGATTGCCTCGGCGGCGGTTTTCAGATCCTGCGTCGAGATATCAGCGAATGTTTCTTCGATATTGGCCAGCGCATCGCGGACCACATCAGCATAGAGCCCGCCCAACTCGCCGGTTTTGCGGATGTCCTGCAACCAGCGGGCGCGGTCGGGGAAATCAGCCGCCCCGCGCCGGATGGCATCGCGAAATGGCGCGCGGAAGTCTTCATACCCTTCAAAGCCCACCTGCCGCGCCATGCGCACAACTGTGTTGGGCTTCACGTTGGCGGATTGCGCGATTTCGCGCACGGTCGACACCCCCACATCGCGCGGGTTTTCCAGCACATAGGTGGCGGCCTTGCGGGCTTCTGGCGTCAGATCTGAAAGCTCGCCTGCCAGACGCTCGAGAATCGTTTTTGATACATTTGTCCCATTCATGATTGACGATGGTATTTTTGTTTGCTTAGCCTGTCGAGTGAAAATCGACTCGAAAAAAAGGATGTGATCGTGGCGGCAGAATTTCCAACCCAGGCCCGTGTCGTCATCGTGGGCGGCGGGGTCATGGGCGTGGGGCTTGCATATCACCTTGGCCATGAGGGCTGGGGCGAGGACACGGTTTTGCTGGAAAAGGCGGAGCTGACATCGGGCAGCACCTGGCATGCGGCGGGGCAGATCACCCATTCCACATCGAGCTTTGGCCTCGGGAAATGCGTGGATTACAACATCGGGCTCTATTCGGGCGGGTTGGAAGCCGAGACGGGCCAGCCCGTGACGTGGCATGGGTGCGGCTCCTTTCGCCTGGCCTATACCGAGGACGAGATGGATTGGCTGCGCCATACGCTGTCCGTCGGGCGCGCGCTTGGGTTCAACATTGAACTGGTCCGCCCGGACAAGGTTGCCGCGCTGCATCCGTTCTACAATCTTGAGGGCGTTCTGGGCGCGCTCCATACGCCGGATGACGGCCATGTCGATCCGACAAATGTGACCATGGCGATGGCCGCCGGCGCGCGCCAGAAGGGCGTCAGGATCATCCGCCAATGCCGCGCGACCAACATCACGCAAAGCCCGTCCGGGGACTGGATTGTCGAGACGGACAAGGGCAGTATAACCTGTGAACACGTGGTCAACGCAGGCGGTACTTATGCGCGCCAGATGGGTGTGTGGTCGGGCCTGCAATTGCCGATGACCTCGATGACGCACCATTATTTCGTAACCGAACCGGTGCCGGAATTCGAAACGCTGGAGACCGAACTGCCGGTGATCCGCGACGACAAAAAGGTGTCCGGCTACATCCGTATGGAGCAAAAACGCGGGTTGATCGGGATTTACGAGAAGGAAAACCCCAACTCCGTTTGGCATGACCATTGCCCCTGGGATTACGAAAACTGGCTGTTTGACGCGGATTATGACCGTGTGATGCCCTATCTTGAGGAAAGCCTGAACCGCATGCCGATTTTTGCCGAGCTTGGCATTCAACGCGAAGTCCACGGGGCAATCAGCCACCCCCCTGACGGCAATCCGCTGATTGGTCCGGCCGCGGGCGTGCGCAATTACTGGTGTTGTTGCGGCACGCAGATCGGCATTGGCTGGGGCCCGGGGCTGACCCGCGAGTTGGCGCGCTGGATGGTGCATGGGGCGGCCGATATCTCGATGCGCGAGTATGATCCGCGCCGGTTTGGCAGCTATGCCACGAAGGAATGGCAAGTGGTGAAGGCGGAGGAAGATTATTGCCTGCGACACGAAATTCCGTTCCCGCATTTCAACCGTTTTGCGGGGCGACCTGTCAAACCCTCTCCGTTGCACGATCTGCTGAGCGCAAAAGGGGCCGTGCATGAGGAAGTCTTCGGATTTGAACGCCCGCGCTGGTTTGCAAGGAATGGCGTGGCGCAACATGATCACTATTCCTTCAACCGCACACCGGTGGATGACATTGTGGCGGCGGAGGTGGAAACCGTACGCAAGGCCGTTGGTATCATGGATGTGACGGCCTTCACCAAGGTTCTTGTCCAGGGGCCGGACGCCCATGCCGTGCTGGATCGCCTGACCGCCAACCGGATGCCGCAAAAAGACGGCTCGATCACTCTGACCCATATGCTGAACCGCGCCGGCCGGATCGAGTTGGAAACCACGATTGTGCGCATGGCGGCGGACAAATATTATCTGGTGTGCGCCGCGTTCTTTGAGCACCGTTTGCTGGACCATCTGAACCAGCATTGCGATGGTGCAGGGGTGACCGTTACATCCCTCTCTGCCGACTGGTCCGCCTTGTCCCTGAACGGACCGCAGGCGCGGGACGTTTTGGCCGCTTGTACGGATGCGGATTTGTCCAATGCGGGTTTTCGCTGGTTATCCGCGCAGAAAATCACGGTCGCGGGCCATTCAATATGGGCGTTTCGCATGTCCTATGCGGGTGAGTTGGGGTGGGAATTTCACATGCCGAACGCGGCTTGCCTTGATGTCTATTCCGCTCTTTGGGCGGCGGGGGAGGCCTTTGGCATCGCAGATTACGGATCCTTTGCCATGAACGTCATGCGCATGGAAAAAGGCTTCAAGGGTGCGGGAGAGTTGACCAACGAGGTGACGCTGGCCGAGGCCGATGTGCTGCGTTTTGCGCGCAGGGACAAGGACTATCTGGGGCGCGATATGACATTCAACACGGAGCTGCCGTGGGTCTGCGCGTATCTTGAGATTGACCCGGATGGCAAGGCGGATGGCCATGGCGGTGAAGCGGTGATGCTGAACGGAACTGTGGTCGGGTCAACCGCATCGGTTGCCTATGGCCCGACCGTCGACAAGGTTCTGGCCTTTGCCTACGTCAAACCGGAGGCCGCAAACCCGGGAACCGCCTTGCAGGTGGTCATCCATGGCGCGCCGCGCCAAGCGCGCGTTCTGGGAGAGCCCGCCTATGACCCTCAAAGCCTCAAACCAAGATCGGATGCGCCATGACCCTGCCCAAAACAATGAAAGCCATGGTCACCATGGGCCATGGAGACCTTGACCAGATGGTCCTGCACGCAGAGTGGCCGCGCCCGGTGCCTGCTGCCGGTGATGTGCTGATCCGCGTCGGGGCCTGCGGGTTGAACAACACCGACGTGAACACGCGTTCAGGCTGGTATTCCAAGGCGGTGAGTGATGCCACAACAGGCGCAGGCTACGCTAAGGTTGATCAGGAAGATCCGTCATGGGGCGGTGCGCCGATCACATTTCCCCGCATTCAGGGCGCAGATGTTTGTGGTCGCATCGTGGCGGTGGGGGCCGGGGTTGATGCCGCACGCATCGGCGAAAGGGTCATTACAGATGGCTGGCTTCGTGATGCGGACGATCTCGAAGACCTCAACAAGACGGGCTATTTCGGATCTGAACGCGATGGCGGTTTTGCAGAGTTCACAACGACGCCCGCGCGCAATGCACTGGCCATCCAGTCCGACCTGTCAGATGCGGAGCTTGCGACATTCTCCTGTTCGTATTCCACTGCGGAGGGGATGCTGACGCGCGCCCAAGTGACAGGAAATGATACAGTCCTCATCCCCGGTGCATCCGGCGGCGTCGGTGGTGCGCTTGTTCAACTGGCAAAGCGGCGCGGCGCGCGTGTCATTGCCATGGCGTCCGAGACCAAACATGCGGAGGTGGCAACACTCGGGCCGGATCTGATCCTGCCCCGCGCACCTGACAATCTGCGCGCCGCACTGGGGGCGGAAAAGGTCACTGTTCTTGCGGACGTTGTGGGGGGGCCATATTGGCCGACGCTGATCGATGTGCTTGAACGCGGTGGGCGCTATACCTGTTCCGGCGCGATTGCCGGGCCGATCGTGCAACTGGATCTGCGCACCTTCTACCTGCGCGATCTGACGTTCACGGGATCAACCGTGATTGCGCCGGAAGTCATGTCCAACCTGATCCGCTATATCGAAAACGGCGACATCAAACCTGCGCTGGCGGCGACCTATCCGCTGGAGCAGCTGCGCGAAGCACAAGCGGCTTTCATCGCAAAGACCCACGTCGGCAATATCGTCGTGACGCCATGAGGATTGCGAAGATCTCCGTCTACCAGTGCGACCTGCCGCTGGCGCATCCCTACTGGCTGTCCGGCGGGCGGTTAAAGTTCGAAACACTGGACGCAACACTGCTCAAGGTCGAGACGGACACGGGCGTCACGGGCTGGGGCGAAGGCACGCCCTGGGGGCACACCTACGTGCCCGCCCATGGCCCCGGTATCCGCGCAGGGATCCAGACCATGGCCCCCTTTGTGATCGGCCTTGATCCGCGGCGCGTGTTGGATGTGGAGCGGGCCATGGATTTGTCGCTGCCGGGTCATCTCTATGCGAAAAGCCCGATTGATATGGCGTGTTGGGACATTGCGGGGCAAGTGGCCGGTGTCCCGATTGCCGATCTGATGGGCGGCGGGTCGCGCACGCCGCGCCCCATCGCATCCTCGGTTGGCGCCAAGACCGTAGAGGAAACGCGCAAGGTGATCGAGCGGTACCGCCAGCGCGGCTACATCGCGCATTCGGTCAAGATCGGCGGCAACGTGGCACGTGACATCGCCCGCATCCGAGACGTCGAAGACAACCGGCACGACGGAGAGATTGTGCTTTACGATGTCAATCGCGGCTGGACGCGCGGCCAGGCTTTGCAGGTCATGTCGGCCACGCAGGATCTGAACGTCACCTTTGAACAGCCCTGCGAAAGCCTCGATGACATCTGCGCCCTGTCAGGCAAGCACGCAGCCCCTGTGTCCATTGATGAATCGCTCGTGACACTGCAGGATGCGGTCCGCATTGCGCGCGATGGTTTGGCGGAGGTGTTCGGGATCAAGCTCAACCGCGTTGGCGGCCTGACCAAAGCCGCCCGGATGCGCGACGTTGCACTGGTGCATGGCATCGACATGTTTGTCATGGCCACGGGCGGAACTGTCCTGGCCGACACCGAGGCTTTGCATCTGGCCGCAACGGTTCCGGATGAAAACTGCCATGCGGTCTGGGCCTGTCAGGACATGATTACTGTGGACATTGCAGGCGGGCGCGGCCCGCGCAACATAGACGGCCATTTACATCTGCCCGAAGCCGCGGGTCTGGGCGTGCATCCGGATGAGGAAACGCTGGGCGACCCGGTGGCGGTCTATTCATGAAGGTCAATCGCATCACCCTGTGGTCTGTCGATCTGACAAGCCATGAGACCTATTACATGGCGGAGGGCAAAACCTGCGCAACGGTCAAGACCCATGTGCTGTGTCTTGAGACGGATACCGGTCTGAAGGGGTGGGGCGAGGTCTGCCCGATCCCGCATTACCTGCCTGCTTTTGCCGATGGCGTGCCCAGTGCCATCACCGAAATGGCCCCCGAAATACTTGGCATCACGCCAACAGGCATTGACGCACCGATGCGCAAACTGGATGGCTTCCTGCCGGGTCACGCAGATGCGAAATCAATTGTCGATATGGCGCTATGGGACCTTTTCGGCAAAGCAACGGATCTGCCGCTTTATCAATTGCTTGGCGGTCGCACGCGGCGCGATATGCCGCTTTATCACTCCATCACCTGTATCGACCCTGATGAAATGGCGCGCGTCGCGGCGCAGGCCTACGCCACCGGCATCCGACAGTTTCAAGCCAAACTGGGGTCTGACGCGGATTGGCAGGCTGATGCGGAACGTCTGGCAAAAGTGCGCGAAGCTGTTGGAGAGGGGCCGCTGGTCTATGGCGATTGGAACTGCGGTGCCTCGAAATTACACGCCACACGGACCGGCCGCGCGGTCGCCCATCTCGATGTGATGCTGGAGCAGCCCTGCAAAACTCTGGAAGACTGTGCCGCCGTGCGCCAGGCCACAGGGCTGGCCATGAAGATCGACGAAGGCGCCTTTGATCTGGCGAGCTTGATGCGGGCGCATGCTTTGGGATGCCTTGATGCGGTCGCGCTCAAACTCTCGAAATTTGGCGGTCTGTCGGCCATGCGCCGTGCCCGTGATCTGACGATCCAACTTGGGGCCGAGATTTGCGCGGAATGCACTTGGGGCTCTGACATTGTGACGGCCGCCTCGCTGCATTTTGCCGCCTCCACGCCCCACGGCGCGTTGCTCAATACCTGCGATCTGTCAGGTTACGTCGCGCCGCGCATCGCGCCGGATTGCCCGATACGCCAGAACGGCCGCATCGCACCGCCTGATGGGGCAGGGCTTGGCGTGACACCGGACCCGGACATCCTTGGAAACCCTCTTCTGGAATTGGCCTGACCTATGCAAAAACTGACGTCTCAATCAGATTGGATCGCCCGCGCGCAGCGGGTTTTGCCCGGCGGTGGGTTCGGCAATTTTGACCCCGGCATCGTGATCGCCAGAGGCCAGGGCAGCCGCGTCTGGGATGTGGAGGGCAAGGAATACATCGACTATCTGATCGGGTCCGGTCCGATGCTGCTGGGGCATGGTCACCCGGAGGTGCTGGAAGCCGTGCTCGCGCAATTGCCCAACGGCATGACCTTCTTTGCCAATAACGCCACGGGCATCGAACTGGCCGAGGCCATCGTCGAGGCGGTCCCCTGTTGCGCGCAAGTCCGATTTGTCACGTCGGGCGGCGAGGCGGATATGTACGCGATGCGCCTGGCGCGGGCCTATACGGGCCGTGACAAGATCCTGAAGTTTGAAGGCGGTTATCACGGCATGAGCGCCGAAGCCCAGATGAGCCTCGCGCCAACTGCGCGCGCCAATTTTCCACAGGCGGTACCGGACAGCGCGGGCATCCCGCAAGCCGTTGCCGATCAGATGCTTATCGCCCCTTTCAATGATCTGGCGGCGGTCGAAGCGCTGTTGGTTGAACACAAGGATGTGGCAGCGATCATCGCAGAACCCCTGCAACGGATCATCGCTGCGGAACCGGGGTACCTGCAGGGCCTGCGCGACCTGTGTGACAAGTACCATGTGCTGCTGATCTTTGATGAGATCGTAACAGGGTTTCGTCTGGCCTACGGCGGGGCGCAGGAACGCTATGGCGTAACGCCAGACATTTGCACGCTGGGAAAGATCATTGGCGGCGGCTTTCCCCTGGCCGCGCTGGGCGCACGTGCAGACATCATGCAGCACTTTGATAAATCCATTGTGGGTGCGGACAAATGGCTGATGCAACTTGGCACCCTGTCCGGAAATCCCATCGCGGCGGCTGCAGGGCTGAAGACAATGGAAATACTGCGCCGTGATGACAGCTACACGCGGTTGAGAGCCATCGGCAAATCGCTTCAGGACATGCAAACAACCGCGCTGCATGAGGCCGGAATTGCACACCAGATCTGTGGTGACGAAACGCTTTTTGATGTCGTCTTTACTGCTGACACATGCCGGGACTTCCGCACGGCAAAACACGACGACCCCCACCGGAACGCTACCTATAATGCCACTTTGCGCGAAAATGGTGTCTTCAAGTCCGCGGGCAAACTTTACCCGTCGCTGGCGATCACCGATGCTGATCTGGATCAAACGCGCGCGGCCGTTTTAGCCGCGGTTCAGGCGATCGCTAGAAGCTGACGCGATCACAGAGAAAGGTCGAAGGCAGGGCCACGGAGTTGTCCGGTTGCCCCCTTTCTTTGGGCCGTTTCACGGCGCTTCATTGCCGTGCAATGGCGCAATGCGGTTCGCTGTCGTGCGCGCAAAACCAGTGCGCAGGTAAAACGGTCGTGAGGGATTCTCCGGCGCTTTGCGGGTTGAAAATGATTGGTGGCACGCGGCGAAACTATAGCCCGGACCAAATCAGCCCGCCGTATACCGCAACGCCAACGCACATGGTCAGAATGACATGATTGCTGGCATAAGCGACAGCGAGGGCAACGGCGCCGGCCATCCATGCCCCAGTTGATTGGCCCGCCAGGGAAGACGCTACCAATGACACTACAATAAGACCCGGCAGATCATCCAGAACCCATGTGAAGCGGGACGATTTGAGTGCGTCACCGGCATAAAGACCAAGCACCCGGATCGAAAATGCGGCGCTGGCCAGAACAACAATCAACATCCAGAACGGAAAGCTCATGACAGGCGCGCTCTTCTGCTTCTGAGGACATGTGAAATGGCAAGGCCGCAGAAAGCGCCTAAAACAATCGCATAGGCCTTGGGGGAACCTCCGGCGGTGACGCCGATTGTGACAGCAAAGCTCATAGCCCATGGCATGAGGTTGGCTGGGCCGCGCCATAACCCGCGCGCCATGGCAATAAAGGCAGCGGTGAATGCAAAGCCCAAACCAAATTGTTCAAGGTCTGGCAGCGTGGCACCGGCAACCGCGCCGAGCGTTGTGGATAACGTCCAGACCGTGATCATCACAGTTCCGGAGCCGATCAGAAAACCCGCCCCGATATGAGGGTTTTTCGCCCGTTCAGCCATCGTCAAAGCCCAGTTTTCGTCGCCGGTCATGTGGATCGCCAATAGTTTCATCCGAAGTGGCAACCCGCTTAAAACCCCTGACAGCGACGCGGCAATTCCAATGTAACGCAGGTTCAGAGCTGCGCCTGCCAATGCGGCACCCAACACGGCGGAGGTGCCGGCGAACTGTTCAACAGCGACGATTTGGGATGATCCCGCGTGGACGAACCCGCTCATCAGGGCGACGCCCCACCAAGGAAAGCCAACCTGTGCCGCCAGCAAGCCGAAGGCAAAACCGTAGACGGCGGCCCCGGCGGCAAGCGGAAGAATTGCAATAATACCGTATTTCATAGCCAGCAGATTAGGCACTGGAGTTGATTGGATAAACTACCTATTCTTCCAAATAATGAGTAACTACGATCAAAATATGTCTTATTCTGCTAGGGAGCGATCATGGATCACTCAGATCATCAAGTATTGGCTTTGCTGCAACGAAACGCACGAACGTCCATACAGGCGCTGGCGAACCACATCGGCGCCTCCACCGCATCGGTGCAGAGGCGGCTGAAGGTCTTGCGCGATAGCGGTGTCATCAAAAAAGAAGTTGCTGTGCTGGATCAGGAGAAGCTGGGTTTTGGCATCACGGCGGTGGTATCCGTCGAGCTTGAACGAGACCGTTTGGACCAGATCGACGCTTTCAAACGGAAAGCCCGTCAGGATCCGCAGGTGACAAATTTCTACTGCATCGCCGGTGATGCCGATTTTGTGATGATCGTGGTAGCCAGGGATATCGGGGACTACGAAGCTTTCACCCATCGGTTTTTCTTTGCAGACCGGAATGTCCGGAAATTCCGCACTTCAATTGTGGTATCGACGGAAAAAGCGACGCTGGAACTTCCGATCTGAGATCTGACGTGCGCCGCGCAGCATCCGCCAGCGACGGGATTTAAGCGCCGGACCATTTTCGCGATCTGTGTGAAACGGCTCAACAAGGGCCGCAAGTACGATGAAAATGATGCTGAGGCCGCGTTGCCCCCTCATGGGCGTCTTGAGAAGAGGCGGGAACAATTAGATAAGCAGGCGCTGCAGCGCGTCCGATCTCGCTTTGTATCGCGGCGGACGGAAGCAACGAACCAGATCCGCGCCTGTCCCGGCGTACACGGATCACTCTTGAGCGCCGCGTTGCGCTCCGCGCTGAAGAGTATGCTGGACCATCGCCGTGGCGAGATGTCCCTGCAGATGCGGAAATTGATCCTTGGGCATCCGCAAGACCGGATCTGGCTGGACAGGCGGATCGAGAGGGGCGCATCCGACATACATGAGGGCCGGGAGACCGCGCCGGGCTGCCCGCGCTTCATGACCAATCCCCGCATCCGCTCGCTGATCTCAACGGCAATGGCTGCTGCCATGGCAAGGTCTTTGGCCGTGGGCGCGAATTTACGCGTGGCTCAGATTGATCCAGCGACAGAGTCGCGCTGGCGGGCGATTTGGGGCGGAAACATAAATCTGGCGCCGATATCTGCGCATGCTGTTTGTGCAAACCGCGCTGGTCATCACGCAGCGCCCGAAACCCTGGCAACGGTTCTGCATTGGCACGCGCTTGGAACCCGTTGCAGTGCGTCCGCAACACAACAAGTCTGGTGTTGCACAGGTGAACAAGCTGGCGCGTCCTGAACGCCGGCAAAACCTTCGATTTGGAGGCAGAAGCGACAGCGGCTGCGGTCTGATCGGACCCAAGCTGGCAACGGTATTGGTAAATCTCGACTGCATGCAACGGAAGCAAAACGCACCCAAAGCCTGGCAGCTCAAATGGTCATGCATGATCTGCTATGTCATGAGACAGCGCCGCCTTTGCCCGTCCCACAAGGCCCCGGCAAAATACAACCGGTCAAAAGGCTGCATAGATATCAGCGACTTGCTGAAGACGTGAAATCGATCACCCGCAAACAGCAGCGGCGACATAACGTTCGGGCTGACTGACTACAGCCATCGCCAGAACAGGAGCATCGTCCAGATCGCGCATTGGCATCTGCCTGATCCCAGCACAAAAGATGGGATAACTCACGATGATCATAAAATCTGCAAGGAAACCCAAAAGGCCGCCGCGCGTTGCTTTTTGGACCTGATGGGTGAGCACGGTCGAACGTGATATCTGAGGGGCCATGGGACGCAAGCCGAAGTCCATCTACGGCGCGACAGTGCGTCGTTCATTGACCCCTCCTTGTCAGGAACAAGCGCGGCAAGCGGAAATATTGCAACTGTGTCGGTCGCGTTGGATGCCGCGCAGCACCGCGAGACTCCCAGGTTGAAATCTGACAATTTGATCAACCTCAGGCAAAAATTTTCTACGCTGAATTGCGGGAACCGGTGTCTTTGGTGGCGGAAGAAAATTATTATTTCCAAATACTTCGAGTACCAATTGACTCGGGCAAAAGATCCGGATCTATCATTGTTAACTGATCGGTCAGCTTTTTTTCAAGGACGTTTTTTATGGCACAGCCAACCCAGTGGGCAGGCCCATTTCAAGTAAATACCGGTGATGCTTCAATCGGCTTTCAAAGCAATCAAAATGTCCTGGGACTGGCGAACGGGTGGATTCTGGTCACATGGGATGAGGGTCAGAATGGCGTCATAGGAGCATCACCGCGCGGCGACATCGTTGGAAAAATTTACGACGCAGATGGTTTGGTCGTCTACGATTCATTCCAGCTTAATTCGTACTTCTTCAGTGATGGCGAAACCGACCACAATGTCACGGCGACCCACGACGGTTTTGCAATCAGCTTTGTAGATGCAAGTGAAGCTCGATATGGACCCGACGAAAGAGCCATAAGATTTGAGCAGTTTGATCTGGACGGGCCAAAGGAATTTGCAACCATAGTTGGCGTGCAATCCAATTTTCTTACTACTTCAAAATTTGCTGTGAACCTTGTGCCTGAGAGTGCAGGTTTCTATGTGCCTTTCAACGATATCACGCTTGACTATACAGGCGCGCGGTTAATCGACGGCGATGGCAATGTAGGTCGATTTATCCAACCCCCGGCGGCGGCACCAGGCGCAACTGTCTTCACACACAGCGTGGATGTCTTAAGTGATGGCAGCTACAGAACCATATACTCGATCTCGGACGGGTCAGACACGAGCTACGCGTTTTCTGTCTTTGACAGCGCAGGCACAGCATTGACCCCATTGATAGAGATATCTGTCAGCGGGAGCGTGAACCACTTTGCAAGTCTCGCCGGTGGAGGTTTCGTAATTGCTTTCCGATTGAATAATGAAGTCTATTCGCAGGTTTACGATTCAACGGGTGCTGAGGTCGGAACACTTCACTACGAACCAAATTCCAGCGGTAGTCATGGAGCTATACCCCGGGTGATTGGGCTGCATGATGGCGGATTCATTCTCGCTTGGGACACAGACCCGGTAAATGATGTTTATGCGCGCCGCTTCAACGCTGATGGCACCCCTGAAAGCGATGCTTTTTTCGTGGGCGCCGGGGGGACATTCAATAGTGCGGACGTCGAAATCGGGCTGGCTGCGGATGGTCGCGTGCTGTTTGGATGGCAAGGTCCAAACAATGAGCTTTTCTCCTCCATTTGGGACCCGAGGGGCGAGATCATCAACCCGGACGACTATGGCCAGATCCGCACGAATTTCCTCGCCACCGATGTGATCACGACCGGGGTCAATGGCTCAACCGTCCTAGAAGGTGAAATTGGCGACACAATTCTGGGTCAGGCCGGGGATGATATCATCTATACCTCTGGCAGCGGGGACTTCTATGGGGGCGGCGGCAATGACCTGATCATTTCCAGTGCCGATTTCGCTCTCCCCGGAGACTTCAAATACCTGAACGGGGAAGCGGGTATCGACACGTTGGATACCACGGCTTTCAACGGCAATTACGCCATCAACCTCGAGACGGGTGAGACGGATTACTTTGGCGCACCGGCGGAAGCGAGAGAGGCGTTCTATAACTTTGAGAACCTCATCGCCGGAAACGGGAATGACGATTTGAAAGGGTCATCGGTTGCGAACCGCATAGAAGGCGGCGGCGGGTCTGACCGCATTCTCGGGTTCGCCGGGAATGATGTTTTGATTGGCGAAGAAGGAAATGATCGGCTCAACGGTGGCGAGGGGGATGACCTGCTAGAGGGAGGCGCCGGGGATGATCGCCTTTATGCGGGTGCCGGGAATGACAGTCTTGACGGTGGCGTAGGCAATGACGTGCTGGTGGGCGAGGCTGGGGATGACAGTATCAACGGGGGCGACGGCAATGACATTCTGCGCGGCGGAGAGGGACAAGATACGCTGAGCGGCGAGGAGGGAGATGACACCGGGTTTGGCGGGGATGGCAACGATACCATGCACGGTGGTCTGGGCAATGACACGCTCAATGGCGGTGGCGGTAATGACATCATCAACGGCGATGCAGGCGATGATGTGCTGGCGGGCGATATCGGCACGGATACCCTCACTGGTGGTGACGGTGACGACATCCTGCGCGGCGGCGGTGGCAATGATATGCTATCCGGTCAGGATGGGAATGACTTGATTTTTGGCGGCTCGGGCGAAGACATGCTGTTCGGTGGTGCGGGCAATGACATTCTGGACGGCAACGCGCAAGCGGATCAACTCTTTGGGGGTGCCGGTGTAGATACGCTGCGCGGTGGCGACGGATTTGACCTGCTGGAAGGGGGCGCGGATAATGACGTGCTGGTCGGCGGCAACGGCAATGACGTGCTCAACGGGGGAGGCGGACAGGATATTCTGCGCGGTCAGGCCAATAATGATGTTTTTGTCTTCTCAGCCGCGGCGGAGTCGGCTTTTGGGTTCGCGGACCTCATTGATGGGATCGCTGGCGTGGGTGCTGCCGGTGGCGATGTGATCGATCTCTCCGCGATAGACGCAGATACACAAACCGCGGGCACGCAGGCCTTCACTTTTCTGGGCGCATTGACAACCGCACAAGGATTGGCGGCAGGGGCCGGATCGCTTTGGGTCGAGAATGCGAACGACCAGACACGGGTCTATGGTTTGACGGATGGCGACAATGCCATCGACCTTGCCATCCGCATCAATGATGGTGTCGGGATCTTGGCAGGTGATTACCTTGCGACAGACTTCATATTGTAAAACCGGAAAACGTCTGGAGAGCCGTCCACGACATGACGCCCTTGCCGGTTACACAGCCTTAGAATTGCGGATGGTGGGCTAAGCGGGCCGCGCAGGCTACAGACCGGCCTGAAAGCCAGTTACGACGCCTATCGTATTTCGAGCTTTACTTGCGACCTTATGAAGCGCTTATCGCGTTCGGTCAACGGAAGTGGCTGCCAACGCCCGCTTCGGGTTTAGGTCGCGACGTCTAGACCAGCCGCGAGATATCCTTGGCGGCGCGCACGAAATCCTTGAATAACGGGTGCGGGGCAAAGGGTTTGGATTTGAGTTCGGGGTGGAATTGCACACCAACAAACCACGGATGATCGGGCCATTCCACAATCTCGGGCAATTTGCCATCAGGGGACATGCCCGAAAAGCTCAGACCGGCGTTTTCAAGCTGTTCGCGGTATTTGATGTCGACCTCATAGCGGTGGCGGTGGCGCTCATCTATTGTTGTGCTGCCATAGACCTCGGCAACTTTTGAACCTGCCGTCAGCACCGCGTCATAGGCACCCAGACGCATTGTGCCGCCCTTGTCATCCTCGACCTTGCGGGAGACTTTCGCGTTGCCCTGCACCCATTCTTTCAGGTGATAAACAACCGGCTCAAAACGCTTCTTTCCGGATTCGTGGTCAAATTCCTCTGACCCTGCGAGCTTGATATCCGCCACATTGCGCGCCGCCTCGATGACGGCCATTTGCATGCCCAGACAGATGCCCAGATAGGGGACCTTGCGGGTGCGGGCGAATTCGGCCGCCTTGATCTTGCCTTCTGTACCGCGCTCGCCAAACCCCCCCGGGACCAGAATGCCGTTATACCCTTCAAGATGAGGGGCGACGTCATCGGCCTGGTCAAACACCTCGGCGTCCACCCATTCCACCTTGACCTTGACGCGGTTGGCCATGCCACCGTGGGTCAGCGCCTCGGCAATGGATTTATAGGCGTCTTCTAGCTGGGTGTATTTGCCAACGATGGCGATTTTCACCTCGCCCTCGGGGTGGTGCACCCTGTCGGAGACATCGCGCCAGACAGTCAGATCGGGCCTGGGCGCGGGAGAAATATCAAACGCATCCAGCACCGCCTGATCCAACCCCTGTTCGTGATAGGCCAGCGGGGCATCATAGATGGTTTTGAGATCATAAGCGGCCACGACGGCCTCTTTGCGCACATTGCAGAAGAGCGCGATTTTCTCGCGTTCTTTTTCAGGGATATGCTGTTCGGAGCGGCAAACCAGAATGTCGGGCGCGATGCCGATGCTTTGCAATTCCTTGACCGAATGCTGCGTCGGTTTGGTTTTCAATTCCCCGCTCGCCGCGAGATAGGGCAGCAGCGTCAGATGCATGAAAATACACTGGCCGCGCGGTTTGTCATGGCTGTATTGGCGGATGGCCTCGAAAAACGGCAGGCCCTCAATGTCGCCCACGGTGCCGCCAATCTCGCAGAGCATGAAATCGACCTCATCCCCGCCCACGTCGAGAAAGGCTTTGATCTCATTGGTGACATGCGGGATCACCTGAATGGTTTTGCCCAGATAATCGCCGCGCCGCTCTTTTTCGAGCACGGTGGAGTAGATGCGCCCGGAAGAAACGGAATCAGTGTTGCGCGCCGACACGCCGGTGAATCGTTCGTAGTGGCCCAGATCCAGATCGGTTTCCGCCCCGTCATCGGTGACAAAAACTTCGCCGTGCTCAAAGGGCGACATGGTGCCGGGGTCAACGTTCAGATAGGGATCCAGCTTGCGCAAACGCACCGAAAAGCCACGCGCCTGCAGCAAAGCGCCCAAGGCGGCGGAGGCCAGACCTTTGCCAAGAGAGGAGACCACGCCGCCGGTGATAAAGATATAACGTGCCATGGTTTGATTTGCTCCCGTGCATCTTGGCGGTGTGTGAAAGGCCGCTCAAATGGGGCGCGAAACACGCAACTCCACGGGACTTAAGTCTAACAGGATTCGGTGTGCTTACGCAAGGCATGACGCAACATGATGTTGCATTTCGTCGCGCATCCGCAAGGTATTGTCGTTAGCGATCAATCCGCAAGGGGGACCAAAGGTGCGTTGTCATCCGGGCCCGGCGGCAGGAGCGCGCCACCATCCGGCACATCCGGCGATGCCGGTTGGTTGAGCGCAGGCGGTGTGACACCCAGCCTGTCCACAACCGAAGAGCCCGATGCATTCTCGGCGGCAAATATCGTTAGCGTGATCGAGGTGCAGATAAAGGCAATTGCCAGCAGCCAGGTGACTTTGCCCAAGGCTGTTGCTGCGGAACGGCCTGACATGGCACCGCCGCCGCCGCCACCACCCATACCCAGGCCTCCGCCCTCAGAGCGCTGCAGCAGGACAACAGCGATCAGGCTCAGCGCCAGTATAAGGTGGACGATCAGGACGACGTTTTCCATTAAAGACCTGCGGGTTTGGAACGGCTTTGGGGGTATCTAGGGAAGTTTGGCCCGGCTCGCAAGGGAGGAAAGCGTCGAAAAGCAAGAGGGTTTCACAAGGCGAGACCGCCACCAGCGGTTTGATCCGGGCGACGGTCTGTCGAAGCTGGTCTGTCATGCGCGCAGACTAAGAGGGTTATCCTGGAATTGAGGCGCTGCGGACTCGCTCCATAAGATAACCATACCATAAAACTCGCGCAAAATCGCATAAAAAATGTAGCCTGTGGATAAGTGTGTTTTGCAAAGGCTGGACAATGGAGAGCGCCGCCGCAAAGATGCGCATATGCCTCATGATGACCCTGACCACCCGCACAGCCTTTTGCCACCTGATCCCGCCTTGCGCATCAAAGCATTGGAAACGATCCTGACGCGCAAGGGGCTGATTGACCCGGCCGCCCTGGACGCGATCATTGACACCTATGAAAACAAGATCGGCCCGCGCAACGGTGCCCATGTGGTGGCGCGGGCCTGGCGAGATCCCGATTTCAAGGCGCGTCTGCTGGAAGATGCCACCTCCGTCGTGGCGGATCTGGGGTATTACGGTCGGCAGGGCGAACATATGGTGGCGGTTGAGAACACGGACGCCACGCATAATATGGTCGTTTGTACGCTGTGCAGTTGCTATCCTTGGCCGTTGCTGGGCATTCCGCCCACATGGTATAAATCGGATGCCTACCGTGCCCGTACGGTACGTGAGCCGCGCGCCGTTCTGGCCGATTTTGGGGTCGCTTTGCCGCCGGAAACAGCGGTGCGTGTTTGGGATTCAACTGCTGAGGTGCGATATCTTGTGATCCCGCAACGCCCTGAAGGGACAGAAGATATGGATGAGGCCGCGCTGATGGATCTGGTCACGCGGGATAGTATGATCGGGACAGGGTTGGCGCTGGCACCGGAGGCTGCGACGTGACTCGCCCGCATGATATGGGGGGGCGCTACGGCGATGGGCCGGTCATCCCGGAAGCCGAGGGCGAGGTGTTTCATGCTGATTGGCACGCGCGCGCCCTGGCGGTGACGCTTGCGTCTGGCGCGCATGGCAAGTGGAACATTGATGTGTCACGCCATGCCCGCGAGTGCCTTGCACCGATGGATTACGCGGGCTTTTCCTATTACGAAAAATGGATGGCGGGGCTGGCAGATTTGCTGGTTGCAAAGGGCATGGTAGGCGCGCGGGACCTGTCCCGCGGGGACGCTGATGCCACACCCCGCGCGCCGGCCACGTTGCAGGCGCGTGACGTGCCGGCGGTTTTGGCCAAAGGCGGACCGGCAGACCGACCCAGCGATATTACAGCAGCGTTTAATCCCGGAGACGCCGTGCGCACGCGGCGTATTGCGGCCAACATATTGGTCGATGGCGGGCATACGCGGTTGCCGTCCTATGCCGCCGGGGCGGTTGGGCGTGTGGTGCGGTTTCATGGCACGCATATCCTGCCCGACAGTTCGGCGCATGGGTTGGGCGACGCAGCCGAGCCGCTTTATGCGGTGGTTTTTGCGGCCTCTGAATTGTGGTCCCACCCGGAGCATCCCCGTGATGAGGTCGTGCTTGATCTGTGGCAGAGCTATCTGGAACCGGCATGAGTGAAAAACCGGAGCCTCAGTTTTCAGAACCCTGGCATGCGCAGGTGTTTGCACTGACTGTTGTATTGAATGAAGCTGGGCATTTTGACTGGCCGGACTGGGCCACGCGTTTTGGTGCCACGTTGAAACGCCATGGGCTGGCGCGTGAATTGGACGGCGGGGATGATTATTTCGCCGCCTGGCTGGAAACGCTGGAGCATTATCTGGCGAGCATGGGGTTGGCCGAAGCGGAAGACGCTATGAGGGTCAAACAAGCCTGGGAAAATGCCTATTTGAGCACGCCGCATGGGGCACCCGTGACGCTGGAAACGTAGGATGTCCAAGCGCTGTTGTGCTCGCTGTCTTGCTAACGGCGGCGTATCAGTCGTCCACGTCATCCATATCGGATTGACCCGAAAGGGCGCGGCGTACATGGCTCCAGCTGAGCCCGATCCCCAATACAAACGAAAGCGCCACAAGCCCCAACCAGATTTTGAACCCGGCACTTTCCAGTTTTAACGCGCCCAGATCATAGAGAACCCAGACAAGGGCCGCGAGGATCGCCAGCACCAAAACCATGCCTCCGGCGCCGATCGAGCGCAACGTGGCGCGCAGATAGATGATATAGCCCACCGTCAGGACCAGCCCGAGCAGCACGGCAACAGACAGGTTTGCGGCTCCGAAATCACGCAGCCAAGTCACGTAATTATAGGGCGTCGGATTGAAGGTCAGCGCCACAAGCGCAAAGGCAAAAAACCACCGGGTCAGAAATCCCATCAGGGGCGCTCCAAATTCATGCGTCATCTGAGGCGGTTAGATACGCGGCGCGGTGCGGGCTTGTCTATGGGGCAGGCGCGTTTGAGGTGTCTTGTTTTTCACCTTTCGCCCCGTGCTGTGCGCGGCTATACCGACCCGGGTTTGAAGCACATCAAAAGGGACCAGCCATGGCAAATGTCGTCGTTGTCGGCGCTCAATGGGGCGATGAGGGAAAAGGCAAGATTGTGGATTGGCTGTCCGAGCGTGCCGATGTGATCGCGCGCTTTCAGGGCGGGCATAATGCCGGGCACACACTGGTGATTGATGGCGAAGTGTTCAAGCTGAACGCGTTGCCGTCCGGCGTTGTGCGGGGGGGCAAGTTGTCAGTGATCGGCAACGGTGTGGTTCTGGACCCGTGGCATTTGCTGAAAGAGATCGATACGATCCGCAAGCAAGGCGTTGAAATCACGCCTGAAACCCTGATGATCGCGGAAAACACACCGCTGATCCTGCCGATCCACGGGGAGCTGGACCGCGCGCGCGAAGAGGCTGCGAGCAAGGGCACTAAAATCGGTACGACGGGGCGCGGCATTGGCCCGGCTTACGAGGATAAAGTCGGTCGGCGCTCGGTGCGTGTGGCGGATTTGGCGGATCCAGCGACATTGGAGGAGCGGGTGGATCGGGCGTTGCAGCATCATGACCCGTTGCGCCGCGGCTTGGGCATTGAGCCCGTAGACCGCGACGCGCTGCTGGCGCAGCTGCACGACATCGCCCCGGGTGTTCTGCAATATGCGGCCCCGGTCTGGAAGGTGCTGAACGAAAAGCGCAAGGCGGGCAAACGCATTCTGTTTGAGGGCGCACAAGGTGCGTTGCTGGACATTGATTTCGGGACCTATCCTTTTGTGACCTCCTCCAATGTGATTGCCGGACAGGCCGCGACCGGCGTTGGCGTCGGACCGGGCGCGGTCAATTATGTGCTGGGCATCGTCAAGGCCTATACAACACGTGTCGGCGAGGGGCCGTTTCCGACCGAGTTGGACGATGCGGACGGCCAGCGACTGGGCGAGCGGGGCCGTGAATTTGGCACCGTAACAGGGCGCAAGCGACGGTGCGGTTGGTTTGACGCGGTGCTGGTGCGCCAGACCTGCGCAACATCCGGCGTGAATGGTATTGCCTTCACCAAGCTCGACGTGCTCGATGGGTTTGACACGCTGAAGATCTGTGTGGGCTATGATCTGGACGGCGAAAGGATGGAATATCTGCCCACGGCGGCGGATCATCAGGCACGCTGCACGCCGATTTACGAGGAAATGCCCGGCTGGCACGGATCCACCGAAGGCGCGCGCAGTTGGGCCGATTTACCCGCCAATGCGATCAAATATGTGCGTCGTGTGGAGGAGTTGATCCAATGTCCGGTCGCGCTACTTTCTACCTCACCGGAACGGGAGGACACCATCCTTGTGACGGACCCTTTTGCCGATTGAGAAAGCGCCATGCCGTTAAGTTACAAAGCCCGTCGCCGATTGTCCCTGTTGATTCTTCTGGTGGGATTGCCAGCCTACATCATCATCGCGGTGACGCTGGTGAACTGGATGGAACGGCCGTCGATCTGGCTGGAAGTGTTGGTCTATCTCGGATTGGGTATCCTTTGGATTATCCCGTTCAAATATGTGTTCCGGGGCATCGGACAGGCAGACCCGGATAATCCGGACGGTTAGAATTCCGATCATTTGTCACAACAGAAGAATGTGATGTCGGCTGGCGTGACGGAGAAATTATTGTCCGTTTCAGCCCGGCACAAAACTGTTGGTGTCAGAAACCGTAAATCGTCCTTCTTTGAGCTTGTTGATCTTGCCATCTCGCAGCAACTGCCCGAATGCGCGCAAGCCCTCTTCACGGCTGAAAGGGGTACGTTTTGCCAGGCGCGCATGCGTGATGACCTGCGTGCTGGAGAACTGCTTGCTCCCCTCAACAAGGGAGAGATATGCCGCCGCTGCTTCCAACAGATCCGGCAGTTTCGTTGCGCCCATTTCCTCGGCGAAATTGGCAAAGCCGGGCATCGCTGACGCATCAGGACTTGCCCGAGCCGACGTTGCAGCATGTTGGGAAGCCGCCGGTTTTTTTGCCATCACCACATCAATGTCAACACGCTGCTCGGGGGCCAGTTTCAGAGGTGTTGCCTGTGCGTTGGGCCGACGCGTGGTACGTTTCACGGACGCAACCGGGCGGCGCGGTCTGACCACCTCTGCGAGGTCGCTGCGATATGCCTTGGTTGCTTCAGTCTCCGTGGTCCCGTCGCGCATGCTCTTGTCGGCAAAACGTGCGGCCACGGCTGCGCGAAGATGTGAAAACGCATTACGCCGGGTCGCGCCGTCAGGGTCTTCCATCTGATGCTCCGCTTTTGCCATCAGACGCGACAGGTCTTCTCCCGCGCTTTGATCAAACCCTGGCGAGCAGTAATGCACTGCCGGCTCCTGTGCCGCAGGATCGCCTTCCGCCTCTCTGTCCCGGCGCCTGAGACTGGTTTTCACAGGCTGCGGCTGATCTGAAGTGACCGGCGTATCATCGTCCGCGGTGCTAGTGTCGAAGGCGGCCTTGTCAGCCCCCGCATCTGATGTGTTTGACGGCAACGCCGTGCCCTCAGCCCAATCGCGGCGTAGCCTCAGCGTCCCAACGTTGTTATTCCCCGCCGCATCACGCTGTGGACCTGTCCGAGCAAACACGTTTTCTGTCTCATCGTCATCTTCGGGCTCTGTAAGCGGCGGCTCCGTATCAGAGGTCAAACTGTTCAGTGTCTCTCGCAGAGTTTCCTTTTCTGCGTCGAAAACGTCTTCGGCCAGAACCGCAATCTGGTCATCCTCGACAAGGGCTGCCGCGATCTCTTCTGCCGCCTCGGTCAGTGTTGTGTTTTGCACAGGCGCCATGTGATCTTTGGAATGAAATTGGTCCCGAGAGGTTTGTTCGCTTTGCGCGCCGGCTGACGCGGAGTCCTCGCGAGACAGAACGTCGTGTATGCGTCGCAGCTTCGCCGCAACGCTATCGTCATCTGCCGGGGGCGGCGACGCGGTGGTTACACTCTGTGCGCGCCCATCAGAATGCGTCGCAACAGGAGGCGCGGCCATGTCGTTTTCATCGATATAGGCAATCGGGGTGCTGTTGGCAAAAAACGCTTCTGCACTTTGCGGGGCATCTTGCACGGCAGGGTCCGGGTCCCATGTCTCTTCGTCCAGCGCAGCGGCTTTGGCTGCAATTTGCGGATCAGGCTTTTTCTGGACGATGGCTGCAGTCAGAGCATCTCCCATCAACTTGACCATTGTCGGTTCGGCAGCTGCCGCTGGTGGCGGTACAAGTGGATCCTCAATCACGCTCAGGACAATGCGCCCGGCCTGCTGGCTTGGTTCAACCGCGAGGGATGTAGCGCGCGCCGCAATCTGAGCCAACACCACGGCGTCTGGTTGCAATCGCGCCACAGTGCCGCTCTGTGCGTCCTGCGTCATGTCCCGAAAGTATTCCAAAATGGGTTCAACCGCGTGCAGAGCGTTTTCAAACCCTTCAAGCGTGCAGGCATGGGTCCCATAGGAAAGCGTCAAAACTCTGTTGTCTTTCGTCATCGGATATGTGTCCTCTGCGTGATCTCAACAAGCTGTCTACCACATGCCACAAGTCTAAAACGTCTCGAATCCTTGCTAACAATCGCACCATTTCGTGGCTAGATTGTGTTTTGTTTCTAAAAAGGACGTTAATACGAGGTGAATATCAAAATTATCCATGAAATCAAACCGGTCACTTTGGTCGGGGGCGGCGCGGTCGGAACGCAGGACCTGACGGCGGCGCTGACGCTGGCACCGGTCTGCGTGGCGGCCGACAGCGGCGCTGATATCGTGTTGCAGGCCGGGATAGAGCTGGCGGCAGTGATTGGTGATATGGATTCCATTGCGCCAGCGAGCGTGGCGCAGATCCCGCCTGAGCGGTTTCACAAGATCCCCGAGCAGATGAGCACGGATTTCGGCAAGGCGCTGCGTAATATATCAGCCCCCTGCATCATCGCGGTGGGGTTCTCCGGAGCGCGGATTGATCATCAACTGGGCGTGCTGCACACTTTGGTGATGTATCCTGATGTGGCCTGCGTCGTGTTGGGCGCAGAAGATATCATTTTTGTTTGCCCGCCACAGTTTGAACTGCCGATGGCGTCCGGCACACGCGTGTCACTGTTTCCGATGGGGCCGGTCACCGGGCGTTCGGAAGGATTGCAATGGCCGATTGAAGGGTTGCAGTTCGCGCCGTCATGCATGTCGGGGACGTCCAATTGCGCCACCGGTGATATCCAATTGCAGATGGATGCACCGCTGATGCTGTGCATACTGCCCCGCAGGTTTCTGGGAGATGTTACGGAACGGCTTGCTGGGCTGCCAATTCACGCGCGCTGGCCCGCTCGCGCAGAACGACGTAGAGACCCGCAGAAATTGTGATCAGGATGCCGACTGAAGCCAAGGGGTCGGGCCAGTCGCCAAACACCAGAAATCCGATAACCGTGGCAAAGGGTATTTCGAGATATTGCATGGGCGCGAGCGTGGCCGAGGGGGCGTAACGCAGCGACCAGGTCATCAGCAAATGCGCTGAGGTCCCCAGGAGCCCGATGCCAAGCAGGAGCACCCAGTCGGTACTGGATACCGCAATCAGTTGCAGTTGCGCTTGTCCGGAGCCCTGAAAGAGCAACAGCACCGGGAGCATGATCACAACGGCGATAACGCCGCTGACGGCCTGAAGCCCGATGGGGTCGGTTTCTTTGGCGATCTGCCGGGTGACCAGCATGAAAAGGGCGAAATTCACCGCCACCCCGAGGGGGAGCAGCGCCGGCCAGCCCACCTGGGCAAAGCTCGGTTGTACGACCAGCAGAGTTCCAACAAAACCCACGAGGCAGGCGATCAAGCGCCGGGGCCCCACCTCTTCGTTCAGGGCATACCGACCGAGGATGAGCATGATGAAAGGCATGACAAAGGCGATGGCAATCGCGTCAGCAAGCGGCAGGAATTTCAGGGCGGTCACCATCATCCCGATCCCAAGTATGTGCAGTAACGTCCGCAGAACTGTCAGCGACAGAATACGGCCGCGCATTTTCCACATCCGGTTCGTGCCCCAGACAATCGGGATCAACAAAAGCGCCTGAATGGCAAACCGCACCAGTACCAATTGGCCCAGAGGTACGGTCTGACCCAGGATTTTGGCAACGGCATCGCCCATAGGTGCAAGGACGCAAAATCCGAGCATCAACATGATTCCAAGAAGGGGTCTATCTACTGCCATGGGCGGAAAGTAGAACTGTCACCGGGTCAACGCAAGAATACCTGAATGGTTAACACAAGATTTAGCAGTTTGGCACATTTACGGCCAATCCGCCCAAGGATGTCTCCTTGTATTTCTCTGACATGTCAGCGCCGGTCTGCCGCATCGTCTCGATGCAGGCGTCCAGAGGTACCAGATGGGTGCCGTCTCCGCGCAGGGCAAGAGAGGCCGCTGAGACGGCTTTTATTGCGCCCAAACCGTTGCGCTCAATGCAGGGCACCTGCACCAGTCCCTTGATCGGATCACAGGTCATTCCGAGGTGATGTTCCAGTGCGATTTCAGCCGCGTTTTCCACTTGCTGGGGGGTGCCACCCATGACGGCGCAAAGGCCAGCGGCGGCCATGGCGGCGGCGGAACCGACCTCTGCCTGACACCCGGCTTCGGCTCCTGAGATGGAGGCATTGTATTTCACCAGCCCGCCGATGGCGGCGGCGGTGAGCAGGAAATCCTCGATATGGGACTCCGAGGCGCCGGGCACGTGATCGAGGTAATAGCGCAGCGTGGCTGGCAGCACACCGGCTGCCCCGTTGGTTGGCGCTGTGACGACCTGACCGCCTGCGGCGTTCTCCTCATTCACCGCCATGGCATAGACGCTCATCCAGTCATTGATGGTATGGGGCGGCGTCAGGTTCATGCCGCGTTCCTGCAGCAATTTGTCGTGGATCCCCTTGGCGCGCCTTTTGACGGACAGGCCACCGGGCAGAATCCCCTCGCTCGTGAGTCCCCGGTTGATACAGTCGTTCATGACCTCCCAAAGCCGCTTCGTTCCGGATGTGAGAGTATCCACACCACCGCGCGCATTTTCATTGGATCGTTTCATTTCGGCAATTGAGCGGCCGGAAACCTCTGACATTTCTAGCATTTGCGTTGCATTTTTGAAAGGAAACGGGACTGGTTCACCTTCATCTGTTGCCTTGCCTTGCGCCAATTCGGCTTCCGTCAGGACAAACCCGCCGCCAACTGAATAGTAGGTTTCGCGCAGGGTCACATCGCCCTGCGCATCTGTGGCCATCAGGATCATTCCATTGGCATGACCACTGAGGATGGTGTCGAAATCAAACAGCAGATCCTGTTCGGGCGCAAAGCGCAATGCTGGAAGACCCTCTGGATGAATCACGCCACTGGCCTTGATCTCGGCCAGCACCTTTTCGGCTTTTTCGGCGTCATAGGTATCAGGGATAAACCCAGCCAGCCCAAGGATTGTGGCGCGGTCCGTCGCATGACCTACCCCGGTGAAAGCAAGCGATCCGTGCAAGGACGCGCGCAGCCCATGAAAGGCAAAAGGTGAGGCGCGCATCAGGTCCAGAAAGCGGGCGGCAGCCACCATCGGCCCCATGGTGTGTGAGGAGGACGGGCCAATCCCGACCTTGAACATATCGAATACGGACAGAAACATCTAAAGAGCACTTCCTTCGGGTGGGCGGGGTATTTGTGGCGCAGTGAACGGGGTGGGGCCAAGACCCTCGGCGGTTTGTGCGGCGGCAACGCTGGCGCGGGTCTCCAGCCCCAATGCCATGCGGTGTAGGGCAGAGAAGGTGGTCAGGTCAAACCAGCTGGTGTCCGACGCGGTTGGATAAAGCTGCAACCAGCGCAGCATGGGGGCGGTATAAAGTTCCAAAACACTGGGTGTTTCGCGTTGACGCCAATGCGCGTCAATTAGCGTGAGGTGGTGCAAAATGTCACGGCGCACCTGCGCCCGCATCCGGTGTTGATCGGTTTTATCGGACCCGGCATAGGCGCTGGGGTAAAACAGCATGCGCAATGCCGGATGCAGCGTGTTGGACAGAAAGAACAACCATTTCAGCGTCTCGCCACGTTCGGCGGCGTCGGGGGCCGGCGCCAGAGCGCCATGTGTATCAGCCAGCCACAACAAGATCGCAGCCGTTTCAAACACCGCACCATGGGGCGTTTCTAGCACGGGAACCTTGCCTGCCGGGTTCAAGGCAAGGTAGTCGGGGTCGCGTTGTCCCATGGCACGGCGATCCACAAGGCGCGTGGCATAGGGAACACCAATTTCTTCAAGGGCCAGACGGACGACCATTGAGGCATTGTCCGGCGCATAGTGCAGTGTGTAGGGCGCATCATTCATGGTGACTGTGCTAACCCGATTCTCATCTACCGGAGTTGCAAAAAGCGACCGTTGTCACGGCATTTCACACATCGCAATGGCGGGGTCATGGCAGAGATCTGTGCAAAAGCGCCAAAATGCACGAAATCACCCCTCGCACCCCAAGCACATGTTTCCTATAAGACGGGCACCTCAGCCAAAGGAACTTGCGCATGTCCTCTGAATTGTCCCCCATTGAGAATGCCAAACGCGTCGCGGCGAAACGTGCAGCGCAGATGGTGGAAACGGGGATGCGCGTCGGGTTGGGCACCGGGTCCACTGCTGCATGGCTGGTACGCTGCCTTGGTGAGATGGCGCGGGATGACGGCTTGCGCATCCGGGCGGTGCCGACCTCGACGCAGACGGCGGAACTGGCCCGCAGTGTGGGGATCGAGGTGATTACGCTGGATGAGGCCAAGTGGCTTGATCTGACCATTGACGGCGCGGATGAATTTGATGGGCACCTGAACCTGATCAAGGGCGGCGGTGGTGCGTTACTGCAGGAAAAGATTGTCGCCACAGCCTCTGACCGGATGATCGTCATCGCGGATGCAGGCAAAGAGGTGGAAACACTGGGCGCCTTTCCCTTGCCGATCGAGGTGATCCCCTTTGGGTTGCAGACCACACAAAAGCTTGTGGAGGAAACACTTGTCTCGATGGATGTGCTGGGCCGCGACACCAGCTTGCGGATGAAGGGCGATGCCGCTTTTGTCACCGATGAGGGCAATCATATCCTTGATCTTCACGTCAAACGGATCGGTGATGCGCGCCAATTGGCTTTAACTTTGAACCAGATACCGGGGGTTGTGGAAAACGGGTTGTTCATCGACATATGTGACCGCGTGATCATCGGGTTTGGTGATGGCAAGGTTGAAATGCGCGATATCACTGCGGGTACAATCGAAACCGGACAGGCGGATACCGGCGACAGCGACAATCTTTTTGCGGATATGCCCGACTGAGAGGTAGGACGGGCGTTTACCTAAAGCGCAGCTTGGCTGTGGTAAAACCGACCTGCACCCATATATAGACGTTCCGAACACCAAATACCTGAAAGGCCCTCCCCGAATGAGCGATTTTGATTATGATCTCTTTGTTATTGGCGGTGGGTCAGGCGGCGTGCGCGCGGCGCGCGTGGCGGCGGGCGAGGCCGGTGCCAAGGTCGCCCTGGCCGAAGATGACCGTTATGGCGGCACCTGCGTGATCCGGGGATGCGTTCCTAAAAAGCTGATGGTTTTTGCCAGCGAATACGCAGGCGTTGTTGAGGATGCACAATCCTATGGATGGGATCTGAAACAGGGGCCATTTGACTGGCCGTCTTTCCGCGAGCGTCTGAACAATGAGTTGGACCGTCTTGAACAGGTCTATCGCAACCTGCTCAAGGGATCGAACGTGGATACCTTCGATGCGCGCGGCTCCGTTTCAGGACCGCATGAGGTGACGCTATCCACGGGTGAGGTCAAGACTGCCAAGCATATTCTGGTGGCCACGGGCGGCCACCCCGTGCGCCCGGACATGCCAAATGCGCATCTGGGTATTGTGTCAGACGACATCTTCCACCTTGAGTCTCTGCCCAAATCGCTGCTGATCATTGGCGGCGGTTACATCGCCTGTGAGTTTGCAGGCATCATGAACGGCTTGGGCGTTGAGGTGACGCAGTATTATCGTGGTGCGCAGATCCTGCGGGGCTTTGATGATGAAGCGCGGGGCCTGGTGGCTGAACAAATGCGGGAACGCGGTGTGAAACTGCATCTGGGCACCAATATCGTGGATATGGCACCGGCCGATGCGGATCATTCGATGAGCCGCGCCGGAACGGGATCCGATGCGGCCATGGGAGCGCCTGCACAGGAGATGAATGCACCGCAAGTGACGGGAGCCGCGCAAGGACCGGTCTGGGTCAAGGCTACAAACGGGTCGGAGCAGGTCTTTGACATGGTGCTTTTTGCCACCGGGCGCGACCCGAATTCCCGCGACATGGGATTGGAAGAGGTCGGCGTGAAGCTGGGACGGCGCGGGCAGATTGAAGTCGATGAGTACAGTCAGACTGCAGTGCCGTCGATCTATGCGATCGGGGATGTAACGGATCGGGTGAACCTAACGCCGGTCGCGATCCGTGAGGGAATGGCCTTTGTGGAAACAGTGTTCCATGGCAATCCGACGCCGGTCGACCACAAGCTGATCCCCTCGGCCATTTTTACGCAGCCCGAAATGGGTACCGTTGGCCTGAGCGAAGAAGACGCGCGCGATCTTGAACCTGTTGAGGTATATTGCACTTCCTTCCGCCCGATGCAGACGGCCTTTGCCGGGCGTCCGGACCGGGTGCTGATGAAGCTGATTGTGTCCAAGGCATCGCGCAAAGTTTTGGGCTGTCACATCGTCGCACCGGGGGCGGGTGAGATGATTCAACTGGCGGGCATCGCGATCAAGATGGGAGCAACTAAAGAGGATTTCGACAGGACGGTTGCGGTACATCCCACCATGTCCGAAGAAATAGTGACCATGCGCAAGCCGGTGCGCACGGCTTGAATTCCGCGCAACCTAGCGTACCTATGACTTGAAATTGATCGCTGATCTGGGCGGTCCAGAAGGGAAAGAGACTTAATGGCTGGCAACAATGGCGGCCCCTGGGGGGGCGGCGGTGGAAATTCTGACGGCGACAAACCCAGTGGCGGAAACCGTGGGAACAATGGCGGCGGCCCGCGCGGGCCACGTGGACCGGGCGGCGACGGACCGCAAATTCCGGAAATCGACGAACTGGTCAAGAAAGGTCAGGAACGTCTGCGGGTTCTGATGGGCGGCAAGGGTGGCGGCTCTGGCACGGGTGGCGGTCGCGGCGAAGGCGGTGGTGGACCCGCCTTCACCCGGGGCACCATCGGCTTGGGCGTGCTGGGCGCGGTCATCCTTTGGGGCATGGCGAGTTTTTACACAGTCGCACCCGAAGAGCAGTCAGTTGAGCTTTTCCTGGGCGAATATTACGCCACCGGTGAATCCGGTCTGAACTTTGCACCCTGGCCCCTGGTGACGGCAGAAGTCCTGCCCGTGACGCGCGAGCAGACCGAAGACATCGGCGCACGTACCGACAGCGGCTTGATGCTGACCACGGATGAAAACATCATCGACATCGATTTTCAGGTGGTCTGGAACATCAATGATCCGGCCAAGTTCCTGTTCAACCTCGCGGACCCCAGCGGCACAATCCGTGCGGTGTCCGAATCGGCGATGCGCGAAGTCATTGCGCGTAACCAACTGGCTCCGATCCTCAACCGGGATCGTCAGTTGATCGCAGATGAAGCAGAGCAGCTTATTCAGGGCACGTTGAACGCCTATGACAGTGGTGTGAACATCGTGCGTCTCAACCTCGACAAGGCGGATCCGCCGCGTGAAGTGATTGACAGCTTCCGTGAAGTGCAGGCCGCAGAGCAGGAGCGCGACCGTCTGGAGCGTCAGGCGGATGCCTATGCCAACCGTGTGACAGCGGGTGCGCGCGGTGAAGCCGCCAGCCAGTTGGAGCAGGCCGAAGCCTACCGTGCCCAGCAAGTCAACGAGGCCGAGGGTGAGGCGGCACGCTTCACTTCGGTTCTGGAAGAATACGCCAAGGCGCCGGATGTGACGCGCAAGAGGCTCTATCTGGAAACGATGGAAAAAGTATTTGGTGACGTGGACAAGATCATTCTGGAAAGTGATCTGGGCGGAAACGGCGGGCAGGGTGTTGTCCCGTATCTGCCACTGAATGAATTGCGCCGTGGCGCTGCTGGAGGAACAAACTGATGCGTGCTGGCAGTTTTCTGATACCCATTGTCGTGATCGCCGTTGTCGGCCTGTTGAGCTCTGTGTTCATTGTGGATGAGCGTGAAAAAGCGCTGGTGCTTCAGTTCGGGCAGATCAAATCGGTCAAAGAAGACCCCGGTTTGGCGTTTAAAATTCCTTTGATTCAAGAAGTTGTGCGTTATGATGACCGCATCCTGTCACTGGATACGGATGTCACGGAAGTCACGCCTTCTGATGATCGTCGCCTCGTTGTGGACGCTTTCGCGCGCTACCGGATTTCTGATGTGACCCAGTTCCGTCAGGCTGTTGGTGTCGGCGGTATGCGTGCGGCTGAGGGCTTGCTCGAACGTATTCTCAATCCGACCATTCGGGCGGTTTTGGGTTCAGACGGTGTGACGTCGAACACCATTCTGTCGGCAGATCGGGCTGAATTGATGGCGCGGATCACAGAACAAGCGCGGCTGCGTGCTTTGCCTCTGGGTCTCGAAGTTGTCGATGTGCGTCTGAAACAGACCAACCTGCCGGAGCAGAACCTTGATGCGACCTTTGCGCGTATGCGGGCGGAGCGGGAACGTGAAGCTGCGGACGAAATCGCGCGTGGTGAGGAAGCGGCCCAGAGGGTACGCGCCTTGGCGGATCGTACTGTAGTCGAACTGACATCGGAAGCAACGCGAGAAGCGGACATTGTACGTGGTCAGGCGGATGCGGAACGAAACGCAATCTTCGCGGCAGCCTTTGGTGCTGATCCGGAATTCTTCGAATTCTATCGCTCGCTGACAGCCTATGAACGCGCTTTGCAAGGCCAGAATTCCACGATGGTTTTGTCGCCGGACAGCGAATTCTTCAACTATTTGCGCTCCGATCAGGGGTTGCGCTCGGAAGAAGGCGAACGTCGGTGAGCACCCTGCTGCTTGCTCTCGGGCTGGTAATGATTGTGGAGGGGCTGGCCTATGCGCTGGCCCCTTCGCTTATTGAACGAATGCTTGAAGCCCTGCGCGCTCTGCCCGAAGCGGCAGTGCGTCAGGTCGGGTTACTCATTGTTGTCAGCGGGTTGATCGTTGTTTGGCTGGCATGGCAATTAGGCGCAAGCCTGGGTTGAGCACCATTCAGGCGCGGCAAATAAGCTCGGTGCCTTCACAGTTTGGTAACAGACTGTTGAAACTGTGTAAGAACGATACATCTTCATGTTGAACGATTGCGGCCTTAAGTGGATTATGTGATTATTCACCCCGAGCTCTAATCAAAATGGTATCAAAGCCAATAAACAAGTATTTCAGGAGACGACGCATGCGACCCAAAGCGGTATCCGTGTCCATAACCAAAAACGTAAACCTACAGATGCGCCTGTTGATCATGGCGATTTTGACGCTGGGATTTCTGCTGGTCCAGCCACTGAGCGCTTTTGCTCAACAGGCAAGCCTTGCGCCGCTGGCAGAAAAAATCAGCCCCGCCGTGGTGAACATCACGACCTCTACGGTTGTGGCGGGACGTACCGGTCCGCAGGGCATTGTGCCGGAAGGCTCGCCGTTTGAGGATTTCTTCCGTGAATTCCAGGACCGCAACAATGGGGACGGTGAGCGACCGCGCAGATCGTCTGCCCTGGGGTCCGGTTTTGTCATTTCCGAAGATGGGTTTGTGGTCACAAATAACCACGTGATTGACGGGGCGGACGAAATTCTGATCGAGTTCTTCAATGGCGAAGAGCTGAAGGCAGAGGTCATCGGAACCGATCCGAACACGGATATTGCCCTGCTCAAAGTCGAAGCGGACGGTCCGTTGCCGTTTGTGTCCTTTGCGGACAGTGATGTGGCGCGCGTCGGTGATTGGGTTGTGGCCATGGGTAACCCGCTTGGCCAAGGATTTTCAGTGAGTGCCGGGATTGTTTCCGCGCGCAATCGCGCGTTGAGCGGCACCTATGATGACTACATCCAGACCGATGCGGCGATCAACCGGGGGAATTCCGGCGGACCGTTGTTCAACATGGACGGCGATGTGATCGGTGTGAACACGGCGATCCTGTCCCCGAACGGTGGATCCATCGGGATCGGGTTTTCAATGGCCTCTAACGTTGTGACCCGCGTTGTCGATCAGTTGCAGGAATTTGGCGAGACACGCCGCGGTTGGTTGGGTGTACGCATCCAGGATGTGACCGAGGACGTGGCTGAGGCGATGGGCCTTGAGGCCGCCAGCGGCGCGCTTGTGACCGATGTGCCTGAGGGCCCGGCCATGGAAGCGGGCATGGAAGCGGGCGATGTGATCATGAGCTTTGCCGGCAACGAAGTGGCGGACACGCGTGGCCTTGTGCGCAGTGTTGGCAATAGCCCTGTAGGTGAAACCGTGCGTGTGGTTGTCATGCGTGAAGGCAAATCCGTGACTTTGAAAGTGACGCTTGGCCGTCGCGAGGAAGCTGAAGGGGCCGTTCCAGCGGTTGCTGCGGGTCCCGAGGAAGAGGAAGCGCCTGTCACCAAAGACCTGATGGGCCTGACACTGACCTCTTTAACGGATGAGATCCGTGAGGAACTCGGTGCTGATGCGGGCATGCAGGGTCTGGCCGTAACCGCCGTGGATGAAGGCTCCGAAGCCTTTGAAAAAGGGTTGCGCACGGGTGACATCATCACCGAAGCGGGCCAGCAGAAGGTGACCACGATTTCCGAGCTTGAGAAACGTATCGAAGCCGCGGAAGAAGCAGGGCGCAAGTCATTGCTGTTGCTTGTGCGGCGCGCGGGTGATCCGCGGTTTGTGGCGCTGTCACTGGTAGAGTAAGCAACCGTATAGTTGTCGAAAAGGGCGTCCTTGTGGGCGCCCTTTTTTGTGTGGAGTGCTGTTTTCAATAAACCTTACTCTGGCGATGCGCAGAGGTTTTGTGCGGGGTTTATGCTTTGGCAAGGACCAAGGCGTCCAGCATGGGGGAGATGTCTTCGATATTTTCAGCCAGCACATGTGTCACGGAATGCGCGCGCTGAACGGGGCCGGTGACACGCAACATGCGCCCAGCGATCACAGCACGGCGAAATTTTTCATAGATGTGGCGCCAGACGATGACATTCACAACGCCGGTTTCATCCTCCAGCGTGATGAAAATAACGCCTTTGGCCGTGCCCGGGCGTTGGCGCAGAATCACCAGACCGGCCACCGTGACCCGTGCATTGACAGGCGGTTCGTTCAACCGCACGGCCACCAGACAGGCGGGCGGGCGCGGCCAGGACGTATCGGATGTGGTCGGGGAGGATGATGTCATTACGCGCATAAGAACAAATATAGAACATCTGAACATTGATGTAACCCCAGATTTTAAGGGTCGCAAAAGAAGCTGGCGCGTCCTATATCGCGCGGGTAGACAGGCACAAAGATTACGAAGGGAATGATAGACGTGGCCAAGATTACCTATATCGAGCATGGCGGCACAGAGCATGTTGTAGATGTCGCAAACGGCCTCACCGTGATGGAAGGCGCGCGGGACAACAACATACCCGGCATTGAAGCGGATTGTGGCGGGGCCTGCGCCTGTTCCACGTGCCACGTCTATGTGGATCCTACCTGGGTCGGAAAGCTGCCTGCCAAGGAAGATATGGAAGAGGACATGTTGGATTTCGCCTATGAGCCTGATCCGGCGCGTTCGCGGCTGACGTGCCAGCTGAAAGTGACAGACGCTTTGGACGGTCTGATCGTGAAGATGCCCGAAAAGCAAATTTGATGTGGACCAAGGCACGGCGTCTGCTGTCGTGCCATTTGCCCGGTTTCATGCGCCGCGCGCTGTTGGCGGTGTGCGTGTTGCCAGGGCCTCTTGCGGCCAATGAGGTAATTTCATCCGCAAAATATGAGGGGCCGACTGCGCGGTATGCCCACAATGTTCTGGGTGACGCCATTGAGCATATCACCCTGAGTGTGGGTCTGGCGGATGGGGTTACGCGTCGCTTTAACTTGCCAGAAAATCTGGTGTTCGAAGATACGGCACCGCGCGTCATAGATCTGGATTTTGACGAGGCGCCTGAAGTCATCGTGGTTGAGAGCAGCCAGACTCAAGGCGCACGGCTGGCGATCTACGGATCAAAGGGACGCATTACTGCGACCGAATACATTGGAACGCGGTTTCGATGGCTTGCGCCGATAGGTGCTGCTGATCTCGACGGCGACGGGCACATGGAAATCGCCTATATTGACCGTCCGCATCTGGCCAAGACCCTGCGCCTTTTTCGTTACCGTGATCAGCAGTTGATCGAGGTCGCCAGTTTGCGTGGGTTGACCAATCATCGTATCGGTGAAGTCGATATCGCAGGAGGCGTGCGAAGCTGTGACGGGGTGCCCGAAATGTTGGTTGCCTCAGCGGATTGGTCGCGGATGGTCAGTGTCACATTTGAGGACACGCTGGAGGCGCGTGCCATCGGCACAGATACCAGCCGCGCCGCATTTGCCCGTGCGCTGGAATGTGCCTCTTAGGTTTTGGGCAGCGCGCGCCAGCCGATATCACGACGGCAAAATCCCTCCGGCCAGTCTATCTCATCCACCATATCGTAAGCCATTGCATGTGCTTCACTGAGCGACCCTGCGCGGGCCGTCGCCGCGAGAACACGGCCGCCTTGCGCCACGAATTGACCCGAGGCGCGACCTGTACCCGCGTGAAAGATCATGTGGCTACTGTCCTCGGCGGCGTTCTCCAACCCGCCGATTACCGAGCCTTTTTCATAGACGCCGGGATACCCATTGGCCGCCAGCACAACCGTCAGAGCGTGGTCTGCGGCCCAGTTTACCTGCGTCTCTGCCAGACGCCCTTCGGCGCAGGCTTGCAATAAATCCAGCACCTGAGCGCCCAGCCGCATCATCAGAACCTGACATTCCGGGTCCCCGAAACGCACGTTATATTCCACCAGCCGGGGGTTTCCGTTTTCGATCATCAAACCGACGAATAACACGCCTTGATAGGGCGTGCCTTGCTTGACCATCTCGGCCATCGTGGGTCTCACGATGCGGTCCAGCGTTGCGTTGATCACACCATCGGACATCACCGGGGCCGGAGAATACGCCCCCATGCCACCTGTGTTGGGGCCGGTATCGCCCTCACCGACCCGCTTGTGATCCTGTGCGGTTCCGATGGGCAGGACGTTTTCGCCATCACAAAGCACAAAAAAGGACGCCTCTTCGCCTGTCATGAATTCTTCGATCACGACCTCTGCGCCGGCCTCGCCAAAAGCGCCGGAAAACATATCATCTATCGCGCTCAGCGCTTCATCGAGGGTTTCGGCGATGATCACGCCCTTGCCTGCGGCGAGACCGTCAGCCTTGATCACGATGGGCGCGCCCTGTTTCTGCGCATAGGCTTTGGCAGATGTGGCGTCGGTAAAATGTCCGTAGGCGGCTGTTGGCGCACCGGCTGCATCGCAGATTTGTTTGGTGAAAGCCTTGGACGCTTCGAGCTTCGCAGCCGCGCCGCTGGGCCCAAAAACCAAAATTCCCGCCGCGCGTAACCTGTCAGAGACGCCTGCAGCCAAGGGCGCTTCGGGGCCGATGATCACAAAATCAATGGCGTTTTCGGCGGCAAACGTGGCGACCGCTCCGCCGTCTTCGATGTCCAGCGCCGCACATTCGGCGATTTCGGCGATGCCCGCATTGCCGGGGGCCACGATCAAGCGATCACATTTTGGGTTCTGCATCACCGCCCAGGCCAGGCTGTGTTCGCGCCCGCCGCTGCCAAGGATAAGAATGTTCATTGGCGTGCTCCTGATCTGCTTGGCCTTGGGTTCTGGGCGTTCTAAGCTGCGCGCAACCGCGATACAACACCAGAGGCCATATGGACCTGATTGATGACCCCGCGCCGGGCCAGAACACGCCTGAATTCACCGTCAGCGAAATTTCTGGCGCGGTAAAACGCACGCTGGAGGGCGAATTTGGCCGTGTAAGGGTGCGCGGAGAGGTCAGCCGTGTGATCAAGGCCCGTTCGGGCCACATGTATTATGACATCAAGGATGATCGGAATCAGCTTTCCTGCACCACGTGGAAGGGGCAAGTCGCCAAACTCAGCGTGATTCCCGAAGAAGGGCTTGAGGTCGTCGTTACCGGGCGCATCACGGCTTATGGCGCGCAGTCGAAATACAACATGAACGTCGATGATGTTGCGGTGGCGGGCAAAGGCGCGTTGATGGCATTGCTGGAAAAGCGCAAGAAGATGCTGGAGGCAGAAGGGCTTTTCAGTGCTGCGCGCAAACGGTCCTTGCCGTATTTGCCGGAAGTGATCGGAGTCGTGACCTCGCCCACAGGGGCGGTAATCCGCGATATTCTGCACCGGTTGCGGGACCGGTTCCCGCGCAAGGTGCTGATCTGGCCAGTGGCGGTGCAAGGCGCCAACTGCGCGCCGGAAGTTACCCGCGCGATTGAAGGATTTAATGCGCTGAGCCCCGGCGGCGCGTTGCCACGCCCAGATTTGCTGATCGTGGCACGCGGTGGTGGCTCGGTCGAAGACCTTTGGGGGTTCAATGAAGAGAGCGTGGCACGGGCAGCCGCTGCATCCGATATTCCCCTGATTTCGGCCGTTGGACATGAAACCGATACGACTCTGATTGACTACGTTTCAGATCAGCGCGCGCCGACACCCACGGCTGCCGCGGAGCTTGCGGTGCCTGTCCGTCACGAGTTGATGGCCTGGCTGGAAGGTCAGGACGCGCGGATGAAACAGGCGCTAAGCCAGGGATTGACCCGGCGTGGGCAACGCTTGCGGGACATGTCACGCGCCTTGCCGCGCCCGGAGTCGTTGTTGGATACGCCCCGCCAGAGGCTCGACACGGTGAGTGCACGGCTGGGACCAGCGTTGATTGCCAGTGTGCAGAGGCGCAAAGTGCGCCTCGCGGATATGAGCGGTAGTTTGCGGCCCTCGACCTTGGATCGCGCGATTTCTATGGAAAACAGGCGTCTGCGCGATACATCCGCACGTCTGGCACCAGCGCTTTCGCGCGCTGTGTCGTCGAAGCAAGAGCAACTGACAGCCCGCGCGCGGCGTTTTCGTCCAGTTGCATTGACGCAGGATTTTGAGCGCAAAGAAAAGAACTTGAATGCCATCGCGCAACGCCTGTCTGATGCGGGGCAGCGCAACATCAACAATTGGCAAAGCCAGATCGAAACGCTTGAACGCCTGCGCTTGACATTGGGCTATGAGGCGACCCTGGAGCGCGGGTTCGCGGTGGTGCGCAGTGAGGGTGCGGTCGTGACAGATAGCAAGACGGCCGGGAAAGCCGCATCACTGGAGATACAATTCGCTGATGGCCGTGTCAGCCTTGGCGCGAAAACGACCCCGCGGAAGGCGCCGGCCAAACCGCCCCAACAAGGGACTCTGTTTTAGAAAACGCGCCTAAACGCCGACCTCTGGTCCAAGACACACCATTTCGTCGCCCAGATTTCCCGCCTCATAGAGATCTGTAGCGCCGGGCAGATTCTGAAAGCGCGCGACCAAGCCGGACCCTTTTTCACGAAACGTCCAGCACTGGGGGTCGTCGGTATCGTCCTCATAGATAAAGCAGATCTGGCCCGCTTCCTCGTACCATTGGCCTTCTTTGCACTCACCATCCAGAAACGACCAGCGCACCCGGCGGTTATCCATGTATTTTTCCGCGCCATAAGACATGCCGCCCTGACCGTAAAACAGGGTCTTGCCGCGCGTGTATTCGTCAAATTCCTGAGCGTTCATTGTGTCTTCCGCTGCAACAGAAGCGGTGGCAAGGCAAAGCCCGACAACAGCAGTCATAGTGGATTTGAACATTGAATACATGGCAATACTCTTACAGAAGTGAGGGTATGGGACTAGGGGGATGCGTTGTGATCGGCATGACGTTGCCGTGATCGAACGGCTCATTTGCCGCGCATTTACGCAGCTGCTTGAAAAATAGCAGGCTGATGATCGCATGTTGACGACCGAAGCAAAAGAGATGCGCGTCAGATGGCCAAGGTGAGACAAAACATTGATGGCGCAGAAGCTCGCCGCGCAGCATTTTGAGTTTTGCAAAGGTGCCCGGACGGACGGTCAGCATGGCAGAACGGAACTGCGCCAGCCAGGACAGGTGTCTGGCAGAAACCACGGGAGAAGAGACAGGCAAAATCATATTAGGATTCTGTTTACCCTGTTGTGCGGGTTCCACCAAGCGCAGCCATATGTCTCGGTTAACGCCATAAGTTTCTGATGAGATACAGGATGGGATGCAGAGTGTCGCATATGGTCTCACAGGGGGTCTGTTTTGGCCTTATGCTGAGCCAGATCGGGCTGCTATGCTCCGCTCGACACGATGAAATTTGAAACCCAGGCGATCAGCGATGGGACGGAGACCAAGACTATGGCATTGGATGGTGCAGACAAATCCCCGCGCAAGGGTGTGTGGAAATCCGGCAAAGGCAAGGGCCGCCGTCACACCAAGGGCCGACAGTTGCAGGACGATGCCTGGGACGCGGTCAAATCGCTGTTGGGGGATGCCCCGCGGCGCAGCGACCTGTTGATCGAACATCTGCATAAAATCCAGGACCAATTTGGCCATCTGTCAGCGGCGCATCTGCGCGCGCTCGCTGAAGAGATGCGCATGTCCATGGCCGAAGTGTATGAAGTGGCGACGTTTTATGCGCATTTCGATGTAGTCAAAGAGGGTGAAACACCGCCCCCCGCGTTGACCATCCGGGTGTGTGATTCCCTATCGTGTGAACTGGCCGGTGCGCAGGCTTTGAAATCAGCGCTGGAGGACGGGCTTGACCCTGCCGAAGTGCGCGTATTGCGCGCACCCTGCATGGGACGTTGCGACACGGCCCCTGTATTGGAATTGGGCCATGCGCATATTGATCACGCCACGCCGGAAAAGGTGACCGCAGCAATCGCCGCAGGGCATACGCACGCGCATATCCCCGCCTATCAGGATTTTGCAACCTACGCGGCAGATGGCGGATATGCCGTTTTGAAAGAGCTGCGCGCCAACGGAGATTGGGAAGCGGTGCAGGAAAAAGTGCTGGCCTCCGGTCTGCGAGGGCTGGGGGGTGCTGGGTTTCCGTCGGGCAAGAAGTGGGGGTTCGTGCGCGCAAACGCCGGGCCGCGTTATCTGGCCGTGAATGGCGATGAGGGCGAACCGGGCACTTTCAAGGATCGCTATTATCTCGAACGCGTGCCGCATCTGTTTTTGGAAGGCATGTTGATCGCGGCCTGGGCAGTTGAGGCCGAAACAGCCTTTATTTACATGCGCGATGAATACCCTGCCGTTTTGGAGATTCTGGCGCGCGAAATCAAAGCGCTGGAAGAAGCCGGGATTGTTGAGCCAGGCTACATTGATCTGCGCCGCGGTGCGGGTGCCTATATCTGCGGCGAAGAATCCGCGATGATCGAAAGCATCGAGGGCAAGCGTGGCATGCCGCGTCATCGTCCGCCTTTTGTGGCACAGGTTGGTATCTTTGGCCAACCCACGCTGGTGCACAACGTGGAAACCCTGCATTGGGTGACGCGCATTTGCCGCGAAGGGCCGGAGGTTTTGTCTTCCACCGAAAAGAATGGTCGCAAAGGTCTGCGCAGCTATTCCGTATCCGGACGTGTCGCCGCGCCGGGTGTTTATCTGTTGCCCGCCGGCTCCACGATCATCGATATCATCGAAGCCGCTGGCGGTATGGCGAAAGGCCATGTGTTCAAAGCCTACCAACCCGGCGGGCCGTCCTCGGGATTGTTGCCAGCGTCGATCCATGACGTACCGCTCGATTTCGACACATTGCAACCGTTGGGGTCGTTTATCGGGTCCGCTGCCGTCGTCGTTTTGTCTGATCAGGATTCCGCACGGGCTGCAGCCTTGAACATGTTGCGCTTCTTTGAGGACGAAAGCTGTGGTCAATGCACGCCATGTCGCGTTGGGTGCGAAAAGGCGGTGAAACTGATGCAGCAGGATACATGGGACCAACCGCTGTTGGAAGAATTGAGCACCGCCATGGTGGATGCCTCGATTTGTGGCCTGGGGCAGGCCGCCCCCAACCCGATCCGCTTGGTCATGAAACATTTCCCGGAAGAGATCTGAGCAGACGACGCGTGGGTCTTTCCCTTGCCGTTAATTCCCCTTAGATGGTGGAAGGACCGGCAAGAGGGCAGGCGCTGATATGGCATTTTTCAAGAAACTCAAAGATCGTCTGTTCAAGTCCTCCTCCAGGATTGATGAGGGTTTGGAGGCCATCGTCGAGGATGGTGGCGTTGAGGAGTCTGTCGCATCTTCCGTTGACGCGGTCATGCCACAGGCAGCGGCGGCCCCGGACATCATAGACACGCCCGCCGAGGATGCGGCAAAACTGGTTGACGCGCCTGCTACGGTGCCCGATGCTTTTCCAGAGCCAGAGCCAGAGCCAGAGCCAGAGCCAGAGCCAGAGCCAGAGCCAGAGCCAGAGCCAGAGCCAGAGCCAGAGCCAGAGCCAGAGCTTCACCCGCAAGACATACCGCCGCGCATGGACCAGCCCGACGCAGATGATGCATATGCCCGCTCCACAACGCGTTCGGATCAGACCTTTGGCAACACACCGATGTCACTGCCCCGCAGCCCGGCACCCGTTGCAGAAGCTCTGATCGACGAGCAACAAGAAGGTGCTACAACGACAAAGCCCGGATTGTTGGGTCGCCTCATGGGGCGCTCAAACGCCCAGACTGTCGTCAGGCGCACTCTAGATGATGCGATGCTGGAGCAGCTTGAAGAATTGCTGATCACTGCGGATATGGGCGTGGATACGGCTTTACGCGTTGTGGCCAATATGGCCGAGGGCCGTATCGGGCGGAAACTGTCTGTTCAGGAAATCAAGGAACTGATGTCGGCTGAAATTGCCCGTATCATGGAGTCCGTGGCCAAACCTCTGCCGCTCTACCCACGCACGCCGCAGGTGGTCCTGGTCGTGGGTGTGAACGGTTCCGGCAAAACAACCACCATTGGCAAGCTGGCCAGTCAATTCAAGGCTGCGGGCAAGAAAGTCGTGATTGCAGCGGGCGATACCTTCCGCGCCGCCGCTGTTGAACAATTACAGGTCTGGGGCGATAGGGCCGGTGTGCCAGTTTTGACAGCGCCCGAAGGATCCGATCCCGCCAGCCTCGCTTATGACGCTATGGCGCAGGCGCAAACCGATGGCGCGGATTTGCTTCTGATCGACACGGCAGGGCGTTTGCAAAACCGGTCAGACTTGATGGAGGAGCTGGCCAAAATCGTCCGCGTTATCCGCAAAAAGGATGAGACCGCGCCGCACAATACACTGCTGGTGTTGGACGCCACCACCGGACAGAACGCCCTCAATCAGGTCAAGGTTTTCAGCGAGATATCGGACGTTTCCGGCCTCGTGATGACCAAGCTGGACGGCACAGCCAAGGGCGGTGTGCTGGTGGCGCTGGCCGATAAATTTGGCCTGCCGATCCACGCCATCGGCGTTGGCGAGCAGATCGATGATCTTGACGCTTTTGACCCGCAAGAATTCGCCGATGCCCTGATGGGCCTTGAACGTTGACATCTACCCCAGACCAATGCGCCCGTAGGGTGGGGCTTGCGCCACCTTTCCTAACCGCATGACAGACTGGCTGATTTCAATCGAGGGAACGGAAGCAGGCCATCAAGTGGCGCTGATGCTCGCTCTCATGGCGGCCCTTCTGCACGCAGTCTTTGGCGCGCTGCAAAAGGGAAGACACGATCCCTGGCTGACACGCGGCGCGATTGATTTTTGCTACATGCTTATGGCCGTTCCATTTGTTCTGTTTGTGGTGCCATGGCCCGAACCGCATATGTGGCCCATTTTTGCTGCTGTCTGGCTGATCCATGTGATCTACAAACTGCTGCAGGCCTGGGCCTATACCAAGGGTGCCTATACTGTGGTTTATCCGGTGGTGCGTGGGACGGGCCCCTTGTTCACCGTGATCGGCGCCTATCTGATCTTTGAAGAAACCTTCACGGGTGTCCAATGGATCGGGGTCGCCGTGCTGTTGGCCGGAATATTTGGCCTTGCGATCTACAACATGATTTTTCTGGTGTCAGAGCGCGAAACGCTAAATGCGGCCCTTGGGTTGGCCGTCCTCACGGGCCTGTTCGTGGCGCTTTACACCACCTATGACGCCTACGGCATCCGGGCCACGGCGAACCCATTTACGTTTCTTGCGTGGTTTTTCATGATCGATGGGTTTTTTATGCCACTGGTCGCAGGCGCGCGCTGGATGCGTATGAAAAATCGCCCAACACTGGGCCCGCTCATGATGCGCGGGCTGGTAGGTGGTCTGGTCGCGCCCTTGAGTTTTGGCGCAGTCATGATGGCCACGCGTCTTGACAAGGTCGGCGAAGCTGCCGTCTTGCGCGAAACCTCCACGGTCTTTGCCGCTGTAATCGGGTGGCTGTTACTGAAAGAAACCGTGGGACCGCGCCGCATTGCCCTTATGGCATTGATTGCGCTGGGAGCTGTGATAGTTGAGATGGGCGGATAAGGAAGCGAAATGTCAGACCCAAAACCGATCAACCCGATTGTAAAACAAGGGCTCGAACTGGGCCCGACCATCCTGTTTTTTCTGATCTACCTGAAGATTAAAGAAGACGTGTTCGTCATCGGGGGCACGGAATACACCGGCTTTATCGTTGCGGCATTGGTCTTTGTCCCAATCCTTCTTGTCGCGATGGCAATCCTATGGAAATTGACGGGCCAGCTCAGCCGTATGCAGGTGTTCACCGCCTTTATGGTCATTTTCTTCGGGGGCCTCACTGCGTGGTTTAACGACGAACGCTTTTTCAAGATGAAAACCAGCATTGTGTACGGGTTGTTTGCGGCGTTGTTGGGCATCGGTTTGATGCGGGGTCAGTCTTATCTGGCTTTCGTAATGAATGAAATGATGCCCATGCGCCACGAAGGCTGGATGATCCTGACCCGCAGACTCTGTGCGGTATTTGCGTTTCTGGCTGTTGCAAATGAGGTGATCTGGCGCACGATGTCCACGGACGCCTGGGTCAAGATTGAAACATTCGGTTTCCCTGTGGTTTTGATGGGATTCCTGATGTGGCAGTTCACGGCTTTACAAGGCCATCTGATCACCGATGAAACCGAGGACGACGCCTAGCCCTTTTCTACGGTTTCCAACGCGTCGATCATCGATTTGGGGATATTGTTTACGCGCACAGCGTCTTTGCCCATCGAATGGGATACTTTGCGCGCCAGATCCACCGAAATCGCTGCTTCTAGTGCCAGCTTGAACCGCGCGTTCTTTGCGCATTTCCGGCGCAGATCATCGAAGCGCCATTCAAGAACTTCGGCGCCCTCTTCCAGCCAGGCAGATGCAGAACTGGGCGATCCGATCAAAAAGGCGATTTCGCCCAGAAACAGCTTGGGTGCCAGAACAAACGCCTGATCGCCTTTACGCAGAAGTGTCGCGCCGCTGATCACAAAATACAATTTGGTACCGGACTCGCCCTCGACGGTGACCTGTCGGTCCTCCTCTACTGTAAAGCGACGCGCCAGTTTCATGAGCGCGCGAAAATCGCCCGGGGGCAGGCGCGGAAAATCAAAGTATATATCTGCATGAGCCGCCGGAATGGCCAATCTGGAATTACGCGCAATCAGGCTGGTCAGGCCGCCAAGATTTGCCAGTCCAATCAGCATGCTGACGTAAATGGCCTCCCACAGGGGGTTATCCGCAATCGTGGAATAATACACCAGATAGACGGCCGTGCCGGCCAAAAGCAAAATGCGCAGGATGATCTGGTTGGTAATAGCAAGTCCTGCGACGTAGAATGCCCCTGCCAGATAGACAAGGTTCTCTGGAATTAGAACGCCTTCATACATTCAGACTGACTACCCTTTAACGCCGCTGCCAAGGTTGTGGCGCTGAATGAACCGCATTGCAAAGAAAATCGGGACGATCTCTCTTGGAAAGCCATCAATCCAATTCTGATTTTTACTACTTTTTAAAGAGTTTGTCCTGCGCGCTTTGATCATTGCGAAAGTCAGCCCGTTTTTCGGCATGAAGAGCGCGTCCGGCTTGAACGCCCGGCCGCGCCACCATGCTTGCCAACCAGCGCGTCATGTTTGGCTTGTCTTCCAAGGTCTGTTGCTGGCCTTCCCAGAGAGAGGCCCACCCCCAGATCGCCATATCCGCGATAGAATAAAAATCACCCGCCACATATTCATTTCGCTCCAATTGGCGATCTAAAACACCATAGAGGCGGCCCGTTTCAGTGCGATAACGGTCTTTGGCGTAGGGAATATCGTTGGGAGGTTCCATGAAAGGCGCATATTTCAAAAAGTGGTGCGCTTGCCCCGCCATCGGACCAAGCCCCCCCATCTGCCACATCAACCATTCGGTGACGGCGATTTTTTCACGCGCCGTTGTGCCGCCAAACTGACCGGTTTTATCCGCTAGATATTGCAGGATTGCACCGGATTCAAAGATCGAAACAGCTGCGCCGTCCGGACCATCATGATCGACGATTGCAGGCATTCTGTTGTTGGGCGCGATCTTGAGAAACGCCGGGTCAAACTGATCACCGGCGCCGATGTTGATCAGGTGGGTTTTGTAGGGCAACACCATTTCTTCAAGCGCGATGGATATTTTCCAGCCATTTGGGGTGGGCCAGAAATACAGATCAATAGGCGTGCTCATTTTTGTTCCCTTGCGCAGATGTGACCGACATGATGCGGTTTTTCATCTTCAAGGCAAGGGGGGCAAAGGGGCGGACAATGGCTGGTGTTGCATTACCAATTCCTGCGTCCTTACGGGGCAGAAAACGTGACCAACGGGGGGCCGCCGCACTGGGGAGCAACCCGGCCAGTCTGGACTGTGTAAAAGTATCACAATTTCGAAGGATTTCAGTGTAAAGTGCCATGATGCCAGGACGTTGATAGGCCGACCAGTGACATACGCGCCGTTGCGCGCGCGCGACGGGTAATCCCAAAAGCGCGAAGGCGTCGAGTGTTTTGTCACAATCCAGTTGGAGGTTGACCGCGTTGGGTGCGCTCAATCCCTGACCAATGGCGCGGTCGTGCAATTCGGGTGCGGTGACCATATGTTCGAACGCGAGATCGAAAAGATCGTTTTCACGGCTGGTAACATTGAACAGTTCTGTGCTCAGCCCGGCCGGGGTGTTCAGCATGTCGCGGGCTTTGCTGTGGAAACTGGCTCCCGTCAAAAGCAGCATGCGTTCAACCTTGTGAGCATTCAGATGTTCCAGAGCAGAGAGAGCGATTTCCGATCCCAGCGAGTGCGCAATCACGTGAATGGGTCGATCGGGTGCAATCGTGCGAAGGTTGTTGATCAGTGATGCGAGGTTTTCGCCCAGTTTTGTGGCGCGGCGATGCGCTTGTCGTAACGGTCCTCGCGCAAACCATCCAAATGCAATGCACAGGCCTTCGTTGGGTTGACCCGTCAAAAAGCCAAGCTGTTTCGGCCAACCTTGTTCTGAAGCGCTGAATATTTTTCGATGGGGGCAATGTACCGGATCGTTGGGTATGTATTTGTAACCATGTATCATAATTACAATCGGGCCGGCTTTGTGGGACTCTGCGACCAAAACATCTGGCACGGCCATCGTGCTTTCATGCATCTGCAACTTTTCGTGGGTCGCATTGATCCTGAGCACTGGCATAATCCGCCCCTTCTACAAGATGTTGTGGCTGAGCTATGACAATGGGATATTACAGGGGCGTGAAATTATCGTTACAGCACCGTGACGGTGTTGACGCGCAACACCCTTTGGCCTAACGAATTGACCGTGGTGATTTGTTACCGGATTGCGGGCCACGTAAAATATTCCGCTAAAAGGTCACCGATGAGGGAACCCCGTCGCGTTGACCGCGTCTGGGGTTTTTTTGTGCCCGATCGGGCTGGAGAGTGAAAAGATGACATGGGATTTGAAGCCGCGTACGAAGGCCATTCACACGGGCACCCGCCGCAGCCAGTATGGCGAAGTTTCCGAAGCGATTTTCCTGACGCAGGGCTTCGTCTATGAAACAGCGGAGGCGGCAGAAGCACGCTTCATCGAGGCCGAACCGGATGAATTCATCTATGCGCGTTATGGCAATCCGACAGTGGCGATGTTTGAGGAGCGGATCGCAGCACTTGAGGGTGCGGAGGATGCGTTTGCCACAGCCTCTGGCATGGCCGCGGTATCTGGTGCTTTGATGGCGATGCTCAAAGCTGGGGACCATGTGGTCTCTGCGCGGGCGCTTTTCGGATCATGTTTGTATGTTTTGGAGGAAATCCTGACGCGATTTGGCGTGGAGGTCACCTTTGTGGATGGCACCGATCTTGCCGCGTGGGAGGCGGCAATCACGGACGATACTGCGGTTGTATTCTTTGAATCTATCTCGAATCCAACCTTGCAGGTGGTTGATATTGCTTCCGTATCAGCGCTTGCCCATGCTAGGGGAGCGAAGGTTGTTGTTGACAATGTTTTTGCCACTCCGGTCTGGTCAAAGGCCATTTCTCAAGGGGCAGATGTCGTGATCTACTCGGCGACGAAACACATTGACGGGCAAGGCCGCGCCCTCGGAGGCGTGATCATGGGGAGCCGAGATTTCATCCGCAAGACGGTTGAGCCTTACATGAAGCACACTGGTGGTTCGATGAGCCCGTTTACGGCCTGGCTCATGCTCAAGGGATTGGAAACACTGGACCTTCGGGTTCGGGCGCAGACATCCAACGCCACGGCGATTGCAGAAGCACTGAGCGGGCATCCAAAGCTGGCGCAGGTCATCTATCCCGGCCTTTGCGACCACGCGCAATATGCACTCGTACAACGCCAGATGGGGCAGGGTGGAACCGTGCTTTCGATTGATCTGGAAGGGGGTAAAACGGCAGCGTTCCGTTTCCTGAATGCCATAGAAATTGGCCTGATTTCAAACAACCTTGGTGATGCCAAAACCATCATGACTCACCCGGCGACCACAACGCATCAGCGCCTGCCGCAAGATCAAAAAGATGCTTTGGGCATTTCAGCGGGTCTGGTGCGGATCAGTGTTGGTATTGAGGATGCTTCCGATTTGATTGCAGACATCGTTAACGCGCTGGAGTCTGTTTGATCGGGCCGATCGGGGGGCGGCGCATTTTGATTGGGGCCACCGGACGGACCAAGCTAAGAATTTTGATCCTTTTATCACGACTTGACGTATCTGTGAGGAGAGTTGGTCAGAGCGACACGATGACCTATCTCTTGATACAGACGCCATCATGAGGGACATAGCGATGAACATCCACACACCCATCCTTGATGCCACGCCAGATCGGGATGAGGCGGAAGCTGCCTTGGCCCTTTTGCGCACTTGGGCAAAAGGTGCCAGTAGCACTGAGATTTTGGAGCTCGATCCCTCTGTAGCGCGATTGGTTCCTGGCGGGGACGCGGTGAATTATCCTGCCTTCTCGCGTGAATACCCCGAGGGGTTCGAAACGGATGAGGGCTACAAATCGTCGCTTCCTGACCTGCAAAACGGGCCATCCAGCCTGATCCGGGGGGCCAAGCAGCAAATCCAACACGTCGGTATCTCGAACTTCCGCCTTCCCATTCGGTTCCGGACGCGTGACAACGGCGAAGTTATGCTTGAGACTTCGGTAACGGGTTCTGTCAGCCTTGAAGCGGACAAAAAGGGCATCAACATGTCCCGGATCATGCGCTCCTTCTACAAGCACGCCGATGCGACTTTTAGCTTTGGAGTCATTGAAGCGGCTCTGGACGATTACATCACGGACCTTGAGAGTTTTGACGCACGCATCCAGATGCGTTTCAGCTTTCCGATGAAAGTCGATAGTTTGCGATCTGGCCTGTCCGGATATCAATATTATGACATCGCGTTGGAATTGGTCGAGACGGGTGGCGTGCGTAAAAAAATCATGCATCTTGATTACGTCTATTCATCGACCTGCCCCTGTTCGCTGGAATTGTCGGAACACGCGCGTGCGACGCGCGGCCAACTGGCCACGCCGCATTCCCAACGCTCAGTTGCGCGGGTCTCGGCCGAGATTGACGACAATGCCGGGTGTCTGTGGTTTGAGGATCTGATCGAGGCATGCCGTCGCGCTGTCCCGACCGAAACGCAAGTGATGGTGAAACGCGAGGACGAGCAGGCATTTGCCGAGCTCAACGCGGCGAACCCTATTTTTGTTGAGGATGCAGCGCGTTTGTTCTGTGAGCAGTTGCAGGCCGACGTAAGGATCTGTGACTTCAGAATTATTGCAAGCCATCAGGAAAGCCTTCACAGCCACGACGCCGTCAGTGTTTTGGTTGAGGGCGAAACTTTCTCGGCAGAAAGCCTCGACCCCCAGTTATTCAATACGTTGTTCCACGTTGGTTAAACCCATGTTGGAAGCGAAAATCACGCGCTCATAAGCGCGTGGTTTTTATAAGCGACGTTGCTGTTGGATAGCGGCTATGCGGAAGTGGGGTGTATCCCCTTGACATACGGTGAGTGAATACCCACCTATAGTACATGAAACAGACAAACGTCCGCCAGTTCTTCCAGCAGTTCCCCACAGATGAGGCATGTTTGGAACACCTCTTTAATGTTCGCTTCGGTCAAGGCCACGCTTGCCCCAAGTGTGAGCGTGACGCCAAGTGGTATCGCTTGCAGTCTGAACAGGCTTTTTCATGCCAATGGTGCGGCCACCACATCCACCCGATGGTCGGCAGCATCTTTGAAAAGAGCCGCACACCGTTGCAGCTTTGGTTCTATGCTATCTTCTTGTTCACCACGTCCAAGCATGGCGTGTCTGGCAAGGAATTGCAGCGCCAGCTTGGCGTGACGTACAAGACAGCATGGCGCATGGCGAAGCTGATCCGCGAGCACATGGCAGAAGTTGACGGCGAAGCCTCCCTTGGTGGCTCTGGTAAGGTTGTAGAGGTCGATGAAACCTATGTTGGCGGCAAAACTACCGGTATGGACTGGCGGGATCGCAAGAGCGTCGTAATGGGCATGATGGAGCGTGACGGTGATGTGATGCTCAAAGTTGTTGAGGATCAGTCACGCGGCTCGCTACTGCCCCACATTCATGAGAACATTGCTGACGGCACGGAAATCCACACCGATGAATTGCGCTCCTATAACAAGGCCATTCCAGTTGATCGCTTCACCCACAAGACGGTGAACCATTCCAAGGATGAGTATGTCGGGCCAAACGGCGAAACCACCAATTCAATCGAGAACTTCTTTGGTCATTTGAAGCGGTCTTTGAAAGGTACGCACAACAACGTGTCGCCCAAGTACCTTGAAGCCTACGTCAAAGAGTTTGAGTACCGCTTCAATCGTCGGACGACTCCTGAGGTGATGCTGGGCGAGCTGCTTTCTCGCTTTCCTGAACTGGACGCTTAATCAGCGCATCCAGCTTGTCGAGGTCGCCGTCTGGGTCTGCCTCATGTTCCTTGATAAAATCTTCAATCTTGCCCTTCCGGGCCTGTTTCAGGTTCGCCACTCTGCGCCTCCAAGGCTTCTAGAATTTTCTCAAGACGCGCATCTTGCGCGACATTTAATTCCCGTTGCGTGTCTAACGCCTCCTCTACGGCACCCATCGCAGAAACCCCACTATCGAATCTATCACTGCCCCAACTGAGAATAGCGAAAATAAGTCCCAAAGCTCCGACGATACCGATACCCAGTAGCCCAGCGTTCTGCTGCCATGTCGCGCCCGGCTGGATGCTGTCAATCTTCGCCTCTAATCTTGCATATGCTGTTTCGTTCTGTGCTTTCACGGCTTCGATTCTCGCATCAACATATGCACGATCAATCTCACCGCCACCGCCGCCACCACTTCCAGACCCGATACCGCCGCCGCCGCTCCTTCCGCCCTCAATGCCGATGAGGCCAATTGGCTCGTTTGCTTGCCCTTGCTTTAGTCCTCTAACCATCGTTCTTGTCGATCACCTCTAGCAGGGTCGTTAGAGACCGGTGAAGGTCTCGAACGGTGAAATCGTCTAACGATATTGATGTATGGTATTGTAGCTGAAACGACTCCTTGCCATCTCTTCCAGTGAGGTGCCGACCGTTGCCAAATGCAATTTCGGTTCTGTCCGCCATGGGGAAAATATAGTAACGGTTTGTTGGTCGAGCGCGAACAATCGCCTCTGTCGCCTTCTCCAGCGTATTTTCCTCGGTGTCGTCTGGATGCGGTTTGTAATCTGACATTGCCCACCTTTTCACTAAGATATGCAGCATCAGCGGAAATGTAAGATTCGTCAATCATAACGTATGCTGAGGGGATACACCCCGCGGAAGTTGCAATTCTAAAACGTCCGGGAAGCCGTTATAAAGACAGCAGGGAGGAGACCCAACAAGAATTAAGGATCTCCTATGGCTAATCAATCAACCCATATGGGCGGCGAAAGCGGTCGCATACTACGTAATGCATTTGCTTCTGCATGTGGATTTCTCAAATCCATCGGGTCAGGGCTTTTGATCTCGAGCGCCTACACCGTGCGCGTCCAAAATTTTCAAGCTCTTCATGCAAAGTCGGATGAACAGTTGGCGGCGCTGGATATCAAACGCGACGATATTGTACATCTGGTGTTTCAGGACTTGTACTACGCGTAAGGATGTTTGAACTTCCCGTGTCACCTCGTGTAATGGCCCGCAATCGCGGCGTGCACGGGGTCTTGTACCAGATTGCCTTTTTGCGTCGGGATACGGGAATCCTGTGGGGTTTTGAGCGGGTCACACTTGCGGGAGCGAACGCCTCTTCAGGCCCAAGGAACCTTTAGACCTGCTGCGTTGAGATCATTTGATCCATCCGGCATTGCACCCGGTTTTCGTGGTCTTTTCGAGGCTCACAGGAAATATGTTTCAATTTAATGACCAAATTGGCGCACTGATCCTGAGCAATCCCGATAGTGGGTGTTCTGTGGAACTTTATCGTACGGCTAAGATCACCAACGCACTTGTTGTTTCTTTTTTGGTCGCGCTAAAGACTCTACGCCGCATTGAGGGCTTGGGGCTCAGTCGCCAAGTTTTCTGATGCCCTTCAGACAGAAAAACTTCAGACGCTCCAACATGACCGATGTCTGCGATAGAGCACGCGTCGCATCCGCTTGACACTGGAGCAACGCACGGCCAACCCTGCGGGTATGTTGGACCTTCGCCCTGTTGGATATGTGATCGGTTTGCTGGTGGCCGTGCTCGGGGTGGCCATGCTGCTGCCAATGCTGATCGATATCGCCGAAGGACGCGAGCACTGGCCTGTTTTTATGCAATCTGCCGCTATGACTGTGCTGGCTGGGGGGCTCATCGCGCTCGCCTGCGCAAACGGTGTCAAAGAAGGACTTACCATTCAGCAAACCTTCTTGCTGACGACCGGCGTTTGGGTCGCGTTGCCGCTTTTTGGCGCTTTGCCATTTATGTTCGGTGACACCGAGGCTCGTTTTGTCGATGCGTTCTTTGAAGCGATGTCTGGCCTTACAACAACGGGATCCACCGTTTTTTCTGGGCTTGAGGACCTGCCAAAAGGGTTACTGCTTTGGCGCGGGATCCTTCAATGGCTGGGAGGCATCGGCATCATCGTGGTTGCCATGGTGTTTTTGCCAGAATTGCGTGTCGGGGGTATGCAAATCTTCCGCTCTGAGGGTTTTGATACGATGGGAAAAATCCTGCCGCGTGCGGGGCAGATCGCCAGCCAGATTTCCAGCATTTACCTTGGCTTGACTATGGTTTGCGCCCTCAGCTACCTCGCACTTGGCATGAATGCTTTTGATGCAACCGTGCATGCCCTGACCACGGTTTCAACAGGTGGTTTTGCCAACTACGATGACTCCTTTGGCGTGTTCAAGGGCAACATAGAGATTGCTGCTGCGCTTTTCATGATCCTGTCGGCCTTGCCGTTTGTCCGATATGTCCAGCTTATAAACGGTCAGCACAGACCTCTTTGGCAGGACAGTCAGGTGCGTGTATTTTCCGTCACGCTTCTGATCATTGTACTGGCTGTTTCCTTTGTCCTGATGCGGTTTTCTGCGCTGGCACCGGTACAGTCCATGCGCGAAGCCTTGTTCAATGTGACCTCTATCATGACCGGGACAGGCTATGCCTCGGCGGATTACATGCAATGGGGTCCTTTGTTGATTGCGACATTCTTTTTCATCGGATTGATTGGCGGTTGCGCGGGATCGACCACCTGTTCGATCAAGATCTTCCGGTATCAATTGCTCTTTGCCTCCATCAAAATGCAATTGCGCCGCATCAGGTCTCCCAATGGTGTCTTTGTTGTACGATATGACAAACGCCCTGTGGGCGAGGATGTTTTGAGCTCAGTAATTTCGTTTTTCATGTTTTTTATCGTGACACTTGGCCTGCTGGCAGTGGCGCTCAGTTTGACGGGACTGGATTTCATTACATCTCTGTCCGGCGCCGCGACGGCCCTTTCGAATGTGGGGCCGGGATTGGGGGCAGAGATCGGACCTGCGGGTAACTTTTCCGGCCTCAACGATACAGCAAAATGGCTTTTGTCCGCAGGCATGTTGCTGGGACGGCTTGAACTCTTGGCGGTCTACGCAATCCTGACCGTGCAATTCTGGAGAGACTGAGATGCAAAGACCCTTGGGCGCGCAGATTTCCCACATGCTGAAAGATCGAGGTGTCGATGTGATCTTCGGCATTCCGGGTGTGCACAATCAGGAAATGTACCGTGGCATTGACGAGGCGGGCATCACGCATGTTCTTGCCCGACACGAGCAGGGCGCGGGGTTTATGGCGGATGGGTATGCGCGCGCCACTGGCAAACCGGGCGTAGCCTATGTGATCACCGGGCCGGGGCTGTGCAATATCATGACGCCGATGGGGCAGGCCTATTCGGATTCGGTGCCGATGCTGGTTATATCCAGTTGTCTGGACGAAACGGCGGCGCGGCGCGGACAGTTGCACCAGATGAAAGACCAGCGCGCTGCTGCGGAGACGGTCTGTGACTGGTCCGAAGAGGCGCGTACGGCGCAGGGAGCCTATGCGCTTGTTGACCGGGCTTTTGTCGAGTTTCAAGCCCGTAGCCCCTTGCCCAAGCACATTCAGGTGCCGATTGAGGTTCTTGTGGCGGAAGCAGAACCCGCCCAAGTGCAGGTCACAAAGCTATTCAAAACAGATAAGGCTGACGTGACGATGGCCGCTCGTAAAATCACAAGCGCTGGGAAGCCCGTCTTCGTGTTTGGCGGTGGCGCATCCAAAGCCGGTGGCATGGACAGCCCCGCCCACGCAGTCCTGAAAAGCCTAAATGCGGCGTCCTTCACCAGTTATGCGGGCCGAGGGATCGTTTCCGCAGATGATCCATTGTTTTTTGGGGCGGCGTTGGCGCGCCCGGGCAGTGCGAAAATCCTGTCGGACGCGGATTTGTTGATTTTTGTCGGGACCGATCTGGCGGAGGTGGATCTTTGGCGTGAAAAGCCCGGCCATTCCTGCCCGGCGATTCATGTCAATCTTGACCCGGAGGTTCTCGCCCGAGCCAATGCAGGTGATGATGTGTATCAGGCGGACGCCGTTGAGTGGCTTTCAGCGTTGGCCGCTGCGCTTGAAGGCACCCAGAATGCGACCGAATGGACCGCTGAACACGTGGCCGAAACGCGATCGCGGTGGCGCGCAGAAGTTGATGCCGAGCGCCCCGGCATTGTGCCCATATGTGACGCAATTCGGGATGTCGTGCCGGCAGACACGATGATTTATTCTGACATGACGCAGCTTGCCTATGTCGCCAAAGAGGTCTGGGATATGGATCGCCCCGGACACTGGCATCACCCTTACGGTTTTGGCACGCTGGGTTATGCGACACCGGCGGCCATTGGCGGGGCGGTCGCGCGGCGCGGTTTGCCGACCATGGCGATCATCGGGGATTATGGGTTTCACTATACCATGCAGGAACTCGGGGTGGCTGTAGAGTTGGGTCTGAGCTTGCCGATAATCCTGTGGGACAATGGTAAACTGAAAGAGATCGAAGATAGCATGATCCGGGCACAAATCGCGCCGAATGCAGTCATCGCGCGTAATCCCGATTTTTGCAAACTAGCCGAAGCCTTTGGCGCGCGTGCCGAGGCGCCAGAGACATTGGCGGAACTTGGGAACGCGGTACGTCAAGCCTTTTCATCACAAGGTCCGACATTGATCCACGTCACGCCGGATATCATCGCCTAGTCGTCAGGGGCGGCTCGCCGTGTTCCAAAATTGCGATTGGTTTGAAAAAACTTTTGAGATCCGTTCAACTTCAGTATCGGGATGGGCATTAAACCGGCGAAAATTGACCCCGTCGCGATGAGATATGTAGATGGTGCCGCAGACGACCCGCCAGCAATATCTTTGTGCTCACTCCCAACAACTGACCAAAACGGTCATGGCACGCGCCTGTTGCGTGATGTCTTCGGGCGCCGTCCCAACGAGGCCGTTCCCGCTATCCGCCACCAGACCGGCGTTTTCCATCACACTGGCAATCGCGGATCCTGCCAAGGCAAAGGTCACGTCCTTTGGCAACTGTCTCTCACCGCCACCACGGGGCAACAACATGCCCAATACATCGCCTTTTTCATCAAAGACGGGGCCGCCAGCATCGCCGGGCAAACTGGCGAGGGCCAACCGGCTGAGGTCTTGTTCACCGCGCAAACCGCGCAGATCAGACAGCTTTCCGAATGTCATGGTGGGGGCGTCAAGAACGCCTTCGTATGAATACCCCGCAACCGCCACATCCGATTGCAGGCGCGGCAAGGCCGCGCTGAAACGGGCGACCTGAGGCGGCGACAGGCGCGCAGAAGGCGTCAAAAGAGCAACGCCAAGTTCACCATCCAGCGCCTTTAGATCGGCCTCGAACTCTTCATCAAGCGTAATCCGTGTGCAGCTCTGAACCGCTTCGGAGGTCGTTATGACGGTACCATTTTGATCCACGAAAAAGCCGGACCGTGATATGCGGGGTTTGCGTATTTGCAAACCTGCAACCAAATCGACCTGCTGTTGCGTGTCCGTTCCGACGGACGGGTCCAAAACGCCGGGCAGCTTTGTAAAACTGGCCTGCATCTCTTTCAGCAGACGCGTGCGGCGTTCTTCATCACCTGACGGCCAAATCAGCGTAAAACCCTTGATTTGATCGTCTGACAGGGTCACGCGGGTTTCGCTGATGATGTCTGCGTTGCGGCCAATCAAAGAGAACCCCGTCTTTGATAAGTCACGAGGGCCTTGCAAAGGGACTATTTCCAGCGTCTGCATGATTTCAAAAAGACTGGCGAGCGTATTGGCATCACCCTCTTGGCTGATCAACAATAGACGCGCATTACTGCCATCTGATGCTTCAAACTGAGCAAAGGGTGCTTCATAGCGGCGAAACTCCAGTTTACCGCTCGGAATTATCATCTCGATTCCGGCCAGGGTATCTGTGACGCGGCGCAGATCCAGTCCTTCCAAAACTGCATTGTAGTCGTTGAGCAAAGCCGCGCGTTGCAAAGTGGTCAACACACCTGTCGGTTCAAAGCCATTTACCTGCTGCCAGGCCGACATCGAACTGCGCGTTCCACGCCCGAACGCGCCATCAATGGTTGAGTTATAGAACCCGGCCCATTGCAATGCCGTCTGAATCTGGCGTCGCTCTGCGGGTGAAAGATCGCGTTCATTGCGCCTTGCCTCGGCGGGTGTTTCGACTGGACGCTCAAGGTTTCGACTGGGCGATTGAGACAGGCCTTGGAGCGTCAGCGTTGGACCCTGATCAACAGTTGCTTCTGGCAATAGTGGCGCGCCCTGGGCGGTTTCTACGGGCTCAATAGATTGTCTTGAACGCTGTAAAATATCAACGTCCGCTGGAAAGAATTGTTGGGCGAGAGCAGCGCTTGCCACGATGTAGCTGTCACGTGGGATGAGGCCATCTGCGCGATAGACCTGCAAGACCTGTTGCGCATCGGCAGCGGTATAAGGGCCGAGCACGATGCCATACCATCCATTGCCAAGGGAAAAGCCATTCACGTCAGCCAGTGTACTAGAATAGGCGCGCGCGCGGTTTTCCCCGCCCTGAAGGCTGGGTTGCGCTTCGATCTGCACCCAGACCACTTCATCAGAAGACTGCGCGCGCGCCAAATGCGCAACGCTGAAAAAAACGACAGCAAAAACCACGAACAACCGCATCATTTCAGTATCAACCCCAAACCGAATTTAATCGGGCGCAGATAATCAGGAAAAGGAGGGTATGACCATAAGGCATTGGTTCGAATTATCGAGTTGTGTGCAATTGACGCTTCCAGCACACACACGTAGGAAAGGCGCGCAAGAGCAGCCGAGGCGGCCCCCATGTCTGATACATTACCCCCCCCTAAATCGTTTCAGGACATCATCCTGAGATTGCAATCTTATTGGGCCGCCAGGGGATGTGCGATCCTGCAGCCCTATGATATGGAAGTGGGCGCTGGCACCTTTCATCCTGCGACAACGTTGCGATCGCTGGGCGACAAGCCTTGGTCGGCGGCCTATGTGCAACCCTGCCGACGGCCGACGGATGGGCGCTATGGCGAAAATCCCAATCGATTGCAGCACTATTACCAGTTTCAAGTGCTGATCAAGCCAAGCCCCCCGGATTTGCAGGACCTATACCTCGGATCACTTCGGGCCATTGGCGTTGACATGTCGATGCACGACATTCGATTTGTTGAGGATGACTGGGAAAGTCCAACTTTGGGTGCGTGGGGCCTTGGGTGGGAAGTCTGGTGCGATGGCATGGAGGTCAGCCAGTTCACCTATTTCCAACAGGTCGGCGGGCATGATTGCCACCCGGTTTCGGGCGAATTGACGTATGGGTTGGAGCGATTGGCCATGTATATTCTCGGCGTAGATCACGTCATGGACATGCCCTTCAACGATCCGCAAACGCCAATCGCGCTGACGTATGGTGATATCTTCAAACAGACCGAAGAAGAATATGCGCGCTGGAATTTTGATACCGCGGATACGTCCGTTCTATTGCGCCATTTCGAAGAAGCCGAACAGCATTGCAGCGAAATTCTGGACACGCCACATGAGGATCCCAAGACCGGAAAACGGATCGTTATGGCTCACCCGGCTTATGATCAGTGCATCAAGGCCAGTCACATTTTCAATCTACTGGATGCGCGCGGTGTGATCTCCGTCACCGAGCGACAGGCCTATATTGGGCGGGTGCGGGCGTTGGCCAAAAGATGCGCGGATGCCTTTGTGCAAACACGTGCCGGAGGCTGGACACCGGAAAACGCGGCATGAACGGAAAAATCGTTGGCATTGCGATACTGACGTCGGCGGCAATTGCCGGCGTCGCGCTCTATTACTTGCAGGTCTATGGGTTTTACCAAGAGGCCACTTCTGCGCTGCCTGAAGTGCAACTCGTGTCACTCACCTCAAATCAGCCCGAAACGATTTTAGCGCAGGGTATTCAGGCGATTGACGCCGACAGTTCACCCATACGGTTCCGGGCTTGTTTTGAAACCTCCTCCAGCCTGGCGATGCTGAGCGAAACATATGTTGGCCTCGAAAGTGCAACACCGCGCAATGCACCGGGGTGGTTTGATTGTTTTGACGCTGCCGCAATCGCTGACGATTTGGCGAGCGGTCGGGCTTTACCTTTTTTGGGTCAGAAAAACGTGGAGTTCGGGGTCGATCGAATTGTCGCTATCTCCGAGGACGGGCGCGGTTACATCTGGCACGAACTCAATGATTGTGGCGAAAAAGCTTACGACGGAACGATTGTGGGCGAAGAATGCCCAAGACTGGATGAAAACTGATGCCTGATCTTTTGATCGAACTTTTTTCCGAAGAAATCCCAGCGCGCATGCAACGCCGCGCGGCTCAGGACCTTAAAAAGCTGATGACCAATGGCATGGTCGATGCCGGATTGACCTACGCCTCCGCAGCAGAGTTTTCCACGCCGCGTCGCCTGACCGTAACCATAGAAGACGTTCTTGCCGCCAGCCCAACCACAATCGAGGAGCGCAAAGGCCCCCGTGCCGATGCACCTGATAAGGCCATCGAAGGATTTTTGCGCGGCGCAGGCCTCACGCGGGATCAACTGGAGCAACGCGACACACCAAAAGGCGCCGTCTTTTTTGCGAAGATCGAAAAACAAGGGCGTCCTGCCGCTGATATTATCGCTGAAGTTCTTGAGGCCACCATTCGGAACTTCCCATGGCCAAAATCCATGCGCTGGGAAACTGGCGGTTTGCGTTGGGTGCGACCCCTCCATTCGATCCTGTGTGTGTTGAATGACGAAGCGGGCACTGAAATTGTGCCACTCGAAGTTGACGGAATTACTGCAAACGACACGACGAAGGGGCACCGCTTCCTGGCGCATGACAGTTTCTCGGTTACTTCTTTTGAGGACTACGCTGCGAAACTGAAACGCGCTTACGTCGTTCTCGACCCGGAGGAAAGGGCGCGGTCTATCTGGCATGATGCAACCAATATGGCCTTCGCTAGTGGATATGAGGTGGTCGAGGATCCCGGCCTTTTGGCCGAAGTTGCCGGACTTGTGGAATGGCCCGTGGTTCTGATGGGCGAAATTGGCCAAGATTTCCTTGGCTTGCCGCCAGAAGTTCTCCAAACATCGATGAAAGAGCATCAGAAGTTTTTCTCAGTACGTCATCCGAAATCGGGTCGTATTGAACGTTTCATCACAGTCGCGAACATAGAGACCGCAGACAATGGATCTACCATTTTGGCGGGCAACGAGAAAGTTCTGTCGGCCCGTTTGGCAGACGCCAAGTTCTTTTGGGACAATGACTTGCGAGTCGCTCAGAATGACATGAACACCTGGCTACAAAGTCTTGAAAATGTGACGTTCCATAACAAGCTGGGCACCCAAGCCGAGCTGATTGAACGCATGATGGCACTGTCGCGTGAACTGGCTCCGCTTGTTGGTGCTGATCCGGATGAAGCCGAAGAAGCCGCGCGTTTGGCCAAGGCAGATCTTTCTTCTGAAATGGTCTATGAATTCCCTGAACTTCAAGGGCTTATGGGGCGGTATTACATTAAAGCTTCAGGTCGCTCTGATGCAGTGGCGGCGGCGGCTCAGGAACACTACGCCCCACTTGGTCCTTCAGATGATGTACCGACCGCCCCGGTGTCTATCGCCGTCGCTTTGGCAGAAAAAATCGATAAGTTGACAGGGTTCTGGGCGATTGATGAGAAACCCACTGGCAGCAAAGACCCGTACGCGCTGCGGCGCGCTGCTCTGGGAGCCATTCGAATTGTTTTGGAAAATGATCTTTCACTGGCGTTTGACGGCGTCTTTTCCAAGAGTGCCGAAGTTGTCGGCGGGAAAGAACGTGATGGCGGTAAGGGTTACGCAGATACCAGTGAAATTCGTTCTTTTCTCCACGACCGCCTCAAGGTCTATCTCCGGGACCAAGGCATTCGCCATGATATCATCGACGCTTGCATCGCGATGCCGGGCAATGACGACCTGACGCTGCTGGCAAAGCGTGCGACCGCTCTATCGGAAGTACTGGCAACAGATGATGGTGAAAACCTCCTTCAGGCCTTCAAGCGCGCGAATAACATTCTGATGCAAGCCGAGGCCGCAGACGGCGTGGAATACTCCTATGGTGCCGATGTAAAATACGCCGAAACCGATGAGGAGCGCGCTTTGTTTGCAGCCCTCGACGCGGCTGAGGCGAAAATCAAACCCGCAATGGATGCATTGGATTTTGCAACTGCAATGTCGTCAATGGCCGCCCTGCGCGAGCCGTTGGATGCATTCTTTACCGCCGTGCAAGTCAATTCGGACAATAGCACCATTCGACGCAACCGCCTGAACCTGCTGAGCCAAATCAAAAAGCTTTGTGGGTCGGTGGCCGATCTGACACTCATCGACGGATGAATTGCGACTGATCGTAAGCATTTCTAGGTACTTGTCAGTGCAGGTTAACACCCTATGCTGCGGCCATACAAATTGGGTGCCGCAGTGCAGAATAATCCACATACCACACTTGTAACGCCAAAAGCGCCGATTACGGCGGAAACACATGGGGGTCGGGCAAAATGCTTGCAGCGGCTGGTCCGGTTGGAGTTGCCCGTCCCGCGGACCGTTGCGTTGTCCTTTGACGCTGTCAAACGCATTGCAAAAGGCGAGTTGCCCGATATCCCGGCAATCGTGTCGCAATTCCCGGACGGGGCCTTGCTTTGTGTGCGGCCCTCCTCGGAAGACCCGGACTGGGGTGGTCCCGGCGCCGTTTTGAATATCGGTATGAATGAACGCCGCTTTGAAGCACTTAAAGAGCGGCTTGGCGAAACAGCGGCGCGGGCAATTTTTACCCGTTTCGTGCAGTCTTATGCGGTTGATGTCGCGCGCCTTGACCCGGATGTTTTTGAAGATGTGCATGGCGAAGGGCGCGAAGGTTTGAGCGAAGCGTTGCGCGCTTATGAAAACGATCTCGAAGAGCCTTTTCCCGAAGACCCCTCAGAGCAATTGGCGGCGGTGTTGAAATCCATGGCGCGCGCGTGGGATGGAACCTCCGCGCGGTTGTTGCGGCAAGCCAAAGGCGCGCCAGCAGACGCAGGGCTGGGGCTGGTGGTGCAGGAAATGGCGCTCGGCCTTGGTCAGGGAGAATGCGGATCCGGCGTCTTACAACTGGTGAACAGTGACACCGGGCTGCCGCAGATTACAGGCCGATATCTCAGTCAAAGTCAGGGGCGCGATGCCCTTGAGGGGGATGCCGCCGCCTTGTATCTCAGCTGTGATCCTCGAGGCGCTTCTCTGGAAGAATTGGCACCAGATGCCTTTCAGGATCTGAAAGCGCATGCGGCGCTGATGCGGGTCAAGTTGCGCGAAGAGATGCAGGTTGAATTTGCCATCGAAAACGGGGCCCTGCACATCCTTGATGGTGTTCGGGTTGCAAGATCCAGTCAGGCCGCGGTTCGGATTGCGGTACAACTGGCCGATGATCAGGTCATTCCGCGCGCGGAGGCGTTGATGCGCATTCAGCCGCGCACTTTGTCTGAGCTACTTCACCGGCAGGTGAGCCCGGATGCCCGGCGCGATGTCATTGGGCGTGGAATTGCGGCAAGCCCAGGGGCTGCAGCAGGGCAAATCGTCTTTACAGCCGCCGAAGCACAGGCAAGCGCCGCGCGGGGTGATCCTTGTATTCTGGTGCGTCGCGAAACTTCGCCTGAAGACATCAGAGGGATGCATGCCGCGCAAGCCGTATTGACCGAGCGGGGCGGCATCACCAGCCATGCCGCGGTCATTGGACGCGGGATTGGTCTGCCCTGTGTGGTGGGTGCTTCGAATATGAGATTCAACCGTAGCAAAAACCAATTGGTCACAAAAGATGGCCGCGTCTTTACGACGGGAGAAGTCATAACCGTTGACGGCACCAGCGGCGAAGTACTTGCCGGCGCGCCGGAGATGCGCGAAGCCGCTTTGGATGAGAGCTTTCAGAAGTTGATGGAGTGGTCTACCGAGTTTTGTGACATCGGCATTCGTGCAAACGCGGATACGCCAGCAGACGCACAGACCGCGCGTAACTTTAATGCGCAGGGGATCGGACTGTGTCGAACCGAGCACATGTTTTTCGAAGCGGGCCGACTGACTGTCATGCGCGAAATGATATTTGCTGAAACATCGCAGGACCGCCGCGCTGTTCTTGAGCGATTGTTGCCCATGCAACGCGCAGATTTCACACAGCTTTTCCGGATTATGGAAGGGCAGCCGGTCTGCATCCGTCTGTTTGATCCACCTTTGCACGAATTCCTGCCAACAGACCGCGTTGGGCAGCGCGAATTGGCCGAAGCACTGGATCTGCCCTTGTCGGATGTATCCCGGCGGATCGAAGCGATGTCTGAGTATAACCCGATGCTGGGTTTGCGCGGTGTGCGTCTTGGCGTGACTGTGCCGGAAATCTATGAAATGCAGGCACGGGCCATTTTTGAAGCCACAATCGAGATCAGCAGGCATGGCACCGCCGTTGTGCCTGAGATCATGATCCCACTTGTTTCTGCCCGGCGCGAGGTTGAACTGGTAAAGACCTCGATTGATGGTATTGCGGCGGCGGTTCGCACTGAAATGGGTGAAGAGTTCGATTATCGGTTGGGCGTGATGGTGGAAACGCCACGTGCGGCGCTAAGGGCTGCTGAAATTGCACCGCATTGCGCTTTTTTAAGTTTCGGAACTAACGATCTGACACAAATGGCTTACGGATTGTCGCGCGATGATGCCGGGCGTTTCATGTCAGACTACGTTCAACAGGGAGTCTTCCCGGAAGATCCATTTCACGTCTTGGACAAGGACGGTGTGGGAGAGTTGTTGAAAGTTGGAGCAGAAAGAGGGCGCTCCGCGCAGCCTGACGTCACTTTGTCCATTTGCGGTGAACATGGCGGTAATCCCGAATCAATTGCCTTCTGCCGAGATGCGGGTTTCGACTATGTGTCCTGCTCACCCTTCCGCGTCCCAGTGGCGCGACTAGCTGCCGCACAATTGGCGATAGGCATCAACATGTAGCGGATTCTGAATTATATGAATCTATATATAGCGGTTTCACGGATGACGTGTTGAGCGGTTGCCTGCCGATGTTAACCATGCCGGAACGCGTAAACTTTACGTCAACTTTTTTAGTGGGTAGAGCACGGCCAAGAATTTGACTTGGGGGACGCAGTCGTGCGTATTATCTGCAAAGCGATTTTTTCGCTGTCTTTAGGCCTGTTTTTGAGTGCTTTTGTCGCTGATACCGCGACAGCACGCCAAGGCGAGCGTCAAAACAGCGATTCTGGATCCATCGTCGAAAAGCGCAAGCTAGACAAAAATGGATCAGCCAAATCGGCGCCTACTTTGGAGTTTTCAAAGTCGTGGATTGATCGGCAGCCTTCACCGCAGGGCGGCGATGAGTGGCGCTGTCTCGCGGAAGCACTCTATTTCGAAGCGCGTGGGGAAACCGTCAAAGGGCAATTTGCGGTGGCAGAAGTGATCCTGAACCGCGTGCAATCCGGGCGGTTTCCAAGTTCGGCGTGTGGCGTGATTCATCAAGGTACCGGTAAGAAATACCAGTGCCAGTTCACCTATACATGTGATGGACAAAAAGAGATTATTGCGGAGCCGCGAGCCTTTGAACGGGTGTCCAAAGTGGCGCGCGCGGCGTTGGATGGGGTCGCTCCGGACCTCACCGAAGGCGCAACTCATTACCATACAACTGCCGTGAAACCTCGGTGGAGCAAAGTCTACACCAAAACTGCTGCTATCGGTGTTCACGTATTTTACCGACATACGTGGAGAACAGCGAGCAATTGACGCTTTCGGTACTTTGCGCGCGCTGCGGATGGCTGTAAACGGAACGCGCCCTCCATAGAGATGCGCGCCCATTTCGACAGAAAGTCCAGCCCATGAGCTCCGAAATCAGACTTGCCTTCGCGCATCCCAGCGAAAGATCGCAGGCCACTGCGGGAACAGATCAGCTAGATCGAATTTCCTTGCGGGATCATATTGTCGAAGTAGAAATTGGCGCGTTTCAAGCCGAGCGCGGAGTCACGCAGCGGATTTGTTTCAATATTGTTGTTGAAGTGCAGCCCTTGACTGGACCTATAGACGACGATGTGGACCGCATCCTGAGCTATGACAAAGTCACGGAATCCATTGCATCCGAACTTTCTGAGGAGCGCTTGAACCTTCTGGAAACGCTTGCGGAACGCGTGGCAGAGCGGATTCTTCTGGAACCTCAAGCCAAGCGTGCTTTTGTGCGGATTGAAAAACTGGACCGTGGACCCGGTGCTTTGGGCGTCGAGATCGTGCGGGCACGTGGGGGATCTGTTGTCACACCGCTGCAAGAAGATTCCGCACCTCAGCCAGAATTGATTTATTTGAGTAATGCAGCAATCAGGTCTCGGTTTCTCAAGGGTTGGATTGACCAGTTGGAAACGACGGGCAGACCATTGATTTTCTGCGTCGGTGCGTCCGATACGTCGGCACCCCAGATTGATCACAAAATGGCGCAGCGTCGGATTGATCTGCTGGCGATCGAACAAAATGCGTGGGTTCTCGCGTCAAAGGATGATCGTTGCGTTGTCGTAAATACGCGCACGGAGCTCGACTGGGCCATGAAGAACGGGCAATCCTGTGTCTGGGCCCCGTCAAAGATTGTATTGGATGCGGTCGATGGACCCTCCGCACAACCGCGTGATGCGGTTGCTCTGGCGGCCTGGTTTGCCGCGACCTTTGAAGCGAGCGAAATGCTGGTGATCGGCGCAGACTTGCCGCAAAGCGCTTCTGTGCCGTTACGGTCGGTTTCAGCTCAGGACGAAAACCTGTAGGCGATGACTGCGTATTTTCGCCCGATTGTTCAAGTTGATACAGCCCGCCCCGCTCACGCTTTGACCCTTGCGGGTGGGAGGGGGTGGTTCACTGACATCGAAATTCTATCCCGTTCTGCGGTGCCCGTTACAGTATCTGCCGCCGATCTGGATCCGGCAGATATCTCGTCACTGATCGAACCACGCGCTGACATTGCCGGGATAAAGATGCACAGACCACGCATTATGGGGATTCTGAACATCACCCCTGATAGTTTTTCAGACGGCGGTAAACACAATTCGGAAGAAGCTGCCGTGTCGGGCGCACTGAAAATGCGCACTGCCGATGTTTTGGATGTTGGTGGTGAGTCGACACGCCCCGGTGCCGCTTTCATATCCGCAGATCAGGAAATCGAACGAACTGTGCCGGTCATCAAGGCCTTGAGAGCTGCGGGTATCAACCAAACCATTTCAATAGACACGCGCAAGTCTGCTGTCGCCGCGGCCGCATTGGAGGCCGGTGCCAACCTGGTGAACGATGTATCTGGTTTCACCTTCGATAAGGACCTCGCGCCGCTGTGCGCTGCGCAGTCCATACCAGTCTGCGTGATGCATGCGCAGGGTGACCCAGCAACCATGCAACAAGATCCGCAGTACGAAGACGTCGTTTTGGACGTATTCGATTTTCTGAAAAAACAGATAGCCAGTCTTGTTGCTCAAGGCATCCCCAAAGCTCGGATTATCGCTGACCCCGGCATTGGTTTCGGCAAAACGTTAGATCACAATCTGGCGCTTCTCGCGAGATTGTCATTGTTTCATGGGCTGGGTGTGCCGATCTTGCTGGGGGCGTCGCGTAAAAAGTTCATAGGTACAATTGGCAAAGCCGAAGCTGCGCAGGACCGCATGCCCGGATCTTTGAGCATAGCCCTCGCGGCTTTGAAACATGGGACACAATTTGTGCGGGTGCATGACGTGCCAGAAACCGCTCAGGCCATTGCGCTTTGGCGTGCGGCCATGGCAGGTTGCGCGGATGGATAAACTCTTTGGCACAGATGGCGTGCGCGGCACGGCTAATATACACCCAATGACCGCTGATATGGCGCTGCAAATTGGAGCAGCCGTCGGGCGCTATTTCAGTCGGGACCGCTCCAGCGTGCACCGCGTGGTCATTGGGAAGGACACCCGCCTTTCCGGCTACATGTTTGAGAATGCCCTCACGGCAGGGCTCACATCGACCGGAATGAACGTGCTCTTGCTTGGACCCGTGCCCACGCCGGCTGTCGGCTTGTTGACACGTTCAATGCGCGCCGATCTTGGCGTGATGATCTCGGCCAGCCATAACCCCGCCGAGGATAACGGGATCAAATTTTTCGGGCCCGACGGGTTCAAGCTTTCTGATCAGATGGAAGCGGATATCGAAGGACTGATTGCGACAGGTGTTGCGCCTATTGAGGCTAAACACATCGGGCGGGCCAAGCGTATCGATGACGGGCGTTTTCGCTATATTGAACGCGTGAAGTCATCGTTTCCACGCCAGATGCGTCTGGATGGGCTCAAGGTGGTTGTGGATTGCGCAAACGGGGCAGCGTATCGCGTTGCACCTGAGGCACTTTGGGAGCTTGGGGCTACGGTTATCCCGGTGGGTGTGGGGCCAAATGGTCAGAACATCAACAAGGGGTGCGGGTCGACGCATCCACAACTTGCGGCCGAAACAGTCGTTGCACATGGCGCTGACGTGGCCATTTGCCTTGATGGCGATGCGGACCGGGTGATCTTGCTGGATGAAAACGGCAAGATCGGAGACGGCGATCAGTTCATGGCGTTGATGGCCGAAAGGTGGGCCGCTGAAGGCAAGCTGGCGAACAACGCACTCGTCGCGACAGTGATGTCCAATCTTGGCCTTGAGCATTTTCTTGCTGGCAAGGGTGTGCGACTGGAACGCACCGCGGTGGGTGACAGGTATGTCGTCGAGCGCATGCGTTCGGGCAATTACAACCTCGGCGGTGAGCAGTCCGGGCATATCGTGATGTCTGATTATGCAACCACGGGGGATGGGCTGATGGCGGGACTCCAATTCCTTGCGGAAATGGTACGGTCTGAAAAGCCTGCGAGTGCATTGCTGCACAATTTCGACGCCGTACCACAGATTCTTAAGAACGTGCGCTTTTCAGCTGGACAGACTCCGCTTGAAAGCATCCTTGTCAAAAAGGCGATTGCGCAGGCGGAAGCGGATCTTTCGGGTGCAGGCAGGCTGTTAATCCGAAAATCGGGAACCGAACCTCTGGTGCGCGTTATGGCAGAGCATGAAGATTCGGTGCTTATGGAGCGCGCGGTTGATAGTGTTGTTGAAGCGGTCGCGGATGCAGTGAGTAATTAGACGGGACGAAACAGGCGACGTATCGCACCATATTGGCTAATTCCGACGCCTGCCAAAATTAAAACCATGGCCCAGAGAAGCGACGTCGGAAGTGGTTCGCCCAGCAGGGCAGCGCCCAGAACGACCGACCAGATCGGGACCTGGTAATTGGTCAGGGACATAAAAACGGGTCCTGCAGTACGCACGACCTGAACCCGCAAAAGGTTCGCAGCGGCCGTCGGGATCAAGCCAAGCATAGCGACAACAAATAGTGTTTGGCGGTCGGGCAGGGGCGGAGGTCCTTCGATGATCACGGCAAGCGGAATAACGAGGGTCGCCCCGATCAACAGCAATACCGTCGATAGACCAATGGTGTCGACTGACGGCAACCTGCGCATCAATATCGAGGACATTGCATAGCAAGAAGCGGCGCCGAGACAGGCCAAACGGCCGGCGGGTTCCATGCGTGCTCCTGTTGTTTCAAAGGCTTGCGCTCCGATGAGCACACAAACACCAATGAAACCAATCACGAATCCAAGACCCTTGCGCGGCGTCAAACGTTCACCCGGTACAAGAAAGTGGGCAAGGGGTAAGACAATCAGTGCGACTGCCGCCATGGACACACCCGCAAATCCAGCCGTGACGAATTGTTGCCCCCACGCCAGAAGCATAAAGGGAATGGCAGAACTCAAGGCGCCGATCAGGGCGGTTTCGACCCATGTTCTTACGGGCGCGGTTTCATCAAACAGGCCAAACCCCATAAACGCCCAGACCGCGACCATCAGCGAAGCCGCAAAACCGATCCGACCTGCGGCAAGCCAAAACGGTGTCAGGCCTTGCAGGGCGATTTCGGTGACCAAAAACGTCCCGCCCCATGTCAGGCCCAGAATAGTGACCAAGAGCCAGCTTCTTGCCGTGATGTCTGGCGATGAGGTCATTGTCTTCTTTCATGAAAACGGGGCGGATCATCCCGCCCCGTTCATCATAGCGCTGCAACGCGCCGACGTGTTTCGATCTGTGTCGAAGTATCAGTTCTTTGCCTTGTCGACCATCTTTCCCGCCGAAATCCAAGGCATCATACCGCGCAAGGTTTCTCCAGTTGCTTCGATCTGGTGTTCGTCGTTGATACGGCGTGTACCCTTGAAGAATGGCTGACCGACCTGATTTTCCGCCATGAAATCCCGAACAAATTTGCCAGTTTGAATGTCGGTCAGTACGGCTTTCATCCGAGCCTTGGTCTCGTCATAAGGCAGGATGCGCGGTCCGGAGACATATTCGCCGTATTCCGCCGTATTCGAGATCGAGTAATTCATGTTGGCGATACCGCCTTCATAGATCAGATCCACGATCAGTTTCACTTCGTGAAGGCACTCGAAATAGGCCATTTCGGGCGCATAGCCTGCCTCAACCAGGGTTTCAAAACCCATCCGGATCAGCTCGACTAGGCCTCCGCATAGTACGGCCTGTTCGCCGAAAAGGTCGGTTTCGCATTCTTCGCGGAAATTGGTTTCGATGATGCCGGAGCGCCCACCGCCAATGGCAGAACAATAAGACAAGCCAATTTCCAGCGCTTTGCCAGAGCTGTCTTTATCCACCGCAACTAGGCAAGGCACGCCACCGCCCTTTGTGTATTCGCCGCGCACCGTATGGCCGGGCCCCTTGGGCGCCATCATCACGACATCAATCCCTGCCTTGGGTTCAATAAGGCCAAAATGGACGTTCAAACCATGGGCAAATGCAATTGCGGCGCCTTCGCGGATGTTGTCATGTACATATTTTTTGTAGGTTTCTGCCTGAAGCTCGTCTGGCATTGTGAACATGATCAGATCGGCCCATGCAGCGGCTTCTGCAATGCCCATAACTGTCAGGCCCTCACCTTCGGCTTTCGCCGCTGATGGCGAACCGTCGCGCAGCGCAACGACAAGATTTTTCGCCCCTGAGTCGCGCAGGTTCAACGCATGCGCGTGACCTTGGCTACCATAGCCAAGAATAGCGACTTTCATGTCTTTGATCAGGTTTACATCGCAATCGCGATCATAATAAACGCGCATATCGGTGGTCCTTTGAGTAGTTGAAATCTGAGGCGAAAATACATTGAATTACTGCGATTTCTATTCGCCATATGTTTATCTTTCGCCTGCATTGTGAAATAGTCATGCGTGTTATTGAAGATAAATGAGATTTTCATGCTTGATGATCTGGATCGACGCATATTAAGAAATTGGCAGTCCGATCCCGGTCTGACGCCTATCGAATTGGCAGAGCGGTGTGCGACAACCACTGGGAAGGCGGCGCGGCGGATCACACGGATGCAGGAAACTGGCGTGATTGCCGGTGTGCGTGCGGTGATCGACTGGACTGCGCTTGGCTATTCGGTTGAGGTGTCGCTGCGGGTCACCTTGGATAAGACGCAATCAAGTGCATTCGATGATTTCATCGAAGCGGCGCGCGGGGTTCCGGAAGTGACGGAAATTCAGACTTTTCTCGGCCGGGTTGATGTGCGTCTCAACATTATCGCGCGGGACATGGCGCATTATCAGGATATCTACCGCAAACGGATCCTGATCCTGCCGCATATTGCTGACATTGAGGCCCTTATGCAAATTGCCCAAATCAAAGCAGAGGAGATTTTGCCGCTATGATTGACCTGGATGATCTGGATCGCAGTTTGTTGAGCGCTTTGGCGCGGGATGCGAGTCAGAGTGCGGGCGCTCTGGGGCGCAATCTTGGCCTTTCTCAGCCTGCAACCTGGCGGCGTATTCGTAAATTGGAAAGTGCGGGTGTCCTCAAGGGTCGTCAATTGCGCCTGAATGCGGAGGCTTTGGGGTTTGGTGTGACGGTATTTCTGGGTATCAAACTCGCGACCAAAGGACGCGTCAGCCTGGAGGATTTTGAACGCGCTGTGAGCGCAATCCCGGAAGTGCAACGCGTTGAACACGTTCTGGGGATGTATGACTATCGTCTGCGGGTTGTCGCACGTGACCTGCCAGATTTCGAGCGTGTCCTCAGGCGGCGGATTATGACGCTGCCGGGCGTTGGCGAAGTTGAAGCCAATGTTCTGCTCAGTGAAGAACGCCGCGCCGGCCCGATTGGCTAAGGCAGGCTCCGTTTGTTTCCTGTAGGAACCAAGATATCTGCTGGATGCGCGCGCTCATAGAAAAGTAGACTTTGCCAACCACGCAATGACCCGATAGATCAGTATCAAACCTAGGGAGAATTCATCATGCCAGCATTGCTCGACACCGTGGATCCGTCAGGATTGGAAGAATTCTCGGTTGTTTTCACAGACCGTTCACTGAATTCAATGAGTGCTGCGTTTCAACAGGTTATGAACGACCTCTCCGAGATGCTCAAAGGCGTCTATTCAGCCGATGCAGTGGCAATAATTCCGGGCGGTGGTACCTTTGGAATGGAGGCCGTCGCACGTCAGTTTGCACGTGGCGCTGAAGTCCTGGTCGTGCGAAATGGTTGGTTTTCATACCGTTGGAGTCAGATTTTTGAAACTGGTGGGCTGACGTCAAATACGACTGTACTGAAAGCGCGCCAGACGGCCAATGACACGCCGTCGCCTTTTGCACCCGCCCCGATTGACGAGGTCGTCAAAGCGATTGGCGAACAAAAACCTGACGTGGTCTTTGCCCCACATGTAGAGACCAGCGCAGGTGTTATCCTGCCAGATGACTATATCACGGCAATGGCCAAAGCCGCCCATGAGGTAGGTGCGTTGATGGTATTGGATTGTATCGCATCGGGTTGCGCGTGGGTGAATATGCGCGCGCTTGGCGTTGATGTTCTGATTTCAGCCCCACAAAAAGGGTGGTCTGCTTCCCCCTCCGCCGGATTGGTGATGATGTCTGAGCGTGCCGAGCAAAGGCTGGCGGAAACACAGTCGGACAGCTTTGCAATTGATCTGGCCAAATGGCACAGCATCATGAAGGCCTATGAGAATGGCGGACATGCCTATCACGCGACGATGCCGACAGATGCCTTGCGTGCCTTTCGCGATACAATGTTTGAAACCAAAAACTATGGATTTCAGCGTCTGAAAGAAGCGCAGTGGCAATTGGGAGATTCGGTGCGCGCAATGCTGGCCGCAAAAGGCGTGACGTCGGTTGCCGCGGACGGGTTCGGCGCACCGGGCGTTGTCGTGAGTTACACGTCTGACCCCGATATCCAAAACGGCAAGAAATTTGTCGCTCAGGGCATGCAGATCGCTGCAGGAGTCCCGTTGCAATGCGACGAACCGGCTGATTTTCGAACCTTTCGTTTGGGACTTTTTGGCCTCGACAAACTTTATGATGTCGAAGGTACATTGGGCAGGCTGCAACGGGTGATGGATCAGCTTCTGTAAGGGCGGATTTATTTTACGCCCAACCCCATTTGCATGAGCGTTTTGCGCACCGGACCCATTGCATAAAGAGCATTCAGCGCTGTTGCACGGGCATCCCGGAGCAGCGGTGCGTTCACCCGGCTTGCACGGTTCAATAGGTCAATCCCCTGAATTCGAACGGAAATGTCGCTGTACCTTGCCTTGTGATACGCATCCAGCATGCGACGGTCTCCAAGGTCATCGGGGCGTTCGAGCGCCAGTTTTAAGAGCGTTGCGGTATCCGCAAGGCTCATGTTCAAACCTTGCGCTCCGATAGGTGGGACAACGTGTGCGGCCTCAGCGATCAAGGCGAGGCGCTCACCGGACAGTCGTGCGGCTTTCTGGGTGATGATGGGCCAGATCGAGCGGGGAGATACCAAGGTCAACGGCCCGAACAAGTGACAACTGCGCGCGGAGATTTCATCTTCAAATTCCGATACGTCCATCTCCATACGACCCTGTGACAAAGGGCCATCATCCATCCACACAATCGCTGATGACGGCATTCCATCCCGATCCGGCAAGGGCACCAGGGTAAAGGGGCCGCCAGTACGATGAATTTCGGTCGATACGTTCTCATGTGGAATCGGGTGTGTTACCGCAAACGCCAACGCTTTTTGGCCATAGCGTGTCGTTTGAACGTCGATCCCGGCAGTCTGCCGCATCGGAGATGCGCGACCGTCCGCCGCGATGACAAGCCGTGCGCGCACCTTGGATCCATCGCTCAGTCCAACACGTGCTTCGCGTTCGCGGGTGAACAAAGACGTCGTGGCGGTGCCCGGCATAAATGTAACATTGGGCAATTCATCAAGGCGCGTGACGATTTCACGACGTAACAGCCAATTTGGAAAATTCCATCCAAAAGGTAAGTCAGATACGTCCGCCGCATTGAAATCTTTTGTCAAACGCGGTTCGGCGGTCTCGCCTCCGGCGTCCACGATCCGCATGATCTGCAAGGGGGAAGCATGCGGTACGAGCTTGTCCCAAAGACCCGCCGCCTGCAAAACGCCTCGCGCGGGTTGCAACATGGCAGTGGACCGCATGTCCGCGCCTTTCGCCTCACGATCGGTAATCGGCGGCGCCGGATCAACGCAGACCACGTCAAAACCGGCGGCCCCGAATGCCGCAGCCGCCGTCAGACCAGCGATCCCGCCGCCTGAAACCAACACATCACATGTATTTTGGGGCATTCATCCTCCGCTTCCGTCGCGGTAGATTATGGTGCGTTATCGAGAATGGCCAGTAGAGCGCTAGCCCTTCGTGATCAGCAACAGAATCAAGAACATGACCGGAACCAACCCAACGGCCGGCAGGTACAAACCGGGCAGGCCAAAAGTCAGGGCGGCGCTCATCCACAAACTGACAAATCCGATGATGGCGAACCATACGTTGTTTTTGTCACCAAATAGCAAGTCTCTGGCGATCCATCCAAGTACCGGGATCTTGAAAAACATGCGCTGCCATAATGGCGGGGACGGGGGGTTTGTGGCGATGGTCATCTGCGTACTCCTCATTCCGACGTTCATTGTCAGATAGGCGTGCAAATGCTCTTTTACAGAGGCCTGATTGTCGCAGGCAAATCAAAGCAAGTTGTTTAAAAACCTACTTAAATCCTCTGTGTGGAAATGAATGTGCGCGCCCGTCCCACGTGTCTCAGCCACATGGACTGTGCGCATACCCATGTCATGGGGAACCTTAAGATTTCGTGCATCATCTTCGAACATCGCGGCGGTTTCCGGGCTCAGCCCGTCTTTGCGGAACACCGTGTCAAAGGCCGCACGATCGGGTTTGGGCAAGAAGTCTGCGTGTTCCACGCCGTATATTGCATCAAAAACACCACTCAAACCGCGCGCTGCCAAAACCCGTTCCGCATAAGGCGCACAACCATTCGTGTAGACGATACGGCGGCCTGGCAACTGCGTGATCTGGGCGGCCAGAACAGGGTCAGGTGCCAGACGGTCCATCGGAATATCATGTACGTCAGTCAGATAGGGGCCCGGATCGACATCATGTTCGCGCATCAGACCCGCCAGCGTTGTGCCGTGCTTGGCCCAATAGTATTTGCGCAACCTGTCCGCTTCTGCGTGATCAACGTCGAGCGTGTCCATGACATAAGACGTCATGCGCACTTCGATCAGATCAAAGAGCCGCGCAGAAGGTGGGTAGAGCGTGTGGTCCAGATCAAAGACCCATGTGCTGACGTCGGCGAAATGTTCTCTTGGCATGACGACTGTCTAGAACGTCAGGTCCTGGCGGGCAAGGTGATAGGGTTGCACGATGGTGCATCGCCTCGTTAAAGTGCGGGAACAATTTGAAAAAGTCAGGATCACAGATTTGCAAAAACCACAGCAGACAGATGCATATTCATTGATCCTCGACGCGATTGATCTTGGCGTTTACCGCCCCGGTGACAGGTTGGTTGAAAGCGAGTTGGCCGACCGCTTTGGAGTGTCGCGCACACCGATCCGCGAAGCGCTGCAACGTCTTGAAACGCAATCTCTTTTGGCGCGAGATGGACGTAGTCTGATCGTGGCCTCACTGGACCATAATCAGATGGCGGAGCTTTATGTGGTGCGCCGCGAGTTGGAGGGTCTGGCCGCGCGGTTGGCAGCACAGCACGCGACGCCAGAAGAGGTGCGCATCCTGCGCGAGATGGTGGAGGCAGACAATGCTTTGACCGATAATCCGGCGGCTCTGGCGCGTGCCAACCGGCGGTTTCACAAGCAAATTCATCTGGCATCACATAACCGCTATCTTGTCCAGCAACTGGACCTGGTACACCGCACAATGGCGCTGATGGCGACCACGTCGCTGGCGGCGGAGGGGCGCGGGGAGATCGCACAATCCGAGCATGATGCCATCGTTCGCACCATTGAAAACAAGGATGCCGAAGGCGCGGGAGACGCATTGCGCGACCACATTTCCGTGGCCTTCATGACCCGCCTAAAACAGGATGCGGCACGGCGCGAAGAAGAGGGCTAATCGACGTCGGGCTGGCGTGATACGCCATGCTGTGTTTTGTCCCAGTAAAACGGCGATCGCACCATTTCCCACAACGCCTTGTAGCTCGCGAGAGCGCCGAGAGTGAAATAGAACATCATCGTGGGAACAAAGAGCATCAGATGCCGGTGCGTCCGTCCAGACACAGCGAACAAACCCATGGCCATACTGAGCAGTTCAGAAAAGACAAAGAGGCCTATCAAAACCCAGATCGCAGAGACTCCCAGAGTGAGTTCAACCGGATGTGTTGCCCCGGCGAGCGTCAACCAGAAAGACCACAGTAACGGGGCGGCGGCAAACTGGGAAAACGATGCCAGAAAGATCGTTTGAAACCCCAGAAACTTTTTGAATCCAATATCTTGCAGGAGTTTCAGCGGGTGCCGCATGTGCACGAAATAGGTGATCATGAACCCTTTGAGCCAGCGCGAGCGTTGACGCACCCAAGGCCAGGCACGGCTGGTCGCCTCCTCATGAGTCACAGTGGGCAACAACTCCGTTACGAACCCGTGCCGCGCCAGCCGGACGCCCAAATCTGCGTCTTCAGTGACGTTATGGGCGTCCCATCCACCAAGTTGTTCCAAAGCGTCGCGGCGAAAGAATAATGTGGTGCCACCAAGCGGAATGATCAGACCCAGTTTGGCGATCCCGGGCAGGATGACCCGCCACCAGGTGGCATATTCAATGGTGAAGCAGCGTGATAACCAATTGGTGCGCGCGTTGTAATAATCCAGAATGCCCTGCAAACACACGACATTCTCCGGGGCTTCGTTGAATCGACTGACAACGCGCTCGATTTGATCCGCTTCTGGCCAATCCTCCGCATCCCAGACGCCGATGATGCTGCCCCGGCAAAAATCGAGGGCATAATTCAGAGCGCGCGGTTTCGTGGTCAAATCGCCTGCACCGGGCACCTCGATGACGCTCATCCAGTCGGGCAATTCCGTGCGCGCAATAGTGGCGCGTGTCGTCTCGTCGCCTTCTTCCAGGACCAGAACAACGTTGAGCAGTGATTTTGGATATGTCAGTCTGCTCAGCCGCTTGATCAAATGACTGGCGATCTCCTTTTCTTTGAGAAGCGGCACTAAAACAGAGACACGCGGCAGGCGAAACTTGACGGACTGCAGATCGAAATTGTCTTTCCTGACGGGCTTTTTCTGAGAGAGCTGCGCGGCGAAGGCGGCTGCTTTCATGCCGGTCGTCATCACCAGTGTCAGGACCGCCCAAAGGACCGCGAGAGTGAAGGTCCACAGGGGCGCCCAAAGCAAAGCCCCCAGCGTTAACAGGCAGATTGTTGATGCCCAGACAGACCGGTTCTGGCCGCTTGGACCCCAATTGCGGCAGCTTTCAACCTCGGGCACACGGACTTCCGCCTTTTGAGCCAGCTCTGCGCCGTAGAGCCGGTTGATATGCGACTGGATTTGCAACTCGTCCACGATCACCGGGAACAGCGACAGCCCCCGTCGCTTCATCGTTTGGCAAAGCGCTGCAAAATCCGCCGGGCTGCTGGTGGCCACGAGAATCCGCAAATCTTCCCGCTTCCACGGCACGACCCCGTGACGCAGACAAACTTCGGCGGGCAGGCAGGCGGCCATCTTGGCGGCCGGTGGGTCGAGGTCCAGATCGGCCCCCCGGGCGTGACACTGTGTTGCCAGTGCACTGAGCAGGTCGCGCTTGTCCAGCAGACCTTCAGACACCATGATCTCACCCAGCGGCGCGTCGATATGGCCCTGAATTTTCAACGCATGATCGAGATCGGTGGCCGCGATGTTACCTCGCTCCACCAGCATTCGCCCAATCGGTTCATATGTGATCGCGGGTGCTGCCAACTCCGGTTCGGGCACCGGGTCGGACACAACCAGCCGCAGGGTGTTCATTTGTGAATGCCTTGCTAAAATTCAACACAAGACAAATGTCAGAACGCGGTTAAAGATCTGTTAAATTAACGTTTTCTACTTGGGCGGGCAAAGCTGGATTAGGCTGCTCGCTCTGCCATCGCCTGCGCAAAGCGCTCAAACAGATAGTAGCTGTCCTGCGGGCCCGGGCTCGCCTCGGGATGATGCTGTACCGACCAAACGGGCCGACCATCCACGCGGATGCCGCAGTTGGAGCCGTCAAAGAGAGAGGTGTGCGTTTCCAGAACGCCCGCTGGCAGGGTTTGCGCATCCACGGCAAAGCCATGGTTCATCGAGGTGATTTCAACCTTGCCAGTATCATGATCCTTGACCGGATGGTTGGCACCATGATGCCCGTGGTTCATCTTGATCGTCTCAGCGCCGAGCGCCAGCGCAAGCATCTGGTGCCCCAGGCAAATCCCGAACAACGGCAGTTCTGTATCCGACAAAACCTGTTGGATCATCGGCACCGCGTATTCGCCGGTCGCTGCGGGATCACCTGGACCGTTGGACAGGAAAACACCGTCAGGGTTATGGGCCATGACGTCGTCAAAACTGGCAGTGGCCGGGAGCACAGTGACATCACATCCAGCACTGGCAAGGCAACGCAGGATGTTGCGTTTGGCTCCGTAATCCACGGCAACCACCTTGTGTTTCGCCTGCCGTTGCGGAGCGTATCCTTCGGGCCAGGCCCACCGCATTTCATTCCAGTGATAGGACTGTGCGCAAGTGACTTTACGTGCCAGATCAAGGCCTTCAAGGCCGCTGAAGGCGCGTGCGGCGGCCACCAGTGCCGCAACGTCGAAGCTGCCCTCCGGGTCATGCGCCAAGGCCACATGTGGTGCGCCGGAGGCTCTGATCGCGCGGGTCAGGCGGCGTGTATCGACCCCCCCAAGAGCGATACGATTGCGGGAGGTCAACCAGGTATCAAGGTCCTGTACCGCGCGCCAGTTCGACGGGTCGGTCGGTAGCCATTTGACGATCATGCCGTCTGCCACCGGATCCCCGGTTTCATCATCTTCGGGGTTCACACCAACATTGCCGACATGGGGAAAGGTGAAGGTCACGATCTGACCCGCATAAGACGGGTCCGTCATGATTTCCTGATACCCCGTCATGGCGGTATTGAAGCACAGTTCCGCAACCGTCTGGCCCGTGGCTCCAAACCCGACCCCATAGAACAAAGTCCCGTCAGCAAGCGCCAGACAAGCGGTTGGGCGGTCGGACGCAGAGGGCTGCATGGGCGATCCTTTCGGGGGCTGGGCGGCAGTGAAATCTGGCGGAAACTAGACGCCGGACAAGGGCGGGTCAAGGCCCATTGCAGACCGAAAATGACCCAGGCTGACACAAGGTGACGCCGGGGATCGTATTGCGGCCCGGTGATGCATTGGATATGGTCCAAGGGTCGAACAGACCTCACCGCGGTCAAAACCTCATGCGGTCAACTTTTGAAGGATGCATTGCGATGGAATTGCGCGAAAGAGTCTCTGCGGCGCTCAAACAGGCGATGAGGGACAAGGCAGCGGATCGTTTGTCCACCCTGCGCCTGATCAATGCAGCGATCAAGGACAAGGATATCGCGGCACGGGCGGAGGGCAATGAGGATGGCGTGCCCAACAGCGAAGTGCTGGCGATCCTGGGCAAGATGTCAAAGCAACGGCTTGAAAGCGCGCGCGCCTATGAGGAAGGTGGACGCCTTGATCTGGCCGAGCGTGAGCAGGCCGAGATTGAAGTGATCGAAGAGTTCCTCCCGCGTCAACTCTCTGAAGATGAAGCAGAAAAAGCGGTTTCAGAAGCCATCGCCGAGACCGGCGCCAAGAGCATACGCGACATGGGCAAGGTCATGGGGATCCTGAAATCCAAGTATACCGGACAGATGGATTTCGGATCGGTTGGCCCGATGGTGAAAACACGTCTGACCTGAATTTTGAGGGTGGCGACGGGCCCTTAACGACGCCAGGCGATTTGCAATTCATCATAGAGGGATACCCGTTCTTCCTCGCTCAGAAATGCTCCGATTTCGACCTCACGGCCCTTGCCCTTGAGGGTAACGTAATGCGGGATCGGCCCGTCTTTTTCGTATTTGGTGATGGTCGTCCAATAGCGGTTGCAATCCCACTCCTGAACCTTGCCTGACGGCTCTTGTCGGGTGAGTCGCGCGTCGTCCTCATCCAGCGTCAGCACCTCGGTGATCTGGCGCGCGCGGTGGTTGCGCTGCAGCGCGTAATAGATGCCCCAGACCGCCGCCAGCAGGAAGGGCAACAAGCCCCACAGGATCGGTGATCCGAGCAGCGGCAGGGTCGGAATACAGATCAGCGTGAAGGTGCTCAGCACGAAGGCCGCCATGCCGCGCGCGGGCAGCGAGTTATGCGGCCAGAGCTTGAGCGTCTGGGGGGTATCCCCGGGGGCGGATGTCCATTGGTAGGGCATAGGCGGTCAGTTTACCGGTCTCGTTTGCCACAGCGTATCGCGGTGCCTGACCTGCGCGCAAGGTGACATTCTGACCGGGCGGCGCGCAACGTACGGTGGGGCGATTTCCCGCCGGAGCGCGACTCGCAAGTTAACGCCCTAAAAACAACGTCTGCGGGCGATGCACCACCCGTACACAAGCTGTACACAACCGGTACACCGATTGTACGCCGATGTCGGGTTTAACAGGGCGTACGGCGTGAAACATGAAAAGAGGGTTAAGACCCGCAGCGCCGGGATGACCCGAACCTCGCCCAGACAGGTGCGGCACGGGCACCCCCAAAAAAGGTCCCCGTGCTGTCACATCTCTGGCCTCACCGGTGCGCCGGGGTCCTGGCGCGCTATTGCATCGAGTTGAGGCCAAAGATGTTGCCTTCGGTATCCTGACACAGGGTGACCCAGCCAAATTCACCGATGGAGAACTTGGGCCGGATGACCACGCCGCCAGCCTCAGCCACACGGGCCTCTTCCACCGCGCAATCCTGAGCCATGAAATAAATCGTTGTGCCGCCCACGCCGGGCTTGGAGTGGGGCGATTTGGTCAAGGCCCCGGCGGCCCCATAGCTACTCATGTCGCCGGGAAAGCTCATCATCCGGGACTCGCCAGTGGGATCGCCCATCGCCTCGAGCTTGGCCCCCAATACGGTTTCGTAAAAAGTCACCGCGCGCTCCATGTCATCCACATAGATGTCGAACCATCCAACTGCGTTCATCTTGGTCATTTTTCAAATCCTTTGTCTGAGGTTATGCCCCTCAAATACCAAGCCCCCGGGCATGCGTATTGTAGATTTCAGACATCGAATTTTTTTGAGTATTTTCCCGGTGTGTAGCCTGTGGCGTTGCGAAACGAGTGGATGAAGTGGGACTGGTCGGCATAAGACCATGTGTCAGTGCCGTTCAGGGATTGTTGCAGGCGCAACACCTTGACAAAGTCATGCGGCGCAAAACCGGTAGTGCGTTTGAGGGTGCGTTGCAATTGCCGTGCCGACAGGCCCGCAACCTCTGCCATATCCGCCACCGAGGCGATGTCATCAAGGTGCTGAAAGATCCGGTCGGTCACCGGGTTGACCGCCACCATCTTGCGGTCCAGCAGAGTGTCCACAAGGTCGATCAAAAGGGTTTGCTGATCCTCGAAATCACGCCCCTTCAGGGTTTGGTTGATGTCGCGCAGGCCCAGTGCGCCGCGATAGGGGTTTGCGATCATGCCGTAGGACAGCGGCTCCACTTCGTTTTGCCAGACGCCGGGCAGGAAGCGAATGTTCACGAAGTGGAAGGACCGGCCAAGATTGAATTCCTCGGATTCCGCGCGCAGCTTTGACACGCCGGTGATCGCGGGGTTGCGTTGGTCAAACACGATATAGGCGCAGGCGTCCGGCAGGGCGTGAAACCTGTAATCCTCAGCCAGCGTCCCGGTGGTCTTGAGTTCCAGAAACCGATGCACGATGCCGCGCAGATGGGCCGGTGGTTCGGCCTCGACAAAGGCCACTGTTTTAACGGATTTATCTTTCCCGTTGCCTTTTGGATCGTACATGTCTGGTTGCTTCTTGTGCTGGGGTCCGAACGCTTTGATACAGCATTGCGCCGCCGGCTGACAGAGTGGGGCGCTGGGCATGGCCGGGGGCGGGGTTGTTGGGATGTCGCGATGAAAAAGGCCCCGGATTTCTCCGGGGCCTTTGAAATTTCACGCTAGGCTGAAATTTGCCTGTCGCCGTGTCGCTTCAGGATGGTTTTACATCCTGCCGCTGCGCTGCTTGAGGACGGTTTTATGTCCTAACGCTGCGCTGCTTGAGGACGCTAGTGCGCGTGTTTGTTGTCCCAGTCTTCCTGCTTTGGCAGCTGCTCGAAGGTGTGTTCGGGCGGCGGCGAGGGCAGGGTCCATTCCAGCGTATCGGCATATTCGTTCCACGGGTTGTTCTCGGTCACGCGACGGCCCTTGAGCAGGGTCCAGGCGATGATCCCGAAGAAGAACAGGAAGGAAGCGAAGGAAAGGAAAGCCCCGATGCTCGACCATTGGTTCCAGTAGGCAAAAGCGTCCGGATAGTCGATGTAACGGCGTGGCATGCCCTGACGGCCCAGGAAGTGCTGGGGGAAGAAGGTCAGGTTGGCCCCGATGAACATGGCCCAGAAGTGCAGTTTACCCGCCCATTCAGGATACATGCGGCCCGACATTTTCGGCAGGTAGAAGTAGATCCCTGCGAAGATGGCGAAGACGGCCCCGAGCGACATCACATAGTGGAAGTGCGCCACAACATAATAGGTGTCGTGATAATAGCGATCCACAGCGGCCTGTGACAGCACGATGCCGGTCACACCGCCCACAGTGAAGAGGAACAGGAAGCCAAAAGCCCAGAGCATGGGCGTTTTGAATTCCACCGATCCACCCCACATGGTGGCGATCCAAGAGAAGACCTTCACGCCTGTGGGCACCGCGATGACCATGGTGGCCAGCATGAAGTAGGCCTGCTGGTTGAGGGTCATACCGACGGTATACATGTGGTGTGCCCAGACGACGAAACCCAACGCGCCAATGGCAATGATCGCCCAGACCATCGGCAGGTAGCCAAAGATCGGTTTGCGCGCGAAAGTCGCGATCACATGGGAGATGATGCCGAAACCGGGCAGGATGATGATGTAGACCTCGGGGTGACCAAAGAACCACAGGATGTGCTGATAGAGCACCGGATCCCCGCCGCCAGAAGGGTCAAAGAAGGTGAACCCAAAGTTGCGGTCCATCAGGAGCATGGTGATCGCGCCCGCCAGAACCGGCAGGGACAAAAGGATCAGCCAGCTTGTAACGAAGATCGACCAGGAAAACAGCGGCACTTTGAACAGTGTCATGCCCGGCGCGCGCATGTTCAGGAAAGTGGTGATCATGTTGATCGCGCCCAGGATCGAGGAGGCCCCGGAGACATGCACCGCGAAGATCGCGAGGTCCATCGAGAAGCCGCCCTCGTTGGTCGACAGCGGCGGATAGAGCACCCAGCCCACGCCCGATCCCGGCTGGTCATTGCCCCCCGGTGACAGCACCGAGCAGATCGCCAGCGTGGTGCCTGCGACATAGAGCCAGAACGACAGGTTGTTCATCCGCGGGAACGCCATATCCGGCGCGCCGATCTGTAACGGCATGAAATAGTTGCCAAATCCGCCGAACAGGGCGGGGATGACCACAAAGAACATCATGAGAATACCGTGTCCGGTGATCAGGACGTTCCACAGATGTCCGTTGGGCGTGCAGGTCTCGGCACTGGCAAAGAAACGCGCGCCTTCCATACACATGTATTGGACGCCCGGGTCCATCAGTTCGAGGCGCATGTAGACGGTGAAGGCCACCGATACAAAGCCCACCAGGGCGGAGACGATCAGATAGAGAATACCGATGTCTTTGTGATTTGTGGACATGAACCAGCGTGTGAAGAACCCGCGTTCATCATGGTGTTCGTGGCCGTGGACGGCTGCGTCTGCCATGCTCTTGCCTCCTGAGTAGCTGTTAAATGACACGCAACGGTTCCCAGGCTGCGCATCCGAGTCTCCCCGGTTTTAGAGGGAGTTGCGCAGAGGAGCAATGATCGTAATCGTCGCAGCCGCAAAATTTTTTTGGCTGTTCTATTCTAATCTCATGCGAGCGTGCTTACCTCCTCACGTTCTCCCTACAATTTTATTCATCAATGCATTCCTTCACGGGCGATTAACGTTCCTGCGCCAATCTGAGGTGGGTGTGTAATTTTTCCTCCGCCGTGGGGAGACGAGGGGACAAGTTAACAATCATGCAGGCAGTCCAGTCTCATCATAATCATCAGACGGCCGCATCCGTGGATGTGACCAGTCTGGCGTTCTGGACGAGAGTGGGTGAGCTGGTCCCGGGCATCATCTATATTTTCAACCATGCGACAATGTCCAATGAGTATTCCAATTGCACCATTGCCGAGTTTTTGGGGTATTCGCCGGCAGAAGCGCGCGAAATGGGTGACGCATTGCTTCCAACGCTGGTGCATGATGAGGACCACGCAGCGCTTTTCGCCTATCTGGCGGAGCTCAGCCGCCTTTCAATTGGCGCCGAACGCACCTTTGAATACAGGGTGACGTCCAGAGCAGGCACTGAAAAGTGGTTGCGCAGCGTCGACACAGTTTTTGAGCTTGCCGCTGACGGATCAGTGCTGCGCCACATCGGAATCGCGGTTGATATTACAGAACAAAAAATCACAGAAATTCGGCTCAGGGACGCCAACGAGGAGCTTGAAGCGCGTGTTGCGGCGCGCACCGCCGAGTTGGAAGCGCTGAACGATGAGCTGGAAATGCGTGTCGCACAGCGCACCATGGAACTGCGCGACATCAACCGGGACTTCAAAGACCTGACGTTTGTGGCGACCCATGATCTGAAAGTGCCGGTCAACAACATGACCAGCCTGACCCATATCCTGTCCGAAGCACAAAGCAATCTGCCTGCCGAACATGCTGAAACACTGGGCTGGATGCGCCATGTCTGCGAACAGGCCAGCGACAAGCTGGACGCGCTGATTTGCGTTGCACAGGCCCATTCCGCGACCTTGACGGATTTCTCGGACGTGAATCTGGACAGCGTCGTGGCGCATGTTCTGGAAAACCTGCAGTTCCAGATCGCAAAGACCAAATCGAATGTATCACTGGATCTCGAAGTCGAGACCATTTGGTTCATGCCGCGCGAGGCTGAAAACATTCTGCAGTCCATGATCGGCAATGCCCTGAAATACCACGCGCCGGAGCGCCGACCCTGCATCACCATCACATCGCGCCCCTGTGCGGAGGGGGTGGAGGTGTCGATCATCGACAATGGCACCGGGATTGATCTGCCCCGTGACGAGGCCAAGGTCTTTGGACTGTTCAAGCGCGCGCATGCCACCCCGGAGGGTGCGGGCGTGTCCCTTTATGCCATCCGGCGTGTTCTGGAACGGGCAGGCGGGACCATCGAGGTATCCAGTGAGGTCGGGCAGGGCAGTTGCTTTTCGTTCCGATTGCCCAACAGACCGGAACCTGCGTGATGGCATCTGGAGATCATCTCGGCACAATCCTTCTGGTGGAGGATGACACGGTGACCAACCTGCTGCATACGCGCATGATTGACCGGTCGGGTCTGGTGGATCATGTGGATATTGCAACGGATGGCATCGCCGCGCTGGAATATCTGAACGACAAAACGATCAAAGACGCGCCCTTGCCGGAAGTCATCTTGCTGGACATCAACATGCCCCGCATGGACGGGTTCGAATTCCTGCAGGAATATGCAAAGCTCGACGCCGCCGCGCAGCCGGTAAAGCCGATGATCATCATGCTGTCCACATCGGTGTTGCGCGCAGATCAGGAGCGTGCCGAGGCCGATCCGAATGTCTTTCGCTTCATCAGCAAGCCGATCCACGCCGAGGACATTGTTGTTTTCGTGAAAGACTATCAGGAATTTTCAGCGAGCTGTTGCTGAAGGCGCGCGGCGTGCCCGCCTTTTTCTGCTGCGGTGGGCTGATCCCCGAAAACACCGGCAAACTGCTGGCGCAGCGCCACATCCACATCCGCCATCGTGACCGGATAGCCCAGATCAACCAGGCTGGTGACACCATGTTCGGTGATCCCGCAGGGCACGATGCCGGAAAAATGGGTCAGGTCGGGTTCCACATTGATCGAAATGCCGTGAAAGCTGATCCATTTGCGCAGCCGGATGCCGATGGCCGCAATTTTATCCTCAGCCATCGCGCCCGCGCCGGGTGATGGCTTGTCGGGGCGCTCGACCCAGACACCGACCCGACCGGGACGAATATGACCTTTAACGTTGAACTGCGCCAAAGTCTGGATCACCCAGGTTTCCAACTGTTCCACAAACCGGCGCACATCGCGCCCGCGCGCGCCAACATCCAGCATCACGTAGGCGACGCGTTGACCGGGGCCGTGATAGGTATATTGCCCGCCACGGCGCGTTGCATAGGTGGGAAACCGGTCCCGATCGACCAGATCCTCAGCCCTGGCGCTGGTGCCGGCAGAATAGAGCGGCGGGTGTTCCACCAGCCAGATGCATTCACGCGCCTGCCCAAGGGCAATGGCATCGGCGCGCGCCTCCATCCACGCCTCGGCCGCGCGAAATTCCGTCAGACCGTCGCTTGTGATCCATTCCACCATGGCGATCCTCTAGCGCACCCCGCGACCGGGGCAAAGTCAATTCCGCCCCGGCAGATGCTGCGTTTTGGCGAAGGTATGAAGGTATGCGGCGCGCAGGAGGTGGTTTTCCCCGAAGGAGGGCGGTGTTTTTACCTGAAATCTTAGGCGTTAATCACACCGATTTCGCGGGTTTTCACTGGTTTTTGACCCTCTGAACGTGTTATAAAAATTGTGAGCGATTGTGCTGCAAGTCGCCGCAGGCAGGCAAAAGTTTGCCAGCCGGGGCTTCGGTCGAATCGCTTCCTATGATACGTTTTTTTAACTTTTATTTTATGGCGGAGATTTTTTATGTTTTCCAAAGGTTTAACGGCTACAGTCCTAGCGGCCTCGGTGGCGGTTATGCCCGCAGCGCGGGCGACTGCTGATGCGGGTGATTTCATCGCGGGGGCGCTGATCGGTGGTATTGTGGGCCATGCGGCGACAAAAAACGCCCAGAAAAAGAAAACCAGAACCTACAGATCACGTATCCCGTCGACACAGGAAGGTCGCCAGATCCAGGCTTCGCTGAACTATTTCGGGTTCAACGCAGGTCGCGTTGACGGGCAACTGGGGCGTCAGTCGCGCGCAGCCGTTGCCAATTATCAGGCCTATCTGGGATATCCGGCCACCGGGCAATTGTCCCCGTTTGAGCAGAATTTTCTGGTGACCTCTTACAACCGTGCCCAGGCGGGCGGGTATCAGACCACCCAATTGGTCGCCCAGAGCCCGGAGGGCGCGCGTGGCCTGCTGAGAACCTATCGCAATGAGTTGGCGGCACAATCCGCGCCACAGCCCGCAGCCCCGGTCGTGGCGGTTGCTCCTCAGGTCGTGGCGCCGGTTGTGCAGGCACCGGCCCCTGTTGCAGTGACCGCCCCCGCGCCGCAGGTGGTTACCCCTGCGCCTGAGGTTGTCGCTGCGGCGGCCGCACCGGCAGCCGCACAGTCAAGCACGGCACTGCCGAACTTTTTCGAAAGTGGCACGCCCGAAGCGTCGCTGGCATCGCATTGCAATACCGTGTCGCTGCTGACCAGCACCAACGGTTACACCACAGCAGCCTCGATGAGCGACCCGACTGCGGCGCTGAACGAACAGTTCTGCCTGGCGCGTACCTATGCCATTGCGCGCAGCGAAGAATTGATCAGCCAAGTCAATGGGTTCACGCCACAACAGGTCGCACAGCAATGTGACGGTTTCGGACCGGTCGTGCAGCCCTATGTGGATGAGTTGCCGGTCAAGCCGCGCGATATCGTGTCCCGTGACGTATCCGGCTTCGTCGCCTCGACCGGCACCTCGGCGCAGCAGATGTCGGCCACCGCGCAAATCTGTCTGGGCGTCGGATATCGCACCGATAATATGAATGTGGCGCTGGGCTCGGCGCTGATCCTCTATTCCCTCGGTGAGACCGTGTACGGCGAATTGATGGGCCACCATCTGGCATTGGGTTTTGGCACGCTGAAGAACGTAAGCGCTTCAGGTCCGTGGTATGAAGCCGCGCTGGCTGCAACGGACGCAGGAGCGGATGCGGTATTTGTACCCGGTCAGCCCGAGCGGACGGATATTCTGCGCAAAGCCTCCTTGCAGCTGACGGGCCAGGCCCCGGCACAAGCGGGTGTGATGCCGGTGTTTTCTGTCACGGAGTGATGGGCGCGCCCGATGCGGCGGACCAAACGATCCTGCCCATGCCCCGATGGTTCTGCACCGTCGGGGCATTTTGATGAAAATGGCTCTTCACAACACGGCGGGAGCAGGCTAAAGACTCGGGACCTTTCTAAAACGTGCGGATGTGGCGGAATGGTAGACGCGCAGCGTTGAGGTCGCTGTGGGGTAACACCCGTGGAAGTTCGAGTCTTCTCATCCGCACCAATAGCGCATTCGAAGGCAGCGTGTCGCACGTTGATTTGTTTGGCGCGGGTATATCCTGAATAGCAGCTTGTAGATCGATAACTTGTTGCGCTCCACGTTCCCAAAACATGACGTTAAAAAACCCAACATGATTTGCGGTGACGCACATAATCAGCGCAGATCTAGCGGCCCGGGCTTATCGGAATGAGATGAGATGCTCTGAAGACGCGCAGCACAATTTTTCGCTATACTCCATCGTCGTCTTAGGCCCTTTAACTTGCTATGTTAGGACAAAGGCACAGGGGTCATATTTGCCCTGCAACAAACTGCTCCAGTTGACTTAGGGCGTTAGCGGTCGGGATTGTCATTGGATTGAGACAGTAATTTTGGAAATGATTACCAACGAGAAGCCACTTGCTCCGAAGGATGCGTCGCTTGGTGCGCATTTGTGGCTTGCAGCTCTTATGTTGCCCGCTCTCATTCTCGCCGTTACCGTTGTCCAAGCGCCCAGCCTGTACGATGGTCGGATTGAAATCGGTGCTATCACAGCCTCAGAAACTGAACCTGTTCCGCTCTGGTCTGATACGGGGAAGCGCGTTTGGTTTACTACAGCCGACCTGCTCCACCCGGAAGATTTCGGCGTGGATGGACCGCGTATCGACACGGTAGTGATGAATTTATGGCCCCGCGGTTCCCCTCACTGGAATGCCCAGACCTCGTTGCTGAAGATCCGCAAGCTGCTCGACATGCGTTTAGCCAACGGGGAAAAGATCCCTGGACTTAGGCCTACGACCGAGGATCTTGTCCTGAAAGCCAAATTCGTAGAGTTTCTGCGAGACGGGACCGGCCCTGAATTCGAGCGCCCTGTTTTTTTCTCTATCTCTCCCAATTCAACCACACACCAAAGAACTGGACTTTATGCTCTGGTTTTCACTGCCGTTCCTGCGCCAGATGAGCGTGACGCAGCGGTGGCACTGGAGAGAGCCCTGCTTGCAGCAGCGGCGCGTGCAGCGGAAGTAGGTGCGGCGGGCCTTGGAATTTCCTGTTCCAGTTCGGCCACCGGCTCCTGTTCATATGGCGCAGACAGTTGGAGCGCGCTTCTTGATGCGGTTTATGCTCTTCCACAGAACGGAAATGCGACGATCATGCTCGGAGGCCGGGCGCTTACATTAGGGCTCGCGTAGAAAAGGCACGGGCATTTGGAATCGTCCGGGACGAGTGGCAACATGGCTCACTCGCCAACGACGCTGGTCGGATCACACATGAAGTGACATGGCTCGCTGTTTTGGCGCTTGCAGGTGCCTTCGTTGCCGCTTGGGCGCGCGGCTTGCCGTTTTCAGCACCGCGTCTCATTGGCATCATGCTGCTAAGTGGCGGCGCGGTTGGCGCGGCAACCAACCTCGCCGGAGCACATGTGCCACTTTGGAACGCGCTAGCACCAGACGCACCATTCGACCTGTTTCTCAAAGCGACCGCCGCTCTGGTCATTGGTTTAGGGCTGCATCTGATCGTCTCATTCAAGTCCAAAGAAGCGATAAAACCAGAGCAGGAGTGAGTGAAATGGAATGTCTTGTTCTCAGGCTTGATGGTGGCGGAACGCCCAATTTCGAATGGCTGTTCGGCGGCATAGTTGGCGAAGGGCCAGGAGGAGTCCGCACAGCTGATCAATTTGACGACTGGCTGGTCGACCCGATTTCTTTTGAAGACATTCGGCTCGACAGGCAGTTGTTTGTCGACCAACTCGAAGTTGTTTGGCGCGGCGGTACTCTCAAATCTGCAGCACCGGCACGTTTCCCAGTCCCACGTGAAAGTGGGCGCTCTTTGAAAGCGATGGCTTTGCCGCTATCGCTTCGGCTTGCCACACACGCCATGATTGCAGATGCGGCTCCAAAGCTAATGCTTGGGCACCTGAGAGACAAAATACTTGGGTTCGGCTTCCACAACGAACGTGTTTCTGCATTTGAAGCCCCCGTCGACGGTGCTGAGGAACTGGAGATTGCTGCCCTGGACTTACTTGAAGTGGGTTACGGTGATCAGGTCACAGTGGTCGACGTCACAGCCTTCCAGAACAGTGCCACACCAAAACGGCTTCAAACGGTGATGACCTCTGCGGGAGTGATCGATGAACAGGTTCAGTTTTTGAGCCGCCTACTCGCAAGAAACGATGGCGGTCTTCCCACGGTCGATGATGCCTTCGCCTTTCTGTACAATAGTTATCTCCGACCGGTAGACCATGCTGTCGCGCAGTCCGGGGCCAACTTCTTTCGCCATCGCGACGAATACTTTTTACTGGATCCCGACGCCGTTTCCATCGTGGAGGCCGGTCTCACCTCAATCGGACTTTCAGGGCGCCATAAAGTTTGTGAACTGGACACAGAAAAAGCCCGCTAAGTTCTTGAGGAAAGAGCCCAGATTTTACAGGACAATACGGAGGCGGGGCATTCTCTCGACGAGTATATCGGCCAGGTGGGAATGATCTCACTCCGGCCCGGGTGGGCCGCCCCATGGCGTGATTCCGACTGTTTCGAGCTGTACTTTTCAGCTGACCCGGGGCGCACACGGTCTTGGTTCTTTGATGCTTGCCAAAGCGGGACTCCGGTGGACGCTGTTCGTGCCTTGCCGGTCATCCGGGGTTTCCACCGCACGCGCCATTCACTCGCTTGGCCGCTCCCGCCCTTTGGCGACGTTCCAAGTGGCGCCGCAGAATACGTGGCGCAGATCGCGGGCAGACACGAAAACGCACCCTGGCAAACCAACTGGGCGACTCTGTTTCTCTCCGACCTTGGGTCGGCCAACACGGAAACCACGGATGCTTGGCTCTCAACTGCCAAGAGCAACGCTATGCCGGCAGAAGAAGCAGCACGTCTTGCACTTGCGCGTGCCTCGACAATATCGGCCAGCGACTTTTGGCTGGGCTTCGACGGCTCAATCGGTCCATTGGCCCGCCGATCACACGCGCTCGCAGCATGGTTCCTGGCACAACGCGGGGAAACGCGACCCTTTGATGAAGCAAAAGCCGATATTGCCGAAACTGAGCCGTCTTTAATTCGCTTTCTTGAGCGCTTCCAAAGGAAAAGCCGATGGACCGTAGAACCTTTTCTTTGTGCGCATTTGCTTCGGGAGGCATCGGGACAACGCCAGTTTCGGCGCGTCATAGTGGCGATCGATAATGTTCATCTTGGCTACGGCGCGGTCATAGGGCACCGCCTCTTTCCGGGTTTGCGGCTTACCACTTCTATGAGTGGGCGCCATATCTGCGTTCTGGCAGGAGACCGACTTATTGGTACACTCTCGAAACTGCACGAGGTCTCAGGTGGCGATGTCTTACTCGCGTCCGCGATCTTTGGCGAAGATGGTCGATTGACGATCCGTATTCGCTATTAGCCGTACCCAGGTCCTCGCGCACCGCTCGTGGCGCTGTCGTCGGATCGGTGTCGCGTGCTGCCCAGTCCTCCGGGTTGCTGGAGTTCTGTTTCTGGACGTCGGCGCTGATCAAACTGGCGTCCACAGCAAAACCTTGATCACCGACAAGCCCTTCTTCCATGCAGCGTGCCACGGTTGTCTCGAACACATGCCTTAGCAGATCGCTCTCACGGAACCGACCGTGCCGGTCCTTGGAAAAAGTCGAATGATTTGGAAGGCGGTCTGTCAGATCAAGGCGGCAGAACCAGCGATAGGCTAGGTTCAGATGCACCTCTTCGCACAACCTCCGCTCGGATCGGATGCCGAAGCAGGATCCTACCAGCAGCATGCGGATCAGCAATTCAGGATCAATCGATTGGCGGCCCGTGTAGCTGTAGAAGTCCGCAAGATGCGCCCGAATGCTTCTCAGATCAACAAAGCGATCTATCGACCGCAACAAGTGACCCTGCGGGACATGATCCTCCAGCGAAAACTCGTAAAACAGTGCAGCCTGTGCTTCCTGCTTTGGTCCCATCATCGCCAGATCCTCCTGCTCGTTGAGAGAATTGAATCAGCAGGTCATCCGTCGATCAAGGAAGAGTTTTTCAATAAAATCGGCTCCAGCCTGCAGTCAGATCGGTCGCAGCATCTTGTGATAAGATACGTTGGTTAACGTCGGGTTGTCGTTGTGGGAGTGCATGGCGGATCGGAGGATCAGTCATGGAAACACCAAACCTACCTGCCATTCGCGCGCTTCTCCCTGCTTGGAACAGGGGCCGCATCGTCGGCCAGAAGCGCTCACTGAAACTAAAGCGCGTCTGGGCGATCCGGGTACGACTTGAACTGGCCGAGAACCATCGCGACCTAGCTCTGTTCAACATGGCTATTGATAGCAAGCTTCGCTGTTGTGATCTGGTGACGATGAAAGTGGTCGATGTCATGGAGTCGGGCCAAATCAAAGAACGGGCATCAGTGCTTCAAAGCAAAACGCAAAAAACCAGTTCGCTTCGAAATTTCTGAGGGGACCCGGGCGTCTGTCGAAAAATGGAGGGAGGATGAGCTGATGGTTGGGTCGGAATACCTCTGGCCTGGCCGGTTCCATGAACGACTGCATATTTCGACACGTCAGTACGCACGGATTGTCCGTGACTGGGTGACATCCATTGGTTTGGAGGCAACAGCATACGGCACACATTCGATGCGCCGAACCAAGGTAACGCAGATCTATATGAAGACGGGCAATCTGCGTGCCGTGCAGCTTCTGCTCGGTCACACGAAGATGGACAGCGCCGTCCCTTATCTCGGCGTTGAACTTGAGGACGCTTTGGCCATCGCCGAAGCGAATGAGATCTAACAAAAGGGGCCGCTTACAGGGGCGGCCCAAACCTGCCATTCGCTGGGAACATCCGCGCTGCGCTGCAGGTTCCCGAGAGCGGACCTCCTTCGCTTTGTGCAGCAATCAAATGCACCAGGATCGACAACGCAGATTTAGCGACTTGGAATGACGGCTGTGGTAAATTCAGCTGAGTGCGATAAAGGTGCGAAAGAACCAAGCCAAGGCGTTTTCATCCAATGTTCCGAGATCTTTCGATACCGTCTATTTCCATGGGGTTACTCGCCGCCTTCGTTGGATATTCAGCGTCATTTGCCATTGTTCTGGCGGGATTAACGGCGATGGGTGCCACGGGCGAGCAGGCGACGACAGGGTTGTTCTTTGCTACCATCGGGATGGGAATCTGCAGCATCTGGCTGCCTGCTGTAACGCGCATTCCCGCGGCTGTGGCTTGGTCTACGCCTGGAGCTGCATTTCTTGCGGCAACGGCCACTTTGCCGGGCGGTTTTGGCGAGGCCGTCGGGGCGCTGATTTTTTGTGCTGTGTTGCTTGTCTTATCCGGATTGGTCCCAACCCTCGGCCGGATCGTAGCTGCTATTCCGAAACCGGTTGCCAACGGTTTGCTTGCGGGTGTTTTGCTCAAGCTGTGCCTGGCCCCGGCGCTTGCGCTCGGCTCCATTCCATTGTTGGTGCTGCCCGTGCTCGTCGCTTGGCTGATTGGATTGACATGGAACAGGCTTGCCGCGATGCCCTTTGCAGTACTTGCGTTTTTAGTGGTTCTCTATTTCGCCGTCGATACGTCGGGCAACGTTGATCAAACAGAAGTCATATGGCTTCCTGCCTTTGCCCCAGTTATGCCAGTCTTTACGATCCAGTCGTTCTTTTCAATTTCCCTCCCGCTGTATCTAGTCACAATGGCAGGACAAAATATCCCCGGTTTTGCAGTGCTGGAACTGAATGGTTATCCGGTGGAACGCCAACCTCTGATCCGCAAAACCGGCCTTGTCAGTCTGGCGTTTGCACCGTTCGGATCGCTTCCCGTCAACATGTCCGCGATCACAGCAGGGATGATGGCGGGTGAGGACGCCGGGCGCGATCCAGCAAGCCGCTACTGGGCCGCGATCACATCAGGCATCGTTTATGTGGTACTGGCATTTGCCGCCGCGGTTGTCACGTCATTGGCAAGCCTCGCACCGCTTGCTCTGATCACTGCGGTCGCGGGACTTGCGCTTGTCCCTGCGTTGGTTGGTTCACTCTCGGCTGCATTCAACGAACCCGCTCAGTTGGAGGCGCCAGCATTGACGTTTCTGATTGCAGCAAGCGGCATGACGCTTTTCGGTGTAAGTGGCGCGTTCTGGGGCGTTGTTGTTGGCGTGCTCATCTGGTTATCCAAAACGATGGCCAATCAAACAGTGGATCATTAGGCAATCCGCAAAACCAACGCGCAATATGACGGCTATCATCACAGCGGGACGATTCTAGCGATCTTGATGGAGGCCTGCGGGCCACTGAACTGACGACTGACCTAGGATATGAGTTGTTACGATGCGGCTTCTTCAGTCTGCTCATACGGCGGTTTGCGACACTTAGTCGAAAGCCCTCAGCTTAGCCCGTTTGACGACGCTAAAAGCCAATCGGTGTCTTGCGAAGCGGCAATTCCAGGATCACATTCAGCGTCTCCTGGGAAAAACCCGTTATTGTCGGGCAGCAAGAGCTGCACCATGTCCGAAATGTCTTCGGGGCGATTGGGGCGAACCTCATTTGCTTTCAATACCATTGCCGGGCTGACGCGACGAAAACGCAAACTGTAGCCTTCTACAAGCCCTGAAACGCTCTGGTTTCCCCTTGCCAAGTCACAGAGCGACGCGTCGTGGCCCTCGATGCAGATCGCGAACAGTTGTGCCGCGATATCTGGCGCGACGCCTACACAGATCAGCTCGGGGACCTGTCGCGAGTGTTCAAGGCCGATTGTAAACGCAAAACCCGGCAATCCCGAAGAAGGACCATGTCTTGAGATCTGAGCATAACCGTTCTTGGCGATCATCTTTTGGACCCATGACTCAACGTCGACTTCTACACGCGACTTGGTCTGCATACCTGTTCCCCCATTGGAGCAATCGTTAACACTTTGTTAACGTCTCTCACCGACGGCTTGGACGCAATCCCTCCGTGGACTCATGGTAAACGTAGTCGGAAGTACGGGATACGGCCCAGAGCAGCCGTCCGTTTGCGACGCCCAATGCTGCAGTTGCAACCCGCTTTGCCGATGGGGTGGATGGCTTCTGCTCCAACCGCTGTCGCGATGCGCCCTAGTGCAGGTGTCAACAACTGCTTATGAGAGGAGCCACCCCATGCAAGTTACCACGATCAGCCTTGATCTGGCCAAGAACGTTTTCCAGGTGCACGGCATCGATGATGAGGAAACCGTTGTTTTCAACCGCCCTCTGCGGCGGGTGCAAGTTTTGCCATTCTTCAAAAAGTTAGATCCCTGCGTCATTGTATGGAGTCCTGCAGCACTGCCCATCATTGGGCTCGCGAACTTAGCGCATTGGGACACGACGTACGGTTGATCCCGCCGATGTATGTGAAGCCCTATGTTAAACGCGGCCAGTCAGATGTGATTGATGCAGAAGCGATTTGTGAAGCGGTGACCCGACCAACAATGCGCTCTGTAGCGATCAAGACCGTTGAACAACAATCTTTACTGTCGCTGCATCGAGTGCGCGATCTGTTGGTGCGCCAAAGGACACAGTTGATCGATGGTTTGCGTGGCTTGGTTGCCGAGTTTGGCATCTACATTCCAAGGGGCCTCGCTCGGGTGATTGGCTTTGCCGAAGATATCACCCTGGGTGAAGTGCTTGATTTGCCAGACATTGCCAATGAAGTGATCCACAATCTGTCTGAGTAACTCATGGCGCTGCACCAGCGGATCCGCTGGTATGACGAGCGTTTGAAGCAAGTGGCTAAAGAAGATGAACGGGTACGCCTGTTGCGCACGATACCCGGCGTTGGTGCGGTCCCATCCGGAAGGCGCCAGCAAATGGCTTACATCCTTGCTGAAACGCAAACCGTCACGTCTTGCGACCGTCGCTATGGCCAACAAAACCGCTCGGATCGTCTGGGCTGTACTGACACGCAACGAACCCTATAAGCCCCACACGGCTTAGAAAGAAAGAAAACAAAGAGTTAGCAAGAGCCGCGAGATGAAGGTGCATAAGTCTGCCGCCAGAACCAGGACATCCCGCCGAATGTCACGGGCGCTACAGCCCGCATCGCCGTAGGGCACCGGGTTTGCGGAACCCATCAGGGCCAGCGGTCGAAAACCGCGCAAACAGGCCGGACACACGACTACAGCTGACAAATGCACAGATCAGATCAAAAATGTCTTGCTATGCAGGAGCTATCGACACACGAAATTGGTTTCGATTTGAGGTTGTTGCACGCAGCAGCAGGAACTCTCTGAGACCTTGAACTTGAGTTAGCAAGCGATCAACATCGTAAACAGAAGAGAGAGTGAGGATCGAAGTTTGGTTTCCAGTGAACTTGCTGATGCTATGCTGCAATGGCGACGCCATCTGCACCAGAATCCCGAGTTTGGCTTTGAAGAAGAAGCCACTGCTCGTTTTGTCGTCGAAAAACTGCGGGAGTTTGGCATTGAAGATATCGAAACGGGCGTAGGTGGAACAGGTGTCATTGCGACCCTGCAGTGTGGAAATGGCGATCGGATCATAGCGCTGCGCGCGGATATGGACTGTCTGAAAATCCATGAGACGACAAACCTCCCGTATTCGTCAAATAAGCCTGGCTTGATGCACGCATGCGGCCATGACGGACACACAACAATTCTGTTGGGCGCAGCGGCGGTTTTGGCCAATTACGGCGGATTTGACGGTAAAGTACGGTTCGTTTTCCAACCCGCAGAGGAGTGGGGCCAAGGAATGAAGGCCATGATCCAAGACGGGCTAGGTTCGCGACTAGCGTTCGATGAAATCTATGGTCTACACAATAAGCCGGGGCTTCCAGTTGGTTCATTTGAAACGAAGCCCGGCCCGTTCATGGGCGCCGAAGATGGATTTCGAATTACTGTCCGTGGCAGCGGCGGCCACGCGTCACGGCCTCACGACTGCAAGGATGCAATTCTATGTGCGTGTTCGATTGTGACTGAGCTTCAGATGATCGTGTCTCGGACGATCGATCCTGCAGAGCTGGCTGTTGTATCTGTTACATCGATCGAAGGCGACAACATCAAGAACGCAATTGCGAGCGAGGCGTACATTGAAGGGGATTGCCGCCATTTCAGTGATACCGTCAGCCATACTATTGAGGACGCAATGCGCCGAATTGTGAATGGGCTAGCAGATGGTCATGGCTGCGCAGCTGAGATCGCTTACGACCGGGTTTTTGTTCCACTTGTTAATAATCCAGAAGCAACAGCACACGGTCTTAAAGCGGCAGAGACAGTGTTTGGCGAGAAGAGTACCAATCCGGAAGCACCTCGCATGGGAGCATCTGAAGACTTTGCACAAGCGTTGAAGGTCTCTCCGGGTGCTTTCTTCAATTTTGGAAACGGAGACAGCGCGCCTCTGCACAGTCCAACGTACGACTTCGATGATGCCGCACTTGTACCCAGCGTTAAATGGTTCGTGGAGCTTGTCCGAAGCCGATTGCCTGTTTCCAGAAAGTGAGGAAGGGCTTGTCCGGCCCCATCCAAAAGTGAAACCGGCCCAAACCGGCCATTCACTCATGGGACGGCATGCTGCGGTGCGGCCCGTCGAAGGAGACATTCGCGGCGCCAGCGCCAAGGTCAGCTCAATCGAATTGGCAGTACCAATATCGGCCGTTATCGTCGGTGCAAAATCTTACGAGTTTTTGACTGGAATGCTTGAGCGGCGGAAAACTCCACCGCTCATGAGATTTAACAGGATCTACTACGCAGCATATGCGAAGGTGTCACCGTAGAATAGAGGCTTCACACAAGCCAGCCCATCAGAGAGAATGTTGGAAGGAATCATGAGTGCTTCGAAATGGCAAGTTTCACACGACCGAACGGATCGTCCGTCGAGGTTCCCGCAACACAGTTTGTAAGGGCACGAGCGGCATTTTCTTGGGAAATGGAAACGCCGGAAGGTGTCACAGGGTCTGCAATTTTTAAACCGCGCATCATGGTTCTGGAAGAGATCAATGTCGTCGGACCAGCGCTTCAGGCAGAGCTTGCAAGTTACACAACACTGACCGGCATTCGCGGCCAAACCTACTGGATTGACGCGAACCGTGCCGGGGACGCGGAGATGCCACGAACATCAGAACGAAGCCCCGGCGTTAACGCGATTGTACCGGTTGGCGGTATTCGAATGCGCATTTCTGAAGCCGTCTCAGCAGCCCAAGCTATTCTCGATGTTGCACGAACCGGAACTTAAGCCAGAATCCAAAGACGACAAGTCAGCGGGAAAAACCGCTTTCAAGCGGCTCCAAGATTATCTAGAAGAACATCCGGTCACAATTGTAATCATAACGATCCCGGCATTTCTTGGTTTTCTTGCGAGTACCGCCGACAGCATACGGCCCCTCAATAATTTTGTCCGTCCAGAGCCTTTCTTTTTTGACGCATCTGCCGAGAACCCAATCCGGTTAAGTGGTGATGCAGTGCGAGAACTGATCGTTGGTAACTCCGAGACAGATAGGATTGTTCAACGCAGTGAAGAGATTCTCGAGGGACGCCCAAATACTTGGTATCGCGCTGAATATCTCGAGGACGGTACGATGATCTACGATCACGCGGATCATAGCGCCGAAAAAGAAGAATGGGACTGGTATATTGATGATGATGGAAACTTATGCCGGGGAGCGAGGTGGGTAGATTTTCGCAGTTGTCGCACGATCGTTTCGGTAGGCGAGAACCAGTATCATGCAATCGGAGTGAGGACAGGCACCTTGAGATACACGTTCTCTATGATGAATGTCAGGCGTTTCGATCTTCGGTCTGCTATTATACTTGCATTGTCGGCAGCTCTACTTGTGGCATTCAGTACGTTACAGTGGATGCGGTTTTCACGTCCTGCCTACCGCCAACGCCAATAGTCTGGACGAAAACACCAGCCAATACCTATGTGTCAAGAACGGCCATTCTTTTAGAAACAGGACTAGCGCCGGAATCGTAGAAGGGTCTTGCGCCACAATTGCATGCTAAAACTACTCTTAATTTTGTCATGTTTTTGGCCGAGCCCGAAGGGCAGACGTTGGCTCGCGGCGCAGCATCAGTCAGTGTGGGCTCTCTGCTGCCGTCAGAGGCAGCGCAACATCCTGTGATACACTGCGTCCGTCAACGTCGCGTTGTCGTTGTGGGAGGGCATGGCGGATTGGAGGATCAGTCATGGAAACACCAAACTTACCTGCCATCCAAGCACTTCGCCCTGCATGGAACAAAGGGCGTATCGTGGGTCAGAAGCGACCACTCAAGTCTAAGCACGTCTGGGCGATCCGCGTGCGACTCGAACCTGCTGAAAATCACCGCGATCTCGCCCTGTTTAATATGGCCATCGACAGCAAATTATGCGGGACATCGCCGCCGTTCGTTGCGGTTACGGCAATACAATAATCCTATTTCAAACCATCCCGCCATCTCTGGTCATTCATGCCAAATACGCGCACTTTACGAAAAACCAAGGAGACCCTTCATGCTGTGCCGTATCGGAAACGTTGAAATCTGGCGTATCCTCGAAATCAACGCGCCCTACCTCCCCGCCGAGGACCTCTTCCCAGATGTCGCTGATGTCGCCGCACTAATTGAGGCTCGCGATCCCCGCGCTATCTGCCCGGCTTCCGGCGCACTCATCCTGCCCATTCAGGGCTTCCTTCTGAAAACTCCATCGCACCTGATCCTCGTCGACGCCTGCGTAGGCAACCACAAGACCAACCGCTATCCCCCGTGGACCGGTCGAAGCGACAGCCGTTTCATGGCATCACTCACAGCCGCCGGGGTCACCGCGGACGATGTCGACTATGTGCTTTGCACCCATCTACACACCGACCACGTTGGCTGGAACACCGAGCTCAAGGATGGCCGCTGGGTGCCTACCTTCTCGAACGCCCGCTACTTGTTGCCTGACGCGGACAATACCGCCTTCGCAGCGATGGCCACCGACAGCTACACCGAAAGCGTGTTACCGGTCATTGCTGCAGGTCAAAGCGAGATGGTCACCTCCGGCCATCAGCTTGGCGATTATGTCTCCCTCATCGCCACGCCAGGTCATACACCTGGCCACGTCTCGGTTCTGATCAAGAGCGGTGCGGCCAAGGCAATTATCACTGGTGATGCCCTGCACACTACCGCGCAATGCTGGCACCCAGATTGGCACTTCATCTACGACACCGATCCCGACCAAGCTGCAACCTCACGCCGCGCTCTCCTCGAGGCGGCCTCCGAGGCCAACTGCCGTGTCCTCGGCACTCACTTCATCTTGCCCTCTATCGGTCGCGTGCGAGCGAATGGCGAGGTGTTTCGGTGGGAAGAGGACACATAAAAACTCCCTCCATTTCGGGTTGGCCATCGGCATGGGGGTCAGCTGGTTCTCACTGCTCGCAGGGGAAATCATCTCGGGCCAACACGGTATCGGATACTTCACCTGGAATGCAAACAGCCTCATCAACTGTCAGGACATCGTGGTCGGTATGCTTGTGATTGGATTCTCGGGTACGGCATCAACCGCTGCTGTAAAAATGTTCACGTGTCCGATGCTCAAATGGCAGGATAGGACACGGTAATAGTGACGTTGAAAACCCTGTGGGGCAATTTCAGCCTCAACTGGAAAACGATGGTCTTGCACGGGCTCATTCTTGCGCTCTTGTTTCAGGTGTTCATGATCTTGGCGCTCATGGTCCGGTTTCAGAACCTGCCCAATTTTGTTACCTTCTACAGCTGGTTCGGAAATGTATCGTGGATCATCCAGTCCACGCCTTCCTGGAACGACATAGCGCGCATCATCTGGTAAGAATGGCTGATCGAGGTCGGTTACATGAATTATGATTTCGGCACCGGTATTTCGGAATGGAGTCTCAATGTCATTCCATCGCGCTTGATCGTGCTCTTTGTTCTCGGCGCGATGGTGTCTTGGTGCCTTGCGCTGACGAAACAGGACAAATGCGCAGCAAATGCTGGGGCGACCTTGCGGGCAACGACGGGCCTCGGGGCGGTGCTTGTGGCCATGACCAACGCGACCATGAGCTGGGTTGTATGCTGTGCCACGCCGACATGGGTCGTTGGGGTTGCCATGCTGGGGTTGGGTGTTTCGACATCGCTTGCACTTGAGACGATGGGCCCTGTCCTGTCAGGTAGCGATTTTTTGATGCTCGCCGTGACGATCGTCTATCTCGCGTGGCGCAAAGGTCGACTTCAAATCACACCAAAGGGGAAAACGGCACATGCTTGATGTCTTGAAATTCAAAAACCCCGGCGTACGCAAGGCCAACGACCTACAGTCAAAAAGTGAGATCAAGGCTTGTCCTGTCCGTCGTCAGGGTTTTTGGCACCAAAGGCGGCCTAAGCTAAGAGAGAGTTTGGCTCATCTGGTTGGTTTGATTATGCGGCGTGCTGGCGGTGATGCAAGCGTCGCGCTTCGAGTGTCTTTCGTTTGATCTTTTCGCGTTGTTTTAGAATGGCTTTGTCACGCCCGAAGTAGACGTCAGCAGGTGTGACGTTGTTGATGCTCTCGTGATATCGCTGATGATTGTAATGATCGACGAAGGCTTCGATTTGCGCTTCGAGGTCACCTGGCAGGAAGTAGTTTTCCAGCAAGATGCGGTTCTTCAGGGTTTGATGCCACCGCTCGATCTTGCCTTGGGTTTGCGGATGATAGGGGGCTCCGCGCGAGTGCTTCATGCCTTTGTCTTTCAACCATTCCGCCAGATCCCCGGAGACGTAGCTTGATCCGTTATCGCTGAGCAGACGTGGCTTGTGAACGACATGGACCTGATCACAGCCAGACGCTTGCAACGCGAGGTCCAGTGTATCGGTCACGTCTTCGGCCCGCATGTTCGTGCAGAGTTTCCAGGAGACGATGTAGCGACTGTAGTCGTCCAGAACCGTACTGAGATAGAACCAGCCCCAACCAAGGACCTTGATGTAGGTGAAGTCGGTCTGCCAAAGCTGATTGATGGCCGTGGTTTTGTCTTTGAACTCGCTGGCGGCTTTCATGACGATGAAGGCTGGGCTGGTGATCAGATCATGCGCTTTGAGCACGCGATAGACAGTGGATTCTGACACAAAGTAGCGCTCTTGATCCGTGAACGTCACTGCCAGTTCGCGCGGTGACAGCTCTGTCTCTTTCAAGGCGAAGTCGACAACCTTGCGCTTCACGTCGTCAGGCACGCGGTTCCAGACATGCTTTGGCTTGGGCGATTGGTCCTGCAGACCAGCCTCACCGCGTTGAAGATACCGGCCGTACCAGCGATAGAACGTGGTGCGCGGAATGCCGAGCTTGGCTAATGTCAGACGGGCCGACAGATGCGACCCCTCGACCAGCCGGATGATCTCAAGCTTCTCAGATGCGGGGTACCTCATTCGTGGTCGCCCCCATCTATTACCCGGCAGGTGAATGTCTTGCATTCACTGAGAGGGCCCGAGCATGCTTTTTTTGAGAAGACGCAGTTCGAGCGTTTGTTCTGCCACCACCTCTTTGAGCTCCTTGGCTTCGCGGCGCAGTTCCTTGACCTCATCAGTGTTCGCAGCGCGTGCTGTATCCCCAGCTAGCCGCTTCTTTCCGGCCTCCATGAAGTCTTTCGACCATTTGTAGTAGATGCCCTGCGATATCCCTTCACGGCGGCACAGCTCAGCAATGCTGTTTTCACCACGCAGACCATCCAACACGATCCTGATCTTCTCTTCAGATGAATAGTGCTTGCGCGTTGCACGTTTAATATCTTTGACGATCTTCTCGCCAGGGCTCTTCGCTGTCTTTCTCATCGTCCACTCCTCGGTGGTTACGATGAGCAACAAACACTCCCTTAGCAAATAACCCTATTTGGATCCATAAGCGCTGACGTCAGACACCAGAAGACCGGACATGTGGTGCAGGACTTTGGGCGGATGGAAGTTGGTGTAGGCTGGCCCCATAGGACCAGCGCCGCGGTTTGACAGCAGATGGCGTGAGCCCCCCGCGCATTCGCGGGTGGATTCAATCCATGTCTCAGGTTGGTTTCAATGCGCAAGCGTTTGGCATCGCCAGTTACAACACGCGCAGCGATAAGGAACCGAGTCGTGCCGTCCCTTTTAAGGTGCCGTTTAATCAGCGTCAGCGTATGGTTGGGTCGCCTCGCTTTTTGTTTCTCAGTGGGCTCGGTTGCTGTCACAATCCTAGGCTAGCGACTTGGAATTGCGAATCCGTTCCCGAGTTTTGATCTGCTGGTACAAAGAGACACGTATCTGCATTCCAGTCTATTTAACCCCCTCAGGCCGCCGCTGCCGGGATGTCACGCATCGAAATCATGCCGACCACCACGCTTTCATCGACAATTGGCAGATGGCGAAACCCACCGTCCAGCATGCAACTCAAAGCTTCAGAGGGCGGGGTTGAGGGTCTGACATGGAATGGATCACTTGTCATCACTTGAGAAACCAAGGTATTTTCCGGGTCAAGATGTTGCACCACGCAGCGGCGTACCACATCGCGCTCGCTTAGAATTCCAACGAGTGTCTCGTTTTCCATCACCACCAAAGCACCTATGTTTTCCTGATGCATCATGCAGCAGGCGAATTGAACTGTCTCTTTCGCCTCTATGGAACATACCGTTCGACCGTCGATAATTTCACACAATGATTTGATTTTCACGCGACTTTCTCCTGACACTCCCACACTTCTGACGTTACTGGGATCAGAGAGTTTGAGAAGCCCAATTATGCCGCCGAATAGGTTAAAATTGAACTGACGTAACTTGTTTGTTTCGCATCTTTTGTCCGGGCACCTTGCGATGCAACGAGCTGATGCCATAGCGGAAAAACCGACGCCGCCCCGGCGTGCGCGCGGTTTCTGGTCCGTGTTGGTGCCTGTTCCAAGCTTTCAGGACGCCATGTCCGGGTCACGAAATTCCTGAATATGATGCGGCGCACTGCCTGCGTCACGACGCTGTCGTTGATCGCATTGCCGCTTCAGATGCGGGTCATGCGCTCCTGCTTCCTCAGCCAACTGCGCCGCTGTCTGAAGCCCGCGGCAAATGAAAGAATACGCGGCGATGAAACTGCAGCATTGATTTATGAGATCTTGGCCTGTTTTGGGCCGGCGTCAGGCGCCCCATGCTTGCCCTGCATTTCCCACAGAATGTCCTTGAGTGAGTGGTGACGAGAGGCACCAACGGTTTTTGGGCTGAACCTGCACGCACATGCAATGTCCACGAAGGGAATTTCTGCTGGGGTGCGCGGGTTTATTGTCCCTTCATGACACAGGCTGCAAGTTTTTAAGGTTTCCGCGTTTCATTCGCCAAATTCCGGCGCGCCACCAACTTGGTGGTCTGCTCAACACGAACGACCCTTAGCGCGTGTTTTCAAACATGAATAAAACGCCGGGTGATCGAATGGGCTGAATAACCGGAATGGGCGGCCCCGGAGGCTCTGGTTGGTACGAGATGCTTTGTCCCTTGCCAATCTGGTTCAGCTCTGGCCTGATCACTTGGAGAAGAGCGACCTTGAAGGACCTGACATGCGGGCAATGCAAGTAACAGAACTCGGCCAACCGTTGAGCCTTCGCGATATCCCGACGCCGACAGCAGGCACAGGTCAGGTGGTGGTCAAGGTGCATACCTGCGGTTTGAATTTTGGCGATTTGCTGATCATCAAAGGCACGTATCAGGAAAAACCACAGGTGCCCTTTACGCTGGGTATGGAGCTTTGCGGCACAGTGACCGAGATTGGCGAGGGTGTAAGCACGTTCAAAGTCGGACAACGCATTGCGGCTTATTGCGGGTTTGACGCGTTGGCGGAATATGCAGCAATTGCGGCCAATATCTGTGTGCCCATTCCAGATGAGATGACCGACGCGGATGCAGCCGCCTTTTTGATCGCCTATGGGACCAGCCATGTGGCGCTGGATTACAAGGCGCATTTGAAACCAGGTGAAAGGCTGCTGGTCTTGGGCGCTTCCGGGGGCATCGGGTTGACGGCCGTTGAATTGGGAAAACTGATGGGGGCCGAAATCATCGCCGTGGCGCGCGGTGAGGAAAAGCTCGCCGTGGCCAAATCCATGGGGGCGGATCACCTGATCAACTCGGAAACCGATGACATCCGGGAGCGTGTCAAATCGCTTGGCGGTGCAGATGTGGTCTATGATCCGATTGGCGGTGATCAATTCAAGGCAGCCCTGCGCGCCTGCCGACCGGAGGCTCGGTTGATCCCTCTGGGGTTTGCCTCAGGGGAGGTGCCGCAAATCCCGGCAAACCATCTGTTGGTCAAGAACCTGACAGTGATCGGGTTTTACTGGGGCGGCTATACCCGGGTGAATCCCAAGGTGCTGACGGATAGTTTCGAGGTTCTGACGCAATGGTATGTTCAGGGGAAAATCAAACCGCATGTCAGCCACATCTTGCCGCTTGAGCAGGCAAATGAAGCGTTGGATCTGCTGAAAACCCGCAAGGCCACAGGGAAGGTCGTTGTTCAAATTGATTGAAGGCCTGCTCCGGCCGCAATAACACTGAAAAGCCAAAGATGCAGCCGCGCGGGCAGCGCTTTTGGCAATGATTTTTCGATTGGGGTTACCTGCGACCTACGGGTGCGCGGGCCACAATTCTGGCTTTTTGACGTTCGCGCAGGAAGACAAACAGCCCGGATCCAAGGATCAGTATGATCCCGGCCCAGACCTCCCAGACCGGCAACTCCGCAAAAACCACCCATCCCCATAACACAGCCAGGGGCAGGCCCACATATTCGAAAGGGGCCACAGATGCCGCGTCAGCCATGCGGTAAGCCTGGCTGAGGCAATAGCCGATGATAGCCGAATTTGCGCCCAGACCCGCTATGACCCACCAATCAGCAGAGGCAGGCCAGACCCACGCGCGCAACAGGAATTGCAAGGAAGGGTTGTCCAATCCCTCCGCAAAACGTCCATCTCCAGCAACCAGATAAAACCCGACAGAGACCACGATGAACACCGCCTGAATATAGACAGACAAGGCAGAGGCCTTGCTTTCGACGCCGAGTTTGCGCGTCATGAGTTGATTGAGCGCATACGTCAGGGCCGCCAGAACCGGCAGCAACAGGACCAGTCGCGAGGCTTGCAGAGTGCTGGTGTCGGCCCAGGGGCGTTGCATGATAATGACGCCCGCGAACCCGACCAGCACGGCGCTCATCCGCATGATCCCGACTTTTTCACCCAAGATCGGGATGGACAGGACGGTGATGAACAGGGGAGCTGCGAAAAACAGGGCGGTGGCATCCGCGAGCGGGATCGCGGCAAGCGCCACGAAATAGCTCATGTTGGAGATCACAATCAGCAGTCCGCGCATGACATGTAAAAAGGGTCTTCGGGTTTTGAGGATGCGCCAACCGCCCTCCATTTGCACCATGATCAGCGAAAAAATGATGCCGATGCCTGAGCGCAGAAAGACAATTTCATGCAAGGGGTACCCGCCCGACAGTTGTTTGATCAGCATGTCATTGATTGAAATGGCAAAGACTCCGGCCACCACAAACAGGATGCCAAGCGTTGCGCGATTTTGCGGGTGAGCGGTCATGGTGCAGAGGTATCAAGTGCGTGGGATGTGTCGCGCATGGAAACGACATTTTGGAAATCGCATTGGCGCATCTGAAATCTCTGCGCTAGAAAGACCTAGAACAGCTTTGGAGGAGCCCGCCCATGCAAATGTCAGATACCCGCCAGATTGCCGCAAGTCCCGCAGAGGTCTATGCCGCCTTGCTGAGCCCGGAGGTTTTGGAAGCCTGCGTGCCGGGTGCGCAGGGGGTGACCGGATCCGCCGAAGAAGGGTTCGAGGCAACCGTTGTGCAAAAGGTCGGACCGGTAAAAGCGACATTCAAAGGGGCCGTGACCCTGTCGGATATGGTGCCCAATGAGGCCCTGACAATAACAGGCGAGGGCAAGGGTGGTGCGGCAGGCTTTGCCAAGGGTGGTGCGGAAGTGCGCCTCGTGGCCAAAGACGGCGGGACAGAATTGTCCTATGATGTCGAGGCCAAGGTCGGCGGAAAACTTGCACAGCTCGGCAGCCGGATCATTGATGGCTTTGCCAAGAAGATGGCGGAGCAGTTTTTTTCGAACCTGCAAAACACAATCGAGGGGCCTGCAAGCGATGACGAAGCCCCTGGTGAGGATGCCCCTGAAGAAGAAAAGAAGGGGTGGTTGAAGCGTCTGACCGGGAAATCCTGAGTCCCTGGAGAGTGCGTCAGCGCGCAATAACGCCAAGTGTCATGTGCATGGCTGCGCTGTTATCTCGGATCCGCACACCCTAAGTAGCGACCCAACCGGGGTAGGATAAGACCGTCATGGAACCAATTCTCGACATTTCAGACCTGCGCAAATCCTATGCAGACGGATTTGAAGCTCTCAAGGGCGTGAGCTTGCAGATCGAAGCCGGGGAGATCATTGCGCTGCTGGGACCAAATGGGGCCGGCAAGACGACCCTGATTTCGACGATTTGCGGTATCACCACTGCCACGTCCGGATCTGTCACGGTCGGGGGGCACGATATTCTGCGCGACTACCGCGCGGCGCGTGCGATGATCGGGTTGGTGCCCCAAGAGATCAATCTCGAACCTTTCGAGAAAGTGATCAACACGGTGCGGTTCTCGCGCGGGCTTTTTGGAAAACCGCCGGATGAAGCCGCCCTTGAGCGCATTTTGCGGCAACTCTCACTATGGGACAAACGCAACAATCAGATCCGCGAATTGTCAGGTGGCATGAAGCGACGCGTCCTGATTGCAAAGGCTTTGAGCCATGAGCCGCGTTTGCTGTTTCTGGATGAGCCAACCGCTGGTGTGGATGTCGAACTGCGCAAGGACATGTGGGACGTGGTGAACGAGTTGAAGGCCAATGGTGTCACGATCGTGCTGACCACCCATTACATCGAAGAAGCCGAAGCCATTGCCGATCGGGTGGGTGTGATCGCCAAGGGCGAATTGTTATTGGTTGAGGACAAGGCCAGTCTGATGGCGCGCATGGGGCAAAAGCAACTGGATGTGCAATTGTCCAAGCCGCTCGATGACGTCCCGTCGGCCTTGGCCAAATACGACCTGACGCTGTGTGATAACAACCAGACCCTGACCTATAGCTATGACACCCGCGCCGAGCGTACAGGCATAACCAAGCTGTTGTCTGATGTCTCCGCGGCGGGACTTGTCTTGCGCGATGTGGTCACCCGGCAGAGCAGCCTTGAGGATATTTTCGTCGGTCTCGTGCATGAAGAGCAGGAGGATCAAGCATGAATTGGATGGCGGTAAAATCCATTTATGTATTTGAAATGGCGCGTTTCTTTCGCACTCTGGCACAGAGTTTCATCTCTCCGGTGCTCTCAACCTGCCTGTATTTTGTTGTCTTTGGCGCGGCCATCGGCAGCCGGATCCAGGAAGTCGACGGTGTGAGTTATGGTGCCTTTATCGTCCCGGGACTGATCATGCTTTCAGTGATCACACAGGCAATTTCAAATGCCTCCTTCGGGATCTATTTTCCCAAATTCATCGGCACGATTTATGAGTTGCTCTCCGCACCGGTCAGCTTTCTGGAAATCGTTGCGGGCTATGTTGGTGCTGCGGCCACCAAAGCGCTGTTCATCGGCGTAATCATCCTGATCACCGCGTTTTTCTTTGTGGATGTAACGATTGCGCATCCCATCGCCATGGTCGCGTTTTTATTGCTGACCTGTCTCAGTTTTGCCTTGCTGGGTTTTATCATCGGGATCTGGGCGGGCAATTTTGAGCAGCTGCAACTCGTGCCTCTGCTCATCGTGACGCCTTTGGTTTTCCTTGGGGGGTCGTTCTATTCAATTTCGATGTTGCCGCCGGTCTGGCAAACAATTTCGTTTTTCAACCCTGTCGTTTACCTGATCTCAGGCTTTCGCTGGGCATTCTTTGGCACGGCAGATGTACCGATTTTTCTGTCGCTCTGCGCGATCGCAGGATTCACCGGTATCTGCATGCTGGTCATCTGGTGGATTTTCAAAACCGGCTGGCGCATTCGTCAATAAAGGCGCAGGGTCAAACTCATTGCGCGCGCCGCCTTGTTTGATCGGGGTCGCCAATCTACATGGGATGTCATGAAACGCTGGATACCTTTTCTCAAGTCAGACCCTGTGGTTGCAATCCTTCGCCTGTCAGGCGTGATCAGCGCATCAGGTCGTGGCACATTGAATGACGAAAGCCTCGCGCCCATCGTCGAAAAAGCCTTCTCTCGCGGCAAACCTGCCGCAGTTGTCCTGGAAGTGAACTCGCCGGGGGGTAGCCCGGTGCAATCCTCCTTGATCGGATCACGCATTCGCCGCTTGGCAGAGGAAAAGGAAATCCCCGTGATTGCCTTTGTCGAGGATGTCGCCGCCTCGGGTGGATACTGGCTGGCGGCGGCGGCTGACGAGATCTATGCGGATGACAGTTCCGTGGTCGGCTCGATTGGCGTGATCTCCGCGTCCTTTGGCGCGCATGAACTGCTGGCGCGACAGGGCATTGAACGCCGTGTGTACACCGCAGGCAAATCCAAATCCATGCTGGACCCCTTTCGGCCTGAAAATCCCGAAGATGTGGAACGTTTGAAAACCCTGCTTGAGGATATTCACGCCAATTTCAAGGATCACATAACGACACGGCGACAGGGTAAGCTGCCTGAGGATCGCGACCTTTTCACGGGAGAGATCTGGCTGGCGCGGCGCGCGGTTGATCTTGGCCTGATCGACGGTATCGGCCACCTCAAGCCAATGATGAAGCTGCGTTTTGGAGACAAGGTCAAGTTTCGCCGCTATGGGCTGCGCAAACCGCTTCTGTCCCGTTTTGGCGCGCGCATAGTTGGCGACGCGCTGCATAGTATCGAAGAGCGCAGTGCCTTTGCGCAGTTCGGCCTTTAGACCATATGATTTTCAAGATCGTCTCCCTTTTTCTGGTGTTCATGGCTGTCCTTGCGATGTTTGGGAAATTGCACTGGCTGGGCGGGAAACGTTTGGCCAGCGCCAAATGCCGAAAGTGCGGCCGTTACAGGATTGGCCGGGGGCCGTGCGCTTGCGGAAAAGGCGATGACGCATGATCATGCCGTGGGTTTTGTGCGGCGTTGGATTGACTTTATTGCTGCTGGCGGGCGACGCATTGGTCAAAGGTGCCGTCAACCTCAGCTTGCGTTTGGGGGTGCCTGCCCTGATCGTCAGCCTTACAATCGTTGCCTTTGGAACATCCGCGCCTGAATTGCTGATCTCCATTCAGGCGATCAAGGACAACGCTCCGGGGCTGGCGCTGGGCAATGTTGTCGGGTCAAACACGGCCAATATATTGCTCGTGCTCGGAATCCCGGCGTTGCTGGCAACCATGCACACATCGGAATGCAACACCCGCAAAACCTATAATTTCATGATTCTCGCGAGTTTGCTTTTCATCGCACTGGCTTTTCGCGGGGTATATGACTGGATCGCGGGTCTGGTCTTGCTGGCCGGACTGTCGCTGATGTTGGGGGACGCGTTCCGGGATGCCCATTTGCATCGCCAAGCGGACAAAGACGAACCCGAAGAGGAGCCTGAGGGCGCTGACCCTAACCTGCCTTGGTGGCGTATCATCGTGTTTTTGGTGCTGGGCCTGATCGGATTGCCTTTGGGCGCCAGTTTGTTGGTGGATAATGCCACGATCATAGCGAAAACCTATGGCGTCTCAGACACGGTAATCGGATTGACGCTGGTCGCGATCGGGACTTCGCTGCCGGAATTGGCAACAACCGTCATGGCCGCCCTGCGCAGGCAGGCTGATGTGGCTTTGGGCAATGTCATCGGATCCAACATGTTCAATCTTCTGGCCATCATTGGAATTGCCAGCTTTGTTGGTCCGATCCCGGTTGATCCGGAGTTTTTGAGATTTGATCTATGGGTCATGCTGGGGGCCTCTGTTCTTTTGTTTCCTTTCGTCTATCTGTGCTGGAATATCACGCGCTTCTGGGGGGTCGTGCTGAGCGGGCTCTATGTAGCCTACCTGGTGATTGTCCTCAGTTCTTGATCAACAATAGGAAGGCCACATCATGGGCACAGCACTCGTAACAGGAGCAGGGCACCGCATCGGGCGCGCCATGGCCGTTTACCTGGCACAACGCGGGTATGATGTTGGTGTGCATTATGCCTCCTCAGACCGGGGCGCGCGCGAAACGGTGACGATGATCGAAAAGCTCGGGCGTCGCGCCATTGCGATCCAGGCTGACCTGCTGGAAGATGCCCAAACTGAGGCGCTCTTTGCGCAAACGCTCGAAGCTCTTGGCGGGCCAGTCACCTGCCTGATCAACAATGCTTCGATTTTTGAATATGATACGGTTGAGAGTGCCACGCGCGAGACGTGGGACCGCCATATGCAAAGCAATCTGCGTGCGCCGTTCTTGTTGACGCAGGCCATGGCAGCACAAGGGCTAGAGCCGACGACGGACGCTGCCGGTGAGCCGCGCGCTGCCGCTCTGATTGTCAATATGGTCGACCAGCGCGTGCGAAAACTGACACCGGAATTCATGACATACACGCTGGCGAAAATGGGTTTGTGGGCGATGACGCGCACCACGGCGCAAGCCTTGGCACCCGCCATCCGTGTCAACGGCATCGGGCCCGGTCCGACGCTTCAGGGCGGGCGGCAATCAAGCGATCACTTTGCGCAACAACGCGCAAATACGACGCTTGAGAGGGGGTCAAATCCCGAGGATATGACGGCAGCGTTGGGCTATTTTCTCGATGCGCCCGCCGTTACAGGTCAACTGCTCTGTGTCGATGGGGGACAGCACCTTGCATGGCAAACGCCAGACGTGTTGGGAGTAGAGTAAACGGACAAGTTTTCAAGTTTTGCACCGGTTTAATCTGTGTTACAAATTCGTTACTAAAATGTCTTTGTTTTCAAAAACTTGCATGAGCAAAAAGAAAATATCGATATGAATCAGTGGGTTAATTATGTGCCTATTTTTTAGGCAAATCCTTGAAATACCCAAATTACAACGAAAAATTCAAATTGACCGGAAGTTATCGGCAGAGTTATCCACAGGAATGGTGGACATGTTATGGCTTGCAGTCGTCCGCTCTACGTGCAGCAGTCCGCCAGAATCATTATTAGGGTTGTATGACCGAACCAGTTAACACTCAGCCTCAGGATGCAGACACCGGTGCCAAGGTAATTCAGGGGTATCTGAAGACCCTTGATACATCGCCGGGTGTCTACCGAATGCTGGATGGGGAAAGTCGCGTTTTATATGTGGGCAAGGCGCGAAACCTGCGCGCACGGGTCAGCAATTATGCGCGCCCGACCGGGCATTCTGCGCGGATTGCCCGGATGATCTCAAACACCGCGTCGATGATGTTTTTGACCACGCGCACAGAAACCGAAGCCCTGCTGCTTGAGCAAAACCTGATCAAGCAACTCAAGCCAAAATTCAATGTTCTGCTGCGCGACGACAAGAGCTTTCCCAATATTCTGGTGACGGCGGATCATGATTTTCCCCAAATCAAGAAACATCGCGGTGCCAAAAAGGAGAAGGGGAGTTATTACGGACCCTTTGCTTCGGCGGGGGCGGTAAATCGCACGCTCAATCAACTCCAGCGCGTTTTTCTTTTGCGGGATTGTTCCAATGCCATGTTTGAGAGCCGGACACGGCCCTGTTTGCAGTATCAGATCAAGCGATGCTCAGCCCCTTGTGTCGGCAAAATCAGCGCGGAGGATTACCTTCAGACCGTTCAGGATGCCGAGAAATTTCTGGTTGGGAAAACAACCGACATTCAGGCGCGTTTGGCCCGCGAGATGTCAAGCGCCTCCGAGGCAATGGAATTTGAACGCGCAGCGGCTCTGCGCGACCGCATCAAGGCGCTCACACAGGTTCAGACAGCGCAGGGCATCAACCCCAAAGGCGTGTCGGAGGCCGACATCATTGCGTTGCACATGGAGGGCGGGCAAGCCTGTGTGCAGGTGTTTTTCATTCGCGCCAATCAGAACTGGGGCAACCGGGATTATTATCCGCGTGTTGGACCTGATGTGGATGCCGCCGAAGTGCTCGAAGCTTTCATTGGGCAATTTTACGATACCAAGGAGCCGCCAAGGCAATTGATCCTGAGCAATGAGATCGAGAACCCGGATCTGATGGCGGATGCTTTGAGTGGCAAGCTTGGGCGCAAGGTTGAGCTCATGGTGCCCAAAAGAGGCGAAAAAGCTGAGCTGATAGAAGGCGCGTTGCGCAATGCCCGAGAATCGCTCGCGCGCAAGATGGCGGAAACCGCGACGCAGGCACGATTGATGAAAGGGATTGCCGACACCTTTGATCTGAAGACGCCACCAGAACGCATCGAGGTCTATGACAACTCCCATATCCAGGGCGCCTTTGCCGTGGGTGCCATGATTGTGGCCGGGTCAGAGGGTTTCATGAAAAACCAGTATCGGAAATTCAACATCCGGGGCGATGACCTGACGCCCGGTGATGATTTTGGGATGATGAAAGAGGTTCTGACGCGGCGGTTCAAACGGTTGATCAAGGAGGACCCGGAACGCAAGGCGGGGCAGTGGCCTGACCTTTTGCTGATCGACGGGGGGGCGGGCCAGGTCAGTGCCGTGCGCGAGATTCTGTGCACATATGGCGTGGAAGACATTCCAATGGTCGGGGTGGCAAAGGGTGTGGACAGAGACGCAGGGAAGGAGGAATTCTACCGTACCGGAAAGCCGACCTTTGCCCTGCGCCACAATGATCCGATCCTTTATTTTATTCAGCGTATGCGCGATGAGGCGCATCGCTTTGCCATCGGAACACATCGCGCAAAACGCGCAAAATCAGTCGGAGCAACGCCATTGGATGACGTGCCCGGTGTGGGAGCTTCGCGCAAGCGCGCGCTGCTGGCGCATTTTGGATCTGCCAAGGCGGTTGCACGTGCCAACCTGAATGATCTGAAAGCGGTGGATGGTGTTTCCGGTGCTTTGGCGGAAAAGATTTATGATTTCTTTCATGAACGCGGTTGATCCAAAGGACGCGCGTGCCGCGCGACACGATTTTTTGTATTGCCGTCGCGTTTCAGGCATCTGTAAGTCGGTCACATGGGAGCGATCTATTGCTGTGGAAGCGGTTGCGGCTTTCAGAGCTGATTTTAGCGCTGTAAGGTAGCATCATGACGATGACCCTGCCCAATTTACTGACAATTGTCAGATTGATTGCAGCGCCGATGGTGGCTGTGATGTTCCTTTATTTTACAAGGCCTTATGCTGATTGGTTCGCGTTGGTGCTTTTTGTGTCGGCCGCTGTGACAGATTGGTTTGATGGATATCTGGCGCGGGCCTGGAAACAGGAAACCAAGCTGGGTGCGATGCTGGACCCAATTGCGGACAAGGCCATGGTGGTCATTGCGCTGATGGTGATCATCGGGTTCTCCAGTTACTCGCCCTGGCTGGTCTTGCCAGCCACTGTGATCCTGTTTCGGGAGGTTTTCGTATCTGGCCTGCGCGAGTTTCTTGGTGAAACTGCGGGCACATTGAAGGTGACACAATTGGCAAAATGGAAGACCACCTGCCAGATGATTGCGATTGCAGTTCTGTTTTCCCACGGCGTTTTTGAGCACTATCTGGGCATGTCTGCCTTTGGGATGGATCAGGATCTGGTGAATGAGATTTTCGCAGGTGCGCAACCGGACCTGCAAGGTCTGCGCTGGAAACATATGGCAATGGAGTGGGCGGGGATTTCGGGCCTTGTTCTGTTGTGGCTCGCGGCGGCGTTGACGTTGATCACGGGAGTGGATTATTTGATGAAATCGCTGCCTCATCTAAAGGACGAACGCTGATGAATGTGCTGTATTTTGCCTGGGTCCGCGAACGGATCGGGGTGCCGCGTGAAGATGTTGAAACTTCGGCTGAGACCGTTTCCGAACTGGTGGACGAACTGGTCGCGCGCGAGGACCGCTATGCTGCGGCCTTTGGCGACCGCTCCGCCCTGCGCGTGGCGCTCGATCAGGAACTCAGTGATTTTGATGCCAAGCTTGAAGGGGTTCGGGAGGTTGCATTTTTCCCACCAATGACAGGCGGATAGGCGATGCGGATTTCGGTTCAGGAAGCGCCTTTTGATCCGGGGCAGGAGGCCACGGCATTTGCCGCAGGGCGTAGCGATATCGGCGCGGTGGTGACGTTCACGGGGGTCGTGCGCGATACGGGTGAACAAACGCTCAATGCGATGGAAATTGAACACTACCCTGGCATGACCGAAGCGGCGCTGAGAGAGATCGCCACACAAGCGGAAAGGCGATGGTCCTTGGGAGATGTGTTGGTCATCCACAGATATGGTCATCTGAAGCCAGCGGAGATGATTATGATGGTGGCCACAGCTGCGCGGCACCGCAAGGATGCTTTTGAAGCAGCTGAATTTCTGATGGACTACCTGAAATCCCGCGCGCCTTTCTGGAAACGGGAAGTGACCGATGAAGGCGCGTCCTGGGTCGATGCGCGCAGTGAGGACGAGGATGCGTTAAACCGCTGGTGAACGCGGTCTTATTGACGTGCATCAAGGTGGTTTTTTTCCATATGCATTAACCTGTTGTCATCTGATGACAATGAGGAGGAAATGTAGTGTTCAAGACAATTACAGTTGGTTTTGATGGGTCTGGCCCATCTGAAAATGCGTTGCGTCTGGCATGTGATCTGGCGTCTAAGTATGATTCTGAAATTCATGTTTTGCATACGCCCAAGCCTGAAACAGTTGCCTTCGCCATGGGGGCTGTGGCGGGGTATCACGTTGCGACGACCATGCCATCGACCGAAGAAGTCGCCGAAAGTGCTCAGAAACTGCTGGATCAGGCGAAGAAAATCGCAGCTGAGTCAAACCAAACGTCAATTGTGGCTGAAGTGGGAGAAGGAGACGCTGCAGAATCGTTGCTGGAGCATGCGAAGGCGGTGAATTCAGATCTGATCGTAACCGGGCGACGCGGCTTGGGGAACTTATCCGCGCTGGTCTTGGGCAGCACATCCCAGAGGGTCGGGCACCTTGCGCATTGCGCTCACCTGACTGTGATGTAGCGGTTCAGATTGCGCGTTGCCGCTCGACATAGGCCCGCAACTCTTCGGCTTCATGGCGGGCGTCGCGCAATCCGTCCATCGCGGCGCGCAATTCTGCGTCGGCTTGGGCCAGTTGATTGGTCAGTTCCGCCTCCCGCTGTTGCAGATAGGTGATCGCCTGATCTCGGGTCTCTTCGGCCTCATGCAGCTCTTGGCTCATCCTGTCCAGTTGCGCCACATCGTCAGCTGCCACACGGGTAAAGCGGTGTATCAACCAGTTGGCGAACCAGCCCAGGCAGAAAGCAACAAACAGGATGATTGCTGTCGCAATGACAAACTCCGTCCTACTCATCGATTTGACCTTCCGCTTCAGTATTTTCGCCTTCGGAGCCTATATCACCGGATTCTGCGACGCTTTCCAGTGCTGAATCGCCTTCCGGGATAGATGGTTCAGGTCGGATCAGGCGGAATTCGATACGCCGGTTGGCCTCGCGCCCCGCTTCCGTGTCGTTTTCGGCAATCGGCTGCGCCTCGCCGTAGCCCTTGGCCAAAAACGAGCCGGTCAGAACGCGGCGCGCTCGCAATTCATTCAGAACAGATTCGGCACGCGCCTGACTGAGCGAAAGGTTCATCTCTTCGCGCCCCTGACTGTCTGTATGTCCTTGCACTTCAAGCCGGATCGTGCCGCAGTCCTGAAGCACCTCGGCAATACTGTCCATCGTTGAAAGGGCCGTTGAATCAATTGTGGCACTTCCGGGTTCGAACACAATTTTTGCGCCAGACACAATTTCGGCAATCGCAACTTCACATTCCTCTGGGGACGGAAGGCTGGCAACGGGGTCAAGTTCTTCGACGTATTTTACATCGATCTCAAATGTCTCTCCCGGTCCCAGCTTGCTGCCCATCAATTGCGCGATGACGTCGCTTGCGTTCTGGTTTCCGGACAGTCCGCTCAGCGATATGTCGTCCGGTGTGACGGTAACCACACCGTTGTTCAGAAAAGCCAGCGCCTGAATGGCGGTCAGCACGCGCGTGGACCAGTCCGCCGGCAAATCGGAAACGATGCGCGCTGCTGTATAGACGTTTTCAGATCCAAATTTAGCGCGGGCAAAACTGTCAGCCACTTCCTGCATCTTTTCGCCGGACAGGCGACCGCGCAACTGCACCTGACCTTCGGGACTTAACGTTGCGATAAATTCCGACGGGCCAATCGAAGGATCAAGTGTTTCCGGCAGGATGGAACGGAGGGAAAAAACACCCGGCAGATCATTTTCAAGCTCGCCCGCAATTTTGTCAAAAACAGCTTCGTCTGTCCCTTCAGCTGCCACAAGGGTTACATCGGCGTCGGAAAAGGTCACGCTGCCCGCGCCGATTTCAGCCAGAGCACGGATCGCTTTCTCAACAGCTCCGGCCCAGTTCTTGGACGGGACGCCCATGGCTATCGTACACCGCCCCGGTCCCGTGAGGCCGGCCTCAAAGGCGGCTGTCAGAATGCGGCGCTGTGCCTCGTCTGTGTCAGCCGAACAGGCATCAAAGCGGGCGGCCTTTTCATCTATCACAAAGCGCAAGGTAAAGGGTGTGATGACGGGGCGCGGTGCCGAGATATCGAGAGACAATCGCAAGGCCGGAGGTGCCGATGCGATCAGGTTTTTTTCCATCCGGGCCTTGGCTTCTGCGCTGTCGGCAATGGCTGTTATGTTCACGCGTCCCGCAGTCACAGATACTTTGGCGCGGGGCAGGTCTTCGACGGCGCTGATGGCGAAGGCCAAAGCGTCTTCCCATCCCGCCGGGGCCGGGTAATCGGCGGTTTCAAGCAGATCCGTCACCGGCAAATCGCTCATGGCGCTGAAACCTGCGACCATGGCGTCGCGATCAGTAGTTTTCGGGATCAGACCGATGATCGATAGGCCCGCAGAATTGCGCAAGACTTCAGCGGAAAACCGTGGCGGGGCAATTGCGGCCACTGCCTCGACCTGCATCAGATCAATGATACGCGCCGCATCCACGATGGACCCTGCCACAGAGAGCGCTTGAAAACGCAAAGCCTCTGAGGGTGCTGTCCCCGAAAGAGCCAGACGCAGCCCGTCCGCTTCGACTTCGGCCCAGATCAGTTCATTGTCATCCAAAGCATTGCGTACACCGATTTCCGATGAATCTTCGACCAATTGAACGGACGAGTTTGCTGCAAACAGTGAGACCGCCGCAGCAGCAATAAAGGCAGAAACAGTCATTTTTGTTTTGGACAGGCCCATGTAATCCTGGTCTCAACTTGCTTTGGTGACGTGATACGCCCCAAGTGAAGCAGATTCAATCACGCCAGCAGGGCAGCAACAAAAAATACCAGCGGGATCGCGCCCGTGTCACGATTGGCACGAAAAAGCTTTACCAGTTTTGCGTTGTCTTCAGTGTCAAGGTTGCGCAATTGCCATGCCATGTGCCAGCCCATGGCCCAAGGGCCAGCGAGAGCCAGAACCATGGCCAGAACGCTGGTGTTCGGCAGTGCCGCATAGATCACGGCCACGCCCATCAATCCAACGCTTGCCATCAGGAAGCGCCGCAGCCACGCGGCTGTCTGATCGCCAAAAAGCCGCGCGGTGGATTTGATGCCGATCAGGGCGTCGTCTTCTGTGTCCTGATGCGCGTAGATTGTATCATAAAAGAGTGTCCAGGCGATCCCGGCAAGATAGAGTACGACCGCAGGCGCGCCCAATGTGCCGCTATGAGCCGTCCAGGCCAGCATGGCGCCCCAGTTGAATGCCAGCCCCAGAAACACCTGAGGCCACCACGTAAACCGTTTGGCAAAGGGATAGATCGCCACCGGCAGCAGCGCGAGGATGCCCATGCCGATGGCCGCGAGATTGAAGGTCAACAGGATACAGAATGCCAACAGGGATTGCAGGCACATCCAGATGATTGCGCCCCGCAGGCTGACTTGGCCAGATGGGATGGGGCGTGATCGTGTGCGTTCGACCTGTCCATCAAAGTCACGGTCGCTGATGTCATTCCACGTGCAGCCCGCTCCGCGCATCAGCCATGCACCCATGGCGCAACCCAAGGCAATCCAAAGATCAAACCAGCTGGCCTGGCGGTCGTGGAGCATGGCCAGCGCCAACCCCCACCAACAGGGCAAAAGCAGCAACCAGGTGCCAATCGGACGATCCGCGCGACTCAGGCGCAGGTAGGGCCGCGTCCAGGCCGGGGCAATTGTGTCCACCCAATTCCCGTTTACGGCATCTGCGACCTGACCATCTGGTACTGACTGTCGGTCTTGCATATGTATCTCTCCATGGACCGAACTGTTTCAGCCAAAATCAGACTGTATGTAGAGCATGCTCTAAGCCTGAGGCAATCTGTTCCAGTGTCGCGGGAGCAGGCAAACTATCTTTTCAGCGTGATGCGTTTGGCTGTGGGCGCACGCGTCCTGTTGTTTGATGGTCAAAGTGGCGAGTGGTTGGCCGAGGTCAAGGAGGCAGGCAAGCGTGGTGGTGTCCTCGTTGTGTTGGAACGGACGAAACCTTTGCATATGCCCCCCGACCTGTGGCTGCTCTTTGCGCCAATCAAGAAAGCCCGCACGGATTTCATTGTGGAGAAGGCCACCGAAATGGGTAGCGCGCGGATTGTTCCGGTGCAAACCGACTTCACAAATTCCGGTCGTATTCATCGAGACCGACTGCAAGCGCATGCGATCGAGGCCGCCGAGCAATGTGGCGCAACATTTGTGCCGGAGGTGTCTGATATGGTTCGTCTGTCGCGTCTTCTAGAGGGTTGGGACCCATCTCGCCAGATCATGTTTTGCGATGAGGCTCAGGCCGCCTCAAAGCCCACCTTACCGGCGCTTGCAGGTTCCTGGGCGATCCTGATCGGGCCTGAAGGCGGGTTTTCCCAAGCAGAGCGCGCCCGCTTGCAGGAGCTTGATTTTGCGCATGCGGTCTCACTTGGGCCGCGGATTCTGCGCGCAGACACAGCAGCTGTATCGGCGCTGACCGTCTGGCAGCAACACTTGGGGGACTGGCAATGATTCGTCCCGAAGCGAAAGCCCAACTGATGCGGTGGCGCGAAGTGCTGGTGGGCAGTTTCATGGTGTTTCTGGGCCTTTGGTGGCTGCTTGGTCCGGGGCGCTTGTTGATTCTTCCGGCAATTGGTCTGTTGGTGGTCGGCGCCGGGGTGATTTGGGTTGGCGTTCAGCGCACGCGTTTCCGAAGCATCGGAGAGGGGCCCGGTACCGTCAGCGTCGACGAAGGACAAATTACCTATTTTGGACCTCTGACGGGTGGGGTGGTCGCGCTGCGCGAAGTGTCACAGCTCGTACTTGATAAATCGCTCTTTCCTGCGCATTGGCGACTATTACAACCGGGTCAGCCCGAACTCTTGATCCCGATAAATGCCGAAGGTGCGGATGGCTTGTTTGACGCCTTTGCCACTTTACCGGGGCTGAGAACCGAGCGAATGCTGCATGCGATGCAGGGGCAGGATCAGCACCTGATTGTGATCTGGCAAAAGGACGATGCCAAGAATACCCCAATTGCGCTGCATTGACACCTCGTTCAATTCGTCCCATCCCTGACGTTCTGAACCCATCTGCTGAACGAACGGAGCCTCCAACATGTCTATTCCTCAATCTGGCGGCGGTCCGATCACGTCACATGATCAGTTGGCGCAATATCTGGCGGATGGGTGCAAACCCAAAGAGGAATGGCGCATTGGCACCGAGCATGAAAAGTTCGGCTATTGCAAAGATACACTGAAACCTTTGCCGTATGAGGGTGCGCGTTCAATCCGCGTGATGCTCGAAGGGTTGAGGGATGGACATGGCTGGAGCCCCGTTCTGGAAGGTGGCCATCTTATTGGCTTGGAAAAAGACGGCGCGAACATCAGTCTGGAGCCCGGCGGGCAGTTGGAACTCAGCGGCGCACCGCTCGAGACGATCCACGAAACCTGCGATGAGGTGAACGTGCATTTGCGCGAAGTGAAGGACGTCGCCGATAAGATCGGTGCCGGTTTCATCGGGCTGGGGGCTGCCCCGGTCTGGACCCATGAGGACATGGATCTGATGCCGAAGGGTCGGTATCAGTTGATGAATGAATATATGGCCAAGGTCGGCACAATGGGCCGGGTCATGATGCGCCGGACTTGTACCGTTCAGGTCAACCTGGATTTTGGATCTGAGGCCGATATGGTCAAGAAAATGCGCGTGGCCTTGGCCCTACAACCTGTTGCCACGGCGCTTTTTGCCAATTCTCCTTTCTTTGAGGGCAAAGTGAATGGTCACAAATCGTGGCGCTCACGCGTCTGGCGGGATCTGGACGCTGCGCGCACCGGGACGCTACCGTTTGTATTTGAAGACGGCATGGGGTTTGAGCGCTGGGTGGAATACGCGCTGGATGTGCCAATGTATTTTGTCTATCGCGATGGCAAATACATCAACGCCTTGGGCATGTCTTTTCGGGACTTCCTGAAAGGCGAACTGCCCGCGTTGCCCGGGGAAATTCCCACATTGTCCGATTGGGCGGACCACCTGACCACGGCCTTTCCCGAAGCGCGCACAAAGAAGTACATTGAAATGCGCGGGGCCGACGGTGGTCCTTGGCGTAGGCTGTGTGCCTTGCCTGCGTTCTGGGTTGGGCTGATGTATGACCAATCTGCCCTTGATGCCGCCTGGGATTTGGCGAAGGATTGGGACGCCGGTACGCGCGAATTGATGCGGGTTGCAGCATCCATCGATGGCTTGCAGGCTGAGGTGCATGGCATCAAAATGCACGATATTGCCCGGGAAGCGGTGGCGATCAGCCACACGGGGCTGAAAGCCCGCGCCCGATCCGGTGCCGGGGGCATGGTGCCGGATGAAACGCACTTCCTGAACGCATTGCATGAAAGTGTCGAGACCGGCAAAACCCCGGCTGACGAATTGCTGGACCATTATCATGGGGACTGGAACGGCGATCTGAGCCGCATTTACGCCGAGTTTTCATACTGACCTGAACGTTAGTTCTGCTTGCTTTGCGGGCGCGGTACTGGCACGCAACAGGCCTACAATAAAGACTGTTCTGCATCCGCAACCGAAATCCCGAGCAGTTCAAGGCCGGTTTCAAGATGGTCTGCAAAATGCGGCGTGCCGATCAGATAGTCCGCCGTTGGTGTCACAGCTTCGCGTTTGGCAGTCGCCAGAGCCTCATCGTATTCGTCGGCGGCAAAACTGTCCCGACCGATCCACATGAGCGCGATGAGGCTGTAACATTCGTCTTCATTGAGTGTTTCCAGAAATCCACGCAATTCGGCCTCTGCGCGTTCTATCTCATGCCCAAAGAGAATAATCTGAGCCACTTTGGTTGTGGTAATATCTAGCATTGGCTCCACTCCTTTTTGCAACAGGCACCCGATTTATCTCAGGTAAAGCGGGTCGGTGACATGATCTAGATCAACGCTCAACGCATGGCGGTTTGAGTAGCGTTCTGTCGCTGCGAGGTTTTTGTCATAAGTTGATGCAGGTCAACGACCCGTTCGGTCCGTTCTGGATAAAATGGCGCAGATCATTGGAGGTTTTTATGTCAGACACAGCACAGCCAATTTCAATTGAACAGAAAGAACGGCGCACCGCTGAGATCATTGGATTTGAGCAAGGCGAATACCCCTATGCTCAGCGGCTGGGCCGGGATGCATATGAGACCGAGAAAGCCGCACTTCAAGTCGAGCTGCTGAAAGTGCAGCATTGGTTTCAGGAAACAAATCAGAAAGCTGTGATGCTCTTTGAAGGGCGCGATGCGGCCGGCAAGGGCGGCACGATCAAGCGATTTCAGGAGCATTTGAACCCAAGGTTGGCGCGTGTCGTGGCCCTGAACAAACCGTCAGATGAGGAGCGCGGCCAGTGGTTCTTTCAGCGCTATGTCAAGCATTTGCCCACTGCCGGGGAAATCGTGCTCTATGACCGGTCGTGGTATAACCGGGCGGGTGTCGAGCGGGTAATGAGTTTCTGTGAGCCGAACGAATATCTGGAATTCATGCGACAAACACCGGAATTTGAGCGGATGCTGGTGCGCAGCGGCATAAAGCTTTTCAAATATTGGTTTTCCGTGACGCAGGACGAACAGAAACGCCGCTTTTCCTCGCGCGAAACCGATCCTTTGAAACGCTGGAAGCTTTCCCCTATCGATCGCGCCAGTCTGGATAAATGGGACGATTACACCGAAGCAAAAGAAGCCATGTTCTTTTACACCGATACGGCGGACGCCCCCTGGACCGTGATACGCTCCAACGACAAGAAACGCGCGCGGCTCAATTGCATGCGGCACTTCTTATCCGAACTGGATTACCCCGATAAGGACATGGAAGTGGCGCAACAGCCTGATCCCAAAATTGTTCATCGTGCGGAAAGCGTTGTGCGTGCAGCCGACCATATCTTGGCCGCATCCTTGCATCCGGGAACCCGGAAAACCTGATTTTCCAGCCCTTGAGGGCCAAGGTCATTCGTGAAACAAAAAAAGGCCCCGCTGATGCGAGGCCTTTTCCTTTGGTAGAATAGCTTATTGTGGGATTTCGCCTGTCAGGCCTTCGACGTAGAAGTTCATGCCCGCAAGCGTGCCATCATCGGCCACTTCGCCATCCGCCAGCCAGTCGCTCCCGTCCTGCTTTTTGATCGGTCCCGTAAACGGGTGGTAGGATCCGTCTGCAATCGCCGCTTTCATCGCGAGTGCTTCTTCTTTGACGTCAGCGGGGACCGCGTCGGAAATCTCGCCAATGCCAACCATGCCCGGACCGATGCCGTCCCACGTATCGGTGCTTTCCCATGTACCATCAATGACTGCCTGAGTACGGGCGATATAGTAGGGTGCCCAGTCGTCAATGATGGAGGAAACACGCGGGAAGGGCGCGTATTGGCCCATATCCGAAGCCTGACCAAAGGTCACAACGTTGCCCGCTTCCTGTGCGGCCGCTTGAGGCGCTGTGGAATCGGTGTGTTGCAGCACAACATCCGCGCCCTGTTCGATCAGCACCTTGGCGGCATCGGCCTCTTTGGCGGGGTCAAACCACGTATAGGCCCAAACAATGCGGAATTCGACGTCGGGGTTGACCTTTTGCGCGTGAATGAAGGCGGAGTTGATGCCGCGGATCACTTCGGGGATCGGATAGGACCCGATGTATCCAATGATGTTGGATTTTGTCATCTTGCCCGCGATGTGACCTTGGATCGCGCGGCCTTCATAAAAACGTGCGGAATAGGTCGAAACATTATCCGCGCGTTTGTAGCCCGTGGCATGTTCAAATTTCACGTCCGGGAATTTGGCTGCGATGTTGATCGTCGGATCCATATAACCAAAGGATGTGGTGAAAATCAGATCTGCGCCATTCAGCGCCATTTCCGTCATCACGCGTTCGCTGTCCGGGCCTTCTGCGACGCTTTCGACGTAAACGGTTTCGACCGCATCACCGAGCGCCTCTTCAACGGCCAGACGGCCTTTGTTATGCTCATAGGTCCAGCCACCGTCACCGATCGGCCCTACAAAGACAAAGCCGACTTTTGTCTTTTCATGGCCATCGGCGAACGCGCCAGAAGCCAGACCAAGCGCCATTGCGGCACTGGCCAGAAGTGTTTTGAGTTTCATATTCAGGTCTTCCCCATGTTAAACCGCCCCTTATGTGAGGCGTTGATTTGCCCCTAGTGAGAGGCGTGGAATGTGCGGCCCAGAGAGCCGGGAGCAGCGCTTTTGTCCGCAGAAAGAACGACCAGCACCACGATGGTGATTACATAGGGGGACATTGCCAGATATTCGACCGGAATGGCAACGCCAGCGCCTTGCAAATTCAGCTGTAATTGAGTGATTCCGCCAAAAAGATAAGCACCTAAAAGAACGCGCCAGGGCTTCCAACTGGCGAATACTACCAACGCGAGAGCGATCCAGCCGACACCCGCCGTCATGCCTTCGGTCCATTGCGGCACGCGGATCAAGCTGATGTAAGCCCCGCCCATCCCCGCACAGGCCCCGCCGAACATGATTGCAAGGGTTCTGATGCGCACAACCTTATATCCAAGGGCATGGGCCGCGTCGTGATTTTCCCCGACTGCGCGCAAAATGAGGCCGACACGGGTGAATTTCAGAACAGCCCAGACACCGGCCACGAGGAAGATCCCGAAATAAAGGATCGGGTCGTGCGAAAAAAGAATGGGGCCGATCACGGGAATGTCTGCGAGTGGTCCGAAGCCAATGTCGCTTATGCGTGGTGGTTTGACGCCGACATACCCCTGTCCAAGAAGGGCGGAAAGGCCGAGACCAAAAAGTGTAAGTGCAAGACCTGACGCCACCTGATTTGCCAGTGTGACTTGTGTGAGGAAGGCGAACAGCAAGCTGAGAACGGCTCCGCCCACGGCCGCTGCGACAAAGCCTGTGAGCGGGGAGCCGGTTTCTACAGCGATGGCAAATCCACAGATCGCCCCGACGATCATCATCCCTTCAACCCCGAGGTTCAAAACACCCGCGCGCTCCACGACCAGTTCACCTGTTGCAGCCAGAAGGATGGGGGTTGCGGCGCTCATCAGGGCTGCGACCAACAGGATCGGATTGATAACTGAAAGATCCATTATGCGGCCTCCGCCCGGCCAAAACGCAGCCGGTAATTGGTCAGAAGATCAAGTGCCAGAAGGAAGAATAACAACATCCCCTGAAACACCTGTATGGCGGCAGCGGGCAGGCCCAATTGGCTTTGCGCGATGTCGCCGCCAATGTAGGTCAGCGCCATCAAAAGGCCCGCGAGCACGATCCCGACCGGATGCAGACGCCCCAGAAAGGCGACGATAATGGCAGTAAAACCATAGCCTACGTTGAAATCGATGCTGACCTGTCCCGCAGGGCCTGCGACCTCGAATAACCCTGCGAGTCCGGCGAGTAGGCCCGATGTGCCCAGACAGAAAAGGATCAGGCGGCTTGGGTTGACGCCAGAAAATCGTGCGGCGCGGGGGGCTTCGCCAGTGACACGCACGGCAAACCCAAGGCGATGTCGCGCAAGCAGGACATAGGCGAAGATGACGGCGATCATCGCGGCCACCACACCCCAATGCATGCCTGAGCCCGCGAATATTTCCGCGTTATGCGCTGAGGCGTATTGTTGCAGATTGCGGCTTCCAGGAAAACCAAACCCTTCCGGGTTTTTCAACAGTCCCAGCGACATAGAAGCAAGAAATTGTTCTGCGACATAGACGAGCATCAGGGAGACAAGGATTTCGTTGGTGCCAAATTTTACCTTCAGGATGGCGGGAATCATCGCCCATGCCCAACCACCAAAAGCGCCCGCCAAGACCATCGCCGGAAAGATGAAAACACTTTCAGCGGGATAAAATGCCAGACCGACGCCAGCGCCAAAAAGAGCGCCCATGACGTATTGCCCTTCGGCCCCGATGTTCCAGATGCCGGCTTTGAATCCAAGGCTCAGACCAATGGCGATCAATACGAGCGGCGCGCCTTTGATCAGTAATTGAGGGCGATAGTAAAAAGAGAACTCGCCGAAAAGCGGCTCCCAGAAAATCGTCATGATTGATGTGACCGGATCTTTGCCGAGCGCTGCAAACAACAAACCACCAAAGAAAAAAGTGGCTAAAACGGCCAAAAGAGGCGTCAGATACGCAAAGAGACGGCTCGGTTGCGGGCGTTTTTCCAGTTGGATCATTGGGAAACCCCGGCTTTGGTCGACGTCAAATGAGATGCGGTTGGGTTTTTGCCATAGGTTTTCGGCAGGGTTTCAAACATGCGCAACCTCCATGCCATGGGCCCCGCCCATCATCAAGCCAATCTGTTCCACCGTGAGACCATCCGTACAGCAGGGCTCAGAAAGACGCCCCTCATTGAGGGCGGCGAAGCGGTCGGAAATCTCCATCAGTTCATCAAGATCCTGACTGATCACGATCACCGCCGCGCCCCCTTTGGCCAAATCCAAAAGTGCTTGTCGGATGGCAGCAGCAGCAGAGGCATCCACGCCCCATGTCGGCTGATTGACAACCAAAACTTCAGGACGCTGCAAAACCTCACGACCGATGACAAACTTCTGTAGGTTACCCCCGGAAAGAGAGCGCGCCGCGTTGGCCGCACTCGGTGTGCGCACGTCAAAGGCTTCGATGATTCTATCGGCAAAGCCGAGTGCTGCGGGCCAGCTTAAAAACCCACCCTTTTCCAGGCCTTCGCGGGCGGCTCCAGTGAGCATTGCATTTTCGGTCAATGACATATCGGGGGCCGCTGCATGACCCAAACGCTCCTCTGGCGCTGCGAGAAGACCTGCGATGCGCCGCGCGTTGGGTCCAGACGCGCCGATGTCGATTCCTTTGAAGTGCACCATACCGGGCGGTGCGCGCATTTCGCCGGAAAGTGCTGCCAAAAGTTCGTCTTGCCCGTTGCCTGCAACACCGCCGATGCCGAGCACTTCACCCTCACGCAAAGATATAGAGATATCACGCAAAGGCATGCCGAAAGCGGATGGTGACGGCAGGGATAACCCTTGCAGGGCAAGGACAGTTTCGCCCAAGACGACACCTGCTCTTGTCGGCGTTGCGAGGACCTTTCCCACCATCATCTCCGCCATATCACGCGCAGTGGTCTCACGGGGGATGCAAGTGCCGACAACCTTTCCCAACCTGAGCACAGTTGCTGCATCACATAGGGCGCGTATCTCCTCAAGCTTATGAGAAATATACAGTATTGCAGTACCCTCCGCGCTGAGCTTTCGCAGCGTTTCAAAGAGAATGTTGACTTCTTGAGGGGTGAGGACCGACGTTGGCTCATCCATGATCAACAGTTTTGGATCCTGAAGCAAGCACCGTATGATTTCCACGCGCTGGCGTTCGCCTGCAGACAGATCACCAACAATCCGATCCGGCGCAAGGGGCAAGCCATAAGTCTCTGAAACCTGCCTGATCTTCTTGGATAACGCATTCATTTTCGGTGCGTTTTCCATGCCCAAGGCGATATTTTCGGCCACACTGAGCGCGTCAAAAAGCGAAAAGTGCTGGAATACCATCCCAACGCCAGCCGCGCGCGCCGCTCTGGGTTCTGAGGGCGCGAAGGCCGCGCCATGCATGCGCATTTCACCCTGATCGGGTTTCACCAGCCCGTAGATCATCTTGACGAGCGTTGATTTGCCAGCGCCATTCTCACCCAGCAACGCATGAACCTCGCCGGGCGCAATTTGTAATGAAACTTTGTCATTCGCAACAACGCCTGGGTATTCCTTGGTAAGACCGTCGAGGGATAACAAAGGGCTCATGCGCGACGCTTCCTTATAATTGCTTTTTCTAATTGTGTTATAGAAGCGCGCTTAAGAGGCCAATGGCAATCACATGAGCGAGTAAGCCATCTGATGAAAGTCTTGTCTTGAAAGGGGCCATGGGAGGTAGATGGCGAGTCGTTCAGTGTTGCCAAGACGCTCCAAGCTCTTACCGGAAACAAGCGCAGGCCCTTTGCGGGATACGGCGCGCCATGTTTGATACCGGCGGGCAGGCGACAAAGAACTTCATTGTATTCCTCGCTGTTCCCTCTTTGACGGGGCAAGCACCAATGTCGTACGATCTTTAGCGCCGAATGTGACTTTTCAGCTGAGATGCGCCTAGGATCGGCCGAAACTACGCCCCAAAAGCATTACAGTGAGTTTGTTGTTTCCGGTGGGTTTACGCCGCACTTGGTGAAGTGCCTTGCGAAGTCTGCCGACCCAATGATTGGTTACCGATTGGATTGTTCCGGGACGTCGCAAACCGAGGCGACGCGGTGGCGCTCATTGGAAGGCAGGACGTCCCAGCGGGAGCAGATCACCGGAGACATGGCTTCGGACTATTAAGCGCTGTTGTATGTGTCGCTCTGGAACGCGCGACAACTTGCCAGCTCTCGACGCCTGTCTGCGAAGCCATGTGCGGCCGGGACAGACTGCGATGGAAGAGCGCATCAAAGAGATTTACCTGCGTCCTACGCATCGCCGCGGGCATGTCGCTCAATGGCTGGAGGGTTGAGGTATCACCGCAGCGATTAAATGGGGTTTTACGCGGGGCTGGGCATGCGACTGCTCAGCAAAACGCCCAAGCGGCGTGTCTGGGAAGACGTAATTTGTCTGATACTATTTGAATAGGATCCGCGCGCGGTAAGTGTTGACACCTGCACGCGCCCTGTGCCGCTGCGGCGTGAAAGTTCAGTCGCAAAAGAGAGACCATAATCGTAACGCGGGATCGATCAGTCATTCAGGCAAAAAACGCCCTTGCGAAAGACTTGTGATCTGCATGACGACCGCACGTAAGGCCTATGAGGCTCCGGCGCTTGCCATCTCGTCAAAAAACATGCTCGCATGTCGGCATCGGAACCTGACACAAAGCGAATACCCCCGCCAGGATCATTGCCCAGCTCCATTTCTTTGGTCCACATTTGGGGCAACAGGTCAGCTAGTCGCAACTTTAGAACCTGATGTAGTCAGATGCTCTTTTTCCGGCCCAGCCGGTGATTAACGACGAGCTCAGTCAATTAAGCCGTGTGGAACCAGTTGGCATCAGGGGCTTCGTGGCGCATAAGACTAATGACGACTGTGTTGTCGCCAGTCTCCCTGGATGATCGTTGATAGATCTGCATCGACTAATTGCCCACCCCTCTGAACCTTCCTTTTAGGCTTGCCCAGATGCACTCTGAGCTTTTATCAGAGCGGGTGTATTCTTGTTTTCCACGCGGTCGCAGCAATGGGTTGAGCGTGTTCCACACGATAGCGTTGTTCATCTTTGGTGTTCCCGCTTGCCAACACGCGGATATAAGAAAGCTGTTGCCGGTTGATTGGGTAGCGAAAGGTGCAAGCGAACTGCACGGACGGTTATGAAGCCCGGAGTAAGTCATGGATATGCATAAAAAAGCGACCCTAAAATAATTTCGGCACAATTTTGCTTTCAGTACAGCTTTTGTTCAGTCATCGACTTTAGCGCATACCGCTTTAGTGTTAGGCACTCACAGATCGGACCCAGTCCAGCCGCAGCCCTGACTTGAGCCTGAGATTGCTGGCGTAATCGCAAACCCCGTTTGGAAAAGTTGTTTGATATGAATTTCTTTCGCTTTGTCGCAACTCTTTTTGTCGCAATAGTGCTTGGGTGGGCCGGGCCTGTGTCGGCGCAAGTACCCCCAAATTGCAATATGGAGCAGGTCACGGATCCTGATCGTAAGGTCCTCAAATGCGCTTTTGGCTTGATCATTGAACTGGATGCCGCAGCAGAGATGGGTATCTCGGGCGCGATCCTCGAGATCGACCCAACCGACATCAATTTGCAAAGCGGAGCCGCTTTCATTGAGGTCGAGCCTGGCTCTGCGCGGCCACAGATCAGAACGCCACATGCGATTGCTGCCGTGCGTGGGACGATCTATGTGGTGGATGTTTCGGCTGAGGTCACATCGGTGTTTGTGCTGCAGGGGGAGGTTTTCGTGGCATCGACCAACGCCCTGAATGACAGTGTTGTCTTGGGGCCGGGAGAGGGCGTTGACGTTGGCGCAGACGCGGACCTGACTGTTAGAACCTGGCCCGAAGAGCGTGTCCGCGCGCTACTGGCGCGCTTTGGCAGATGACACCACGACGTCGTCGGACGCCGTTTCTGTTTGGCGTTCTGTTAATCACCCTGTCGATCATCTGGGCCGTATTCGTCAGCCGCCCGACCGTTCTTGCCATCGCAAGCCCGTTTGATCGATTGGAATCCGCGCTGCTGGATGCGCGATACGCAAGTTTTGGCCCTATTGCGCCATCCCCTGATGTTGTTGTCGTCGCCATCGATGATGCCACTCTGGATGAGGTGCGCGACAGGTTTCCCGACAACCGTCTGTTGCTGGCGGGCGTTATCCGTCAGATCGCCGCTGCCGCACCAAAAGTGCTTGGCCTCGATGTGCTATTGGCGGATACGGGTGATCCTGAAATTGACAGGCAACTGGCGGCGGCTCTGTCACAAACCGACGCAGTAATTGCGGCGGCGGGACGCTTCCCGGATGATTTGGGCGCCGCTGATCCTTCACGGCCGGGCCGCGTTATCAGACCGCAAGACGGTTTCTTGCGCGTGGCAACATCCGGCTTGGTGAACCTGTCGACAGATGCGGGGGGCACGCCGCGCTACTTGCCCATCCTGTTTCGCACGTCGCAAGGGCTGGAACCCGCGTTTGCATTGCATATTGCCTCAAAGTTCAACAGTGCCTCGCCAACAATCGAAACGACAAACCTCGCGCTCGGCAGCAAAATGATACCGCTGGATGTTGGCTTGAATATGCCCTTACGCCTTGCGGGCCCCACGGGTACAATACCGACGTATTCCGCAAGGGATCTCCTGTCTGGTCAAATCAAAGAGGAGCTTGCCGGCAAGGCGGTCATTCTTGGTTTTACGGCCACTGCTTTTGGTGATCGGTTTCCAAATCCCTTTGATGAAAACGTACCCGGCGCGGAAATCATCGCGACGGCCGTGTCTCAAATTCTGGGCGCACCGAGCTTACGGCGAGACGCTGTAACCCGCCGCGTTGATGCTGCGGCAGGTATTGCATTGGCCGTGCTGACCACTTTTTTGGTGATCGTGCTACCGCTTTCTGTTGGAATTCCGCTGGCGGTGGCGGGCTTGGCTGTTTGGATGGGCGTTGTCTGGTACGCGTTTTCCATTGGTATTTGGTTGAGCGGTTCGATCCCGCTTGTATGTGCCATCGTGACAATTCTGACCGGAGCAAGCTGGCGCTATTTCGGCGAAAGACGCAGTGCCGCGCGGGGCGCACAGGCACTTGCAGCTCTCAAACAATTTCAGTCTCCCGCTCTCGCAGAGATGATCGCTAACGATCCCGCTTTTCTGAAACATCCAACAGAACAGCGATTGTCTGTCTTTTTTGTAGATCTCAGCAGTTTCACGAACCTTTCCGAGAAGCTTGGGCCTGCCGGCACTCAGGATCTGCTGAAGCAATTCCACCAGTTGACCGCCCGCACGATCGAGGCAAATGGCGGCATTGTTCTTAATTTTATGGGGGACGGCGCGCTGGCCATATTCGGCATGACCACACAAGCCTCACGCGGCGCGGATGATGCGATGCAGGCAGCATTTGGTCTGGTGCAGGACATAGAAAGACTCGGCCCAGATTTGGCGCAGGGTCAATATGTCGGGTGCCGCATCGGGCTCCACCACGGCGACGTCATCCTGTCCCGACTTGGAGGCGATCAGCATCACCAGGTTTCCGTTGCCGGTGATACGGTGAACCTTGCGAGCAGGCTTTTGGAGATCACAAAAGAGGAAGGTGCCACAATTGCCGCGACGGACGCTGTGTTGTCGATTGCCACCCACAATGCTGAGCCTGCGCCCGCTTTTGTAAAACCAGTGGCCGTGCGGGGACGGGAAAGCGACGCACTGGTCCATTTCTGGACCTGATGAGAGTCCGACGCGTTAGGAAACCGTCAGGTATTGATCAGACTGGTCAGTTCCTGCGCCGCTGATTTGAGGGTATCGATACTCTTGGACAGGCTGGCAAGATTACGTCGCTGCAATGGCGCGTGAACTGACAGGGTGGAAACCAGCCTTTTTCGGTCGTCATAAATTGGCACGGCGATGGCGGCCATGCCTTCCATGAACTCTTCGTCGTCTGTGGCAAACCCGCGTTTGCGCGTCGCATCGATCTCGATCTTCAGCGCATCCTTATCCGTGATTGTGCCCGGCGTCTTGCTGTCCAGCAGAGCTGTGGAAAGGTAGCGATCAAAATAAGCGGGCCTTAGAGAGGAAAGATACATCTTGCCGCTGGCCGTGCAGTAGAATGGAACTTGCGTGCCAATCGGCAATTGAATGCGAAGCGGCCAGTGTGTCTCCACACGGTCCAGATAAATCATCCCTTCGCGGTCGGGGGTTGCGATGTTGCAGGTCTCCCCGATCTCTTCTGCGACGCTTCGCAGGATAGCCAATCGTACGGTTCTCAAGCGATGGGACGACATGGTATTCAATGACAATTGGCGCAGGCGCGGACCGGGGCCATAAGATCGCCCATCGATATCGCGTTGCAAAAACCCGGCTGCCTCGGCGGTATTGAAAAGCCTGTGCAGCGTGGGTTTTGGCAGGTTTAATGTATCCTTGAGCGATGACGGGGTGACTGGCACACCGGCTCTTGCAACTTCCTCGAGCAGGACCAGCAACCGCAAGTTTGTCGGTATCTGGCCCTGTCTCTCATTTGCAAAATCGTCCGGCATTGTCAGTCAACCTATCAAGCTGGCAGGAGCATCAGTGCGAGTGTGGGCGTCAAAGCGACCAGAATCCAAACTGCAAGCAGAGCGAAAAGATACATAGTCGAATACCTGAGCAGACGGAAATAGGGTACTCCTGTAACGCCCGATGCCACGTATAGATTGAGCCCGTAAGGTGGTGTGATGAAGCCGATTGACGCACCCACAAGGAAAACAACTGCGAAGTGGATAGGATCGACACCCACGGACACTGCAATCGGCGCCAGAATGGGCGCAAGAATGATCGTCACAGGCAGAGATTCAAGGATCATGCCAGTGACGAACACGATGGCCATCGCGGTAAACAGAACCGCGTAATAACCGCCCATGCTGATCACGAAATCACCGATGTAGTCTTTTGCACCCAAGGACGACAGCACCTGCTGCATCGCAACAGACACCGCAATCAAGGGGACCAAAATTCCTGTAATCTGCGCAGAGCGCGACACGATGGTTGGCAGGTTCGGCAAGGTGAACCCTTCAACTACAAACATCGACAGAAAGCTCTTTTCGGTCACTGGTACGTCGGCACCGCTTCCCATTATTTTGTTCAGCGGAAAGCACAGCAATCCAACAAACACACAGAAACCAACCGTTACACCCGCAGCCTCCGTCGGGGAGAATTTCCCGGTGTAGATGCCCCAAAGGACCAACCCAATGGCAAAGAACCCGAGCCAAGCACCAAACGCGGTCTTGACCACGCGCTGGAAGGACAGGCCAATCAGGATGCCCCAGCCGTTGATGGTGCACACGACGAATGCCACTGCCATCATGGCGAGCACCATCAGTGTTCCGGGAACGATACCCGCGATGAACAGTTCTGAAATCGGCAGGTTCATCAAGAACCCATAAACGATAAAGATGATCGAGGGCGGAATGATGATCCCGACCGTACCACCCGCAGCCGCTGTGGCCGCAGAGAAGCGTTCGTCGTAATTACCTTTGACCATTTCAGGGTGCAGCATTGATCCGATAGTCGCCGTTGTCGCCGAGTTTGAACCGGAGATCGCCGCGAAAAGTCCGCAAGCGGCAATAGAAGCCATCGCCAACCCGCCTCGCAGCCACCCCAGACAGGAATAGGCGAAATCCGATAATCGTCGCGCAATCCCGGATTGGTTGATCAAATCCCCGGTCAGGATAAACAACGGCATGGCCAGCAGTGCAAAGCCTTTGCTGAAAACGTTAATCAGTTCGTTGCCGGTGTTGGCCAGGGGCAGTCCGATAACAAAACTGCACCCGATCACCCAGTAAAAGATGACCAGCAGAACCGGTGTTCCAAGCATGAAGAAAACCGTCACGCCAAGCGAAATAAGTGTAATCCAAGAACCATCCGACATTATACGTCTCCGCCGATAACTGCTTGCTTGATGATCTGATTGCCAGACCGGTAATTGTGCCAATCGTCCAGCCAATTGCCGATCACGCGACCGGACATCAGGGTAAAGGCAATTGGCACTGTGATGTAAAACCACCACTTCATGACATCATCAACGCCGTCGACCAGTTGGAAATTGTCAGCAGACAGCACAGTGAAGCGCAGTGACGTTGTGATCGCAATCCAGCAGAAACCAAGCCAAAGGAGCGTGTCCAGCGTCAGGGTTGCCATCTGGCCAACGGGCGACATTTTCGATCGAAATTCGCTGAAACTCAGGTGGGTTCGAAGTTTGACATTATAAGAGCAGGCAAACCACGCCATCACCATAAACAGGAAGGGCGGGATCGTTGTTGATCCTGACCATTGATGGGAAAATACGAAACGGTCGATCACGCCCCAGCAGATGATTCCGGCAATGATAAGATAGGCTGTGACGGAAAGACCGCGTTCAAGGTGCCTTTCAAAGAATGGAACGAATTTATAAAACAAGTGGGCCAGATAACCACCAACCAAGGTGGCCACGAAACAGAACAGCCACATGCCATCTGCTTGAAATGCGCTCCTCATCTCCCATGTACTGCCCGAGAAAATAGCAGAAACAATAGCCACCGATTCAGCCAACATCGACATTAAGATCTCCCCCACATATTTTGAATTCAACCACTATAGTGTGGTGTTGTTGAGACAAAAAGGGCCGACCCGAACTCCTCCTCCGGCCGGCCCGATCTCATAGTGCGCAGCCCTTATTAGGCTTTCCACCACCGGCGAGGCTCAACATTCTCAGGCAACGTGCCAGCGTCGATTGTGCGAACTTCGTCATAGATTTCCTGATATGTGTCCAGACCACCGGACCAGCCGTTAAGCCGCTCGCGCCATTGTTCCCATAGCTGTGGTTGATACTCTGGCGAGCACATTTCTTCGGCTTTCTTGATCTCTTCCGCTGACAAGAATGCGTTGCGCACGTTGTTTTGTGCGAAGATCGTGTTTGGAAGCTGTGGATCGGACTGACCAACCGTGTTGATGAGGGCTACTTCGTTCGCAGCCTGCACATGAACCTGTGCCAGGTAAGAGGATTCCATCACAGCATCCTGCAATTCACCGCCAAGGCTATCAAACACCGAAGCTGACATTGCTGTGTGCTCTGTTCCGCAGAAGAAGTTCAGGTGAACCGACTGTGACACAACTGGCGCCATGTTTGCATAGGCAACAGCTGAGGCCCATGTTTCAGCACCATCAATCAGGCCTTGCTTCAGACCATCAAGCGTTTCTTCCCAAGCAACTGGAACCGGGTTCAGGTTGAGGGCTTCCATTGCGATCCGACCAAGCTGCGTACCCGTGACACGGTTCTTGGTGCCAGCGAGCTCTTCAACGGAGGTCACAGTTGGCTTGTCTTCAAAGTTCAGGCCCAACTGGATACCGCGAAGTTCACAGTGGGTGAACAGAAATTTCAGACCGTGGCGCTTTTCATAAGGCTCGCGCAGCAGCCGTTGGGACGCAGGTGAGTACATGAAGTGGTACTGATCCGCGCGGTTACGGAACATGTATGCGTAATCCAGAACATTCAGATACGGCGCACCACCTGCAGAGTTCTGTGTCGAAGCCGCATAGATGTCGACGATGCCTTGCTGTGTTTTCTCGACGCAGGATGTTTGTCCGCAGATTTGATTGTCACCGATGAATTCGACACGTATTTCGCCGTCTGTGCGGCTTTCCAAGTCGCGTGCAAATTCCAAAGCACCAGCGCGTTCGATCAAGAGGTTGCGGGCGTTAAAGCCGGATGCGCCAAATTTCAGCATGAATTTTGGTTCTTTTGCGAACCGTTTTTCGTAGGTTGATTCGGCTGCACTGGCCAAGTTGGCGAGGCTCATTGCGCCACCAAAACCACCGGCTGCAAGAAGTGTCGAGCTCAAACCATATCGCCCGGCAACCTTGAAAAGGTCGCGGCGCGAAATACCCGCTAAATTGTTCTGAATTTTCATGACTTCCTCCCTGAATGTCATTTATTGAGACTATTAGTCCCAAAAAACACTAGTATAGTATTTTCTTTTTGCATAGAGTTTTTTTAAATTGGTTTGGGGGTCGAGATGGAAGCAGATTTTATCGTCGTTGGAGCAGGGTCCGCCGGATGCGTTCTGGCAAACAGATTGAGCGCAGATCCAAAAAACAAAGTGATCCTCCTGGAAGCTGGCGGCCGCGATCTTAACCCATGGATCCACATTCCAGTGGGCTATTTCAAGACCATCCATAACCCGAATGTTGATTGGTGCTACAAGACGGAGCCCGATCCGGGTCTGAACGGTCGCTCGATTGAGTGGCCGCGCGGCAAGGTTCTTGGTGGATCCTCTTCACTCAATGGTTTGTTGTATGTACGCGGGCAGCCGCAGGATTATGATCGCTGGCGCCAGATGGGCAACACCGGTTGGGGATGGGACGACGTGTTGCCGCTGTTCAAGCGCGCCGAAAACAACGAGCGCGGCGCGGATGATTTCCACGGAGATCAGGGCCCGCTTTCGGTTTCCAATATGCGTATTCAACGTCCCATTACGGATGCATGGGTCGCAGCGGCGCAATCGGCTGGTTACAAATTCAATCCCGATTACAACGGCGCGGATCAGGAAGGTGTCGGATTTTTCCAACTGACATCGCGCAATGGCCGACGGTGCAGTTCTGCGGTGGCTTATCTCAATCCGATCAAGAAACGGCCCAATCTGCGAATCATCACCCGTGCCCAGGTAGACAAGATCGAAATAGAAGACGGGCGCGCAACCGGGGTGCGGTACAGGGATCGCTCAGGCAAGGATCAGGTTGTGAGATCGACGCGCGAAATTGTGTTGTGCGGAGGCGCAATCAACTCGCCGCAACTCTTGATGCTCTCGGGTATTGGCGAGGCCACTCAACTTGGTGAGCATGGTATCGAGGTCAAAAATGAGCTCGGGGGCGTTGGCAAGAACATGCAGGACCATCTGCAGGCGCGACTGGTTTACAAATGCAACGAACCGACGCTGAACGACGAAGTGTCCAGCCTCTATGGGCAGGCCAAGATTGGCCTCAAATACGCGCTGTTTCGTGCGGGACCAATGACGATGGCCGCCAGTCTCGCAACGGGTTTCCTGAAGACCCGTGAAGACATTGAAACGCCGGACATCCAATTCCATGTACAGCCGCTCTCAGCCGAAAACCCCGGCAAAGGGGCTGACAAATTTTCTGCTTTCACAATGTCGGTGTGCCAGCTGCGTCCTGAAAGTCGGGGCGAGATAAGGCTCACGTCAAACAAGCCACGCGACTACCCAAAGATCTTTCCGAATTACCTGTCGACGGAAACAGACTGTCGGACTGTGGTTGCAGGGGTCAATATCGCGCGGGGCATCGCCCGTCATGCGCCTTTGACGTCGAAAATTTCCGAAGAGTTCCGCCCGCATGCCGATCTGGACATGGATGACTATGATGCGACCCTTGACTGGGCTCGAAACAACACAGCCTCCATTTATCACCCCACCGGAACGTGCAAAATGGGATCCGGAAAGGATGCGGTCGTTGATGCCGAGTTGAAAGTGCATGGCATCTTAGGGTTGCGTGTCGCTGATTGCTCGATCATGCCAGAGATCGTATCGGGTAACACCAATGCGCCTGCCATCATGATTGGCGAAAAGGCATCGGACCTGATGCTTGGTGCGCACTGATTTTGGACAATTCGCAGCACGCGCGCTCGGCGTGCAGAGCGTCGCGCCGAGAAAAGCTTGAGGTCTGCTCCAGATCAGAACTCTGCCGCGTTGGTCGATGCGCCAAAGGGAATTGAACCTTATGCTGACCTTCCGCCGCAGATCTGGAACCATCTACGGACACTAGCTTCGGCGCGTTTAGGGCCCGTTTGTTAGCCGTGGTGGTCTCACGACCTTTGCGGTTGTATGTTTCGCCCGCCCTACTTTCTGCTCAGCGTGTAGCGTTGGATTTCGCGAAACATCCCGTCTTCGGCTTCACCCACGAGGGTGAGGCTGTCGATCAGGAACGGTCGTGGCGGGAGATCTGCAAAATGTGCGTTTGCATCTGCTGTGACTTTGCCAACCAGCGCATTTGGCAGCGGTCCAGTAAGTGTCATATGAAACTTGAAAGCCTCCATGACATAAGGATATCCCCACTTGCGCAGGTTTTCTTCTTGCAACGGTGTGAGTTTGGCGCTCTTCCGTCGCGCGATTTCATCCGCGTTGGCAGGCGCACGGAAATGGTCCAGTTCCTGCACAACGCGTGCCGCCATTCGGCCGAGTTCACGTACGTCGCCCACAGGGGTCAGCGCCAGAAAAGAGCCAATTCGCGACAGGGTCAACCCTTCCAAAGCGACGGGCTCCAAGGTTGCGCATAGATCAATGATTGCCATTTTCAGATCCGCTTCATGAGTTCCGGCGTTTAGGCTGAAAGGCGGTTTGATGGTGCCATGAAATCCGTACTTTCGCGGGCGTGCGGTGATGTCGTTATCATGCATCTCACCGACCTGGCCGTTGATGAGGTCCCACCCGAGCCACGCGGACCCGGCATCAGAAAAAGCACCGGAGCGCGGTGTAAAGTAAATACCGTAGCGTGTGAAATTCATCGCGTTCATTTCCATTGCATGCGGCGTCGTTTTTCAATTGAAAGTGACATGGCAATGACATCTCAAAAAAAATGGGGAAATGCAAAATCGCGCGACCACCGGCAACGGCTTATAGTTTTCCGACTATATTTCGGCGGCTTTGATGTGTGCTGTCGAGAGGACGCTTCCGGTCGCAACCGTTCCCCAGAGAGTAAATCAAGGTTGAGCTGGGGCATTTGCCAAAGGGCGCATCCATATGCAGACACCGATCCCGCAAGGGGTGCCCTTGCCGTTCGCGGATCTGTCGTCACGGCGCATAACGCGCTCAGCTTTCTGCCGCGGCGCTGGTAGCCAAATCAGCATACAGTGGTTCTCCTTTGCGCCGCGCGGGTCTCGGCCGCTCCTAACAACGTTTTATGAGTGGAGGCAAAGACGCACCAAAAATCGGCGATGGATGAAGGATGACCCTGAACGGCCGCCGAATCCCTGGGTTTGAAGCGCGCAGCATCGCGGCCCTGCTCGATTGAGCCCTTAGCGACCGATCAGTTTATTGCGGGTGCGCCGTAATTCCGGGGGCAGTCCTATCTTGATCTGTTCTACCCAACGTCCACCCGCCGCTTGTTAGATAAAGTTGCTCGCCGTCTTGCGCCTGTGCAGGATGGCTCCAGTGTCAGAGACTGGCTTGCCAATACGCATGCCTTGCCCACTGGCGTCTTGGTTCGACGATTTGTGATCCCCCGCGCCACCGATCTGGTGCTTCCATAGCGCACTATCCGGCGTGCGACGTCTGCTATCACCAGCGAAGACAACAGGGACGCCAAACCACTCATTCGATTAACGGGGAGCGGCATACCAGATGGCACTCCCTGATTTCCTGCCTACGCAATGCCCAACAGGTTCTTGAACGTTCGCAATCGGGCAAAAGCGACCCGTTGGCTCAAAAGATGAACTCGTTGTAATCATCAATGAGTTGGCGTGCTGCTGCTTCACAGTCATTGGGGCTGTCAAAAATACATTGACTGGACAGACCTTTGTAAACGACGCTTGTCTGCTCATAGGTCCCTCGTGGACCGTCCACCAAACGTTGTCTGATGTCATAACGCTCGCCATGATATAACCCGCCATCGAGATATGCGGGCGTGCGTGTTTCACTGCTGATAGTCGCGCATGCGCCAAGCATTAAAGACGCGGCCAATGCCAAAAGTTTTGATGTCATGAACTTAACTCCATACCTATTACAATTGAGATACGTATTAGGCTTGTTAGATATTCCCAACTAACTTCCTTTTTTACACGAAATTGCAAAAACATGAAACTGCCGTGTCTATTTCGCCTGACCAAAGAGGTCAGAACTTTAATGATGGTTACTAAACCGTGATCGCGCGTTTTAAGTTTAGATGCACAGGAACGAGGAAAGGAACACATCAACTGCGGGGCAGACGGTCCCGGGTTTTGCCTGACTTCTCGCCACACATTTAGAAGCGAGCAAACCCACTCTGCAGATCTCGCAAAACACTTGCTGTTGATCCTTGCTGACTTCCATTTTCAAGCGCGGCATTGGCTGGCGGAACATTGCGCCGGGTCCAGCAGGTTCCTCAACGCATGTGACCGCTATGCAAAGCAGAAATCAATCTGACATATGCAAACAAGCCGCTGGATCGTCGCCAGACGCCTGGTTCGCGTGCCGGTATCTCTTGAACCGAGGCGGGCCACGCAACATGGCCCGCCCGTTTTCGCGAGGCTCACTACTCGATCAGTTCGATCTCGCCAGGGCGCCATGTTTGGTCAAACCATGGTTCAAGCGGTCCGTAGAGCCGCATGATCGTGTTCCATCCTTTGCCCGGAACGGTCTGAAGCCAGTTGTGTTCCTGGCCCTCTGGCGCCTCTGGCCCGAAATAGATGTCTACGGACCCGTCTTCGTTCTGACGCAGATTTGCGTTGTTGCTTCCAAGCGCCGGAAATTGTTTGTCCGTCTGCAACATGGATCGGGTCTGATTGTCATAGAGTGTAAAGGACCAGAAGTCTTTTGCCGGCGGGTTTGCAGGGACGTTCAACTTGTAGGTCTTTGAGCCATCCAGCGCATTGCCGTCAGAGTCGCGGTATGTGAGGGCGTATTGCGACCCTTTCCCGACGATTTTGAGCGCCATCGCCGGTGTGATACCGGTGGCGTAAAAGTGAAAGGAGGCGCGGAAATCCTGCAAGGTCACGCCGTCCAGAATCCAGGTATAGGCACCGCCGGGAAATGCGTTCTGCCAATAGCTTTCGCCCGGATACCAATAGGCGCGGTCATCACGGGGTTTGGAAATCAACGTTTTTACGGTGACCGCACCGGCTGATGCAGCCTTTTCCAGGATGCCATGCATCCGCGGGTTTGGATCAAAAGGCTGGCCTTTGACGATCCCGATGGCGGCCAGATGGCCCAGCAATTCCGGATTTTCTCCCATCAATGGTTCGGCCTGAACGACAGTGTTGATCTCTTCAAACATGCGTTCATCCATTACGTGGATGGTGTTGAATTCCTCTCCGGACACATTGACAAAGGTCATGTCCGGGGGGCTGCCGGCTTGAGACAGCGGGTACACGCGGAACTTTTCTTGCGTCGCGTTGATCGCAGTCTCTGTAGAGCCGTTTTCCAGATACCCCCGCCATAGGACCCAATTCCCGTAAGTGTTTGTATTGACGACGAAGTACCCGTCTTGTGGGATGTCACCTTCGTAATCAGGCGGGACAATCAGGAACTTGCCGCCCTTGCCTTCGTCAGGTCCAAGGTTGCCAAAATCACTGACGTATTTGAACCAGGCGTTGTTCAAGAACCCAAGCACATTCGGTGGCGTTTCAATCACCATTGGTTCGTCACCAAGTTGAAGCCACATCGTTTGATATACGCTCGTGGTGTTTGGTGTCAGAAACAGGGTTTTTGAATCCATCAGATTGGCGAATTGCAAAACGGTCGTATTGGCGGGGCCGAACGTCAGGATACCGCGTCGCATGGCGTCCATGGAGGCGATTTTCACACCGTCCAGATATCCCTGATAGGCATGGGTGAAGTCCAGCAAGTTATAGATTTTATCCGCTGTCGGGTCATCCGGTACGCCATCAAAGAAACTCAGTTCGCCCAACTGGGTTTGAATATCGTCGGGCGTAGTGATCCCATCTGGAATTTCCGTGGTCATTTTCATGATCGGCGGATCTTCGGCCCAGACCCCTGCCGGGAACGCGATCCCCGAAATTGCAATTGAACTGGCAATTATGGCCAGTTTGTTTGTCAGCTTCATTTCCTATCCCTTTTTTTGATTCTCGTTGGTCCGGCCTGGTGATGTGTCTCCTGCCGGGGTGTAATTATTCAGGGTTGCTCCATCGGTTGCGGCCCTGCGACGCTGGTGAGTTTCCCAGCGTGTTGCGGATAAAGCGTTGAAATCCAGATGCGCAAAATTGCCGATAAGACGACGTCTTTGTTTGCTTTGGGGTTCTGACCGAAAGAGCTGATCAGCACGGCTGCATCCATTCGGTTGAGAGCATGCGCAACCGGGCTTGGATCAAATTTCGTCGTATACGCCGCCGCCTGATCCTTCGCAATACGCGCGCTGACCAATGTGTCAAAGGAGGTCAGAAAACTCTCCCAGACACGTTCCAGTCGTGCGTCACTGGCTGATGCATCCGCGACGGCTTTCAGAATGAATCCTTGATCGTAACCCACATCCACCAAGGCCCGGAGGCTTTCTTGCAGATTGGCAACTGTATCCCCTTGACCGATGAGCCAAGGCTGCGCCCCGTCAATGATCTGTCCCTTGATCCGATCAAGAAGCGTTTCCATCAAACCGTGCAGGTCGATGAAATATTGATAGAACGTGGCGCGACTGTAGCCCGCATCTTGCATGAGAATACCAACTGTGAGGTCGCGAAACTGCCGGTTTTCCAGAAACCGCGTGGCGGCGTTAAGAATTGCAGATTGGGTCACTGAGGATTTGCTTGGCGACATCACGTTCACCGCCACGGCCTGTCGGCGCAAGTCTGATTTGATTCTATCTGACATGGTGTCAGATATAGCAGGAAGGTGCCACATCTTCCAGTTGTGCCTTTGCATCCTTCGAGAAAAGAAAGGGGGGCAAGCGCAGGTCACACTGAGTTGACTGGCGAGTTATTGAACGGGTCTGACTCAAGGGAGAGGAAAATCATGCTTGGTTGGGTGCGAAGAAAACCAACGCAAGCGAAGAGATGCAAAGCATTGAAAACGCCGGAGAGTCACAACTTTGAAATGCAACATAACTTAGGCACTTCGCTTTGACTTTGAAACGGATCAGTATTTGCGCGCACGGCTCGTCTGCGACGGGCGTTTTAAGCAGGTCCATTTATCGTCGCCATGTCAGACGGATGTCGCCTATGCCTGCAAAGACCGCGCGGAGCCCGGACTCCCCAGATCTGAACTCGAGCGTGCTCAACCTTTTTTAAAGAACAAGCGAATGCGGAAGAGCCATTTCACAGAAGCCCAATTCATAGCGACATCCAATAAACGAGAAGCCGCTATGCCAACCGAGGAGGTTGGCCGAAAGCACGGCCTCAGTCCGAGTATGTTCCATAAATGCAAATCGGCGTACGGGAGTACGGGCGTTTCTGACGCGGTTAAACTGAAGTCTTTTCAGGATAAGAATGATACACAATGTTGCGTCAATTATCTAAGCGACAATGTCGAATGCTCATGCTGGTGCCTACGCCTCCATGCTGGACAATCTCGCGGCGCAGGATCTGCCAGGCACGGACAGGCGATGCTGACCGAATGGGCGCCGGTGCGATGCGGTCGCATGATATCTTGCGGCGCAGGAACTGCCGGTTTGTCTCTGTCGATCCCCAAAACTGTTCGGCGTGATTGCCCGCCGGACACCCCCGAGAATAGAGCGAAGATGAAGGCGGTCGCAGCCAAGCGCCGCCGATTTGAGTACTGCCGGATCGGGGGGATGCTTGCCCGCGTCACACGCGCGTTGGATGCGCTTCTTCGGGCCTGTAACGCTTCGGCCCGCACTGTCGGTCACCCGCATAGAGACCATCGGTCGGGCGGTCCTGAAATGGGTCAAAGATGACGATGTCGAATGGCGCTACATCGATCCGGGGCAAGCCCCAGCGAATGCCTGCATCGGGTCATTTAATGGCACTCTGCGCAATGCGAAAACGATGCGCTCTTCGACAGTCTGGATGATGCCCGGCGCAAACCGGCGCTGTGGCGATCGCACGACAATGCCGTCAGGCCGCACCCATCGCCGGGCAGTCAAACGCCCGCAGAAATGCGCCGGACGCCTGGGCAACTGCAGGGCTCTGCGCCTGACACGCTTGTCCAAATCAGCGCCCTGAGCATGAAATGCAGACATGCGAGCTTCCGTTGTGAATGCGGGAGCTAAGCGGGGCAATAGGGAAGTCTTTGGTATTTCTCGTTCACTGCCGCTTTGCGCGCAGATGTATTCGTCGTCTGCGGAACGCAAGACCTGCCAATACCTATCTCTGCAAGCTATTTTAGCGTTTTGGCTCTGGTCTGACGCGCACGGTGCCAGGCTCAGTCTTGATTGCCTGACTTCAGAGGCTTGCCGACCTATCCAAACCGAGAGGTATCGGCACACTTCGTTCTTGGGGGTTTTAAGCGCTCAGGTTGTCGCAATGATCTCTCTGTATTTGCGGGCCTTTTTCGCAATACCTTCTCCCTTTTTCAGGCCCGGATAGCGATCATCTCCGCGATGGTTCATATCGCCATTGATCAGGCTTCGCGCACGAAACCAGTCGAAATCGCCATCAAAACCCAAATCCGCCAGAAGCCCTTTGCCCGTAAATCCGATCTCGCTCATCCCGCGGACGAGGATTTCTGCTGCTACAGCCGGATCTGCAACCTGTTCTGGATCCGACAGAAAGTCTTTCTTAAAGATCTCGCCATATTTGCCGTAATTGTGGCGACCGGTGATTTGTACGAAACCGCGCCCTAGGTAAAGTCTACCTTCTTTGTCACTCCGGTTGCCAAGGCGTGAGCCGTAGGTTTTCTGATGTTTAGTGGGCCCCCAGAGTTCGGTCATGAACTGGCCAAGATTGGTTTCATGATAGGCCGTGGCGAGAATATAGGCCTGATGTGACAAGTCATTGACCTCTTGGGATTGGCACGCACTCAGGATGGCTTTGACGGCATTCGCACGGGTCTGCTGCATGGAAGTGCCACCCCCCTCTAGTCGCGCGATTTTCTGGGCGATGTCGGTAATCCCCTTGGGTTTCAAAGGGGTCCCCGAGCGTGCGACAGGCTTAGTGCCATCGGGCAAAATGACAATCTGTCCTACGCTCAATCGGCGGGCGGTATCTTCAGTGAACGTGTCGCCATTCTCGCTGAGCAGGTCGCGCCATCTTGTGCGATCACCCAGGTGTTGTTGCGCGATCTGTCCCAGCGTTTGGCCGCGTTTGACAATGACGCGCCGAAGCCCATCGTCGGGAATGCTCGCAAGATGCAGATCGCCTGCGTCATCCTCGCGCAGGGGCATGCCGAGCCGCTCGCTGACCTCAGCCGCTTCGATCCAGTGGCGTGTGAAGCCGTCGCGGTCATTCATCTGCACAATGGCGAAGCGCACCGAGGGCGTCGCTATCGTTGCCGACATGTTTTGCACATCAATCAAGGGCGCAGGCCAGCCCTTGTGTTCAACCAAATGCGCCATATCCAGAAAAATGCGACCATCAATCGCTGCGCCGCGCAAAGGTACACCATCCAACGTGACCGTTTCTGAGGGCGGGATTTCCTCCTCATCCAAGGGGGGTGCGCTCACGGACATCGGATGTTTCAAGGCATCCAAGATTTCCTGCGCGCGCGCGCGCAAGCCATCGCCGACTTCGATATAGGGGCGCTGTGGGTCCCAGGGCAGTGCCAGAGGGTCCCATTTGCCATTTTGCTCTATGCCGAGGTTGTTCTGGACCTCCCCGTGTCCCAGAACGGTTTTGCGCGTGACGGGAATGCCGTAGCGCAGGCAGAGTTCGGCGGCGACCTGCGCCAGCATCTCCCATTGCGCGCGCGTGATCGGGAAAGGCCCGGAGCGGAACGGGTTTTCGCGGGCATTTCCGCCCATGGCGCAAAGCGAAACACCGATCGAATGACTATTCGCTCGGAAAGTATGTGCTGCATAGGCACCTGAGCGCAGCGGGGGAACGTTCGCGCTGATCGGGAGCTTGCCGCGATGCGGTTCACCTTCACCGTCGATCAGGATGTGGTAATGCTTTTTTTCAGAGGAACTTGGCGAGTGAGTGCCCCCGGTCCAGTGCAAAATGATACGTGTCATGGGGGCTGCGGGCATCCAGCTTGTCGGGATTTTCCGCCCCGCTGACGTGGCAGGAAGTCCGGGTTGAGGCGCAACAGAGTCCACATCAGGCGGTCGACCGCCGATCAATGCGGCAAATGTCTGCGCGTCTGCAACTCCAGTGACAGCCAGGCCGCTTTGGCGTTGGAAAGATGCAATCGCCTTTTTGGTTCCCGGACCAAACAGACCATCCACGCCGGCGTGGTGCAGGATACCCTGCAGAACCAACGCGTCCTGCAGAGCGCGGACATCTCCTCCCTGCATCATGGGAAGCTTGTACCTCAACGTGCGGGAAAATGCGGCGTTCATGATATTGCCTCCGTATTCAGCTTGGACGTGGCCAGCGTCAGGAGATGCGTGCGAAAATCACTCTGGGCGCTGGTTTCGGAAACACCGCTGCCGACGAGTTCCAGCAACTGCAAGCCACCTCGCGCGCTTTCGTCGGGCGCGATACGCGCCAACGCTTCAACGAACGCACCCGCGCTCAAGGGGACGTCTATCTCGGGGATGATGAGGTCACGGATGTCGTTGGTCAGGACTTCTCGTACAGTTGTGTCCATCCAGCCTGACAAAGCGGAATCAAAGGCACCCCGGTCTGGGAAGCTGTTGCCTTCGGCATCAAAAACGCCGTCCGCCCCTCCGGCTCGCAGTTGCTCCAGAAGACTTGTGGCCGGGATTTCCTGACCTGAAGGTGTTGACAGTCCCGCACGGATTTCCGCAACAGCGACCCCATCCAGCAGACTGCCTGTAGCCTCAGCGGCACCATAAGCCACGTAATGCCAGCGCATGATCTGATTTGCATCAAGCAGCGACGCGGCCACGAGAGCCCCCTTGGTTACGCCCGTCAGCGCATCCCCTTGCAGAACCTTCTGAAGCGATGAAATGCCGTTTTGGACATTTGTGGTAATCAGGTCGGCATCACGTGCGGCGCTGAGTGCTGCATCGGCCTTGGTTAGGATCTCGGGCGTCTGCTCCGTTTGCGCGTTCTTTATGGCAAGACGCGCCGCTGAGAGCGCCTTTGTCGCAGCGCCCGCCGCATCCGGTGAGGCGTCCGGCAGGACTGGTGCCACGTGCTGGCTCAACTCTACCAGCCATGTGACATCGCGCAACGCGCCCAGCACATGGGTTGTGTTTGCTGTGGCGTTTGGCACGTGGTCGCCAGTTGCATTGCCAGAAAGCATCGCGAGGATCGCATCCTGCATTTTCTTCGCGCGTTTTTCTGCATCTGGTTCCTGTTGCGCTTCGCTCAACACGGTGGCGAGGCCGTGTCGTTTGGTTGCATCATCCTCGGAGATGATGCTGCGCGCGTTCAATTCGGCTTGGGCAAGGATACCTTGAACTTCCTTGCGTCGGTCTGCCCGGAACATGTTTGCCACGGAATCGACGATTTTCGTAAGCAGGTCATAGACAAGCTGTGCCGAGAACCCCCCGACAAATGCGAGGAGCGCAGAGGACAAAACGCCCTGTTCCAGAAAGTCGCTCAACGGTTCGGCCAGCAGGACACCTGAAAAACCACCCAGCAGGATGCGAACATAGTAAGTGGAGGCCAGACGCAGGTCATATCGCCCTTCGCGAATATAGCTGAAGCTGTCATAAATGGATGAATACGCCGCGCCCAACATGCCAAGGGCTCCAAAGAAGAGAAACATACGTAATAGTATGGGGCGGCGCAGAGTCTGACAGTGCTCCTCGTGATTGCGGATGGCATCGTCAAATTCCAACTTTGGATCCGTTTGATTGACACGTTGATCAGCGCTTGCCAGTTCTTCTATGCTAAGGCGGCATTTGCCCTGCAGGTACTCAATAACCGGTTGGAAGTAAGGCAATTTCATCGAGTTGACCTCGGCGGCGCGTCTCACGTTTGATGACGCATCCGCAGCCAGGCTAGCTCCTGTTGCTGCAGTCCCTCCCGTGGCGTACACCTCGTTGAGCGCTTGGAAATAGCTTTCCTGCAGGTCGACATGACTGGTTTGCGAAAGACCCCATCCAAACAGAACGATCAAAGCGATGGTTGATACGATCAGCCCGAGGATCGAGTTCAGCGGCGCGAGCCTGCGCCACCATGCACCTTGCTCGCGGTGTTCGTGCAGTTTCTCGATGGTTTCAGGAAAGGCCGGGGCAACCGCGCGTGCAAGGCCTTGGTGCAAGGCCAGCACCTCAGATAAGGACACAGTTTCTCGCTGATCTGCCGGAAGGTCTAGAGAAGTCATAAGCGAGGCGTTGGGCATTTCCTTGTCGATGCCGCGTGCAGCGATGTAAAAGACCATTGCCTGCGCTTCTTTGAAGAGGCGCTGTTTGAGCTCTGTTGGCGTTTCCATCTGATGTTCCTTTGGCTTCTGTATCGTTATGCCCCCAGGCTCACTTGCAGGGATCGTCCGGTGCGGCCAATGGCTGCCCGTCCTGAGACTGGAGAAGGTCGCTTTCAATCTGACGTTGGATGTCAGCGATCTGCGACGTGCCTGAAATCGACCCTGCGAAGGCCGCCATCAGGTTACGGGCGTCCTGAAGTTGGACCCGGTTGCCCAGAAATCCGGCGCAGGCTGCGGCGTCTGTCTGTATTGGGATGCACGCCTGAGCCAGCGCCCGGTCAGCTTCAACCAGAAAAGACGCCTGATAGGCCGCTACCACCGCGGCACCTTCATCGACGCTGCCGGCCCGGCAGAGCCTGCGCGACACAGCCTCTGTGCGGGTTTCGATGTCACGGACAATGGCGAGGCGTTGGGCTTGCTGCTCGGTGCTGTTGCTTGTCAGCTGCGCAAGGCTGGCTGTTGCGCTGCGTCCGGCCACGAGTGCTGCATAGTTGTTTGCCAGAATAACATTTCGCCGCTCTATCCCGTCTGTATTCAGGTTGTCTGCCGCCGCCGCGACCTCTGGCGCGATGGCCTGCGCCAGGCCCAACTGACCGGTTTGCAAATAGATCATACCCTCAAGCAAAGTATAGAAACCGGTCAACGCGTCGCTCTGTCCGGTTGTTTCTGAAGGCAGGGCGGCAAGTGTGCGGGAAAAGCGCTCTTTACCGACATCAAGCCCGTCCGCCGCAATGGCTTCGCGAAAGTCGCGATCATATGTGGCCTGCAAGGCGCTGATGCGGGTGCGGTCCTGCGTGGTGAGAGGAACACCACAGCTGGCGACCGAAAGGGTCATCAGGATCGATATCAAAATCCGTATCATAGCATCCTCTTTTTAAATTCGTTCTGCCAGGGCCTCATCAATGGCTGCGGCGAGATCGGCATCGCTCAGGTTTTCCAAATTCCGCACTTTCAAGGCCTTGCGCAGGATTTTGCGGATAATCCTTGGCATGTCGTCGCCACGCGCCTCGCGCCCCAGCTTTTCAACGGCAGCGTGGAGGGCCTGCGTCAGCAACGTTCGTATCTTTTCGCGCAAGAACGCTTCGGGATCCGCGGCAAGGACGGCCAGATCGGAGATCGTCAGCCCGTGACTTGCAAAACCGCCCAAAGCCTCGTCAGCGATGTCCAGGAGAGTCTGGGATGACAGATGCGCAGGCACATCCTCTCCAGCCAGAACGCTGCTGATGGTTTGGATCACGATGGGCAAATGTCCGGCTTCGTGCAGGCGCTGCCATACAGGACGGTCGCCTTCGATCCGTTGGATCAAGAGGCCCATCGCGTTCTCGATCAATTCTGGTTCGGGGGTAGGGCGCCCATCGCCAATTGCTTTCACGATATCCGTAAGTTGTGGTACTATTTCAAAGACGAACGCGCCTTCGGCGCTGTCAGCCGGGAACATCTGTCCGAGAACAGACTTGACGACCCGAACCGTTCCTTCCCGGTTCAGGCCGGTCTGCAATAGACCCGGTATTTGGCCAAGCAATGTGGCGGCAATTGCCTGTGAGCGCTCGCTTTCGCCTTCCCGCAACACATCTGCCCGCGCATGCGCGGCAGAGAAAAGGTCGATCATCAAACCGCGCGCGAAGCTCTCGCCGCCAAAGCGCTCAAGTTCTGTGAGTGTCGCCTGCATATCGGGTGACTGTATGCGCGCAGCCAACTGCACAAGGATCTGTTCTGCGCGACCGAGGGCGCGATCTTGTGCCACCTCGGGAATAATTTTCGCGAACGTCCCCATGAGAGTGGAGAAAACCGGCGCAATCAGGTCGTTATTCTCGAGGGTTCCGGTGCGCGAGATGTTTGCGATCACAGCTTGCAGAAGCGAAGCCATAAAGCGGTCGCCTTGCAATTCATCTTGCAAGACCGCGCGCGAATTCTGTGTGATCCCGCTCAATACGGCGCCAAAAACGTCTCTGAAAACGTCTTCGCGCGACAAGGCATCAGCCGTCCCAACGTGATCGCCAATAACGCCCACAGTATTTTTGAGGGCGCCAAAAACCAATTGCAGGCGTGCGGGCAAAGTCGTCGGGTCTGCCGGGTCATAGGACCCCGCGTCCAACCCCTTCATGTCGGCCAGAAGCTCAACCAGATACGGCTCTTCCATCAGGCTGCCTGCCCAGTCAGAAACAACTGCAGTGAAGCCTTCATGCGAAACAATGCGAGCGACAAAGTCATCCCCGAACTCAGTGCGCGCGCGCCCCAGAGAGGAAAAAAGCATCGCCGCCGCCGGATTGTCCGAAATGTGTTGTCCGTTTTCCGCAGCGGCGACGGCAACTGAACCCACGAGGACCTTTAGGATCCGTTTAGGCGTGTCATTTTCGATATCACTGCGCGAAGCGAACTCACGCAAGATACTCGAAATGACGAGTTTGTTTGAGGATCCCGCGAGGAATACCCCCGCATTGTCACCGAGAAATTCCACAAGGGTTTCTGCCGTAACGCGCAAGATGCGCAGACCCGATGTGCTGTCACCGGAAACGCTGGAATGCACGATGAAACGGTCGATACCCAACGGTCCCGGTCCGATTTCAGTGTCTTCCTGTCCGGCCTTCTGATCGCTGATCTGGTAGTAAAGCCCCATGAACCGCCAGAACAAATCCCTGTGGCGTTCCGGCTCCAATGGCCCGCCATCTTGCGGGTCCAGATTGGCATGAAACTTGTCAAACTGATCGAGAAGGCCACGTGCTTCAAGGGCTGCGCGGAACACGGGATCCTGGGAGAATGCTTTCTGCATGTCACCTGGATCTTTGGTTTGGTTTCGGATCAAATTCGGCGGCAAAGCAGGCAGAAGCAGGGGCAGAGGATCATCAATACGTTCGACGTCACGTATCTCGATAACCCGCCCGCGTAGGTGAACAAGGCTGCGCAGTGCGGAAATAGCCACCGGGATCAATGTCACGGGTACGGTCAATATTCAGCTCGTTATAAAATCTCTCAACAATTCGTAAATGTTAACTCCCGTATGCCGCGAAATCAATTCTTTTCCCGAATTCTGCAGGCCGGACAACTTTCAATGCCCTTCAAACGGCATCGAATTGAGACAAATGGTTTCATCATTGGGTCAACGAAAATTTGTCCAAAAAACCTTGGGCCATCGTTTCGACCCCACGCGCTGGCTTGCGCGTCGTTTTGTTCGCTAGCAAATACGTTTTCGGTGCTATCAAGTTAAGTATCTGGGATTGAATTTTATCTGCAGAAGCAAAGTGGTTTATATCATAGACCATTGTTTTAATTTGCTAAATAGTCAAGAATCTCGAATTTCTGCCGCCAGTTGCGGGCATGAAAAATCGATTCAGCCAGAAGAATAGCTCTTGCCCCGATAGCGGTCGTTAAACGCCAAGAGCCCTCTGTTGGCGCTATTGCGGATGTTGGCACCATGCCAGGGTCAGAAAGTGAGTAATGAACCCAAAACGCGCGCCATTTCCTTAGCCCAAAAAAATCGGGCTGGGCGACCCGCGCGACGCTTATTTCCTCTCTCGATTGTTTGCGAATGCCCCCAAGGCGCGACAACGCCGGCTTTTGAAAGGGGCAAATGCGCACAGAACTTCTGGTTATTCTCTGGATCCAACAAACGGAGGGGCCGTTATGATAGTACAAGACTCTCAGCGAAGCCGCGCAGCGTATTTGATGACCAAAAGGGGACGACATTGGCCTGCGCTATATTCGCAACGCGGTCTAAGTGACAACTGTCGTAACAACGGAGGGGAAACAGGATGTTCCCTCACCTTATTTCAAAGCCACTCTCCACATCTGGCCTCGGGCTTGAGCCATTGCCTGAAACTGACAGCAGGTAGGAGATCGACCTGATGCAGGTTGCCAACTGCTCCAGGTCGATGCATTCGTTGGCGAGATGTGCGACGCGCGGGTCTCCGGGGCCACAAACGTAGGTGTCGAACCCGGCCGTCTGAAAAAAACCTGCTTCGGTACCATAAGGAAGGCTTGCAAAGGTCGCCTCACTGCAGGCGTCCAGAAGGCTGTCCGCAAGACGCGTAGGTGGACGGGGTTCGAGCCCAGGAAAGAAAGCCGTGCAGGTTCTGGCAACGCTCGCTTCCACGCCCGCTTGCGTCCTGGAAAAGGCATCGAATGGGTCGGTGATGCTTACCATCGACCTCCCCGGCACCAACCGCATGTCCCAGTCAAAGCTGCAGGTGTCCGCAACGGTGTTGAGTGACGTGCCACCCTCGATCCGCGTTGCCGTGTGCAGATCGTAGTCAGGATCGAAGCCCGACCCGGCAGGCGATGCCGCTGACCTGGCAGTTTCTTCGGCGAGCCAGGTAATCAGCCGCGCTGCAAGAGCCACGGCATCGGCGCCGCGGTGCGCAAGGCTGGCGTGCACGGCGCGCCCGGTGATCGTCACGTGGTGGGTCGCGGATGCCTTGTGTCGGTTGGCCGGGACCATCATCGTCGGTTCGCCCACGAGCACACCCCGCACCGGCGGCAGTTGGGATTTTGCCGCATCCACCAGTGTTTCGATGGACCTGCAACTGGTTTCTTCGTCGGCCGACAGAATGATATGTAAGGGGACGTCGGGAAGGGCACGGCTATGGACCTGAAGTGCCGCAAGGGCACAGGCGATAAAACCTTTCATGTCACAGGTGCCGCGCCCGAACAGCTTGTCGCCTACTTTTGTCAATCGGAAAGGATCGCTGGCCCAATCCTGGGCCCGCACCGGCACAACGTCGAGATGCCCAGACAGTATCAACCCGCCCGGCACCTCCGGACCTGCGCTCAGCACCAATCCATCGGCATCTCCCAATGGAGAAGGAACGCGGATAACCCGGATGCCCTGCGGCGCGAGATGCTGCAGAATCATGTCAATGATCTGGGCGTTGCCCCGTCCTGGAGTGGTGTCGACCGCTACCAGAAGGTCGAGCCACTTCAAAACGGAGTCGAGATCCTGCACGTCTTCAGCACCCCATGCGATCAGGCCGCAAAGCCAAACCGGTAAGGAAATATCTGCGCCGTCGGGTGCATTTCTGCACCAACCACTTCGGGTTTGTAATGCCGGAACAAGCTGCGCCAGTAGGGTTGAATCACAACGCCTTGCTCGCGCATGATTTCCTGCAGCCGCCTTGAGACCTCGCGGCGTTTGTCCGCATCGGCGATGGCCAGCCCCTGATCCAGCAGGCTGTCGAATTCGGCATTGTTGAAACCGGATTCATTCCAGGACGCGCCCCCGCGATAGGCGATATTGAGGACTTGAATGCCCAGTGGGCGGTGATTCCAATCAGTGCTGGAGAAGGGGAACTTGTTCCAGTCATTCCAGTAGGCAGCCGACGGGACAACCTTGCGGGACACGGTCATGCCAGCGTCGCGCAGCTGCGCCGCGACTGCGTCTGCGGTGTCCTTCATCCAACCAGAATCGATGGAGACAAGCTCATGCTCAAAATCCGCCATCCCGGTCTCTTCCATCAGCGCCATTGCGGCCGTCGGATCATGAACCACCGGATCCAGTTCTGCGTATTCGGGGTGGATTGGCGCGACGTGGTGGTTTTCCGCCACTGAACCAAGCCCGGCATAGCCCAGCTCAAGGATAATCGCGTTGTCAATTGCCATGGCCAGCGCGCGACGCACACGGGCGTCGGCGTAGGGTTGGGAGCCGTCGACTTCGGCCACCTGCTGCGGGCGGAAGACAACTGTTTGCCCGGTGATGGTCTCGGACTTGGCCCAGCCGAGATCATCGAGGATCTGGATAAACTCACCAGTGGATTGCCAAAGAATATCCACCTCGTCGGATTCAACGGCGGAGATCGAAGAGATCATTTCGGTCCCGTAGTCAATGATTTCGAACCGATCAAGGTAGGGGCCACCATAGACCTCTGTGCCCCACCACGCGACATCTGCGTTCCGTTCGATCACCAGCCTGCCACCGACTTCATGTTCCACCAGCCGGAAGGGTCCGGTGCCAATGGCGGTCGAGACATCCGAGGGGTCGAAATCGGGGTGTGCGATGGGGGCTGCGTATTCGGCCATCGAGGGGATCAGCGTGATGTCCGAGATGCGCGGTCGCAGGACGATGGTCAGGGCGTCGACCACGGTGATTGCGCCCTCGGCGGCCTTGCCCGTTTCCTCATCTATCAGGGAGCCGACGCGGTTCGGCATACCATTGCCTTCGACTGTCTTGTCACACCATCCTTCGATGGTGGCGGCGACCTGTTCCGCCGTCAGATCCGTGCCATTGCCCCATTTCACGCCCGCGCGCAGCTTGATCGTATATTCGGTGGCGTCTTCGTTGACCTCCCAGCTTTCGGCCAGCATGGGTCGAAAGCTGCCGTCAGCCTGATACTCTACCAGCGTCTCGAAAACGCCAGTCGTTAGGTTACCCATCTCCACCGTATCATACATGCGCGGCACGCGTAGTTCGCGCACCGGCATCGAGATGCGCATGGTGCCGCCCTGTTTGGCCGCAGTCTCGGCTTGCGCGGGCGCGCTCAAGCCGAGCATCGCATAGGCCGCCCCGGCGGACACGCCAAGCGCCGTGGCACGCGACAAGAATTCGCGGCGACCCATTTGCCCGTCCATGTATTCAGCCGCCCAGGATTCCGCTGCGGCATGCGCTTTCTTCTCCAATGTCATCTGTCTACTCCCGTTGGATGTAACTAGGTCTTGCACGCGCTAAGCGAGTGCTGCATCGGCGATGCGCTCTTGCTCGATCATCACCTCCAACTGGCGGCGGAACCGCAGCTGACCGCCGTCGATGGGAAGGTCGATGTGAGGTGTCTTCTTTTGCGCCATCCCCTTCTGGACCTCATTCAGGACCTCGCGGTCTTCCTCGAACGCATGTTTGACGTCGTCGCTCATCATCTGGCTGAGGTCCGCGTCATCCGGGCGAATATTGCGCGTCTGGAACCAGTAGTAGCGGGTGCGCCCCTCGGTCTCGGGCGTCATGAAGTTATAGCTGTTCATCACAAAAGCCTGTGTGTGCGATTCCGCGTCGTCGCCGCCCGCTCCAGCGGGGACAAAAACGGCGCGGATGATCGCATGACAGGGATAACGCACCTCGTAATGCTGTAGCCGGTCGCAATTGCCATCGAACTCCACGATCTTTTTGTAGAATGGCGCGGGTTCAACATCCATCATCCAGCGCCAGACGGTTACGCCATTCTCCGCCTTGGTGATGCGCAGCGGCGTGTCCTCGGTCGCCGCCTGCCCGAAAGACGATTGGTGCACCCAGGCGACATGGGTGGGATCCAATAGATTGTCGGTGACGTAGAGGTAGTTGCAATCGATCTCCAATGCTTTGCCCCGGTTCATACCCCAGGCGGGATCGTCGAATTCGGGAATGTCGAAAATCTCGGACGGGTCTGCCAGAGCCGGGTTGCCCATCCAGAGCCAGACGAGACCATAACGTTCCTCCGCCGGATAGGCATGCACTTTTGCATTCGACGGGATGCCGCCCTGACCGGGAGCTTTCACGCATTGGCCGGTGCCGTTGAACGTCAGCCCGTGATAGCCACATTCTACGGTATCGCCCTTCCGCCGGCCCTTTGTTAGTGGCATCTTGCGATGGGGGCAGGCGTCTTCGAGCGCAACAACCTGTCCGCCTGTGTCCCTGAACATGCAAATACGCTCACCTAGCAAAACTACCGGCTGCAGGGTTTCGGTGATTTCGTCTGACCAGGCGGCAACGTACCAGGCGTTTCTCAGAAACATCGTGTCTTCCCCAGATCGCCTGCAACGCAAGCGGTGCATTTTCGCGGTTCCGCTGTCCGTCCAGACCGACAATTTTGGGTGGCCAAAGGCGAAAAACCTCGCTAACTGTGATCACAGTTGAGTTTTCGTGTCAAAGGATTTTCGTGATGCTGGACCAGCGATCAGGGACCGTGCACAGCCTTCGTGTACGTCTGAGTGAATTGCGCGACATCGCGGCCCAAGACGGGTTTGCGATGCCGGCGGAATTCTACACATCGCCAGAATTCCTCGAACTGGAAACAGAAGAGGTACTGCGCCGCGAATGGATGTGTCTCGGCCATGTCGGAGAGATCACGAACCCGGGTGATTACTTCACTACCGACCTTTTAGATGAACAATTGATTGTCACCCGCGACAAGCATGGGGCGGTGCGGGTGCTTTCGAACGTTTGTCGCCACCGGGGCAACCGCGTGGCTGAAGGCACAGGCAACACCCGCAAGTTCATCTGCCGCTATCACACCTGGAGTTATGATACGACGGGCGCGCTGGTCGCGGCACCGCTCATGAAGGGGCAATCGGGCTTTGACAAGTCGCGCTGCGGGCTGCCGGAGTTCGCCAGCGAAATTTGGAAGGGCTGGATCTTCGTCAATCTAGACGGCACCGCCACCCCGCTGGCCGAGCGCCTCGGCGGCCTTGACCAGATTGTCAAGAATTACCATCCAGAGGACCGTTTTCTGGCGTTCATCGAAGAAGACAGCTGGGCTTGCAATTGGAAGACGCTCTTTGAGAACTTCATGGAAGGCTACCACCTGAGTGCGACGCATCTGCACACGTTGCATCCCATCACGCCGACCAAGCTTTGCCGCAAGATGGAAAACGGCGAAGGCTGGACCGGCTACCACGCCTATTACGACCCTTCCTATCCACCGCGCGGCCCGTTCCACCCGGACCTGACAGAAGAAGAACGCGCCAATTCGCCGATGTTTGGTATTTATCCCAACCTTGTGGTGGGGATGGCGACAAATTTCACCCTTTTCATGTGTCTGCGGCCTGACGGCGCGGACCGGGTGAAAATACGCTGGGGCGTGACCGGGCTGGAGGATGATCCCAAGTCCGGCAAGGTGCGTGATTATGTGGCGCTTTGTCGGTCTTTCAATTCTGAAGACAAGGAGAAACTCGAAACCTTGCAACAGGCGCTCAAGACCCGCACCTATCTGGGTGGCCCGCTGGCACCGGATGATTACGAGGGCACGATCCGGGACTTCATCTCCTATATGGCGCGCCACTTGGGTACCTGATCCTGCCGCTTGCAAAGCAGACCACATCGGGCAAGATGCACCGCATGTCGCTGCTGACCTCCCTTCCCGAACCTACCCAGGCGGAAACGCTCTATCGGGAATTGAAGCGACGGCTGATGATCGGTGCCTTTCTGCCTGATCAGAAACTCTCTTTACGGAAACTCTCGGTCGAGATGGACACCGGCATCATGCCAGTGCGCGAGGCGTTGAAGCGTCTGGCTTCGGAGCGCGTGCTCAGCAGTTCGGTCAAGAAGTCCTACGTTGTTCCGGCACTTGACAAGAAACGTGCCGCAGACCTGTTCAACTTGCGCGCACTGCTGGAAAGCGAGGCGGCAACCCTGGCAGCACCTTTTATAGACGCGGATCAGATGGTCGAGCTGCGTAGCTGTGTCGACCGCGTTCACGAGACGATCATGGCCAAGCACTTTGATAGTTACATGGTCGAGAACCAACACTTCCATTTCCTGATCTACCGCCAGTGCGGCAATGCCGACATGATTGCGCTGATCGAACAACTGTGGATGCAGACTGGTCCATCGCTCAGACAGGGGGTGGAAACCTCATATCCAGATCCGGCCTGGACTGATGTGCACCTTGCCCTTCTTGACGCCCTGCACAAAAATCGCGCTAGCGGGATCCGGCGGCACCTGCTTCAAGACATACGATGGGATTGGGCCGAATTGGGCACGCCGTCCATCCGGGCCAACGGTCGCAAGTAATACAGTTGGCCATATCATTTCAGGGTCAAGATTAATGCTGGACCGCTAGGCACTCGGCCGCACTAGGTCACTTTAGCTTTATTTAGATCTGCCAATGTGAGCTTTGTATTGTTTGCCGCTCGTCGGGCATTGTTCGTGAAACATCTATTTCGCGCCCATTATTCAAAGTCAGCAACATATTCTAGGTGTCCAAACCCACCTGCGAACCAAGGCGGACAAGCCTTTTCGAGCTTGTCAATCTTATATCTTGCAAACGAACGCCACTCGTTTCCAATCTCATCGGGATCGTCAATTTTGGAGTGAGCTTAGTCAGGGCGCGCAGTACCCACGTCGACAGCGCTCAAGCAATAAAATTATCCTTAGTCAAAACGGCCCAATCCAAAACCCTTAGATGGCGCTAAACCTTTGTATCATTCTATCCGAAAAGTTAGCCAAGATTACATCTAAATTGTTGGCATCGATAAGAGTAGACTATGCCTACTCAGTGGTCACTGACAAATCTTCGGCAACGCTACGAAACTGTGCAAGCGCTGCCTCCAAATATTTGACAATTTCAGCAGCGACGAAATCTGGCTCGGTTACTCGGATCTGCGATAATGGCTTCAAGCGCTTGAGAGGCATTGCCAAGTTGTTTGATCCTTGTGACTTGGCTACGGGGTGGCGCATGAAAATACCGACCTCAATGGCGCGCCTGAAGGGCTTTCGTTACCCTCGTGAAGTCATTGCTTACGCAGTCTGGGCATACCATCGGTTTGCGCTGAGTACGGCGGATGTTGAGGATCTGTTTTCAGAACGTGGCGTTAGTCGACTATCTAGCTCTGCTAGTGATGGGATCGCCAACGCCGATTTGTTGCAGGTGCGCCATTACTTTATCTAATTCAAGGGGTTCAGCAAAGTAAAAACCCTGGGCCGCATGAACTCCGATATCCATCAGAAGCCGCGTTTGCTCCCAAGTCTCGACACCTTCTACGGTCACTTTTTTGTCCAGATCATGGAACATACGTACCAGATGAGCGAGCATCCCCCGATTTTGCTCGATCCTAGTCATATCTTTCGCGAGAGAGCGGTCAATCTTGATCTCGTCGAACGGAAATTCCAGGACATAAGACAAGGACGAGTAGCCCGTCCCAAAGTCATCCAGGGCGATGCTTACGCCCGCCTTGCGAAGAGTCATTAAAGTCTGACGCGCTTGGTCCCAATTTTGCATGAAAACGCTTTCTGTGATTTCGAGCGTGAGATGTGAGGGCGAGAGACCCGCTACCAAAAGGACATCCAGAACCTGCTCCACGAAATCAGAGTTTCGCAGATCTATCGTGCTCACGTTCACGGACAGGTTGATCGGGTTTTCAACAGTTCGAGACGCTCGTGTGATAAAGATCGCCGCCTGTTGCATAATTTGAAAGTCGATTTGTTCAATCAGACGGCACTCTTCCGCCAAGGGAATGAATTCTGCGCGGGGGATCTCCTTGTTTTCGAGGCGCCAGCGAGCGAGGGCTTCAAACCCGATCAGATCACCCGTTCGCAGGTCGATCTTTGGTTGTAAAACTGGACGAATTCCGCCATTGGCAAGTGCGATAGGCAATTCTGAGATCAGCGCCATCTTTCGCCCCATCTTGGCCCGCAGAGGTTCATCAAAAACCTGAAAACACGACTTACCGGCGTCTTTGGCAGCATAAAGTGCCATATCGGCAGATTTCATTAGAGCGGCAATGTCAGTGCCATCGATCGCCGAAAGTTGTGCGATACCAACCGAGCAGTCGGGTCGAATGACGGATTTCCCAAACTGAAAGTCCTGATGCACCGTATCGACAAGCTGTTTCCCCAGTAGAGCGACGTCAAATTCAACCGATCTTGGAGCCACAACTACCGCAAACTCGTCGCCACCAAAACGCGCTACCAAGCCATCGAATTGATCTATCAAGCGCCGCAAACGCTGCGCGCAGGTAACGAGAACCGCATCGCCGGCATCATGTCCCATGGAGTCGTTGATCAGTTTGAAGTCGTCCAGATCAATCAAAGCGATAACAACATCTGCTGCCTCGCCACTATCCAGCTGTGTAATATTCGCTTCGAGTTGGTCATGAAACATGTTCCGATTGGCTGAATTCGTTAGCGAATCGTGTGAGGCAAGAAATTTTGCGGTTTCTTCAGCCTTGCGCTGCTTCTGCTCTGCCGTCACTTGGCGTCGCAACGCAGTAACAGTTTTAGCGGACCGTTTGGCTTGCGATGTGATCAGAAAAAAGACAAGGAAACCAACGAGCGGTGCGGTTGCAATCGCATAAGCAGCTCCTTGCGTCACTACGCTGGTCAGGTCTGTCTCCACAACAAATGCGCCCATCACATCGCCAACGTCGTAGATATCTTGGCCAAGTGCCGCGTTGTGGCACTCAACGCAACTGCTGGAGGACGCAATCGAGGGTACAATCGTTCGGCCTATAAACTGTCGGTTTGACCAGAGGTGTTCATTATATGGTTTTGCCGCATTTGTGTCGGCCATGCTGGTGATGATCGCGCGGATGCGTGGGTCTTCTTCAACGGTTTCCAATTCTAATCCCGGTGTGCCGGGCATGCGCATCGTTGATGCACTTGCGCGTACGTCTGCGCTGCTTCTTACGTTGTCTGTGAACTCCTGGATCCCGATCCGGCGGAATGTTGCAGGGACGAGATTGTCTTCATCACGATGCATCGAAAATGCGCTGGTGAAGGCATTTGTCATATCGATCAGCTGTTGGCGCTGCGATATCTCACTTTTCATGACTTTGTAGTTGTAGGCGAGAAAATATACTGCCCCGACAACTATGGCGCAGAGCAAACAAACAATTATCCGCAGCCTCTTTTCGTTCAACCAAGCCAACGCGAGCATATCCATTGTTGTTCCCTTGTCGCCTTTGGTAGACAATTGTGGTTGAGAAGCCGTTGTTCGCTTTCTGCCACCTACATAAAATTAGACAAAATACCTTGTGATTGGTTTTGTAGCTGTGACGCCGCATCACGGGCTGGTATATGATTCAGCCGGTAACTGGCGTAGTTGCGACCGCGTCGGACTATTCGTCACTCTGCCAACCGCGTTCTGTGATCTGCGCCAACCGCTCCCGCACGGCTGCTCCAAAAGTGCGTATTTCACCAACAGCGGCTTCGAGTTCTTTAAGAGGTTCGTCAAAGTCCGTAACGGCCACATGATGATCGCCAAGCGGGCGACTTAGCTGGCTCACTCCGCCGCTGCGTCGCAATACGTCTTGATAAGGTTGTTAGGGTCAGGTGCGAGAGGGCACAAGATCCCACGCTATGTGTCGTCATCCGATCAAAGCTAAACACTGTCGCCATGAAGTTGTTCGGCGTCAGGTCGGTTCCAATATCGGTTTGGATTGTCTTTATCGTCCAGAAGCTTCGAACGGCTTCCCCAGATTTCTTCGACACGTATCGTCGGTTCTTCGTTCACATGCACTGCAAAGATGACGTTGAAGGCCTTACGCAGAAGCGCTGGATCACAAGGTAAAGAAAACACGATTTGCTGTGCCGCGGTATTTTGAATGGTTCCTTCGGCACCGGCATGTGAACCTTCCATCGCACGAAACCGTTGATAGCCAGCCTCCCGCACAAACATGCAGTTGTCATAGGGACCTTGGGTCAATGGCAACGCATTTCCAAGTGCTGCCACCACTGCTTCAACTCCACCAGTCGGCGTATCAATTGTAACGACCCACTCACGCTCAAGCACAGCGGGTGCCATATCAAATCCATCGAGTTCATGTTCCGTTTTAGTCATAGCGCACTCCGTTTTTGAGCAACTCGAAGCCCGCGATTTCAAACTCATACATCTCAGTATTGTCTGGCTTGATAGCTCGCGCGATCAGCTTGCCATCGTCGGAGCGATACACTGCATGGGTAGTGTGAAGCGCGCGATAGCAATGCGTTCCATCAGGATAGTAGTACTTGATCATCAGACGTTTCCCCATCGCTCTGATCGGCAATGCAGGCCAAGTGTATCAGACTGTGTTCGGTGTATGTGGTCACCGCGTCCGCCCCTTTGCCATGCACTGATCAATGGTTTCGTAAGAAAGGTTGTCGCCGAGTTTCGCAAAGTTTCCGTCTTCGAATATGTTAGTGGAAAGGTTGTGCAAGATCGTGTGCGTGGCGGTCGCCATCGCCATTCCCAAAGAAATGCGCGCGGCTCCAGCGTCCGCGAATTCCTGTAGCGATATATGTTCAACGGTACTGATCCCGACATTCACAGGTATTGAGACACTGCTGCAGACTTTTGTGACCGTCTCCAGATTTTGCAGGTAAGGGATATAAACACAATCCGCGCCAGCAGTTTCAAAGGCTTGAATGCGTCTGATGCTTTCATCCAAATCATAAAGGCCGTTCATAAAGCCGTCAGCGCGCGCGACGAGGACAAAATCCTTTGGCAGCGCTCTCGCTGCAGCGCTTGCAGCTTTGATGCGTTCAACCGCTCGTTCAAAATCGTAGGGTTGGGTGTTTGGATAGGAGATGTCTTCAATCGAAATACCCGCTAGCCCAATTTCCGCCGACAATTTGACCGTCTCTTCCAAGATGTCAGGTGCATCGCCAAATCCGTTTTCAAAGTCCCCTGACACAGGAAGCGATGTTGCCGACACGATTGTTTCAGCATGGGCAAGCGCCTCGTCCCGTGTAACTGTTCCCAGGTCAGGCCGCCCCAAAGTGAAGGCATGTGCACCAGACGAGGTTGCGAGCGCTCTTGCGCCAAGCCCCGCGAACAAGCAAGCGGTGCCCTTGTCCCAAGCATTTGCCAAGATGAACGGGTTTGCGCGTGCGTGCAGATTACGAAAGGATTGCGACATTCGGATTATCCTTATGCTTGCGGGCTTCAGCATTGTATCTTTAGCACCTTGATGCTGACATGTATGTGTCAGCAGTCTTCACGCATTTGCCGAAACCTTGGTCATTTCTAGGAAAAATAACAATGGGTCGCTCTGTTCGGATGTTTGAAATAATTCAGTTGCTTCGCAACGCTCGCAGACCATGCACAGCACGCGAGATAGCGGAGGAGTTGGAAGTTACCAAACGCACGGTCTACCGCGATATTGCATCCCTACAGGCGCTGAGGATTCCGATCGAGGGGGCGGCGGGAGTCGGATATATCATGCGAACCGGGTTCGATTTGCCGCCTATAAATTTCGACATAGAAGAAGCGGAAGCAATAACCGTTGGCTTGGCAATGATCACCAGAACAGGCGACAGAGGGCTTAAACGGGCCGCGCGCAGTGCTGCACAAAAGCTAACCGATGCCACGCCGCTCAGCAGCACAGTATTTGCTTCAAGCGGGGGGGCGGACGAGCCTTCGTTAGTAGACTTGTCCGATGTACGACAGGCAATCCGTGAGGAACAAAAGCTCAAAATATCTTATTCCAATGTCGATGATCAAAAAAGCGAACGAACCATCTTGCCGATTGCCATCGCCTATCATTCTGAAGCCATTGTCCTTGCCGCTTGGTGCGAACTCAGACGTGACTTCCGACATTTCCGGCCAGATCGGATTTCGTCGTATGACATCCTACCCGAGAGGTTCCGGGGTGAAGGAGATCGAATGCGTCAAGAGTGGATTAAAGGCTATTCAGAGTGGTTATGAAACCACATCTCTTCGTCCTGAACCCAGAGGCTGCGCAGGATTTGTCTTACGAAGGGTTCGAAGTTGTTTAATACGCCTCTTAATGCTCCGTCGTGAATCTGGCCCTTCTTGATCCTCCAGATTATTTCCATTGCCGCTAGCGTCGCTTTCGCAGATTGCAGTGATCGGAAACTGTGGCGGTATCCAATTATCATTTTAAAGCAGCATGCTCACTCTCAACGCGGTTGTCGAGATACTTGCGGTCGATATGAGCGGTGGAATCACAGAGCGGATCAAAAACGTGATAGATCTCGCGGATTACCTTGCGATAAACTGGTACTTTGTCGGTGCAGATTGATATTGGTTGATGTAAACGCAATCTTCCAATCGCCTTTAAAAAAGGCTTTGGCAGTCTTAGCGTCTCGTCGCGCTGCCAGTCGAAAGTCAACCAACTGCCCGTTTGCATCAATTGCGCGCCACAAGTACCGCCATTTCCCACCAACCCGTACGTAGGTTTCTTCGATATGCCAATTCAGGCTTGCGCGCGTTAGGTGTTTTTCGGTTCCTTTGGATAACTCAGGACCAAATTTTTACACCCATCGGAAGATGGTAGATCGATCCATATCCAGCCACGTTCTGCCAGCAGATCGGTGACATCCTGAAAGGACAACGGATTGCGCAATTACATCCTTTCGTTACAAAAGACAAATGAAGCTGGAAATCTATGAAGCTTGAACGGCTGTTTAAGCGGCATGATGGGATCTTTTCGGAATATTCATCGCAAAAATTCCGTAGTTAATGCAACAGCCCCTTCAAATTAACGCAACAGTCCCAGTGGAGCCCGAAGAAAACAATTTTGATTGAGTCAACTATTTCTAAAAAATAAATTCATCCGTGATGTGGATTAGTGCGATGCTGCCGTCCTGAGTGCCGTCAGCCAAGTCAAAAAAATCAAGGATCTTTTCGCCGCCATAAACCAAATAGGTCTCGCCACTCAGGCGTACGTTGGATGATGCGGTATAGGCGCCAATCAGCAAATCATCAAAGCCGTCATTGTTCACATCTCCAGCAGAAGACACGGAGTGACCGCTTCGGTCACCTCGCTCTACGCCCCTGAAAACGAAGCCGTCCGTGCCATCCAGATCGGATAGCTGCAACGCCGCAGCGCCACCCGACGCGGCGCCGAATACAAGATAGGTCTCCCCTCTTTCACTGCCCTTAAAGTCAGCGTCTCCCGCCCCTATCAATATGTCATCAAAGCCATCACCGTTCACATCCCCTGCCGAGGATATAGACCGGCCAATCTTGTCACGTTCGTCGATGCCCAACATCGCGAAACCATTGGTGCCATCGAGAAGTGACAAATCGAAGCTGGTGGGCAGTCCGGCTTGTGAGCCATAAACCAGATAAGTTTCGCCGCTGGATACCCCGTTGGGATCCGCAAAGCTCGCGGAGATCAACATATCATCGAAGCCGTCGCCATTGACGTCTCCTGCGAAAGCCAAATTTCGGCCGCTAAAATCGCGGGGATCCACACCGTTCATGGTAAAACCATTCGTACCATTCAGGTCGGATAGGTTCAGCCTCGCCGGAATGCCGGAGGGCGCACCGTAAACCAGATAGGTTTCGCCCGCAGAGGGAGGGCCATTCCGCGCGAAGGGCGCCCCAATCAGAATGTCATCATAGCCGTCTCCATTCACGTCCCCGGCCGCAGAAACCGCCGTGCCGCTTCCATCATTCGCATTAACGCCGCGTATGGTAAAACCATTGGTTCCATCCAGGTCCGACAGCTCGAACGAAGCGGCAAACCCTGAGGCCGCACCATAAACCACATAGCTTTCGCCGACCTTCTCAAGACCATCGCGATCCACGTTAAATGCGCCAATCAGAATGTCATCATAGCCATCCCCGTCGATGTCCCCAGCCGAGGAAACGGCATGACCGCTGCTGTCGTTCGCAGCAATTCCATTAATCCTGAAACCATTGCTGCCGTCGAGGGACGAGAGTTCCAGGCGAGGCGGCAGTCCCGAAGCCGCTCCAAACACCAAGAAGCTTGAACCGCTGAAGTTTCCGTTGGGGCTCAGAGAAGGTGCCCCGATCAAGAAATCATCAAAGCCGTCGCCGTTTACATCGCCTGCGGAAGCCGGAGACCGCGCATTGGCATTATCCCCAACGTCGCCGACAATCACAAAGCCGTTGGTGCCATCCAGCGATGATAATTCAAAATTCGGGGAAGGACCCGACGCCGATCCGTAAACGAGGTAGGCTTCGATTGGAGCACGATCAAACCCTCTATCCGTCGTGATCAGCATGTCATCATATCCGTCGCCATTAACGTCGCCCGCTGAGGACACCGCGCTGCCGCTGTTGTCCCCAACAGAAATTCCTGCGAAAACCGCGCCGAACGTGGTGGGCGATGGGGTGACATCGCCTTCTATGCTCAGCGTCACGGTTGCTGTAGAGCCTTGATCGCCGGTGTAGGTGAAGGACGTCGTCTCGCCCACCGCTAGTTTGTCCAGACCGCGGTTCACAAAATCGACGACACCACCCGAAAATACTCGGAATTGACCCCCGTTTGAGCCGTCAAAAAATACACCCTCTTGCAGGGCTGCGCTATTGATTTGCGTGATTTCGGAGACAAAGAAGTCGTTGGCCAGCAGGACGTCGTCGCTGTTGACGCTGCCCAACCGGACCCATTGCGCTTGTGCGGATGACAATTCGGCGGGGCTCAATGAATAGACATCATCCGCTGCAAACACCTCGGACGGTCGGTCGATCAGATCAACCGTGAATGTGCTGGTCAGGGTGTCGCCGAATCCACCGGGGACCGCGATGGTGTAGGAGACGGAAGTAGATTCACCGGGAGTAACGGGGGCGCCCTGATCGCGGAACTGAACCGTGCCGCCCTCGAACACGCGGAACTGGCCGCCGTTCGATCCACCAAACCAAAAGCCGGAGCCGAGAAACGTGAACCCGTTCACTCCGACGATGCGCGCGCCTGCAATGTCGTTGTACAGCGCATCCGTGCCATCATCGATCGCGCCAACAGCAATGGGACCGCCCGCCGCAGCGGTCAGATCATCGCCATAAAGCACGGCGACGTCGGGGTTGGCGAAACTGAGTAACGCCACCTCGACCACACCAGTGGTCGTACCATCTACAGCAGCGGACAAGGTGTATTCAAATCCCGTGATCTCGCCTGGCGTCGAATTTTTGTCGGGATCAAAATCGATAACGCCGCCTGGGAAAACTGTGAACAAACCACCATTGCTACCCTTAAACGTCTCCCAGAAACTGTTGGACAAAGGCGCTACCAGATCCGGGTTGCCGTTTATCGCCGTGATGGTGATGGGCGTGCCGTCTGGAGCTGTCTTACCAGCGAGTAGGGCTGTACCTTCTTTCTGCGTGGCGATCCGGCTTAATCCTGGCGCTTCGACTAAGAACAGATCATAATTCGGCGCAACTTCTTCCCAGCTCACTTTTACCGTTGCGGTGTCCGTCTCGCCAGTAATATTGATGACTGTATACTCAAAGCCCGTTGTCTCCCCGAGCATGACATCGTCTGGCGCAAAACGGAAATCCATCGCGCCGTTCTCATATATTCGAAAGAATCCCCCGTTGGACCCTTCAACCCGCACGGTATTGCCTTGTGTGCTCACGTTGCCGGCCTGCCCATTGACCGCCGTGACACTCCGGGCAGCATAATCATTGGACAAAAGTCCGGTGCCGTCGCTGACCTGACCAAGGCGTAGTCTTTCCCCCGCATCGTTTGCAAAGGCAGTGAAGCTATCAGACAAAGCAGTGGGAGGAATAGAAATGGGCGGCCCGACTTCCACCCCCGTGTATGGTGTGATGATAGGGAAGTACGGCGCGGTATAACAAGCGCAATAATACCCCATTCCACCCAAGCCCCAAGGCTCCAAAAATGCGACACCTGAGTAATCAAAATACTGGGCCGGGATGATCGGGGCAATGTCGATGGCGGCAAAGAAAACAGGAGAGTCGGCGCTCGTGTCCCCAGTGTCGCTCACAGAAACACCTCCGACGCGCTGTCGCAAGGAATGCCGCTTCGTCTATGGTGACTTAGTACCGGAAAAAGTTTCATAAAAGGACCTCGTTATCATTCGTACTATAATTCCGGTAAATCATAAAGCGTCATGGTTGCGCCTACTTTTGCATCCAAAACTCTGTTCACCATAGCATTCGACGGGTCACCGCGCCTTTCAAGATGGGCAATTGCAGTCTTTACAAGCGCTTTCGCCTGGATTCTGCCAAGACGCGATAAGGTGATCAGACCAGTGTAGATACCAGCACGCGCCGCGCGCGCAAAAATATCGCGCGTTCTAGGTAACAATAGTCAAAACACTTTCGATGCAACGGGCGAACACGGTATGATCTGCCTGCCGGAGCCCATCCTGATTACGCGGATGAACCACAAGGTAGCCCTCTTCCGCCATCAGTTAATGTGACGATACCAATATCACCCATATCGACGACAAGTATCGAAACAACCGGGTTGAGAGCGACCATGCCGCTCTCGAGAGGCTGATGAGATATCGTCAAAGTTTCCGATCTTTGCGATGTGCAAAGGCGAAATTGCAAGGCATGGAGAGGATTAGAGCGATCAAGAACGGACACATTCAAGACAAACAACCAAGCGTTCGTGGTGAGATCAGCTTAGTTCAAGGACTCTTTGGTTTGGCTGCATAACATCCGAGCCGCATACCGAATTTGGGACAATACAGGTTTATGCAACAGTCCCAGGGAAAATTAAGGACCTCGCTCGCCGGGTGCAACAACGCAACAGAAATCGAAACTTTGTGAGAGGACCCCACGAGGTGAGTTCGGAATAATTGCGATGCGCAACAGTGCAGTGTTCGACGGTCATGATGATACGGTTATAGCAAGAGAGATAATTGTCGGTGGCTTTTTTCGAACGGGGGAAATCGGCGCATTTGACGGAGATGGATTTTTGATTGTTTTGGGGCAAGTTTCCGATACCGTCAGTCCCGGTGCACAAAAGGTCTCACCCTAAGAGGTCGAAAAAGCGATTGCCGAGCATCCGTCTGTCAAGGAATTGATCTGTTTTCCTTTGCCCCAAACGACTTTGGGTGAAACCGTTGCAGCGGCTCTTTGCCTGAGAGAGGGTGAGGTTCTTGATCCAGCCGTGCCGTTGGCTTATCCCGAACTCGCGCTTGCAAGGTATAAACTTCCTGAGATGGTTTTTTTACAGTGGATGAGATTTTGGGCGGTCCCGGAACCAAACCGCTGCGTCATGTTGTTGGGGCGCAGTTGGATGCTGAATCAGCACAGCAAGAGGCGAGTAGCACTTCGCCAAGCGATCGCCTAGCGGAGCTTTGGTGTCTGGTCCTTGGGCGCTCGAAAGTGGATGAGGACGCGAGCTTCTCAATGATGGGCGGGGACTCTTTGCGCAGCATGCGGTTGCTGATGCTGATTGAAAATGAATTTGACCGGCGACTACAGATGGATACGCTCTTTGGACCGGGGGCCACTTTAGCTGGATTGCGTCGCTCTTTGAACGACGCAACGAGCGTTTCAAAGCCCAATAAGACAATTCCGAAACGGACGGATCTTTGCGCGCCCATCGTCCTTAACTCTGCGCAAGAGCATATTTGGACCAAATGCAGTACCAATCCTACGTCTGCGATGTACAATTCGGCCTTCAGTCTGCGGTTGTCCAAAGACGTGGATTTACAGGTAGTACAACGCTCTATCGACTATTTAATTACCCGGCATGAGGCGCTACGCGCGCGTTTCTTGCTTCAAGACGGCTTACCACTTCAGAGCTTTGACACAGACCCTAGGGTGTCATTGCAGATCGTGGATTTACAGGATGAACCGCTTGAAACGCGCGAGGTAACATACCGAAAGCGCGCACAGCAGGCCGCTGCCGCCCGCTATGAATTGGAAGTTGGACCTCCGGCCCGCGCCAGTGCTTTCCTGCTTGGGGAGATGGGCGTGGGCTTGGTGTTCCAAACCCATCATATTATTGGTGATGTAATTTCTACCGCGATCCTGGCGGAGGAACTTGCCGCCGCCGTAGCAGCAAATGGGACGCCCAACCTTGCCCCGATTGAAGTCAGCTTTGGCGATGCGCTTGTTTGGAACTCAGATCAGATGGTCAATGAACGTCAGGAAGACCTGCTTGCTGAGTGGCGTAAAGATCTGGGCGACCGTGTCACCGCCTTGCGCTTGCCTCTTGATCATGACCGTCCGATTGTACGAAGCCTTAAGGGTGCGCGCATCTCGATTGAGTATGACACGAAAATCGTCATCGGGCTGCGTCGTCTTGCTGACCTGAGCGGCGCGTCAGTTTTCACCGTGGCTTTGGCGGCTTTTGAACTCTTAATGCATCACTTGTCTGGCCAGCGCGAATTTGTGCTTGGAACTGGCATCGACACGCGTCCAGATGAATTGCGCGATGCGCTTGTAGGATCTTTTACTGGCCCTGTTCCGATCCCTGTGCGTATTGACCCGAGCCTTACTTTTCTCGAACATGCCAAGGCAACGAACCAGCGTGTTTCGCGTGCGCGGGCACTCCGTGATGTGCCGTTTGAATTGTTGGCAACCGAGTTTGCTACAAATACCCGCTCGGGTGAACCGCCATTGGTGCAAGTGCTTTGCGCGATGATGCCCAAGGATGCTCGAAAACAGGTTCAGCACGGCTTTCAGGTGGAGTATTTCAACTTTGATCATGATTTTGCGCGGTTTGATCTGACTTTGATGATGGAAGAAACCGACGACCGGCTTGGTGGGTTTTTTGAATATTCCACCGACATCCTGGGCGCAGAAACAGTACATCTCATGAGTGCCCGGTTTGAAGCGCTCCTGTCGAATGTGATCGCGGACCCTGTCGCTGCGATAAGCAGTTACACAAGCTTGCCGGCAGACGAAGCGGCCGAGTCACTGAAGATGTCTGTGGGTCCGGCGCAAGACTACCCGCGCCAAAGCTCGATTGCGGAAGTCTTTGCCGGAGTTGCTAAAAAATATTTCAACAAGATCTGCGTCCAGCAAGGGGATGCTGCGCTGACCTATGCGGAGCTTGACGCCTGGTCAGATGGGATTGCCGCAGAGTTGCGCCAGTCTGGGGTTGGACCCGAGGTGATCGTTGCAACCTTGATGGAACGCACGCCAAAGCTCATCGCGGCGCTTTTGGGGATCTTGAAGGCGGGCGGAGCGTACCTTGCCCTTGATCCAACTCAGCCGCCAGCTCGCCTAGAAGTTCTGCTAAACGATTCCCGGGCAAAGGTGATTTTGCCTGACCGAGACATTGCACGGTTGCAAAGCACTGCGAAAATTATTGATGTCGATGGCTTACGCGGGAACGGCGAGGCTTTTGAACGTCCTGCAATTGCCTCACAGTCTATGGCGTACGTCGGCTATACCTCAGGCTCGACAGGAAACCCAAAAGGCGTATGCGTTACTCAGCGCAACGTCTTGCGGCTCGTCAATGGTTTGACGGATCTCGAAATTGGGCCAGACGACCGAATGCTGAATTTTTCCCCCACCAGTTTTGATGCGTCCACCTTTGAAATTTGGGGCGCTCTTCTCTCTGGCGCGACGCTCATCCAGCCACCCAGTGGAATGCCTTCATTGAACTCCCTGGCGGACCTCATTGTAGTTGAAGATATCAATACGATCTGGCTAACTGCCGGTCTTTTCCAACAGATGGTCGATTTGCGCCCCGACTGCTTTATTGGTCATCGCCGCGTTTTGGCCGGTGGTGACGTGCTTTCCACGGATCACGTGAAAAAGGCACTTGAAACGGCTCCCAATCTAGTCCTCTTCAACGGGTATGGACCGACAGAAAATACGACGTTTTCTGCATTGCATCGTGTCACGCCGGGTCAGGCCCATGGCGCAATCCCCATCGGGCGCCCCTTGGCCAACTCTTCGACCTACGTGCTGGATGGTGACATGCGCCCGGTACCTATCGGAGTTGAAGGCGATCTGTGGGTTGGCGGCGACGGCGTTGCGCGCGGCTATCTGAATCGTCCCGAGGATACGGCTGCCGTGTTTCTAAAAGACCCATTTCAGCGTGATGAGGACGCGCGGCTCTATCGTACGGGTGACCGCGCCATGTGGGACAACGATGGGGTTTTGCATTTTCATGGCCGGCAGGATTGGCAAGTGAAAATGCGTGGGTTCCGGATTGAACCGCAAGAGATTGAATCCGCTCTTCGGGCTTTCGACGAGGTACGAGATGCTGTCATCATTCCGCGACAGTCAGGTGCAAAAGTCACGGCGCTTGCGGCTTTTGTCGTACTTATGGATGAAGCCACTTTAACGATCGACATGATGCGCACTAGGCTGCGGGATCATTTGCCGACCTGGATGATCCCTGGGGAATGGCGGATCGTAGATCTACTTCCTCTTAACTCGAACGGTAAGATTGACCGAAATGCCCTTTTGGCTTTGGACGCTCCGGCCGCCATTCAGAGGATCGTTGCACCACGGACCCCAGTAGAAGAACTGTTGATGGAGGTGTGGGAAGACTTACTACAGCGCAATGGCTTTGGTATTGACGAAAGTTTTTTCGATCTTGGCGGCCATTCCCTGTTGGCCATGCAGATGAGTTTTCGGCTTGAAGAGGACATGGATCTGCCGCCGTCCAATTCCTACGTTTTCCAGAACCCAACACTACGCAGCCTCGGCGAGGCCGTGTTAGAGGCGCTGATAGCGGAAGATCAACAGGGTAGCGATCCGTGCAAATCCGAAAGCACAAATTCGCTTGCAGAGCGTCAGGCCTTGGAGACGAAATTGCTGGCCCGTCGGCGCAAAAAATCCAGAATACGCGAGATCCCGGCGCTGCCCCGCGGCGCACCTTTGCCTCTATCTGATGCGCAGAAAAGCATACTTTTTGCGCATCTCGTTTCTCCAAATCCGGAAAGTTACAATCTCGTCCAGGCCGATTTGCTGGAAGGACCTTTGAACGTTAAAGCGCTGCGCCATGCGATTGATGAAATTGTCGTTCGGCATGAAGCGCTTCGTGTGAAGTTCGACCATACCCGCGCGACACCGGTTTGCTTAGCGAGCAAAACCACGCCAGCGCTTGAGGTACAGTGGGCTGAGGATGTCAACGCAGCCATGAAGGAGGTCAATGCTGCTGCAACACACCCATTTGACCTGTTGTCGGAGCCGCCTTTTCGTGCTCGGCTCTTGCGATATACCGAAAACATATCGCTGTTAATCTTAAACGTTCACCACATCGTCAGCGACGAATGGTCCATGCGTATTTTGCGATCTGAAGTTGCCAAAGCCTATCGTGCAACCTGTCGTGGCGTCGCACATGATTTAGCAGAATTGCCGCTGCAATACGCGGACTTTGCCGCGTGGCAAGGGCAAAAGGCCGACACATCTGAACAGCTTGCGGTGCTTGATCGTTGGGCAGGTGCGTTAGATGGCGCTGACCTAGACAATGCGTTACCGCGAACCTCCACCGCGCCTATGACCCCGGGTTCATCCCAAATTGTCAAACGTCCTTTGCCAGACCATTTGACTGACCGGCTTGACACGTTTGGTCGCGCATCTGAGACCACGCCATTTATGACCACATTGGCGGCTGTTATATGTACGCTCCATAAATGGACTGGAAAAACCGATGTGACGATCTCGACGCAGATTGCGGGGCGCTCGTGCCCGGAAGTGGCGAATTTGATTGGGATGTTCACAAACACGGTTGTTGTGCGATCCCAGATCGATCGAAATTCCAGCTATGCGTCGATTTTGCAAAGGGTACGCGGGACGGTCTTGGATGCTTTGGCCCAACAAGACATCCGCGCGGAAGCCCTGTTCCAACACATGAAACTTGCACATCGGATGGAGGCCGCGCCATTTGGACGTATCGTTTTTACCCATCGCAAGTCGTTTGACCCCCTAGAATTATCTGAAGATTTATTGTCGACTGAAATTGCGCCAGACAAAGAAGCAGCGTGGATCGACCTTTGGATAACAATTATTGACCATCCGGAAGGGCGTGAACTTCGCGTGATCTATAATCCTGCCCGGCAAGACAAACAGAACATGGAGTTGTTTGCCGAACAGATCCAAAGTGCGATGGCTGCCGTTTCGAGAAGTCCCGAAATGAACCTTTCTGATTTGTCGATCCAAAGCGCAACAAAGGTTGTCGAGAGTTTCAAAACAAACGAGTTCGCGCCCTTTATCAGAAATCCTGTTCAACCTGAGATACAAAAAATTGTTTCCGACCTTTGGAAGGAAATGCTGAAAACCCAGACTGTTGAGCCAGGTGTGTCGTTCTTCGATGAAGGAGGCGACTCCATGTCAATGCTGCGCTTGACGCATTTGCTGGAAGAACGATTGAAGGTCGTTTTGCCCCCGTCAGGAATGTTTGCCGACCCAACTCCCGAAGGTATCGCGCAATTTGTCGAAGACTCTCTGCAGTGCCTGGACAAAAATGAGGATTGGGACCGTTTGATCGAACGCTTCCCAACTAAATTGAATGCGAATTCTAACGGTACCAAGTTCTTTTTGGTCGCGGGCGGCGGTGGACACGTTGCGCCCTTCGCCCCGGTTATTGAACGCCTCACAGATCGTTGGCAGGGATTCGGCGTGCTTGATCCCGCTTTGTTTGACGACGAAAAACCGCTTTGGAACATAGAAGACTTGGCTACTCGCATGGCAACGGCCATTCGAAGCGTTGATCCAAACGGACCGTGGATTCTTGCTGGTTACTCTGCTGGTGGCCGGGCCGTCTATGAAATTTCCCGAAAACTGATCCAAGATGGTGGCGAGGCCAGTTGCGTCATTTTGGATGCTGGACTTGGGGACCAATCGGCTTTCGGGACACTTTTGCGATTGGCGGGCAAAACAAAGCGTTTTTGCCGCATAACGCTTCGTAAGATCAGTGATGCTTATGCCAACATGCGAATTGGAGATCGCGATCCTGTGGAAATGGATCGACGCCGGTTTCGCCGGGTATCAGATCACCAGCACGGGCGTCTTTTGCGTGGGTATTCCCCCAGGAGCAACGTTCGGGTTGTTCTCGTAAGGGCGTCAGAAACAAGCGTTGGCGTTCGTCGTGGCGATTACGGGTTATCTAAGATTGCGGACCTCATAAGCATTATTGATGCTCCAGGCGATCACTATAATTGTTTTAAGGGCGAAAATGCTCCTGCTTTTGCCACTGCGCTGGAGCAAGCTCTAAAAGCCATTAGTGCTAAGCCTAGTTCTTCTGAAAATCTCAATGAAAAGTGACACACAAGGGTGTTTAGATATGTTGTCTGAAACTGACGCTTATGAGTCCAAATAGGGCGATCTGATAAGAGTGTGTTTCTGGTTCATCGTAGCCACTGAGGAGTGGATAATGAGAAAGACAACCAACAGCCCAGGCGAGAAGGTCGTCAAAAACATCAAACGGGCAACTCGCAAACAGTATTCTTCTGAGGAAAGCAGGTCGAACGCCTGTGGCGATGTGAAGGGCTCAAAGTGCCCCTGAAACAGCCAAAGAAAGGACGGCTCTGGCTGAAGGATGGTTCCTGTGTTCGGCTGAGGCCTGAATACCGCAACCATGTCTGGAGCTATGACTTCGTTCATCATCGGACCGATGATGGGAAAGCGTTCCGGACGCTCAACATCCTGGATGAACACAGACGGGAGTGCCTCGCGATCCGAGTGAAGAGGAGGCTGAACTCGACCGAGGGTATCGACGCGCTGACCGACTTGTTCATTCTGCGCGGTGTCCCTGCCTACATCCGGTCAGACAACGGCCCAGAAGTTCATCGCTCAGGCCGTTCGAGATTGGATCTCAGCAGTCCGTGCCAAGACCGCCTACATCGAGCCCGGCTCGCCCTGGGAGAACCGGTATTGTGAAAGCTTCAATGCAAGGCTTCGGGATGAACTGCTGAACGGAGAGGTCTTCTACTCGCTAAGGGAGGCGCAAATCCTGATCGAACAATGGAGGAAACACTACAACACCAAACGACAACATAGGGCCCGGGGCTAGCTCCACAGACCCAGCGTTCCGCTGCCTCAGCATGTGCTTTCCTGGCAGCTCAGCATTACGAGACCTGAGGTGGAACCAGTAGTCGTCCAGTTGATCAGCAGCTTTTCTCGCTCTCGCTTCCGCTACTTTTGCTGACCGTGTGCGCAGAGAATATGCAATCCGAGGTGACAAATAATGAGGAACAAGCTCTTTTGGGATGCGACGGCTAAAGTAGAACACTCCGTCTTTTACGAAGGCGAACGTGGGTGAAATGGTCTCCGACAAGGTCTACGGCTCCAAGCAGTTGTTAAAAGCTAGAGCGAAACCAACGTGTTAGCTGAGGTGATGGTGCCGGGGGCGGCGTCGCGTTTAGAGCCTAAAATATTGAAGTGTGTAGATATAATTATTATGTTTTTTCTGAGTGCCCCCAATTATGCCCCCAACTTCGAATTGTGATACGAGTTCCACGCCCTATTGAGCGTAAAGATAGGTTTGAATTTCGGTAAACGCCCGCCGGATCTTTGGAATATCCTCGAGGACACGCTTTGCTCCATTTGTCCCGCCGTATTTCACTTTTAGAAAACCGCTAATCTTCGGCAACGCCAACTCTTCAACGCCGTGCACTTCATAAGCGTTCAACACAGCTTCGAGAAACAGTTTCATCTCGCCTTCAAAGCCCACAAGACTTTTGGCGCGCGCAGCTTCTGCCCGCTCCGATCTGAGTTGCGGTGCCAATGTGAACCGGACATAAGCCAGCACGTCGAACACATCGCTATTAGGGGCATCAATCAGACGCTTCATATCTTCAAGACGTCCGCTGTCATATCCTCTATCCGCTAAGACCTTGAGGAACTGAACCCGTGTTTCTGGGTTACTCCAGATTTCTCGAAGTTCATCTTCACCGGTGACAAGCTCACCCAAGTCTCCGAAAAGCTGTTCCATGAACTCTTCGCCAGAGATCATCCTGCCGTCATGCGAGTAATAGGTGGTTGTTGCAATATACCGGATCCGCCGCTCTTTACCGTCTGCCAGTTTAACTAGGATTTTAGCCTCTGGTTCTGGTGGCGTCGGGGGAGGACCGTCGGGACCGAGTTGATCATCTGGCTTTGGTGGCCGTGGGGTCGGGATGTCTGGCGGCTCCGGCGGGCCATCCCATTCGGGATCATTGAAGTGTTCATATGCCTTCACAAAATCATAGACTGTGAAGAAGTCTTTGCCTTCGAAGGTCCGTGTGCCGCGCCCGACGATTTGCTTGAACTCCACCATCGACTTGATAGGGCGCATCAATACGATATTCCGCACGTTGCGGGCATCTACACCGGTGGACAGCTTCTGCGATGTCGTCAGGATCGTCGGAATGCTGCGCTCATTGTCCTGAAATTCACGCAGGTGTTGTTCACCCAATGCGCCGTCATTTGCGGTCACGCGCTCGCAGTAGTGCGGATCGTCAATGTCTTTGATCTGGTTTATATAGTCGCGCACCGCCGCCGCATGGTTCTGGGTCGCGCAGAACACCAGCGTCTTCTGGAGCGGGTTGATCTGGTCCATGAACTCGTGAATGCGGCTTTGCTCGCGTTCTGGAATGACGATTTGTCTGACGTCAGCGCTTATGGATCCAAATAGGGTTATTTGCTAAGGGAGTGTTTGTTGCTCATCGTAACCACCGAGGAGTGGACGATGAGAAAGACAGCGAAGAGCCCTGGCGAGAAGATCGTCAAAGATATTAAACGTGCAACGCGCAAGCACTATTCATCTGAAGAGAAGATCAGGATCGTGTTGGATGGTCTGCGTGGTGAAAACAGCATTGCTGAGCTGTGCCGCCGTGAAGGGATATCGCAGGGCATCTACTACAAATGGTCGAAAGACTTCATGGAGGCCGGAAAGAAGCGGCTAGCTGGGGATACAGCACGCGCTGCGAACACTGATGAGGTCAAGGAACTGCGCCGCGAAGCCAAGGAGCTCAAAGAGGTGGTGGCAGAACAAACGCTCGAACTGCGTCTTCTCAAAAAAAGCATGCTCGGGCCCTCTCAGTGAATGCAAGACATTCACCTGCCGGGTAATAGATGGGGGCGACCACGAATGAGGTACCCCGCATCTGAGAAGCTTGAGATCATCCGGCTGGTCGAGGGGTCGCATCTGTCGGCCCGTCTGACATTAGCCAAGCTCGGCATTCCGCGCACCACGTTCTATCGCTGGTACGGCCGGTATCTTCAACGCGGTGAGGCTGGTCTGCAGGACCAATCGCCCAAGCCAAAGCATGTCTGGAACCGCGTGCCTGACGACGTGAAGCGCAAGGTTGTCGACTTCGCCTTGAAAGAGACAGAGCTGTCACCGCGCGAACTGGCAGTGACGTTCACGGATCAAGAGCGCTACTTTGTGTCAGAATCCACTGTCTATCGCGTGCTCAAAGCGCATGATCTGATCACCAGCCCAGCCTTCATCGTCATGAAAGCCGCCAGCGAGTTCAAAGACAAAACCACGGCCATCAATCAGCTTTGGCAGACCGACTTCACCTACATCAAGGTCCTTGGTTGGGGCTGGTTCTATCTCAGTACGGTTCTGGACGACTACAGTCGCTACATCGTCTCCTGGAAACTCTGCACGAACATGCGGGCCGAAGACGTGACCGATACACTGGACCTCGCGTTGCAAGCGTCTGGCTGTGATCAGGTCCATGTCGTTCACAAGCCACGTCTGCTCAGCGATAACGGATCAAGCTACGTCTCCGGGGATCTGGCGGAATGGTTGAAAGACAAAGGCATGAAGCACTCGCGCGGAGCCCCCTATCATCCGCAAACCCAAGGCAAGATCGAGCGGTGGCATCAAACCCTGAAGAACCGCATCTTGCTGGAAAACTACTTCCTGCCAGGTGACCTCGAAGCGCAAATCGAAGCCTTCGTCGATCATTACAATCATCAGCGATATCACGAGAGCATCAACAACGTCACACCTGCTGACGTCTACTTCGGGCGTGACAAAGCCATTCTAAAACAACGCGAAAAGATCAAACGAAAGACACTCGAAGCGCGACGCTTGCATCACCGCCAGCACGCCGCATAATCAAACCAACCAGATGAGCCAAACTCTCTCTTAGCTTAGGCCGCCTTTGGTGCCAAAAACCCTGACGACGGACAATCTATTTTGCGCCCAGTACTCAAAGTCAGCAGCATATTCTGGGTGTCCAAACCCACCTGCGAACCAAGGCGGGCAAGCCTTGTTGAGCTTTCCAATCTCATCTCTTGCAAATGAACGCCACTCGCTTCTAACATCATTGGGATCGTCAAAGTTGGAGTGAGCGAGGATCAAGAAGTCCGTGTTTGAAAAGCTTGAAAGTTTTTCGCCACACAACCCCACAACTTCACTTCTGTATAATTCGTACTCTTCGAAGACTTTGGGGTCATAAGGGCCTACGTAGTTTTGCAGATTTGGTTGACTCCAGTCCAAGTGCCTTCCCAGCTTTTCTTCCATCAGTGCTTTGAAAGCAGCAGGATTCCTTGCTTGTTCGCTTTGCGCCATGTGATTCCATCGTTGGTGTCAGTGCTAACAATCTGACCGCATCTCAACCAACTGACCAGCCCACCAACTCGCCAATCGAACACGTTCCTCCCAATGCTCCCCCCTTGCATAAACTCGGCGAACTTCATTCTTTTCGACGTGTGCCAATGCCCGTTCAATTGCGTCCGGATTCCAGAGGCCGCTTTCGTTGGCTAATGTGGAAAAACTGGCGCGAAAACCGTGAGCCGTCATTTCGTCACTTGAATAACCCATCCTGCGAAGTGCTGCGTTTAATGTGTTTTCGGACATTGGGCGCTGATAAGAACGTAGACTAGGGAACAGATAGCGGCCATTGCCAGTAATCCGCCGCAAATCATCCAAAAGCTTCATTGCTTGCTCTGGCAAAGGCACATTATGAGGACGCCGCATTTTCATTCGTTCAGCAGAGATTGACCAAATCGCTGCATTGAAGTCGATTTCTGACCATTCCGCATAGCGCAATTCGCCCGGTCGCTGAGCAAGAATAGCCTGTAGCTGAAGAGCAATACGGGTTGTTTCTTGCCCGTCGAACCCATCTATGGCCCTCAGCAATCCGCCCAAGGCAACTGGGTCTATGATCGCCGCGCGAGGTGTGGGAGTTGGCCTAATCAAAGCATCGCGTAGAGCGTGCGCAGGATCAGATTCAGCTATTCCGCTGGCAACAGCGAACCGGAAAACGGCGCTAATCTTGGCGCGCAACCTTTGGGCAGTTTCATAATTGCCTTTTGCCTCAATCTTTCGAAGGCACCCGAGGATCATTGGCGCGGTAATTTCAGCAATAGCGAAATTGCCAAGATCGGCTTTTGCCAATCCTAACAACCAACTGTTTTTTGTCTGAGTAGCTGGCCCTCGTCCCTCAGCTTGCCCCTTAGCTAGAAAGGCATCTGCCAAACGTTCAAACGTGTTTTCACCAGACGCCCGTTTCCCGCGCTTTTCATCCTGTTTGGCTTTGCCCGGGTCAATGCCCTTTGCCAACAGTATCTTGGCTTCGTCTCGCTTGGTACGCGCATCGGCCAAGGAAACATCCGGGTAAGCCCCGAAAGACAAACGCTTCTCTCGACGATCAAACCGATACTTCAATCTCCAAAGCCTCGCCCCAGTAGGGCGCACTTCAACATAAAGGCCCCCAAAGTCAGCCGTTTTATAGGGCTTTTCCTTTGCTTTCAGGTTCTTAATCCTAGCATCTGTCAACGGCATTGGGGGCATCCTCAAATCATCTGCACTCGCGGTGCCCCCATATGTGCCCCCAATTTGGGAGCATTCTGTCGGACCAAGTTAGACGTGATCAAACAACAGGAAGCGCCAAAGCCCTAAAAACAAGAGCCTTATCATATGTAGGCGGGCATTATCAGATGTTAAGATGGTGCCCGGGGGCGGAATCGAACCACCGACACGAGGATTTTCAGTCCACTGCTCTACCCCTGAGCTACCCGGGCACGGGAGACCAAAAAATTGGCTGGGTCTCGGCGTTCTAGGAGTTTGCTGCTTGGCTGTCCAGCACATATTTTCCCAAAATTGCTCGTGCAGTTCTTTAACGTTATTTTTGGAAATTTGGCACGCCAAATTGGAAGCAATAAATATCTTAAGCACAGCGACGGAGAGTATTTCCACCAATCTGCTGGTCTCATATGACTAGGGTCAGTCGTAATTGTGCATTTCTGACTTCCTAACAAAGCCTTAAGCTGCAACTGAAGCCACCGTTTAAAGCCGCAAGGCCATCAAAGATCATGCACCCAACGCGTATCGCGATTCCATCGTCCGGTGCGGCGGTTGCTTATGGGTAGTCGCGTTCAATGTAGCATGACTGATGAGGTCGCGCTTTGTCGTTGATCTGCCAGCCAGCATCTCTCAACAGAACCGCGATCCGGCGGTACCCGTATCGACCATATTGGCGCGTCAGCTCGATCATGTCAGACACCAGACGATCTTCATCGGCGCGGCCAACGGGCACCCGCCTCTGTGTGGAGCGAGGCTGCCCCAGGACACGACAAGCACGACGCTCCGAGATGTGGAGCTGACTCCGCACATGGTCAATGCAGGCACGGCGACGTGAAGAGCTCAGTCGTTTCCCCGTGCGGCCTACGACAGGACCAGCTTGTCCAGCGTCAGGTCCGATACCGCTCGCCGCAGCCGATCATTCTCCTTCTGAAGCCGCTTTAGCTCTTTCAGTTGGTCGGTTCCCATCCCACCATACTGCTTGCCCGCTATCGGTAACTTTATGTCGACAGAGGCCAAACAGATGTGGAATTGGGCAGTCTCGGCGCGGAAATAAAACTTGGATCGGCGATATGCGTTTTGTCTTGTCAAACAAGGCGTGTTTTGTTTTTTTAATATCTACCGCATCAGTGTTTACGGTCACAAAGTGTGCACCGAAACACAACGCTAAGCGAGAAGCGATCTAACCCTACCGCGATGACGAAGTAGTGACTGGCAACATCAATCTCGGAAGGCGTTTGGCTTGGCTAGGGCGCATCGCCGCACGTTTGAAACACAAATACCTCATTTGCAGAGTGTGCTCGTTTCTGGCTGCTTAAGTTGATTTGATATTTCCGAAAATGTGCGATCCGCGAGAAGCCAACTCAAGGTAAAATTGATGTCACGGCTCTTGATTTCCGAGACCTGAGTTGAAAACGCATTTTGCCAGGCGTCGCAAAACCGTCGGGCTGACAGTGACCGCCGAGATTTCGATGACGCAGTAAAGGCCGTTAAAGGAGCTGCCAATGTGCCTTCCATCTGACGGTCGGGCAAAATGTCGCCATCTTGATTGCCTAGCAATTGGCTGCAGCTTTTTGGGCGTGTGGTATTGGCGCTCTTTTCGTTCCCTTCGCAAGAGACGTCTTCGACTTCGAACGAGATCACATCGATTTTGTAAGCACTTGCAGCGTTAGGCTCAGACCGGATTGTGGCGATAATATCGCTCAGTATTTCAAGGCCTGAGTTGTCAAAGTAACGACCATCAACGAGTTGATGGGTTTGTCGGTTTTGGAAGATGCGCGCCGGTGGGCTGACGACAGGAAACCGTGCAGAGATCGTTGCAGCATTGACCACGGTCAGGTTCCTATTTTTCGGACTTGACCCGAGAGTGTCTTGAACCAAAACACGCGTCGGTCGTGTATCGTTCGGACCAAAACTGGCCTTCGGTGACGCAATGACCCGTGCACCAGTATGCACATCAGTTGTATTCAGAAACAGCATTGGTGCCCCGTCGTCCGGCTGCCAGCTTTGCTCTAACCCGCTTGCCAGTACCTTCGGGCCGATCTTTGTCGGCCCCTCGTCTTAGCGCTTATTTAAAAAATAGGCAACACGCTTCGGCATGTCGCTCAAGGGTGCGTTCCATATGATAGGCAGTATACAGTCCTCCGCCGTGTGCTGCGACCACGCGCACGGGGCCGGGATTGTTTTCAGACCATTGCGCGAAGGCCGCAGCTACGGTGTCGGTCTCTCTGTCCTCGACTAGAAGTTCGGCGCCCCGCAGGATGTTGCAGCCTACGAGCGTTTGGCAGTCTGGCGCCACCCACTTGGTGATTATCAAAAACAGCCCGACTGTAGCAACAGCGCAAGCAGTTATGGCATTGCGAGCCATATCGACGGATCGTGAGAGCGACATAAATGATTGCGAAGCCACCGAAGAACCATGGGGCAATCGGGCTGGAAGCGGCCATGCCTGCGCCCGCCAACACTAGAATGAGGGGACATCGAAATAAACTTGCCTTGACCGACAGTTTGGTCAGGGTCGCAGTCAAGAGCGAAAGTAAGCAAATGAACGCAACCGTGATTGCAAGAGAACCGACGTGATCAGCTAAGACCGGTTGGAAAAGAGAAATGAATATGACTACGAGGGGAAAGATGGCTGCGCATATTCCGATGAGATAAAGAAGTATTTTCGACAGTTTGCCTATCGCTCGCAGCGGTGCCTCCGGACCCCAACACCATAGGACGGTGGAAAGGAACAACATGACAAGGCAAAGTCCATTGCTAAAAGCGTAGAGTATATTCGCCAAATCGCCGGTGAGAAACTGCCCGATATATTTCAATCCGAAGTCGATTTCCGGCCGAACAATACCGTCGGTTTCTGACCTCTGCGCAGCACGATAGGCGCCGACCGCCGCACCGAGCAAAGGGATTTGAACGACGGCAAAAAATATAAAATCGTCCACAGCCGTCGCCTGAGGTGTTCTAGGCTCGCCCCCTGTATAGCGCGCTTAGAGAGCGATCATGAGTGCGCAGTATAAAAAGAACGGAAGCAGTGTGAGCAACGCAACGCTGTATAATGCATGAAAGTAGGCGCTTGCGTCTTCCGCTAGTTTTTTTAGGGTAGTCGGGTCATTGGTATATTCGTTTGCGCCAAACTGAATCTTCTCACTCATTGACAAAGAATCGAAGAGTTCCATGACTGTTCGCGCAGATAAAAAATTACTAGCTAAAACAGCAAATATTTCTTGTGTCGCATCATCGAATGCGAGGAAATAGGCAAACGCAAGAAAGGTGGGACAATAGCAAAACTCAAGAGCGTCCACGAGAGCGCGACGGAGTTGCGCTTCATGCGATGTGTTAGCGGTCTCGCTGTCGCGCACGTCTGACCCTATCCAAGCTCATACAAACAAGCCTGCAGCAAGAAATACAATAAAATAACGTATCTTTGGGCATCGGTTGCTTTATGAGTGTAGCAGTCAACCTGTCACTTTGCAGCATCGCGCACTTTGGGCTGATTGTGTTGAAAAACACCGAATTTTAGATATCGAATTTTTCCTGAAATCGCCCGTTATAACGAAAAGTCAGACGAGATCGTTCGTGACGCGCAGTGAGCAGGCACTTGATCGGCAGAAGCTCAATTTGGCCGAACCCCTCCCAGCCCCGAGCTGACATTTGAATTGCGGCGCGTTTGGCCGGTCAAGCGGACAGAGTTGCCGTTCTTGCGTCGTGGTGATGCCAACCAGATCAGCGCGTGGTAGCTATCAGAAATGGATACACCAGCCTCAGCCAAGCAGGAATCTAGACCTTATGCCCTTACGGTCGCAGGTGTTCTATTTGCATCCATCTGTTTTGGCTTTACACGGATTTGTGGCCGTGGGCTGACCGATCAAGGCCTCCCTCCCTATGCGGTCGCTTTTTATCGCTACATATTAGAAGCGGTTATCCTCTTATCGGCAATCCTGAAGTATCGTTCAAATTGGCAGTGAAACGTCTGGGGGATGGTTGCAGTAGCCGCAATGGGAGGTGGCTGGGTTCAGCTATGGCACTGCTCTTGAGACAGTTCCTGCATCGACGGTCGGCGTCCTCTATTTGACTTATCGGGTGTTCACGATTGTTATCGCACTGACGCTTTTTGGCGACCGACCGACGCGGCGCAGTCTTGTTGCAGCAGGATTGATTGTTGTTGCGGCGATAATTGCAGGATCTCCGGCAATTGTACCTCCAAACCAAATTTCAACGCTACTCATCTCGTTGGCGGCACCTTTTAGTTTTGGCATATGTGTTCTCGTACACCGCTTGTCGCGCATTGCCCCTTTGGCCAGAATTGCATCGGTCTCGCTAAGGTCGGTCATTGGCCTTGCGACCGCGCTTAGCCAGCAAGTGTGGTCACAGGGTGCGTTATCTTTTCGATAGTTGTTTATAATCAATAGGCTGAAATCTGTTCGGGGGGGTATTTTTTTTATTCCCGTACACCCCACTCCGGACTTGGCAAGCTTTGCTCACATCGTAACAAACGAGGTCGAGCAAAAATGGACTATCCCAATTTGCCTAAGACAGGCTTTGTTCGCCTGTCCCAAATTCTAGGCCCATGCGGCCCAATGCCGATGCTTAATCCGTGAGAAACCAATGCAACAAAAGCATTCCGAGACTCCTCTCAACCCTCCTGTACTGCTTTTTTATGGTATGGTTTAGAGGCAGTAGCCACTTGTGTGTTCCCTCAACGGGGTAGGGGGGCACCGGTTGGCCACCGCGCGAAGACTGGGATCATATTGATGAAACTGCGATCCGAGGTTGTCTTGAAATACTTTTTAAGCCGCAGTTTCAATTCCGAGGCCCGTTCCGGTGCATACACGTCGTTAACGAGAAACTGGTTGAACGCAAGATGCAAGTCGAGCCCCAGTCGCCGTACGGCATTTGACGCATCAGCAATGTCCTTTGCAGGAAAAAGAATGGCATAGGGCTGAGACATGATGGAACTTGTGTGCAACTCGATACCGTCGTCATTACCGTCCTTCTTGGCTTTGATAAGGATGCTTTCCAGTATTGGCCGGTCAGCCACATAGACATCAATTTCCCGGGCGGCGCGACGGTCTGCGAAGGGGATGTCTGTTGTTAACTTCTGCTCTTCAACGGCGAGCTTGGTGCCTAGGTTATCGCCTGTTTGTGGTTTGGCGATTAAGACAGCGGTTTGATTGGATCCTAGAACGTTTTTGTTATCGGTTGATTGCTGCAAATTCGCTTTTAAGTCTCTATCAACGACAGCCCCGCTCGGCATTCCGCCCGAAGACGCGTCAACATCGATAGACGCGAGAAGTTCTTCTGTTTCAGTGTCCTGTCCCGAATCTGGCGTAAGGCTGGCAACAAATTGTTGCGCCCCCGAACAGATCCAGGCAAAGCTCAGCCATGACTGGACGGGTTGGCTTTTGTAGACGCAGTATTCCGACTTGGAGATTTCCAGCGGGTCGTCAGTCTCCTGCAACGCAGGTGGCGTACCACTTTCTGCGCTTGCAGTTTCTTCCTCAGAGATAGCGTTGCGACAGCCTGAGGTATCTTCGTTCGGTGTACAGAGCATTTCCGCCACATCCATGTGACTGTCGAAGGCGACCGGGGCATCCTGGCCAATTGCTTCAAGCGCAGTTCGCACAGCGGCATGTTGTGATGCAGCATCAGGGTTCTTGCTATCATCGGACGTGGTATCTGCCAGCACGCCGATACGCAGAGGAAGCTGTTCCCTAACTTTCATGTCAACGCTGCTTTTGTTGAACAGAAATGAACTGGTGGACAAAAACGTCATAAGCGACGAACGAAACCTGCTTTGAACTTGCAGCGTTGCGGTCGTGGCGCCGCACAGCAGATCAATCTCGCCCGAGGCCAAGGCTTCGAAACGGTTGGGCGCTGTACCATTATTGTGCGTCGCCACCTCGACAAAACAATACGTGACTTGCTGGCTGCTGCGTGTCTTGAGCGCACCGAGAAAGTCTCGGCACAGGTCGACCGAATAGCCGCGATAGGTGACTTCGAGATCGGGCTCTATGCCCTCTGTCGCACAGAGGCGTGCGTCGTAGGCGTTAGGTGACGTGAATTCCGACGAAAAGGGTGCAGCGTCGGCGCGTACACCGATGCGGATTATTACAGGCTGCTCAGTTTCAGTCTTTGCTGTCGGCGGCAACATACAAAGAAAAATCGTGATGGCCGCCAAACAGCAACATTGGCGCAAAATGGAAAATTCTGGTAGCATCGCCACAAATACCTTCATCTATGAGTTGTAAGATGCACTATTTTGCGGCCATTGTCATGTCTTTGCTCTGCCTTCTGGGATGGTGGATTGATCTGGACTTTTCACTGCGGTCTGATTTTTACCCAGAATCCGAGCATGTATTTCTGGTCTTTGTCGCGCTTGCGATCATCTACTGGTTGTATAGCGCTCGATTTGCGGATTGGTCGAAATACAACCACCTGCCGGTTGGCTTTCCCGATGGCCCGACAAGCCAGTTTACGACGCGTGTGCGATATCACCTGTTTGTCCTTGCCTATGCGTCGCTTGGCGTAGCGACACTTTTTATTGTGTACGGGACACCGCAAGGCGCGCTGGGACTTCTCTGTGCTGTGCCTGAGCTAAGCTTGCCGGTTTGCAAAGAGGGGTTCGAAAACGTCGGGCGGTGGAGTCTGTCATCACTTTCGTTGGGTTTGGCGGTGGCAATTGCGCTGCTTGGTGTCCCCTTGATCGAGGAACGCTGGCGCTCTGCGCTTCAGCGGTCGGCTGATATTCCTTCACGCGCCACCAACCTTTTCATGATGTTGCTCCAGAAGTTCGAGGTTTTCGCGCCCAGCAAAGAGATCGTGGACGCCTTTCTTGAGCATTACAATGACGGGAAAGGGCCGCCACTCTTTCGTGGCGACATCTATACCAAGCGCGACGAAGGCTATTTGGAAACTTATCCCCGCATTGCAATCATTCTCTATCGCTTGTCCCGTTTCGACGCGGAGAAACGTCGAATGTTCGATTATGCACGCTTTTCCAGCGGCCTCGACAAACTCTACGAACAGTTTCACTCGATCCGCAGCGATATCGCCGGCCTGCATCAGACTTTGGACAAGACACTCGGGAAACGCTTTGCCGGAGACTTCAGCAGCTTTCACTATACGCAACCCGCAAACGAGGATGCTGACGCTGATCAGTACAACTCAAATTCCAAGATTGATGCTGCCCGGTTGCGTGAGCAATTTGGAGAAGACTTCGGAGATCGCTCCCGCGGAGAATATGCGATCACGCGCATTGATAACATCCTGCACAATGTGAAGAACGTTGACGAGGGCTTCTCGGACAGCGACGAAGAGTTACGGCGGTTTATGTTGGGCAGGTTGAAGGAGATCAGCGCCCGGAGTACTGACCTCTATTATGATGTGCTGAAGATCATCGTTCTGATGTCCTTGCGATCCACCGCCTCGCCAAGAGTGCTTCTTGAATACCTCGGTTTTCGACTTGAACGGGGGGAAACGGATCAGACAGAAATCGCGCCTTGGCTGGTGATTATCTCCTTTGCGTTGTCTTTTCTGATCACGGGTATTTTCTATTTTGTCAGCCCCTCTTCGGTGTGGATCGTATTCGTTTTTTCGCTCTGTATGTTGAGCGCCTGTTTTCTCAGCGGTTTCGTCGTGGCGAACATGATTCTTGGCGCAACGCTTTCAAGCCGCCGAAATCAGACGCCAAAACTCACGATATCGGACAACGTCATGTTGTTTGTCTTTCCGTTGATATCGACGCTTTTCTCACTCGTGATCTTGCAGAAGTTCTATCCGAATGAGGCCATGGCAGCTCTTTGGTACGCGCCTGTCGCTGCGTGCTATGGTACATATGTCGCGTCGACGGTCGTGAAAGAAGCGAAGTTTCGTGACAAGATGGTAAAGCAGACCGAACATGTCAGTCTGCCTGACCGGCCAAAAACGCCACGGGAGCACGTACGTGAAACCAATGACAGATTGGCGCCGTTGCGAAACGACGGTATCGTGTATTGCAAGGACCACTTCAGAAGGCTGGCGACTGTGTCGTGCGTTTTCGCAACCTTAGCTATGTTGGCCAGTAGTACGCCAATGCCTGATCCCTTTCTGATAACGCTCGCCATCGCGGCGTTCCTGGTGCCTGCCACCCTCGTTGGTCTCATCTGGCTTCTTGATCGCGACAGAATCCGCAGAAGCTATGACGAGGAAGACCGACACGAACAGCGACACATCAAACTATGGCTTCAAGATGCAATGTTTCTTGTCTTGGTGTCTCCCGTGGTACTGTTGCACATTCTGAAACGTGTTGTCCTCCCGGCGCGCAGAGCCCGAAGAGACAAAGCGCCGGCCGAATAACCACGTAATGGCGCGTGCGAAAGCCAGGCACGGTGCGGCAAAGATTTCAGTCGGTGAAAATCCCAGGATTGTCCGGGCTACTTTGCTCTTGCGTGGGCATCAGAGCGAGCGCTGGGGCTTGGGCCTTTCTGACGCTTAACGACGCTCAGATCAACGCTCGGGAACAACTTGTGGCAGAGCGCCGACAGCGTATCCTGTGCGAAAGAGACCGACGGGTCGGTATCAACCAAACTGGCAATGTCCTGTCGCAGTTGCGTTCCCAGGCTTTCCATGCGCTGTTTCAAAGTTATGACATCGTCTGCGTCAGCCAGTTTTTTTCGAATAGTTTGGGGCAGCCTGACATCATGAAGCACAACGGGCGTTACCCAGGGAACATAACCAGACCCACCACCATGCGGCGTCCGCTGCGCTGTACCAGTTACGATCAGTATCCTACCGTGCGGTTCGAGGATTCGAACCTGTGGGTGCCCAACCGTCGTGACGTTCAACAGGCCACGCATTTCCGCGACAAATTGCGTCGCTCCGGCTTCGGGTGCGTGCCAGACAAACCCCTCTTGAGTCGTATCATATAAGGTGCCTTCGTTTCCTGCGTGCACGGGCATAGACAGGAATTGTGTCCTGCGGCTGTAGGGATCATGGCGGATGACAATCAGATCGGTTTCGATCTGGTGGCCGTCATTGCAGGAAAAAGAATGCTGAAGGAAACTTCCTGTGCTCAACTGACGCGGGGGGTCGTTGGCAGGAACATCAAAAGCCGGTTTGCGCGTTCCGAAGCCTGTTGCGTATGTCGAAAAGTCGTCATCCAGCGCTTTTGACAGTAAGGTAACCACCGACATGTGCACCGGTTGGCCCGAAAAAACAGCCTCAAGATCATTTACAGTTATGCCGATGCGCCGTGCAAAGTCGCCGCGTTTTTGGCGCGTTTCATGCAAATGCGTTGCGAGATCATCGCCGATCCGCCGCCAGTCAAGGTCTCGGGTCATGCACACACCTCAAAACGGGTGCAGTTGTTTAAAATCAGCATTTCAAAAGGACTTTTTACATCTAATAGTTGTATATTACCACGAAATGCCAGTTTCTTAAAGCTTGTTGTGATTGGCAGCATCGAACGCGTGAATGATATTATCCGTGTCGGACGCGCACCTGAGTAGAAATTGTTCGTTGGTCAACTGTGATGAAAGCGGGGTGCGAGGTACAAAGCTATCCCAACCTGATGCATAATCTGCGAAGAGCACCAGAACGTCTTTGGGGTGCCTCATATCTTTTAAATTCAGTTTCTTGGAGGGTCATAGGAAGTTTAAAATACGCGGTAACCCGCCACAACGCATCGCGAAGCTGTGCACCGCACGCGCGCGCAACTCATCCGGACCACCCGTCCCAGTGCTCTTCTTTGCCACACCCCAATTTCCTGACCACTGCAGGGCTTCCGGCAAGAACAGCAGGTTTAAAAGTCAGAAATGCTCGTGGCTCCATTTGATCGCGCGTGAAGTGAGCTTCTTAAAATGCTCGATTAGCGGAAAGTCTTCGCTGTGTTGGTGGGAGCTTAATGGGAAGCATGCGCTGGACAATGTAAGCTCAGAGCCGGCTCAGAATTGGCCCCTCTGATCCGTCTAAAGGGTGAATACCATGTCTTTCACGCGGTGCGATGCTTTGGGGGGCGGGTGTTGACATACGCCGAAGAACGTCACCTGAGCCTCACCATTCACGCCAAGTTTGTCTGATCCAGCCGTTAAACAGCTAAATTTGCACTGGAAATTTTCAATCACGCCAGTCTTTCGGGTTACAAATCTAACAGCCATCATCTACCTCTGAACGTCAAGAAATCAGTGCTTTAGTCCTGCCATCAGTTGCTGGAATTTCTCGCCTTGTACAGTGACATGAGAGCGTAGAGTGTCTGCTGCAAGTCTGGCGTCACCTGCTTTCAGCGCATCTATTATTGCTTCATGTTCGGCAAGAGACTGTGCCATGCGGCCTCTAAAGCGCAGTTGAACTCTGCGGTAAGGCTTCAACCTGTTTTGCAACCGAAGAGCTTGATTTTGTAGATAAGAGTTCGTCGCGCCGCGATAGATTTCCTTGTGAAAAGCTTCGTTTTCCGAGTAGTAACCCGCCGCATCTTCTCGTTCGACTGCGTCCTTGCATCTCGCATTAGCATCGGCCAAGCGGTCCAGCCCTTCATCCGTCATTCTAGCCGCAGCGAAACGACCGCAAGCAGCTTCGAGTTCTGCCATGGTCTCGAACATTTCAAGCAACTCAACCGGGCCAGGCTGGCGAACAAAGACCCCACGGCGGGGAATTTGTTCTGCCATTCCAGACATTACGAGCCTTTGCAACGCCTCCCGGATAGGCGTGCGCGATACGCTGAAATGCTCGGCAAGTTTGATCTCGTCAAGCCGTTGACCGTCCTTGTACTCTCCTTGGAATACAAGCTGTTCCAACGTCTCGGCGATCTGGTCTGCGCGCTTCAATTCCATACAGATACGATACTATGTAACGCTGAAAGAACGCAAGAATTAAAATATTGTATACAAGAATGTTGACTGCGGATGCAGAATAAGTAATGATTACCCATTGCCGCACCTGAAGAGAGTCGGCTTACATACGGGAGGAAACTATGAAACCGGGATTTCTAACAACAGTGGCCATGGTCGCGGCAATGGGCATTGCATCCGTCGCGAGTGCGACTGAGCTTCGTTTGTCTCACCAATGGTCAAACAAAGATATCCGTCACCAGGTGGCACAAATGGTTGCTGACGGCGTCGCAGAAGCGGATGTCGATCTTGACATCAAGATTTTCGGATCGAAATCGCTGTTCAAACCCCGCGAGCAATATCGCCCCCTGAGCCGAGGCTTGCTGGATATGACCGTTTTGCCGCTGAGCTATGCTGGTGGTCAACAACCGGCTTTCAATCTGACACTGATGCCTGGTCTGGTCAAAAACCACGACCACGCCGCGCGTCTGAGCGCGTCCCCATTCATGGAGGCACTGGAAGCAAAGCTGGCTGATGATGATGTGATGGTTCTGGTACACGGCTACCTTGCTGGCGGCTTTGTCGGAAAAGACAAATGCATCACCAAACCTTCCGACGTAGCCGGATTGCAGACCCGTGCGGCTGGTAAATCCTTTGAACAAATGCTCGCTGGTGCCGATGCATCGATCACGTCGATGGCATCCTCGGAAATCTATTCCGCTTTGCAGACGGGTATTTTGAATGCTGCAAATACCTCTTCCTCTTCTTTCGTGTCGTACCGCATTTATGAACAGGCTGCATGTTACACGCCGGCATCTGACGTCGCGCTGTGGTTCATGTATCAGCCTCTGCTTATGAACAAGTCGACTTTTGAGGGGCTGACCTCAGAACAGCAAACGGCTCTGATGGCGGCAGCTGAAAAAGCGGAAGCATTCTATCTCGAAGAGGCCAAGAAGCAAGATGCAGCCTCGGTAGAAGTCTTTGAAAAAGCCGGTGTCGAAATTGCAGAAATGACAGCAACAGACTTTGAAGCATGGCGCGCACTTGCGCAGGAAACTTCGTACAAGTCGTTTGTGGCGGAAGTGCCCGACGGTCAGGCGCTACTGGATATGGCTCTCGCGGTCGAATAAGCGTTCGGGGCGGCTGTCACTCTGACCGCCGTCCCAAAATCCCAATTCATTCTAAGTGTTGGAAGGATAGCTGACATGGCTGGCCAAAGCTCAGCCGTGGCATCACGCACGGGTAACAACCTTTTCCTGCGTGTCGTCGCGGTACTTTCTACAATCGCTGGATGGTGTTCCGCAGCCATGATCGTTGCTGCAGTTGCCATCACTTGTCAGATGATTTTCGTACGCTTCGTACTTAACGCGTCGACGGTCTGGCAAACTGAGGCGGTGGTATATCTCGCAATTGCTTCTACCCTTGTCGGCCTTCCTTATGTCCAGCGGCTTCGCGGTCACGTCAACGTCGATTTGATCCCTTTGTCGCTGCCCCGCAAAGCCAGGTATTTTTTGTGTCTTTTAACACTGTCGCTTTCGATTGCGATGGTCGCAGTGCTGTTCTTTTACGGGTATGAGCATTGGCATCTGACCTATGAGCGCAACTGGAAATCCGACACCGTCTGGGGCGTTCGCCTGTGGATTCCCTACCTTGCCCTGCCGATTGGTTTTGGCCTCTTGCTGCTGCAGCTTATTGCGGATCTGGTCGCCGTCATCTTGAAAATCGATAAGCCCTTTGGCTTGGAGGATGTATAATGGATCCGCTTTTGCTGGGCGGCATCGTCGCCGTATCTACCATCCTTGTCCTTTTTTCCGGGGTATCTGTCGCCATCGGTCTGATGATTGTTTCGACAGGCTTCCTGATTATTTTTGATGGGATGCGATCGCTCGAACTGCTGCCAGAAATCCTATTCGGAAAGCTCGACAACTTCGCTCTTCTTGCCATCCCGATGTTCATCATAATGGGCTCGTCTATCGCCTCCACACGCGCAGGCGCCGACCTCTATGAAGCGCTTGAACGTTGGCTGACGCGGGTCCCGGGTGGCCTGGTTATTTCGAACCTTGGCGCCTGCGCATTGTTCGCAGCCATGTCGGGTTCCAGTCCCGCCACTTGTGCGGCCATTGGCAAGATGGGTATCCCCGAAATGCGAAAACGAGGATATCCCGACGGTGTTGCCGCAGGCTCGATCGCTGCTGGCGGAACACTTGGTATCTTGATCCCTCCGTCCGTCACGATGATTGTTTACGGGATCGCCACCGAGACTTCGATTGGACGTTTGTTCCTCGCGGGTGTTCTGCCGGGCTTGATGCTGGTTTTGCTTTTTATGATCTGGTCGCTCTATTCGACATGGCAGTCGGGTGACAAAAAATTGCTGAATGCAGGGAACTACACCTGGAAAGAAAAATTCGAAATTCTTCCCCGTGTTCTGCCCTTTCTCTTCATCATCGTTGGCGTGCTCTACGCGATGTATGGCGGTGTTGCCACGCCATCTGAAACAGCGGCCGTTGGCGCATTGCTTTGTCTTTTGATCGCTATGATCATCTACAAGCTCTGGAATCCAAAAGACCTGTGGATAGTCCTGCGTGACAGTACCAAGGAAAGCGTGATGATCCTCTTCATCATCGCGGCGGCTGGTGTCTTCTCTTATATGCTGTCGAGCCTGTTCATCACGCAGGCGATTGCGGAGTGGATCGGGACCCTGGAGGTGAACCGCTGGGTTTTGATGGGCTTCGTGATGCTGTTCCTTCTTATAGCGGGTTTCTTCTTGCCGCCAGTTGCCGTGATCTTGATGGCTGCGCCAATTCTGCTGCCCATCATTACGACAGCTGGCTTCGATCCGATCTGGTTCGCGGTTGTTCTGACCATCAATATGGAGATTGGATTGATATCCCCACCTGTTGGGCTGAACCTCTATGTGATCAACGGGATTGCGCCAGACATCTCGCTCAAGACCATCCTGAAAGGATCACTGCCGTTTGTTGCCTGCATGGTGATCGCCATCATCCTGCTGTGCTTTTTCCCGGGCATTGCAACATGGTTGCCTGACTTCGTAATGGGAGAAGCGGTGTGAGCTACTTCGGCGAATTGATTTCAACAGTTTTTGAACGGCGCTATCAGAAAGCGCTTTCAAACGAGGTCGATGGAAGGACGACAGAAGACCTCTGCGAAGCCTTGCTCAGCAGCCAGGGAGAGGTGTCCGGGGTTACCCTTGCTCGCAATATCCTGGATCGTTACGCGGGCATGACGGAAGAAGAAAAGACGGCATTCTTTCAGTTCATGACCCATGAGCTGGAAATTGATCCCGTTGATGTCATCAGTTCGCTGCAAGCTTACAAAGCTAAACCGGGCAAAGGTAGCTATCGTGCCTTTGCCGCTGCTTGTGAACCGCGGCGTCAGGAACTCGCAAGACGCTTGAATCAGGTGCCCGGTGCGACTGGGCAACTTGTTCAGATGCGAAAGGACCTACTTGGCATGATCAGGGAGCATCCGGATCTTGAACCGCTCGATGTGGATTTTCGGCATTTGTTTGCGTCTTGGTTCAACCGGGGTTTTCTGGTCCTGCGCCCGATCGACTGGGCGAGCCCGGCGGACATTCTGGAAAAGATCATCGCCTACGAAGCTGTGCATGAAATCGACAGTTGGGATGATTTGCGGCGAAGATTGAAACCAAATGACCGCCGCTGCTTCGGGTTTTTCCACCCATCAATGGCGGATGAGCCGCTGATTTTTGTTGAAGTCGCTCTGACAAAAGGCGTGCCAAATTCTGTGCAGGACTTGCTCGCTGATGGCCGCGAAGCGATTGAGGCCGAAGACGCAGACACTGCTGTTTTCTATTCTATTTCGAACTGTCAAGCCGGGCTTGCAAGCATCTCCTTTGGCAACTCACTCATAAAGCAGGTGGTCGCTGATCTTGCCAAGGACTTGCCAAGTCTTTCGACCTTTGTGACGCTTTCCCCGATTCCAAACCTGAACAAGTGGATTGGCGAGACTGACCTCGAAGTTTTGAAAAGTAATGATCACCAGTCCCTGGCCGCCCATTATCTGCTGGAAGCCAAGCGCTCGGACGGTATGCCGTTCGATCCTGTCGCAAGGTTCCACCTGGGCAACGGCGCCATGGTTCACGCCGTTCATGCCAATGCGGACACCTCCAGGAACGGGCGCAAACAGTCAAACGGAACGATGGTCAACTACCTCTATGATCTGTCCCAAATATCGCAAAATCACGAACAGTTCGTCGGCGAAAAAACTGTAGTCGCTTCTGCTGCCGTCAGAGCGCTGAGTGGATCGGTGACACACAAGAGCCTAGGAGATTGATAATGACAAACCCTTTGTATGATACACTTTTCGGGCAACACCGGGGTAAGACTACGCCATTTCTTGAGTTGGCAGACGGCACCGTGATGACGCATAACGAATACTTGGAGCTTGCCGCACAGTACGCGCATGTTCTCACCCAATTAGGCGTGAGTGCAGGCGACCGGGTAGCAGTCCAGATTGCCAAATCTCCGCAGGCGCTGGCTGTATACGCAGCCTGTGTTCAGGCTGGCATCGTCTTTTTACCACTGAACACGGCCTACACCGCAGATGAGGTTTCGTATTTTGTCGAAAACAGCGGTGCGCGCGTGATCCTTTGTGATGGCAAACGGTCCGAAGCCCTTGTGCCCGTCGCGAGGGCAACAGGCGCAGCGCTTGAGACAATGAACAGCGATGGGAGCGGCAGTTTTGCACTGCAAGCCGAAGTGATGCCGTCAACGTTTTCCACTGTGGATCGCACCGAAGATGATTTGGCGGCTTTCTTGTATACTTCGGGAACGACGGGGCGTTCAAAAGGGGCGATGCTGACACAAGGCAACCTGCTGTCCAACTGTGAGGTTTTAACCGAACTATGGCAGTTTACTTCTGATGATGCGCTGCTGCACGCGCTACCAATTTTTCACACGCACGGATTGTTTGTTGCCACCAACATTATGCTACGGGCTGGTGGCAAAATTTTGTTCCTTCCCAAATTCGATATGGATGCAATGATTGAATGTATGCCGCGAGCGACAACGATGATGGGTGTCCCAACTTTCTACACACGCCTGCTGGAGGACAAACGATTCACCAAGGATCTGGCGCAGCACATGCGATTGTTTATATCTGGCAGCGCCCCTTTGCTGGCGGAAACTCACTCGCAGTTCGAGAACCGCACCAGCCACCGTATTCTCGAACGATACGGTATGACCGAGACAAACATGACGACGTCCAATCCTTACATAGGCGAACGCCGTGCCGGGACGGTTGGGTTTCCGCTTCCCGGTGTCGAGATAAAGGTTACCAACAGCAATACCGGAGCATCCATACCGCAAGGGGAGATCGGCGAAATCGAGGTCCGTGGCCCTAATGTCTTCAAGGGTTATTGGCAGATGCCGGAAAAAACCGCCGAAGAACTGCGCGAAAATGGCTTTTTCATTACCGGCGATCTCGGTCAGATTGATGCAGAGGGATACCTGCACATCGTCGGGCGCAACAAAGACCTGATCATCTCAGGTGGATACAACATTTACCCGAAAGAAATTGAATTGCTGCTGGATGAGGAATCCGGTGTCTTGGAGAGCGCCGTTATCGGGGTCCCCCATCCTGATTTCGGCGAGACTGTGGTTGGCGTGCTTGTTGCCGAAGGAGGCGCAGACCTCGATCTTGATGCAATCAAGAACAACATCGCGACATCGCTTGCGCGTTTCAAGCATCCACAGAGGCTCATCGTGCTGCCCGAACTGCCCCGAAATACAATGGGCAAAGTTCAAAAAAAGACCCTTCGTGAAAACTACAAAGACCTCTTTGCGCCCGCATGACCTTGCTGAACCGGGTATTGGCAGCGCGGATCTCGCAATCGTAGATCTCAGATCACGGCCAGCTATGCACAGAGCCCGCATGAACATCCTTGAACCGGATATCGTGCGCCCCGACGGATGCGTTCCTTGCCTATCCATCGAGCGGATGAGTGTCAGCAAAAAGGGGCTGAAGGGGATCGAGGTGCGGTTGGCATTCATGCAGGATTTTCAAGTCGATCAAGCGGGCGCTCAGTACCAAGCTTGACTATGGTGGGTTATTTACTAGGCAAACGGAAGCGTCGACATTGTTTGAGGTAAACCAGTTGATGCATTGAAAGGGCGAAAAATTCACTGTTTCAACACCCTTCGTTCGAAAATCCGCAAGGTTTCAATTCGGCACCCATTGAATTTTCAAACTGTTTTTTGGCGGCTTGGTTGCGAGAATTTGTGAGATGTCGCTGAGTGGCAATTGATGTGAGACGGCCCGGTCAATGTCAGAACCAAGACCCGCAATGATATCGAGAGATCTGGGAATGTTGTGGTTGAGGGAGTGAGAACCTGCGAGTGTCAGCTGCCGGCGGAACACTTCAAAAGGGGAAATCTCGATTTTTGCGTCAGATGGGCAGACGCCAAAGAATAATCCCTTGCCACCGTTTGCCATGTAATTCGTGAGCATCGAGGCAACCGCCGGCACACCCGTGGCTTCTACGGCCAGATCGGCTCTTTGATGCCAGTTTTGCAGTTCGCCTGATCCGGCTGCGATCGCATCAAAGCCGAAACTGGACGCGAGTTCCAGCCGACTTTCCGCTAGATCTACAAAGGCGACTCTTGAGATGCCTTCTGCTCTCAATGCCATGCCCATAAGCAATCCCATAGGGCCGGCGCCAAAAATGAGAGCCTCTTCCATCCAAGGGGCGTGCACCGCATCGACTCCGTTCAATACGCAACCCATCGGTTCGGCAAGGGCCGCCTGCATGAAGCTCATGTCACCGATTGGATGCACTGCGGAGGCTTTCACGAGGCTGAGCTCCGCGAAACCACCGTGCGTCGTCACGCCGTATGCGCCAAGCCGTGTGCAAAGATGTGCCCATCCGCGTCGGCACGCCCGGCAGGATCCGCATTCAAGATTTGGGTCGACGGCAACACGGTCGCCTGTGCTAACACCTGTCACCCCTGATCCGACTTCGATGACAACACCGGAATACTCGTGACCTGGCACAACCGGAAACGCGCCCGTGCCATAGTTGTCCTTCAGGACCTCGTAGTCAGTGTGGCAAATACCGCTCGCCTTCACCTCCACCACGACTTCGCCTGCACCCGGTTTTGGATCAGGCAGTTTCGTGAAATCAACGTCATTCTTCCCAGTGAAAACTATGGCTTTCATGATGTTGTTGTCCTCGAAAATTGGAACGGGATATTTTTCGTGTAACGACTGACCAGGTCACAGATGGCCAATGTTGAAAACAACTCTGGAAAGCTGAGTTGTTTGCTAAATCGCCGTAGAACTTGCGCTGGTTCAGCCACGATTGCGGATTGCATTTTGCAACTTTTGTGGCAACGGTGAGGATGTCCAGTTGTCAGTTTTGCTACGATGATCAAACCATCGCAACCTGAACCGCTGCGCATGCATACCCAGGTTACTCCTGACATTGGCCACGCGTTCATAGCTTCCCTACCTGCGAGACAATTCCGTTTTGATGAGTTGACCGGTAAAAGGTCAACTGGCGAAAGGTTTCGATAATCCCGTGGGGTAGAGAAGAAGATGCCGGTTGTTTCGACATAGCCCGCATCCACGGCGAGTCCGTTCAAAGGAGCAAGCCAGTCTTTTATGCCTTGTTGAGTTTGTTGGAGCCGCCGATGAACCCCAAGTTGAGGAAGCCAGCATTGAAAACGATGCCAGTAAGCGAGCGCCGGTGCAGTATGTAGCTTTCCTGAACCACGCGGTTGATGATGTTGCCTATCGCTTCTTCTCAAGCTGGTGCGCTCTCTTTTTTGGCGATCATGTCGGCATGACTCACAGTCGCGCTTGGGATTTTTTCCACAAATGTAAATGTAATGTCCGCAAAAAGGATGATCCCGAACGTAGAGATCAACCGTGGTCTTTTTTGATTGGCATTGGGTTATTGCGCTTGGCGCATGCAAGAAATCTATAGCCCAAGACAGAAGGTCCAAGTTTTTGCACGTGGCAAAAAATCTTCCAAAGCCAACTGCGAAATGATACATGTTCAAGCCGATTCACGCACCTTGAGCGCACCATCCCTGAGGCGCTTAATGCCCTCGCCATCCTTGCCATTGCGCACCCGATTCACCAAAAGCTCCACAGTGTCCTGACCAATTTTTTCAACTTCCTGCGCAACGGTTGTTACCGCCGGGAAAGTGTATCGGCTCAATGGATGATCATCATGGCCCGCGATGCGCAAACGCCCGCGCGCCTCACCGTGTCGCTCAAAGAAAAGTCCATGAGTGTTGGCGGCCCGAATTGCTCCAATGGCGATGCGGTCATTGGCGCATAAGATCGTCGCATCAACATACCTGCCATGGCTGAAATGATCGTCCATCACCTCAAAGCCGTAGCGTTCGAACTGCCAGGATTTCAGATTTCCGGGCGTTTCTATAAGCGCACCATCGCGACCATCTTCGCGCATTCTTGTGAAGTAAGCATTTTGACGTTCAAGCGCGTTTGAGTTGAGTTGTGGCATCGCCAAAAACACAGGTGGTGCGCCGGTTCGACTTAAATAGTCGACCACGAGACCGATGCTGTTTGCATTGTTTGTGCCGACAAAGTCGGCGTTAGGCAGGTGTCCATCTGGGTAGGAATCTGCAAAAACAATGGGAAAATCTTCACTGGCTGCCCGAAAAGTGGCATAATTGCCGTCATTGCCAAGAGGCGCCACGATTGCGCCATCGACGTTCATCGACCTAAGCTTGCGGATTGCCTCCGCTTCCAGATCCGGGTCTCCGTGCGAACTTTGAGTGATGATTGTAAGCCCAGTTGCGCGCGCCGCGACTTCAATGGAATCAAGCAAACTCGCGAAGAATAGATCCTCAAAATATGGGATCACGACCCCAACGAGCCCCGTCGACTTGCGGTTCTGCCGTGTCGCAAGGAAGTTGTAGACGTAGTCGACTTCACCCAAGCGCTCCTTGATCTTTTTTGCTGTTGAAGGCAAGACGCTGGACTCATCTTCAAAGTAGCGGGCCAAGGTCGGTCGCGAGATTGCGATGACCTTGGAAAGCTCTTTCATGGTGTGGATCTTAGGTTTACTCATGCGGCCAACTCGGTTGCCTTGCATTTGGAGCTGCAATGTTCAGCAGGTGTATATCACGTTTTTTGACATGTGCAAAAAAATTCCCTAAGTCTTCCCTTGAAAAGGATGAACCCTATGGGAAAAACACCCGCCATCGCGGCAATCGGAGAGCTACTCGTGGAGTTTGTCTCGCACCAAAGAAACTGTGGATTGAGCAAGATTAGTGACTATTCAGGCCCGTATCCCAGCGGCGCGCCTGCAATTTTCCTTGATCAGGCCGCCAGAATGGGCGCGCGGACAGAAATGGTCGGCGGCGTTGGCAAGGATGGTTTTGGTCAATCCGTATTGAGTCGCCTGGAAGCCGATGGCGTCGGAACAAGTGGCGTCACACGTCACGCAAATCACACGACCGGCGTTGCGTTCGTGTCTTATTATGACGATGGAACGCGCGACTTCATATTTCATATGGCCAACACCGCGTCCGATCATTTCGTTGTCCCGGAAACGCTCTTGGATCCGGCGAACACGATCCTTCACGTGTCTGCTGCATCGCTCGGTAACGCCAAGATGCGCGACATGATCATGCAAACGCTCCGCCGCGTCGATGCAGCAGGTGGCAAGATTTGCTGCGACCCGAATGCACGCCCGGAACTTATGCGAGACGGCGCAGTCCGCATCGCGCTGACCGAGACAATCGAACGGAGCACTTACCTCATGCCCAGTACCAGCGATCTGAAGTTCTTGTTTCCAGATCTGTCAGAAGAGGAGGCAATCGAACAATTGTTGACGTCAAAGGCTGAAGTTATTGTCATCAAGCGCGGTTCTGCCGGTGCGACAGTCATAAGTGGCAGCGAACGTCACGAATACGCTGGGCACGCGGTTGAAGAGATTGATCCAACCGGGGCGGGCGATTGTTTTGGTGGTACTTTTATTTCTCTGCTGGCGTTGGGTGGAACACTCAAGGATGCGGGGGAGCGCGCCAATGCGGCTGGCGCTCTTGCTGTAACACGACGTGGTCCCATGGAAGGCAATTCCAGCCCGGCAGAGATCACCGCTTTCCTGAAACTTCAAACGGCGAGAACATAGCATGAGCGCTGTCCATGACATGATTGCACGCAACCGCGCAGGCGAAGCCATAGGTTTGCCTTGTTTTTGTACGGCCAACGAATACGTTTTGCGTGCCGTGCTGTCTTATGCCAAACAAACCGGCTTCCCGACCGTGATCGAGGCCACCTGTAATCAGGTCAATCAATATGGTGGCTACACCGGAATGACGGCGGCGGATTTCATCGCATGGCTTGGTGAAATGGCTGCAAAGGCTGGCGTTCCGATGGACCAGTTGATCCTGGGTGGTGACCACCTTGGCCCGAATGTCTGGAAGGCGGAGCCGCTGGATATCGCCATGGATAAATCACGTGAGTTGGTGAAATCCTATGTGCAGGCTGGGTTCAAGAAAATTCACCTCGACACCAGCATGGCTTGTGGCGGCGAACCCACTCCAACTTTCGCACAAATCGCCGAACGAGCGGCCGATCTTTGCGCGGTCGCCGAAGCCCATGCGCTCCAGCCCGATGAACTGATCTACATCATCGGAACTGAAGTTCCCATTCCGGGCGGCGAAACCGAGGAGCCAGACTCGCTTGATGTGACTTCCGTAGCGCGTTTTCGCGAAACGATTCAAACGCACCGCGATGCGTGGGCTGCACGGGGCTTAGACGCCGCATGGTCGCGTATCGTTTCTGTTGTTACCCAGCCGGGTGTCGACTTTGGACATACGTCGATCTACCCATTTGCGCCGGAAAAAGCGCGCCCATTGAGCGAGGCAATCCTGTCCGAAGATAGACTGACCTTTGAGGCGCATTCGACCGATTATCAATCTACCAAAGCTCTGAGCGATCTGGTCGAAAACCATTTTTTCTTTCTCAAAGTCGGCCCTGAACTCACCTTCCGTTTTCGGGAGGCGGTCTGGGCCTTGGCCTCCATTGAAGAAAAGTTTACCGATGCACAGCCTTCGGGGATAAAAGATATTATTGATGAGCAAATGAGTGCTAAGCCCGATTATTGGCAGGGGTATTACAGTGGCACCCAAGAAGAACTCAACATCCTGAAGGTCTACAGCTACAGTGATCGGATTCGTTACTACTGGACAAACCCGGAGATTGCCTCTGCATTGGATCGGATGCTGGGCGTACTTACATCCAAATCGATCCCAGAAACTCTAGTCTCTCAGGCTTTCATGGGGCTGGACTTTGGCGAGACGCCAACGTGCCCGCGCACTTTGATAGAACAACACGTGCAGCGCTGCCTCAGCAGATATTTCAAAGCAGCAGGGTTTACATCGCAGTAGCGTGGTTAGCAGGGGCGTCTACCATGTACACGACTTCGAAAAACATGCGGATCTCAAACGAGGCGCTTTTATGTGACAATGACACTTTAGACTATTCCGGTCTCGACATCGATTGAAGAAGTTGCGTACTTTCTCCATGCGATTGCGCAAACCACGTTCGGTGAGATCAGCTGATGAATGATGCCTGAGTGATCACTGACACAAGCCGCAACTGTGGCTCCAAAGGGGCCAAAAAGCACGTTGAACACGCGCGTCCGAACATCCGAGTTGAAGGCATCACGGCACTCTGAAACAGCAGTTCAATCTCAAATAGCGTATTCTAAGCCCAATAGTGGCCAAGAACACACTCAAGAGCATTGAATTGTGGAGAAAGACACCAAGCGTGCCGCTCAAATGACTGCGCCGCCGTTCGGAACGACATCGCTTTCCTTGGACATTTTTTCCTTAAGTCTCTGTACTCTTTATCCGATTGATCAGCGCCACTTGAGTGGTGCACTTTGAATGTTAGTGCATGATTGGCCTGCCCGCGATGCAGCAGACCTCAAGGCTCGTGTACCTGTTGATGATCCGCTTCACGACTATTATCCAGTTATAGAAAGCGACTTTTAGGACCGCCATCGGCGGCGACGGACGGATTGGGGAGGCTGTTACTTATCCTGTCCTTATCTGCTCGTTTCGCCCTGCTAGAACGCCAATGGCTTTGGCTTCGGAACTTATGCGCCATGCGGCATGCGCATTTTGAACTTGCGCAAACCGGCAAAGCAAACAACACTTTTTGTACGCCGGTTTTGTCCTCGATCACCGCGGAGGTTTCGGGCGAAGAAAACTTGTCCGATGACAAAAGACGCACCTACAAAACCGACAATCGAATCCACCCTGTCCAAGGGCCTCGCGATTCTGGAAAACCTGCCGGCCTCCCGAAAAGGCAAGGGCGTTACGGCGCTTTCCAAGGAGATGGGCTTCACTAAATCGAATACCTTTCGCCTGCTGCAAACGCTGATCACGAGCAGTTATGTGAAACACAGTCCCGACAAGTCTAATGCGGCAATTCTCAAGACTTGGCAGGTTGGCCGCGACTCCGTCGATAGCTTGAACCTGCGTGAGATGAGTGCATTGGCATTGCTGCATCTGTCCTAGGAGACAGGCGAAACAGTCTACCTCGCCGCATGCGAAAACCTAATCGTCGCTCAAATTAATAAGGTGGATCGCCAAAAACCAACCAGGTCATGGAACGCGGTCGTCGGTATGGCGCCGTTGCATTGCGTGGGACAAGTAAGGCGATCTTGGCGACCAATTTTACCACGTTGCGTTCTCAGATCAGTGGCTTATTGACCCGCCATACTGAAACAACACTGACAGATATGTCCGCTCTCGAAGCAGACATCTCCGCAACTCTGTCGCGTGGATAACCCAGGCTTGGCTACGGAACACGGTCATCTCGTTTTATTGACAGGGTGTTTTAGAGATGCGCCATCACGGTAGCAGCACGTTTCCAGAGGCGGGACGGCGCATCTCAAGCGCGAGCTCGAGCGATCACAAGGGTCCGATGGGCGGTAAGCCTATCAGCGCCACGTCTACAAGGGCGATGGCGATCCCAAAGCTATTCCGGACGCACTCTAGTGTTGTGCATCTTCCAAATTCCGTACTGTGCGCGACTGGAAACGCCCTGTGCAGTGCTGAAATCGGTGGATCCGATCTCTTTCGCAAGACCCAACGGTGTCGTTATGTGAGATACGCGACTGGATCCGCTGTCGCTGAGTTCGGCTGACGCGCTAAGCTTAATCTTGAGTAATAATAAGGAGGTAACCTGTCCGATGGACCGTTACAATCTCGGCGAACGTTGCCTGTATGTGGCGGCGCAATCGGTTTATCAACACATCAATAGTCCTGTCGCCCGGAGACCATTCACGCCCACACGCGAATTGGGACAGTTGATCCCTGGTTTGAACCTCTCCTTCGTTCAACATAAGGATATGGAGCAACCGCGCTTCTGCCGGTGCCAGAAAAACCCGGTCGCCGCCACCGAATTTTAAACTTCGCGTGCCGGGATCAAATTGAATGCCCGCTCTTTTGAAAACGCGTTTATCGATTCCCGCGTTCAAACTGGAATTTGCGTGCAACAATTGTCGTATGCGCGTGCTTAATTCCAATGGATTGAAGGGCTTGGTCACATATTCGGATGCACCGAGGCCAATTCCAAGAAGCTTGTCTCTCGTTTCATTCATTGAGCTAAGGACGATAATCGGGCAGTCGCTGGTTTCTTTGATGGACTGAATGAGCAATAGCCCGTCACTGTCTGGTAACTGTCGGTCCAATAAAACCAGATCATACGTGCTGTTGGAGAGATGTTCTTCTGCCTCACGCGCCGTGCCGACAACAAAACAATCCGCGCCCGCAACGCCAACGATATCGTCCAGCATCAATTGAACAATTGGATCATCCTCGATGCAAAGCACGGCGCTTTTGATGGCATCATGCGTCTTTGATTTATGGCGGTAGAGTTCGCTCATTCGGTGGGCCATGCGGTGTTCAACCGCCGCCAAGACGCCAGGTCCGCGAGGTCCCTGTCAAGCTCAGGCACAAAGTCGGCCAGATTGATTGTGTCTGTCTCGCTGAGACATTGCGACTCAAGCCGGCGAAGCCCAGCTTCCAATTCGACGATACCCATGATTGCGCAACTACCGGCAAGTCTGTGCGACATCAGCGCCAAATCATGTTTTGAAAATGCAGGGCTTTCAGTCTGCATTTGTGCCCGGAAATCTTCCCAAGAGGAGGAAAACGTGTTGATCATCGCGGTAACGGTTTTCGGCGATAGCCCCCAGAGTCCATCAAAACCGGCCCGCATGCTCTCCTCGGAAGGGAGTACGCGAGACCCCGATCCGAATATGGCCGCGGAAAGGTGCACCTGTCCAACTGGTTTGGCGAGCACTTCATCAAAATCGTTGGTGCATCCCGCAAGCGCCTCGACGTTGGCAGTCAGCGCCAAGAATTTGGCGCGACCGTTGCCGTGCCGTTTCAGGTCTTTGACCAGCCCGGGGCCGTCACCGTCGGGCAACAAATAGTCAACAATGAAAATATCGAATGTTGCCTCAGCAGCCTGTTGTTTTGCTTCTTTTACCGAGGCGGCCCTTGTAACCGACAGACTGAGACGCTCCAGTTGGCGTGCCGTGACGATCACGCCGATGGGATCGTCGTCAACCAGCAAGCAGGAATTCACGCCGTTCATTGCTAATTCGGAAGGGTCGGACTTGTGCAGAACACGCGACTCTCGCAATCTGCATGGCTTGAAAGGGATTTCGAACCAAACGACAGTGCCCGACTCCAGGTTGTCATATCCGATCTGACCACCCATGGCGTCGGTCAAGTGGCGCGCGATCGCGAGGCCCAGTCCTGAACCGCCGCCGGCGGTATCGCGCGCGGTCGTTTGCGCGAAAGGACGAAAAAACGCAGCTGCCGCCGTTTCCGGGATACCTGTTCCTTGGTCACGCACCTCAAAGCGCAGTACATAAGCGTTATCAGACGCTTCGACCCGTTGGACTGACACAACAACACCGTCGCCGTTGTCCGCTCTCAGCGAATTTGACACCAGATTGCTCAAGATTTGCTGCGTCATGCCCCAGTCGATATAGACAGATTTCGGAACATCCTTCGCAATATCAAAGCTTAGGCGGCTCTTGAGAGTATTGCCTCCAACAACGGCGTTGCGTTCAAACGTCCGTATTTCTTCGTTCAAGTCTATCGAAATCGGTCGCGGCAAGGGCGCTTCGTTTTCAAACTTCGAATAGTGCAGCACATTGCTCAGCGTCTGTAAAAGAGCTTTGCCCGCTCCTTCAATCACGTCGAGATATGTCTCGCCATTAGCATGATCCGCAGTTCGCAACAGTTCCGCAGCCCCCAGCACACTGTGGAGCGGTGTCCGGATCTCGTGGCTCATTGTTGCCAGAAACCTTGACATGCCTTGCTCGGATTGCTGAGCTTCTTCGGCGCGGCGATGGTGAGCTGTAACGTCGTTGAGCAAAACGACGTGCCCCAGAGCGGTGTTTTCGACGGCATCGTGCAACCCGCGGGTGCGCACGTCGAAACAGCGCAGACCCTCCAGGGTTTCCAGCCAAATCGGCTGTTCTGATGATTGCGCAGCTTCCATGATCTGGTTGATCACGTTTTGCAGGGAGCTTTTTCTGAGCCGCATTGAACGCAAGTAGATAATGTCGCCGGCCTGAGCATCGCGTCCCAGAAACAGTTCGGCAGAGGCCTGGTTCGCATTTACGAGATTCTGGACCCGATCTAAAAGGAAAGCCGGGTTTTGCAGGCTTTCAAAGACCGCAAAATAGAGGTCCTTGTCCAAGGTTATGGCCCGTGTGCGGTCTTGCAGTTCGCGCAGCCTTTGATTGTCTCCCTTGGCGTTCCAATCGGCGGCTATGCTTAGTTCCGTTTCATCAAAGAAGTCACGCACCCGCGCAGTTTCCTCGGCGCTGATACCGCCTGGCAATCGAGCAAGCTCACTTAAATAGAGGTTACGGAAATGTTTGAACAAACCAACATACATCTGCAAAGTGATGCCATTGGACCGGTGTTGCCTTGCAATCAGCCGCATTCGGGCAAAGCGGGGATCCGCTGCATAATCAAGTGTGGCAAGTGGCCCATGGGGTGTATCAACGCTGCTGCGGATGTATTTCCCCAGACTCTCGGTAACACTTAAGATGGCTTGAACCCAAGCTGCACGAATGGTTGTGGTAAAGGGTGCGTAGCCGTTTGATTTTGCGATTTCTATGGACTTTTCCACCAGCATGTCGAGGCGCTGGTCCAGAAACCCTACGAGCGCGTCGATGCGGTGATCTCGCCCGCGGGGGGGCGAAACAATGTGATCCGGATCCTTTGGCATGTGCTTCTTGATCGTTGCGATCATCCTCCCAGACGAAGCTTGCCCTTGAATTACAGCATTTTATGGCGTCTCAGAAAACCCCGGATCGGGTTTGTTTACATTTGATTAACATCTCATAACAACTTTGCAGCCTTTGATTTCTCTGACTTCGCTACGCTGAGTCGCAAGTATCCGTCCAAATTCGATGGACGCATTGCCATAGGGGGAGGATGGACATGCTGCGCATGAAGCGTCGAGAGTTCCTGCGAAACACAACGATCACAGGGGCCGGAGTATTCGCCGCCAACAAGGCTTGGTCGCTTAACAGATTGGAGCCCATCGAAGATACTTTGGGTGAAGATTATCCCTACCGCGACTGGGAAGATCTTTATCGGCGTGAATTTACCTGGGACAAGATCGGCAAGGCTGCGCATTGCATAAACTGCGTCGGGAACTGTGCCTTTGATGTCTACGTCAAAGACGGGATCGTTATCCGCGAAGAACAGCTTGCAAAATATCCGCAAATCAATCCGAATGTGCCAGATGCCAATCCGCGCGGGTGCCAGAAAGGCGCGATCCATTCGGCCGCCATGTATGAAGGTGACCGCTTGCGCTACCCAATGAAGCGTGTGGGAGAGCGCGGCGAAGGCAAGTGGCAACGCATGGAATGGGACGAGATCACCGAAGAGATTGCCGACAAAATAATCGACATTTTCGAAAAATACGGCCCGGGTAACCTCATGACCCATACTGGCTCGGGTAACCTTTCTATGGTGAGATTTGCGGCGCCTTACCGATTTGCATCGCTCGTCGGGGGCGTACAACTCGACATCTTCACCGACGTCGGTGATCTGAACACCGGCGCGCATCTGGCGTATGGCAATCCGTTGGAGAGTTTCACATCGGATGCCTGGTTTGACGCAGACTACATCATGATGTCGCTGTTCAATCCCAACGCAACCCGGATACCGGACGCTCATTATATCTGGGAAGCCAAGTGGAATGGTGCACGAATAGTTTCTGTTGCGCCGGATTATAACCCCTCATCGATCCACGCCGATCTCTGGATGCCGATCAAGCAAGGCGCGGACCCGTTCCTCGCCATGTCATTCGTGCAGGTGATCATTGAGGAAGGTCTGTTTAAGCCCGATTTCATGAAGGAACAGACTGACCTGCCGGTTCTGGTGCGCACCGACAATGGCAAGATGCTGCGTGAAGCGGATCTGGTCGATGGCGGCTCGGATCAGAACTTTTATCACTGGGATCTGAATTCGGGTGCCGCGGTCCTTCTGAAAGGCAGCATGGGTGCTGAAGAAAAAACCATCGCATTGGATGGTGTCGATCCAGCCCTCGAAGGCACTTTCACCGTTGATGGGATCGAGGTCACAACCGTTTTTGAGAAGGTCAAAGTCGAGGCGGCGAAATATACGCCTGAAGCCACGCAAGCTGATACCGGTATTGCGCCTGAGATGCTGCGCCAAGAGGCGCGCGCATTTGCGAATGCCAAAAAAGCTATCCTGATGCTCGGCTTTAACGTAGGACGGTATTCCAACGGTATCTACACGGGCTGGGCCCAAGCGCTGATGCTGAGCTTGACCGGCCATGGCGGTAAAACCGGTGGGGTTGATACGTCCTGGATCGACTGGAACCACGGACCCTGGCTGAGCCTCGCGCTCTTTGGTTTTGAGAAGTTTCCTCGTCTCGAACCCGGTGGCATGGCCGAATTTCAGCGCGGTCACTTGATTGATCATGCGCGCAAGCATTTCGACAATGAAAAGCTCAAAGCCCGCGTCGGATTCGATCTCGACGAGATGGAAGAGATGATCAATGAAAGCATCTCGGAAGGCTGGATGCCGTACAATGGCGATGTCAAAGGTCTGATCTCGATTGCGGATAACAAGTTCCGCCGGAACAAGTCGGCTGACAAATACCGTGAGCGCATCCTCGAAGAGGTCAAAGAGCTTTTCGTTGACATCAACGTGCGGATGGATTCAACGGCGCAATGGGCCGACTACCTTTTGCCCGCCGCCAGCCACTATGAGGCCTGGGATTTGCGCTCCGTCGGATTTCACCGTTTCATCAACGTGTTCTCACGTCCGGTGGACCCGATTGGTGAAGCCAAACCCGATTGGGAAATCATGGCGCACCTCTCCAAGAAGATCCAGGAACGGGCGATCGCGCGGGGCATCACTGAAGGGTACGAAGATGGCGGGGTAACCCGCGATCTGCACACGATCCATGATGATTACACGATGAACGGCGCGTTAATGACGGATTACGACGCTACGAAATGGCTTGTCGACAACAGTCCCGAAATGGGCGGTGTGACATTGGAGGAAGCCGCCGAGCAAGGCTTCATTGTGATGAACGCTCAGGGCGGGAACAATCAGCCGATCCCGGTGGATGAACCCTATAATCCGTTCGTCGCCCAGACCGAGGACAAAAAACCATATGACACCCTGACAGGTCGGGTGACGTTCTATTGTGATCACCCGAATTTCGAAAAACTCGGTGCGGTGGTGCCGACAGCGCGCCACCATGCGGGTCGAGAAGCCTCGAACTACCCGCTGAGCTTCTATTCGCCGCACACCCGATGGGGTATCCATTCCAACTGGCGCTCGAACAAGTTCATGATGCGTCTGCAACGGGGTGAGCCCAACATCTACATCAACCCGAGACTGGCGGCGCAAAAAGGTATCACTGACGGTTCGAAGGTGCGGGTTTTCAACGGCATCGGCGAGTTTTTCGCGCAGGCCAAGTTTTACCCCAGCATGCCCGACACGTCGATCATGATGGAACATGGCTGGGAGCCGCATCAATACGAACAGATGAAGCCAATGAACAATACTATGGCAACCCTGATCCAACCTTTGGAACTTGCCGGTGGTTGGGGACATCTGGGCTTTAAGCTATTCAAATGGAACGCAAACCAGCTTGCGCATGAAAGCAGCGTTGACGTGGAGCCAGTTTGAGACGGCGTGAGAGGGAGGACTAAGAAATGGCTGTAAAACGTCAAATCAGCATGGTGATGGACCTGAATAAATGCATCGGATGTCACACCTGTACGTCGGCTTGTAAATTGCAATGGACCAACCGCAATGGCCGGGAATACATGTATTGGAACAATGTCGAGACCATGCCCGGGACCGGTTATCCCAAGAACTATGCCGATATGGGCGGTGGTTTTGACGAGGATGGAGCGCTCAAGCTTGGGACAGAGCCCAGCGCAGAAGACTATGGTGTTCCTTGGGACTACAACTACGAAGAGGCGCTGATGACCGGCACCGATCCTTGGTTGCGTCCCAACGTCAAGCCGACTTGGGGTGCCAACTGGGACGAGGACGAAGGCGAGGGGGAGTATCCCAACTCGTATTATTTCTACCTGCCGCGTCTGTGTAACCATTGCGAAAACCCAGCCTGTCTGGCGGCCTGTTCGCGCAACGCAATTTACAAGCGCCAGGAAGACGGCATCGTGCTTATCGATCAGGAGCGCTGTCGGGGCTATCGTTATTGCGTCTCTGCCTGCCCTTACAAAAAGGTCTATTTCAACGAAGAGATTTCCAAATCCGAGAAATGCATATTCTGCTATCCTAGGATCGAGAAAGGTTTGCCCACTGCCTGTGCCAAGCAATGCGTTGGACGGATTCGTTGGATTGGCTACCGAGATGACGAAGAGGGCCCGATCCACACATTGGTGGACAAGTATAAGGTGGCTCTACCGCTCCACCCTGAATGGGGCACCAAGCCCAACGTGTTCTACGTGCCACCTTTGTCGCCTCCCAAAATTGATGCTGCGGGTGAGGTTTCCGCAGAAAGCCGGGTGCCGTTGGATTATCTGGAAGGGCTGTTTGGAGACGGAGTGAGCGCGGCGCTTGACACAATCACGGCCGAACGGGCCAAAAAGGCTGATGGCGGCGACAGCGAGTTGATGGATACGTTGATCGGCTATCGCCATGCCGAAATGTTCAAGCTGAGCTGATGTCAGTTGGGGTGACATCACAACCCGCAATGGGTAGCAGCCCAAGTCGAGCCAGGTCAAAAGAAACGATTTGGCGGCTTGCTGCATTGGCTTTCGGACATCCTACTGTGGAATTCTACGAAGCCGTGTCGTCGGGTGAGTTTCACACTGCATTGAATGAGGCCTGGGGCGCATACACAGGATCACCATGGCCCGTGGCGTCACCTTCAAAGGACTACAAGACGTTTGAGGCGGGCTACATCAGCGCATTTTTACATGGCCCGGGAGGCAAGCCCGTGGCAGCACTTCTGGCAGGGGATCACGAACACATTCTGGCCGGTCTGACACGCCCGGTCTTCATGCTGAACATTATTGCGTTTTACAAACACTTCGGGCTGAAAGCGGCCACGCGTGATGAGGGCAAGCAGGACGAACCCGACCATCTGGCAAGCATGCTGGAGCTAATGTCTGTGCTCTGTCATCTCGAAGCGCGTGCTTTGGCGGAAGGCAAGGACGAGACCGGCTATCAAAGGGCACAGCGCGACTTTCTGTGCCGCTATCTTGGTCCCACTCTCAATACCGTCGCAGGTCTCTTGCGGCGCAGCCCCGTCGAAACACTTGATTCGACAGTCGCGCAACTGGTCCAGGATATCTGCGTCTGGTCCGATGTGCAGATCAACGAATTGGAAGTGCGCGTCGGCCCTTTCAGGGACCCGGACGCCCCGCAACCAAGCCGCATTCCCGTCGAACAGCCCGCACAGTCTCTCTGGGATTAAGGAGAACCACCATGATGAAATCAATTGCGACTCTGACCGCATTGGCCACGCTGACGGTCCCCGCTCCGGCAACTGCGGAAAACCTGGTCGAGGCGAATGTGAAGCTGCTTGAAGCCTATGACAGCGTGTCTGTTTCAAAAATCCCAGACGGGATATACCTTCGGTCGACCAATGATCCTGATGATATTATCTGGGATCGTTTGCCAGAATACCGCGTCTCCATGAACCCCGCACCCGCCGTGCACGAATCTGTCGAGCTGCGTGCAGACTACGATGAGGAAACGACCTATTTGTACTTGACCCTCGCCCGGACATCGGAACGGTTTTATGTCAGGATGCGTTGGATTGATGACACGCGCGATACGCTGACATCTCTCGACAGGTTCCGCGACGGCGCCGCAGTGCAGTTTTCGCTTGGCGACGATGAGACATCCTACATTATGGGGGATGGACCCGATAGCCCGGTGAACATCTGGTACTGGCGATCAGACGGTGACGGGGTGCAAAATCTTGCGGCCGGTGGCCCCGGAAGCACCACCATGCTTGACGAGCAAACGGTCACCGGTGACAGCCTCTATTTTGACAATGATGGCGATCCCAATGAGTGGACGGTTGTGATGTCGCGTCCCTTGGCGGAAACAGGTGATCACGACGCTTCCTTTGACCGGGATGTCGTGCCTGTTGCGTTTGCCCATTGGCAAGGCAGCAATGCACAACGCGATGGGTTCAAGTCTGTGTCGGAAGGCTGGATTTTGCTCGATATGGCGTCGGAATAGCCGATGGATTTCCTTCTCCCCGAAGAAAAAGCCAGTGTGGTGCACGAAGATTGTGGCTTGGGTCACGCCTGCCAATTCTGTCCAAAAGAATCCACCTGCAACCTCGACAAGCCATATCACAATAAGGTTCTGATCGAGAACCGACTGCAGGAGATCGACCAGATCATTGTGGTATTGGCCAATAAGGGAGGCGTCGGGAAAAGCACGGTCAGTGCAAATCTGGCTGCGGGCCTTGCAAAGGAGGGCTTCCGGGTCGGCGTTGCGGATGCCGACATCCACGGTCCAAATCAAAGCCGGTTTTTCGGATTTGCAGGGTCCAAGACGCGGACCTCAAAAAGTGGCCTCGCAACCCATGGTTTCAAAGCGGATGACATCGAACATCCCGTAAAAGTGGGCTCACTTGCATTCATGTTGGAAGACGAAACCACGCCTATCGTCTGGCGAGATGCCTATAAACATGATTTCATTCACCACCTGATCGGCAGTTTTGACTGGGGCTCTCTTGATTACCTCGTGGTGGATATGCCGCCGGGAACGGGCAACGAATTGATTACGCTTTGTGACATGCTCGAAGGCAGCAATATGTCCGCCGTGTTGGTGACATCGCCCCAGGCGATTGCGCAGATGGACAGTCTCAAAGCTGGCCGTTTTTGTAACGAAAGGGGTCTGCCCGTGGTTGGGGCCGTGGTGAACATGGCCGGTGTTCAATGTCCGCATTGCAGCGAGACCTTTCATCTCTTTCCCGACGCCGGCGTGACTGAGGCCTTGGCAAAACTCAATATCGGCAAAATTGCGGAAGTGCCGCTGTCACCGGAACTGGCGATGGGATCAGACGAGGGCAGGCCGATCGTAAGCGCTTTGCCAGAGAGCCCTGAGGCCCGCGCATTCGCGCCGATGATCGCGTCCGTCGCGGCACTTGGGCGCAAGACCTTCAATCGTGCAGTGGCCGAAACAATGGCAGGTGTCTTTCAAGAAAACTTGGCGGACGCCGATCTGCAAGCTGCCTTGGCGCAGGTGCAAGATGGCGAGGCGCTGGGCACAGAAGTTGCAGAGCTGCTGGAGACGGAAGCCGCGCGCCTGTCGCAATCGACCCTTACTTCAAAGGACAACTGAACCATGGATGGAACACCGGAGTCGGTTTCGCGTCGCGGATTGTTCCGAGGTCAGTTTGGCGCGCCACCGGAAGCGGCTGGCGAGTGGTATGCGGTTGAGGGACTGGCCGCAGGTCCGGGGGATGTGTTCTGGGACGCTTGGGCCGATGAACAAGGCTTGTTCGTTGTCGGCGATGATGGGGTGATCTTTTCTTTTGATGGTGCGGACTGGAACCGTCAGTCCAGTCCGGTTCCAGTGCCGATTCATGCGCTTTGGGGCATTGACAGGTCCAACCTGTGGGCCGTTGGGTGGATGGGCCTCATCCTGCGCTATGATGGCGCGCAGTGGCATCACGCACATGGCTGTGTTGTGGACGCGTCGGGCAAATATCCGGCGACGCGCGAAAACACACCTTTATTTGACATTTGCGGTCTCGAAGATGCGCGCGCCTGGGCGGTCGGAGATCATGGGACAATCCTGCATTTTGATGGGCAAAGCTGGTCGCCCGAGACTTCTGGGACAAAGGTTCACCTGCGATCTGTCATTGTCTTAAAGGATGGTCGCATCATGGCCTCGGGCGGTGATGGGACCGTGCTAGTCCGCGAAAGTGACGGGCAATGGCAACAACTGGTCTGCCCTATCGGGTCTCATTTCACCGCGTCACTTGGTTTGGAAACTGGTGGCGCGCTGTTGGTAGGCGGGCGGTACTTCGTTGATGCCAACGGATTTCGCGGCGACGCTGTTCTTTGGAATGGCGAGACATTTGAAAAACTGTTTACAGACATGAAATTCAGCCGTTTCCGTGCGTTGGGGGTTACATCAAAAGGCATCCTAACACTGGGTGATGCCGGGCAGGTCCACCTAATCCGCGAAGGTCGCATTGATCGCCTGCAAAGCGGTACGTCGCATGACCTGTTGGGCCTCGTGGAACTCCCTTCTGGCGAAACCTTGGCCGTGGGAGACTTCGGAACCATACTGGTCGGTCATAGCGAGGCCTTGGAGTCCTTTGCGCCTGCTGTTTTGTCAAAAGAAGACGCCGCCAATTGGGAAGCGATGGACAGCGGGACAGATCGGCAACTCTGGGGGATGTGGCATGATCCCCTTGAGGATGAACTCTATGCATGCGGCGAAGAGGGCACGGTCCTTTTTCTTGATCGCGGTACATGGGAAAAGCTGCCACCAGTGGCAGCAATAGGCATCCATGATGTGAACCGGGCACCGGATGGCGGACTGCTGGCCGCTGGCCAATTGGGGGAAATCCACCACTTTGACGGTCAGGATTGGCGCAAACACTTCGACTTGCTGATGGATGTCACCTTACTGTCGATTTGGGCAGACGGCACGGGACAGATTTTTGCCGCCGGTGACGAAGGGCTGGTGTTGCAGTGGGATGGCACAAAATGGGAACGCATGCCTTCAGGCACCAAAAGCGCGTTGTATGGGCTTTGGGGATTGGATGCACAGCACCTTCTTGCGGTCGGCGATTTCGGCCAGGTCATGCGATGGAACGGTTCTCGTTGGGATGAGTTCAACGCAGGAACTGAACACTTCTTGTTCGACGTCTGGGGACGGGCATTGGACGATATTTTTATCGTTGGTCTGTCAGGCACCATCGGTCACTTCGATGGCACGCGCTGGCAAATCACTCCGATAAGGGCCCGAAATGACTTGCTTGCTGTCACCGGATGTGAAAACGACGTAATGACTGTTGGCGCGGGTGGTGTCGCGGCACGCTATGATGGACAACGCTGGCACATGGACCCAACCGGCACGAGCGCAGGTCTGCGCGCGCTCGCCGTTGATGCCAGCGGTCAATATTATGCAGCCGGAGATGGTGGAACAATCCTGCGGCGCAATATGAGTTGATGTCGCAAAGTGTGCTTTTTCCGAGCATGACTACGTCGTTTGGCGGAACGCTCTGGCAAGAAAAGTAATTCTGTCTCTTTTCGAACAGTCTGAGACAGATCGCAGTCTGACTTTGAGGTGTCATTGTTCCTCTGGTTTTAGTTAAGCAGCGGATTTGGCGTGCTGCAAGCGCCTTGGTTTCATTGCTGTCCTCTTTGTCTTTTCACGTTCGAGCGTGATGGTTTGGCTTCTACCCTTGTAGGTGTCGGCGGGTGTCAAATTGTGCAAGCTCTCGTGATATCGCTGGTGATTGCAGTGCCTGACAAAAGCCGCGATCTGCGCCTCGAGATCACCAGGCAGGAAGTCGTTTTCCAACAAGATGCGGTTCTTGAGAGTCTGGCGCCAGCATTCCCGCGCCCGCTCATCGTTTGCCTGGCAAACGACTGCCGGGCAGCAGGATGATGATGTAGCGGCTGTAGTCCTCCAGGATTGTCGAAAGGTAAACCCACTCCCAGCCGATGACCTTGAGATAGGTGAAGTCTGTTTGCCACCACCGGTTAGGCGCAGGCCTCAGGTTTCATAAACTGGTGACGTCACTGGATGTAGCTTGACGCGCCGTATCCCCGCCAGCCGTTTCTCCCCAGCTTCCATGAAGTCCTTCGATCAAATGTAATACAAACTTCTGGCCTTCGTCGGCACAATTGCGCAACTAAGCTTTCCCACACAAGCCATTCAGAACAATCCGGATCTTGTCTTCTGCAGAGATCTTCCGGCGTGTTTTACGTTTGTTTTCCGCGACATGTCTGTCAGCCGATCCATTCACCCCGGTTCGCGTTCTCATCTCGTATCCCCGCAAGGATTATGACGAGATAAAAACCCAAACCTGGCAAAACACTCAATCTGTCTCAGAACCCGTAATGGGCTACACGACGAAGGTGTCAGCATTCCGATGCGCGCGCCGATCCCGTCGACAAGAGGCCAATAACCCGCAATAGGCCTGGGTCCGAAGCCTTCTCGCGAGGCTGTCACAGGAGTACAGATTGCAGTATCAGCCTTGATGCAGATGTCGGTCGGCCCAAAAAAGACGCCCGAAACCTGTGTCCGCAAGATGATGGGCCGGACCCAGGAGCGATCCGGCTCCAAGCCGGATTGGGAGGTTGTGGATACAGCCTATTTATCCTCCGGCACTCGGCTGGGGTCCACGCTTGCATGGTGGATTCGCCTCTGCGTCCCCGGTCCTCCGCACAAAAAAGCGTAAAACTGGGACGCTTTCCTAATCCGATCTTGAATGGAACAATCAGATCGGTCACGGCATCTAGCCGGAGGGCGAAACCGATCTATGAGCCGTGGCCCTGCTCTGATCAGGCGCGGCATGCAACAAGCTGGTGGTCATCCATTTATCGGGCGCTCAAACCCAAAAAAATGACCCGACTGCCAAAAGCCAAAGGCTGCCCAAATTCATAAGACCGTAAGATCCGCCGAAAGAAAGGGAACTTCACTGAAGTTGCGCTTTGACCCGCAGTCTGAGCGTTTAACGTGCCCGCGCAAAAAAACCGCACGCAGGTTAAAATGCTGTTTGCGATACTCCAACGCATTTTTGGTCGAAGACGGTCGCGACCAATAACGGTTTTTTGGGCGAAAATATGAACTCGCCGTCGCTGCTTTTGCCTAAAACCCTGCGAAACCAGAAAAACTCACGCCTCTAGCGCTCGCCGAGGGAAAAGGGGATGGCTTTAACTTCGTTTACGATTGAAGCGAGGATCGAAAACATCCCAAAAGCTAAAAGCTCTTGCTTTAAAAACAGATTCTTTTCCACATCGGAGTCTGGGCATGATAGGGATAATCGAATTCTGCCCAGAGCGGATATCATCTTTTTTTGATTTGGACAAAAGGGGATGCAGTTGCGTACAGATACACGTTCTAGGAGATCTAGGGTTGAGTAAAACGGACGCCCCCCCTCCGCGAAATGAGACTTTTTGAAATACGAGTTCGGGTTAGGAGGGCCCTGTTGTGCTTTAGCCTTATGGCCGGGGTTTAATCTGTAATACAGCCTGTTAAATTTTTTGACCTACGCGAAATCGAAAATGACATCGGCCGTTTTCGTCGCGCAGAAAGAGTCGCAATCGAGTCCTTCTTGCGGAAAACAGCAAACGATCAGAATAACCTTTTTTGGTCACATGTAGGCGCGGATCTTGCTGGTTTTCTTTCATTCTGTTTGCGAAAATGTGTATGATCGGTCTTTCCGAGAGGTCAACGCCGTTTGGTCGATTGATCGATTGGGACGAACGTATGGGAATTGCTTTGAAAACGCCCTGGTTCTGGGGCCCATGGCTGCGGCAAGCCAGGGCATCCACGATTTCTGGTTGCGGTTTATCAGCCAAAAAACCGCAATCAGCGCGTGTATCTAACCGTCCCGATCTCGGGGTTTTTGCTTCTTGACTTTCACATTGGTGACCCGATCATATTAACCATTGCCACGGGAGGCCACTCGGCGGGCAATCTCGACCGGTCTTAACATTGCATCCAAAGCTTTGCTCTTCACGGCGCTTTCCATAAGGGGGCTGGTTTGGCTGCTGGAGTCGCTCGTAGCCCGTTTTTAGGTCTTTTCCTTTGGTGTTTCTGGTGGTGATGCCGTGACCGTTACATTGGCGCAATTGACCGCTGTCTGCGTGGTGTTGATCAGCATCGCGGCAAATTCCCAAAACGCATTACGATACTGTCACGACGTCAATGGACGGGTTGCCCGCGTTTTGGTTCGCTTCAACGGTCCCGGGCGAGCGGATGCAAACGAAGCGATGGCTCGGATGCGTGATTGTATTTGCCGGCGTCGGCTGTCGAGCGCTGTAACAAGCGTTGAATACCTAGCCGATGTTTTTGGTGCCGGTGCGCTGGACATGTGCTTCAACCATAGTCTTGGTCCCAAATCATTCCTTTTTCGCCCGAATTTTCCACACCATATCATTTTTTGCCGCAAAAATGAGCAGCTCAGTGTTTCCACATCCCGGCTCAGGATCTGCGCGTTGAGTCAATCTCGCAAACGCAGTTTCATAAACGCGCAGGATATCTAGGGTTCCGCCTTCCTCCAAGGGCCTGGTCCGAGAGATGTCGCCTCCTTGCCACAAGCCAGGAGGTACACGGCGGGGCAAAATCCCGGGAGGCTACTGCGCCGGTTTGATCTGCGCCCTCCCTTTGCTCACCACGCGGTCAATCCAATTGTAAAAAACAATGGGGACCAAAAGAATGATCAAGATACTTGCCGCAACCACTGCAGTTGCCCTTACTTTTGCCACATGCGCGGGTGCGCAGGAAAAAACGGATTTCAGGGTCGCGTGGTCGATCTATGTGGGCTGGATGCCTTGGGGGTATCTTGAGGACAGCGGCATTATGGACAAATGGGCAGGGAAATATGGCATTGATGTCGAGATCGTCCAGATCAACGATTACGTCGAGTCGATCAACCAATACACTGCAGGTCAGTTTGACGGCGTTTCAGCTACCAACATGGACACGCTGTCCATCCCTTCGGGCAGCGGTGTGGATACCACAGCGTTGATCGTGGGAGACTATTCCAACGGCAACGACGCTATTGTCATCAAGGGCGAAGGTGACCTTTCGGCCTTGGAGGACAAACAGGTGAACCTGGTTGAGCTTTCGGTATCCCATTACCTTTTGGCCCGTGGCCTGGACACCGTCGGATTGTCCGAAGCAGATCTTGGTGGCGTGATCAACACATCAGACGCTGACATGATTGCAGCTTTCGCAACAGATGACGTGCAGGCCGTCGTCACATGGAATCCGCTGGTCTCGGCGATCATGGAAGAACCGGGCGCAAACAAGTTGTTCGACAGCGCCGATATTCCCGGTGAGATCATTGACATGATGGTCGTGAACACGGAAACCCTCGCCGCAAACCCCGATTTCGGCAAAGCCTTGGTCGGGGCATGGTACGAGGTAATGGGTCTGATGGCCTCCGGGGATGAAGCAGCCTTGAGCGCGATGGCGGAAGCTTCCGGTACAGATTTGGATGGTTACAAGGCGCAATTGGATTCCACTGAGATGTTCTTCACCCCGGCCGAGGCGGTGAGTTTTACAAGCGACGCCGCCTTGCCTGTCACGATGGTGAATGTCGCCGAATTTCTGTTTGACAAGGGTATACTTGGTGAGGGTGCGCCCTCAGCGGACTTCGTAGGCGTCGCCTATCCTGATGGCTCAATCACCGGGGCAGAAGGCAACGTCATGCTGCGTTTTGACACAACCTATATGCAAATGGCCGCGGACGGCGCACTGTAAGAAAGGACGGTCGCTGCGGTTTGCGCCGCGGCCACTGGATGCGTCTCATAAACATCATACCTGGCAAACCGCTTGCGCTTTTCTTGGCGCTGCTGCCCTTTGTATTGGTCTTTATCACCTATACAGTCGGTTCTGATATCCGGCTAAGTGAAAACCCCGCCGACAAGTTGCTGCCTGCGCCCGGCACCATTTGGGACACGGCCGTACGGCTGGGGACGGAAGGCGACCGGCGGACCGGGCGCATTCTGCTCTGGCATGACACATGGGCAAGCCTAAAGCGGTTGGGCTTGGGGATTGGCATTTCCGCCTTCGTCGGCCTCGTTTTTGGTTTACTGATCGGATTGTTTCCATTGTTGCGTAGTTTGCTCGCGCAATTTGTTGCGGTTTTGTCGATGATCCCGCCCTTGGCCCTATTGCCGATCTTGTTCATCGTCTTTGGACTGGGAGAGCTGTCAAAAGTAGTCCTGATCGTCATCGGCACACTCCCATTCCTCATTCGCGATCTCAGCCAGAGAACGCTGGAAATTCCGCAAGAGTTGCTGGTCAAAGCGCAGACACTTGGCGGCTCCAGCTGGGTCATTGCAATCCGGGTTGCCCTACCGCAAATCATGCCCCGCTTGATCCAGGCCGTGCGCCTTTCCCTTGGTCCGGCGTGGCTTTTCCTCATTGCAGCAGAGGCGATTGCCGCTGATCTGGGTCTTGGTTACCGCATCTTTCTGGTGCGCCGCTACCTCGCAATGGATGTGATCCTCACATATGTGATCTGGATCACGATCCTCGCCTTTTTGATCGACTGGGCGCTGCGCAACCTGTCCCGCCGCCTCTTTCCCTGGGCGGAGGGCGGGCTATGAGTTTCGTCTCTGCCACGGATATTTTCCAAAGCTATGATGGCCGACCCATCATCGAGCGCGTCAACGTCGAGGTCGATGAAGGGACATTTATGTCTGTCGTCGGCGCATCCGGCTGCGGTAAATCCACTTTCCTTCGGTTGCTATTGGCGCAAGAACGGCCTACGCGCGGAGAAATCCGAATTAACGGGTCTGCGCCCGCACGCGAACCGGGCCTCGACAGAGGCATCGTTTTCCAGCGATACTCGGTGTTTCCGCATCTCACCGTGCGGGAAAACGTCGTTGCCGGCGAGAGTTTTCGCCGTGGCTGGGGTCGATTCTTTGGCGCCGAACGCCAGGCTGCTTTGGCGCGCGCGGATGAAACACTGGCCCGCTGCGGGCTCGATCATGTGGCGGATCATTATCCGGCTACTCTGTCAGGCGGTATGCAGCAACGGCTGGCCATTGGGCAGGCTCTGTCGGCCAAACCGCGTATCTTGTTGTTGGATGAACCATTTGGTGCGCTTGACCCCGGCACACGCCTGTCCATGCACGATTTCCTGCAAGACTTACGGGCAGAAACGGGCATGACCGTTTTTATGGTCACCCATGATCTGGAAGAAGCCTTCAAACTTGGGGACCGCGTGCTTGTATTCGACAAGCCACGCTGGGACCCGCATGATCCCAACCTCTATGGCGCCACAATCACTTACGATTTCGATGCGCGCGACGGCGGCATTCCTTTTCAAACTCTAACGGAGCACACCCATGTTTTTCAAGAAAACGGATAGATCAAGGTCACATAATCCGACCGTTCATGCCCATGATGAGCGTCGGTTTCACCACCCCGACCTGACCAAGCTGCGCGGGTGGAAAGCGATGCAGGCCGAGTCCGACATCCCCGGCTCGGGCTGGGAGCAGGAAAAAAAATGGGCACTGCGCATGGGCCTGACAGGCGCTGAAAGCATCGAAGACAAGTCCATCCCGACCTTCGCACGAGGGGAATTGCCGCATTACGCGGGCATCAACACGTTTCTGAAGGCCCCCTATGCAGAGGATGTGACAGAGGTCAGCGACTATGACGCCACGATTCTGGGCATTCCGTTTGATGGGGGCACAACCTATCGCGCGGGTACCCGGTTTGGTCCACAAGGCGTGCGCAAGATCAGCGCGTTGTATACACCCTACAACTACGAAATGGGCGTGGATCTGCGCGAACAGATGACGCTTTGCGATGCGGGGGACGTCTTCACCATCCCCGGCAATATCGAAAAGACATTCGATCAGATCACCCGGGCGGTCAGTCATGTCGCTTCGTCTGGCAGCTTGCCGATCATGATCGGGGGGGATCATTCAATCGGCTTTCCTTGCGTGCGCGGCATTGCCGAATGCACGTCCAAAAAGATCGGTATCATTCACTTTGACCGTCATGCCGACATTCAGGAAAAAGACCTCGATGAGCGCATGCACACGACGCCCTGGTTCCATGCCACGAATATGCCCAATGTTCCCGCGAAGAATCTGGTGCAGGTGGGTATTGGTGGCTGGCAGGTACCCCGCGAAGCCGTGAAAGTGGCGCGCGAGCGCGAAACCAACATCATTACCATGGGCGATATGGAAAAGATGGGGATAGACAAGACGGCTGAAATGGCGCTGGAGATGGCATGGGACGGGGTGGATATGGTCTATTTGTCCTTTGATATCGACAGTATTGATTGCGGTTTTGTGCCGGGTACTGGTTGGCCAGAGCCCGGTGGATTTCTTCCCCGTGAAGCGCTCGGCCTGGTCTCCAGAGTAGCCGCAGAAGGTATTTGCGGGATGGAGCTGGTCGAGGTTGCACCGCCTTATGACCAATCCGAGATTACCGCCCTAATGGGCACCCGGGTCATCGTTGACGTGCTGGGGTCGTTGGTGGCCAATGGCAAAATGGGTGCGCATAAGCAGCACATAGACAAACCTGTCACCATTCCCCATGGTGAATTCGAAGGAAAGCGGTGGTCCAATGCCACATGATATCGTGAACGGTCATGTCGGCCACAACCACAGCCACGACCACCTGCACAGCCACATGCCTGATGCGGACAAGGCAGATGAATTGATGGTGCTTACAACGCAATTCATTGACGGTTTTGTCGGCGCAAAAGACAAAATGTCTTATCTGCGTATCGCTGGCGTCCCACTTGAAATCGATAGCGTGAGCGGCGGGCCAAAGATGAAGTTGGTGGACATACAACTCACCACAGAATGGCAGGTCGGTACGGCATCACCGTCATTCGGATCGCAAGAACTCAGTTACTTGCCATACCCGGGTGAAATGGTGACGGAACGTACGAACATGGGTCTTGTCTACGTCTCACTCAAAACCAAACAGGTCGTAGATCTCCGGACTTTTTTGGGACATCACACCGCATCGGATAAGGAAAACAGATGAAAAATCTCTTTGCTGTATTGCCAGCATTTTGGGCGCTGCCAGTTGGAGCGCACCACGCACCTGAAGCAAGCATAATGCCTGTTGAGGCAATGCACCCCTACGCCCTTGTCGGCATCCTCATAGCCGTTTTCCTTGGATATTTGGGCAGAAGGTTTGCAAAATTTTGATGCAGACATCCGACCTCTGGGGAAAAAGCCACAGCCACCCTAGCGTCAAAAGTCATATTGCGAAGCGTTTTCCCGCGCGTCGCACTCGCTTGCAATGAGCGCATATCAACCTTGAACCTCCCCGCACTTTTCGCATTCCCGGAGGTTTGTCTCTTTTTCCGCGGCGTTATCGAGAGCGTTGATTTTTGCAGATGATGCTGCCTCAGCGGGTTTCATCTGTGCGATGGGGTCAGGTTGGTGACAGGTGTTGAACCAGGCCCCTTTCAAGGCTTGCGCTGCACCTCGATGGGGTGAGGTCCGTGCGTGACGTCTGCCGTGAGGAGGCCGGGCAGCGTCCCGGCGCGTACAGTGTCCCCGACGGTGCCGAGGCTGGATTGCAGCGGTCGGCGCCAAGACCGCGTACATCGAGCCGGGATCACCTTGGGAGAACGGATACTGCGAAAGCTTCAACGCCCGCTTCAGGGACGAACTGCTGAACGGGGAGGTCTTCTACAGCTTACGGGAGGCACAAATCTTGATCGAACAATGGAGGAAACACTACAACACCAAACGACCACACATTGTTCTGGGCTACCGCCCACCGGCTCCGGAAACCATTGTCCCGATGGAACCCAGGCCAATCATGCGCTAACGTTCAAGTTGGACCAAATAAGTGGGTCTGATCACATCCTTCCGGGCAATCGGGTTGATCACAGCAGACTGGCTGTCACATGCGCCCGGATGTTCAGACAGCAGCCACCCAGCACGCACACTGCAGGTGAAGACCCGTTTCCACATTTGACCCTCTCCATAACCCGAAACCCCTACGTCCCGGGCTTCGCCAAACAATCGCCGGGGTAATCTGCGTGCACTGATATCGAGAACAGCCCATTGCCGCAGGTTTCACAGACAGAACGGAGGCGGGGGCCAACACGACTTTCTGGCTCCGTCGCTGGTCCGCTACGTTCCTATTCCAGCCGAGTACGTTTTGCGTTGTAACGTGCCTACAAGCGAAACATCGCGCCTGAAAATGCAACCAGCCACAACGCTAGAATGGATTTAATTGTTGCCCATGGAAGCGCATGAGGCCTGTGGTTTAACCAAGATCGAACTCGAGATCAGCGAGCGCTGCCAGAATGCGGCTGCGAGGTCCAAAAGGAGCAACTCAAAAGCTCCAACGCGCAGCGACTACTCAAAACCTCTGGAAACTGGCCGAATTTGTCCCCATCCAAACCCGGCGTGATGAAGGGATGCTTGTGGCAAAATCCGCAAACCTGAAACAGACCGCCGAACAAACAACTCTTCCAAAACCACCTCCGCACAGAACTGCCATATGCACGCACGGTTGCCGCTTACCCCGCATGCTTTCGTGGTCGCGGCACGTGTTTTGCCGCCGTGCCGCCCAGTGCGCGACAGCGGTTGTATTCCCCATCAAGAAACGAGCCATCCTGCTGCAATTTGGGCGAACAAGAAAAGAACGGAAAGAGCCAACCTTTTTGCCGACAGTGCTTTGGTTTGCGAAGAGACCGTTCGCCTGTTTCGGTCGAAGTTACAAACGCTGCAATAGAAATAGACGGCATGTTCGATACTAAAAATGTAAGCGCACCTTCAAATGCGACGCCGCTTGGCGCGTAAACAAGATAGATATGCTCGTACCCTCCATCACCTTTTCGCGGAAAACCGTTGTGGGTGTCCTCCAACCAAGGCCTTTCCTGTGCGCTCTGTTGAGGCGGTCGCAGATCATATCCAGTTCAGGAAAGGCGAATGGGATACCAACCAGAGGGGCAGACTCTTTGGGCAACGCTGCAATGACGCAGACATATCTTGAGGTGGGCACAAGACTTGATGAATCCTTGTGCGGTCAACCATATCATCTTCCACCAGCCTATGATTTCGGCGCAACTCATTTGACGCCGGAGCAAAGAAAAGCTCCGGCGCGGTGGCATTTTGTCGTTGGTCGATCCAAGCTAGAGCAAGAAGTCGTCAGCAACCCAATCGTCCGCGTCGATCCCGGCGCCATCGTTAACGCGCAACGCAAAATCTATTGTACCATCATTGTCCACGGACCCGTAGATCCGCGTTTGGTTACCGGCGTTTTCAACCCAAAGAACACCTGCACCAGCAGCAAGCCCCTGCGCGGTGGTGAGCTCTCCCAGAAAAGTGAAGCTCTGATCGCCACCAAGCGTGGAATCCGCGTCGATCGTGGAAACGTCGATCAGATCGCCTGTCTCAGAACCGACGCCATCGATCCCGTCAATGAGATCCGAAATGCCGAAAGCGGAATCAGATACCGCCTCAAAGACGAAGACGTCGGCATTGCCTTGGCCGCGCAGCGTATCCTGGCCACCGCCGCCGATGAGACGGTCATTGCCGTTACCGCCGGCCAGGATGTCATCGCCAGCACCGCCATTAAGGAAATCAAAGCCATCGCCGCCCCGCAGGATGTCATTTCCATCCTCTCCAAAAAGCGTATCGGCCTGCGCGTTGCCTTCCATGGTGTCGTTGCCACTGCCACCCAACATGAGATCCTCGCCCGCAGAGCCAAACATCAGATCGTCATCTTCATCACCGAACAAAGTGTCGTCGCCGCCGCCGCCGCGCAATATGTCCTCGCCGGTGCCACCTCTGAGCACATCTATCCCGATCTGCCCCACCAGCGTGTCGTTCCCGGCGTCTCCATAGATCGTATCGTTGCCGCCGCTGCCATCCAGCATGTCATTGCCTTCGCCACCGCGCAGGACGTCGTCGTCATTGCCCCCAAAGACGGTGTCGTCACCGTCACCCCCATCCAGGACGTCGTTGCCGTCGGAGCCGCGCAGAATATCGTTGCCGGTGTCACCGAGGATGGTATCGCGGCCGACACCGCCGTCCAGCAGATCGTCGCCAGCGCCCCCGATCAGCGTATCATCGCCCGCTTCTGCAAAGACCCGGTCATTGCCCGCGCCACCGTCGAGCACATCATTGCCCGCGCCCCCATTGAGCACATCCAGCCCGACACCGCCAAAGATGGTGTCGTTCCCCTCCAAACCGAGGATCCGGTCATCGCCGCCAAATCCAAGTATCTGTTCGTCAAGGGCTGTTCCATTGATCGTCTCGCTGGCCTCAGAGCCCGATATGATGTTCGAACTCGGGGGGTCTATCGTGGGTTCAATGGTGCCGATGGCGTAAGCTTCGGGTGCGTTTCCGGGAAAGACGCCATTGTCGAGGTCCGATAGTTGCAGGACCAGTGTCTCCGCGCCCTCGCTTTGGCTATCTGTACTGATCGGCACATAAATCGTCGTGGTGAGAGCGCCCACGTCAAAGGTGAATTGCCCGCTGGCCCCCGCGAAGTCCGATCCGGAATCGGCAGTGCCATCCAGCAGCATGAATGACCCGGTCGTTAGCTCAGCCGTCGAACCAATCCGCGTCAACGTGAAGGTCATGACATTACCCTCAAGCGCGTTGGCATCGTCCACCAACACCCGCGGCGTGCCCAGCACCGGTGCGGGCGTGTCGTCGTCCAGAATGGTACCTGTCGCGCTTAACGTGGCACCGCCGCCAGCGAATAGCGCACCGGTCGGGTTCGACAGTTCAAGCACAACGGTTTCATCTTCCTCCGGCGAATTGTCCGCGACGGTGCGCACGAAGATCTGTCCGGTGGTCAAACCGGCGGGAATGGTCAACGTATTGGCGGTTACGTCGAAGTCCGTGGACACGATCGCCGTGCCCGAGAGCGCCTCGTAACTGAAGGACACCGGGCTCGTGGACGGTTCCGACAGAGTGATCGTGAAGGTCAGAAAATTATCAAAACCATTGTTCCCCTCAACGATTTCTCCGGCCCTCAGGGAGATTTCCGGCGCCAAACCCAGCGCGGTGTCATCATCAAGCAGCGTGGCCGTAGCAGCGACACCTGTTTGTCCGCCTTCGATCTCAGGCGATGCAGTTGTTAGCACCAGCTGAAAGCTTTCCATCTGCTCGGACGCTGTGTCACCGAAAACATCGACAGCCACCGAAGCCACGGTTTGACCAGCTGCGAAGGTCACTTGACCGCTCGCGCCTTGAAAGTCGGCATTGCTCGTCGCGGTACCCTCGACGGTCGTGAAATCAAAAACAATTTCCTCTTCGGACGGATTTGAGAGACGGATCTCAAAGACCGCCTGCTTGGTACCGCTGTCGCCTTCTGCAATTGTGGTATCCTGGATAATAACCGACCGTTTCTGGCCGGAGCCATCATCGTCCAGCAGGACCGATTGCACAGTCATGAGTTCTTCGCCGTTGGCAAGCGCAGCACCTTGCACATTGAAAATGTCGACCTGCACGTTCTCGTCGGCTTCCGCACTGTTATCCGCGACTGTGCGGACGAAGAACTGCACCGAGGTCTGCCCAGCGGCTAAGGATATCGTGTTCGTGCCGGTATTGTCGAAATCTGTGGCGACATCTGCTGTTCCTGAAACAGCGCGATAGGCAAAAGATACTGGCGACAGCGCGGGTTCTGACAGCGTCGCAGTATAGGCGATGAAATTGTCGAAACCGTTGTTCCCTTCAACAGTTTCCCCGCCTGTAACGGTCAACGAGGGCGTATTGTTCGAGGCGTCATCGTCAAGGATCGTAGCCACCCCACCCGCAAAGTCGACCGCAAGTTGATCGGCGTCCGCCGAAATGGGGGCGACGACAAGCGAGAATTTTTCGCTTCCTTCAACGGCTGTATCACCCGAGATATCAACAGCCACCGATGCGACCGTCTGGCCTGCTGCAAAGGTTACAGTACCAGCGGTCGCCGTATAGTCCGAACCAGCGGTCGCCGTCCCATCCCGAGTTTCGTAGGTCAGCGTGATCGTTTCGTTGACAGGGTCTGACAGGCTGATTTCGAAAACTGCCTGTCTTGTGCCTGCGTCGCTTTCCAGCAACACGACATCATTGACGAAGACTGCGCGCTTTTGCCCTGATCCGTCATCATCGAGGATGACGCTTTGGACGGTGGTGATAAGCTCCCCATTGGGTAGAGCAGCCCCCTGCACATTGAAAATATCGACGTGAACGCTTTCATCAGCCTCAAAACTGTTGTCAGCGACCGTGCGAATAAAGAATTGCGCCGTGGTCTGTCCGGCGGCGAAGGTGACTGTTGTGCCCGCGCTGTCGAAATCCGCGTTCTCATCCCCCGTGCCCGAGTTTGCCCGATAGGTGAAAGACACTGGCGAGAGAGAGGGCTCTGACAAGGTCGCTGTATAGGCAATGAAGTTGTCAAAGCCATTGTTGCCTTCCAGCACATCTGCGCCGGTAACTGTTAACGTAGGTGCGCTATCCGAGGCGTCATCGTCAAAGATCGTCGCAATACCGCTTGCGAAATCGATCGCAAGCTCATCGGCATCTGCTGCGGTGGGAGCAACAACAAGAGTGAATTGCTCGGTCCCTTCAAGGGTGGTGTCGCCACTGACGTCCACAGCGACCGTTGCCACCGTGTCCCCTGCCGCGATGGTCACTGACCCGAGCGCCGCAGTATAATCGGTGCCCGCGCGCGCAGTGCCGTCGCGCGTATCATAGTTGATCGTGATGGCCTCGCTTGATGGCTGCGATAGGCGGATTTCGAAAACCGCCTGTTTTGTGCCTGCATCGCCCTCGACTAGGAAGGCATCACTGACCAGCACTGACCGCTTTTGACCCGTGCCATCATCATCGAGGATGACGCCTTGTACGGTTGCGCGCAATTCACCATTGGCAAGCGTCGTGCCTTGCACATTAAAAATGTCGACCTTGACGCTTTCATCGGCTTCGGAAGCGTTGTCCGCGACCGTGCGGACAGAAAACTGCACTGAGGTTTGTCCCGCGGGGATTGTCAGAATGGTGCCGGCGCTGTCGAAATCCGCTTCTTCATCTGCTGAGCCCGAGCGTGCGGCGTATCTGAATGAAACCGGGTCCAGCAAAGCCTCTGTCAGGGTCGCTGTATATAAGACAAAATTGTCGAAGCCGTTGTTGCCTTCAATGATTTCTCCACCCGTAATTATCAGCATATAAAATTCTCCACCTTCTGTGGTTAAGTAATGACATTAATATTTTTGTATTAACCTTTTCCCGGATGGGCCTGTAAAGGCTCAACAATACCGAAGCTGCAAATTTCATCAGACTGTTTCAGTCACATGATTATTTTGCAGTCGCAGGGCCGTGAACCTGCCTTGAAAGGTTCAATCTGACCAAGGAGCTGTGGCTCATTTCAATTGCTAAAGGATCGGCAACCCACGATCGCGATGGGCGGTCGCGCCGCGTGCTTGGTTTCGCCCAGAACTTCGTGTTTCCCGAGGCTTTTTTCAGGGCTTGCGTGGTACAGCGACCTCAACAGACTTATCTGCCTTCCAGGAAATAGCCATGTCGGCCTCGGGCGGTAATTGGAGCAACGACAAAAGTCTCAAGACGAACAGAAGCAGGAATATTGCAGTCGTTGTCACTGTAGTACCGCTGGTTGACGTTCAAATACTATCTGACGGAACAGGAATTGATTGATCGGTATTCAGTTCGATGCAGCGACACGCGTGCCGCATTCCTCGATTGCAAATCCCCTCGATCCGGTACGGCTGCGACGTCGCGCGCATTGCCGTTCTTTACGTCTTGAAACTTTGCCGAGACCGCAATTGCATCTGGCATTTCCAGTGCTTTTGCCAATCGGTCGATATCGGTCTGCAATTCCAAGGCGTGTCTGTATTAGAATCATCGGTCACGTAAACACCAAGTTCTTTCAACCTGTTTTGCAGTTCTGAGGTGGCCAGACCCTGCCGACGGCCTCCATGCTAGGTATTGTGGCGGCTCAGTATCTGCCGGGCACGGACAGGCGATGCTGACCAAATGGGCGCGGGTGCGATGCGGTCGCATGATGTCTCGAGGCGCAGGATCTGCCGGTTTGTCTCTGTCGATCCCCAAAACTGTTCGGCGTGATTGCCCGCCGGACACTCCCGAGAATAGAGCGGAGATGAAGGCCGTCGCAGCCAAGCGCCGCCGATTTGAGTACTGCCGGATCGGGGCGATGCTTGCCCGCGTCACACGCGCGTTGGATGCGCTTCTTCGGGCCTGTAACGCTTCGGCCAGCAAAGTCGGTCACCCGCATAGAGTCCATCGGTCGGGCGGTCCTGAAATGGGTCAATGACGACAATTTCGACTGGCGCTACATCGATCCGGGGCAAGCCCCAGCGAATGCCTGCATCGGGTCATTTAATGGCACTCTGCGCAATGCGAAAACGATGCGCTCTTCGACAGTCTGGATGATGCCCGGCGCAAACCGGCGCTGTGGCGATCGCACGACAATGCCGTCAGGCCGCACCCATCGCCGGGCAGTCAAACGCCCGCAGAAATGCGCCGGACGCCTGGGCAACTGCAGGGCTCTGCGCCTGACACGCTTGTCCAAATCAGCGCCCTGAGCATGAAATGCAGACATGCGAGCTTCCGTTGTGAATGCGGGAGCTAAGGGGGCAATAGGGAAGCGCTCAGACACATCCCACCTTAAATCGGAGCACACATAGCGCCGTTTTTACCTTGTGACTTGGAAAACGCCATTAAGGTTTGGATAGGGCCTTAGAGAGGAAGATCCAAGCGTGTGGATCAACACAATTGAATGTCGTTGGTTCGGCATCAAAGTTCTAATTTGGTTGGGTAAATCCAGCTCGCAGAAGTGTTGACCCCACCAAAGTTAATTCTGGAATTTTTATCGTTCATGCAACGGGATATGATGTGCGTTACTTTGGCCAACACCGGGTGACTTGGTCAATCAACCCGCAATGGGTTCAACCTCAATCTATTTCGACTGCACCTGATTTTCCCGCAGCGACCGCTTTTTCGCACATTGAAAAATTCCCCTTTCCAAAAAAAATCAATAGGTTGGGGGAAGATGATGACTAAATGAAAAGCCTGTTGTCCTTTCGCGTTGCAATCCACCTAACCGACGGGGTCGAATGCTTGTGACCTCTTTTGGCTCATATCGTCTGTCCACTATAGAATAAAGTCGCCAGTAAAATAGCCGCCAGCCATCGTGCCGACACCATCGTTTATCCGAACGGCGAGATCGATTGTGTTATCGTCGTCGACAAGACCATAGAGGCGCGTTTGGTCGCCTGAATTCTCAACCCAAAGCGCGCCTGCGCCTGCTGCGAGGCCCTGCGCCGTGGTGATCTCACCGAGGAAGGTAAAGCTCTGGTCTCCGCTGTTGGCGACATCGGCATCAATCAACGACACATCGATTATATCACCACCTGCGCTGCCAACCCCGTCAATGCCATCGATAACATCCGCACTACCAAAAGCGGAGTCCGAGGCGTTTTCGAAGACGAATGTATCGCTGTTGGCCTGACCGCGCAGGGTGTCTTGTCCGCTGCCGCCCTTCAGAATGTCATTGCCATTGCCACCTACCAGAACATCAGCCCCCGCTTCTCCATCAAGAAAGTCAAAGCCGTCGCCACCCCGCAGAATATCATTGCCAGTGCCGCCAAAGAGCTCGTCCGCTTGGCTGTTGCCATTCAGCACATCATTGCCCGCGCCGCCAAAGAGCAGGTCTTCGCTGGCGGAGCCGAACATCAGGTCATCCCCGTCGCCGCCAAAGAGCGTGTCATCTCCGCCGCCGCCCCGCAGAGTATCCGCACCGCCACCACCAATCAGCACGTCGATGCCAGTATCGCCGACAAGTGTGTCGTCGCCGCTACCGCCGTCGATCGTGTCGTCGCCCCCATTGCCACCGAGCATGTCGTCACCTGCGCCGCCAATGATAATATCGTCGCCGTTCCCCCCAAATGCCACGTCGTCACCGTCGCCGCCGTCAATCACGTCATTCCCGTCGGCACCGCGCAGAATGTCATCGCCACTGTCCCCGTTGAGCGTGTCGCTGCCAATATTGCCTTCCAGCAGGTCGTCACCGGCACCGCCGCTGATCGAATCTTCGCCCGGTCCTGCAAAAATGCGATCGTCACCGTCGCCGCCTTCGATTGTGTCGTTCCCTTCGCCCCCATTCAGCGTGTCATCGCCGGTACCGCCCAAGAGATTATCATCCCCGGCAAAACCCAGAATACGGTCATTGCCCCCAAAGCCGAACAAGTGATCATTGCCGCCATGGCCGATGATTGTATCGTCTGTTCCTAACCCCCCAAGCGCGATGGGATCGCCCTGGTCGTCAAAGAAGACGTCGGGCCGTGTCGCATCAAACACAATAGGTGTTTGGGTGGCCGGGTTTATGATGCGGACAACTTGCGTGACCGCCGGAGATGACAAAGTGCTGCCGTCTTGTATGGCACGCACGCTGAAACGGTCTTCGATGAATTCCGCGCCTGCGAAATCCACTTGCTCGTTCTGTCTGTACACGAATGAGCCGTCCGAGTTCAGATCCAGCGAGCCCAGCGTCGGTTGCTCTTCGACACTCAGGGTAAACGCATCGTCCTCTGCATCTGACGCGCTTATTGTCGCTTCCAAAACACCATTCGGTGAGAGCGGGTAGAGCAGGCGAGACACTTGCGGCGCGTCATCGACAGGCGTGATTTCGATGGTGATCACCTGTTCCGCTCGCCCATCACGTTCAGCAGGCGCATCGTCGCTTTGCGTGGTTTGATCCAGCTGGCGCAGGCCAAGACCGGTATCTGCCACATAGGCTACAGCCCCAACCGATCCTGTTGCGTTGTCAGCGGGGCGGTAGGCCAGGTCCGCAAGCTCCTCGGCGGTCAGCGTATCGCCTGCCACAACCTCTACGGGCATCAACATCGTCACCCCAAGCGCAAGAAAGCCAGGGTCGGGGCGCATGATGAACAGAGTTCCACTGTCTGGCACGTCTGTGATCGTGACGGTGATCGGGTCGCCGTCAGGGCTTACCGGCGCTGTGATGTTCAGCGATACGCCGTCCACGGGGGCTGTGCTTGGCAGGGTGGCGATGCGCGGCGCTTCGGGCTCTGGTGGATCGACGCGGGCATATTCCAACTGGTCCACCGCATTCCCGAACAGCTGCCCCGGAATAACCTGCAGCGCTTCCAACTCATCGGCGGAGAGGATGTCGCCGACGGCCACCGCGCCAGCAGCGGGCAGGGCGATCTGCGCTGTCTCTGGCAGTGTTTCTATGCGGAACGTCGCGCTTGCTGTGCGCTCTGCTGCCGAGACGTTGATGCCCAGATCGAAGGGATCGCGCGCGTCCTCCGTAATCGCCAACGTCTTGTCGGCATCTACCACCGGATCGGCTGCGTTGAGGCGTATCCGCTCGCCTGCAATCTCGATGAACTCAATATTGGTCAGGTCGTAAATGGCCGGGGATGCGGTGGCATCCTCCAGTGCCGCAAAATAGGCGTCTTCTTGCGTCAGGTCCACGGGACCGTCAAAAACCGATGTGCGGTTGGGACCTTCCGAGTCGGATTGGGTGAAGCTGCGCCCGGCTATGACCGCAGAGGTCTCAATCTGGCTTGGCGTGGCATCGACGGTAACCACTGCGCGGCCTGCGCCATCCGAGCGAAGGCTGACAAACGCATCCGGCGCGAAAATCACTGTATCCACGCCCTCTCCGCCATCGATGAACGTGGTGCGTTCGAACTCCGAGTGTCCCGTCAGTGCAGCATCGGGTAGTTCAGCAATGGTGACCATATCGTCACCAAGGCCAAGGTCGATATCGTGACCTACGCCGGAAAGATGCGCCGTATCAGCTCCTTCGCCCAGATCAGCAGCGACCGGAGCGCCTGCATCCGCCGTCAGCACATCATCTCCAGCACCCAGCGACAGTGTAACCAAGGGTGCCAGGGGGGTCGCCAGCTCGTCATAGACCGCAACAGTTTCGCTGAAGGTTTTCGTCTCTTCCGGCAGGGTAACGTCCAACAGCGGGTCCGGGTCAGGTATGGTAACGGCCGGAAACACATGGTCGACGTCAATCGTAATGGTGGCCGATGTCACGTCCACGGCCCCCGTTACCGTCACCGTATCCCCAAAGTCAGTGCTGACATAGGTCTCAAAGCCGACCGCCGTATCACCCGCAGCGTCGCCTGTGCCACCGCCCGTGTTGTCCAGCCGGACGCCAGCACCGTCGCGCAGCAGATTCAACGCAATGCCTTCGGACGCTAGCGCGTAGCTGGCCGTATCCGTGCCGCCGCGCCCGTCCATGGTGTCGGCTCCTCCGCCGCCCTCAATGCGGTTGTCGCGCCCGTCGCCGCTTATGATGTCATCGTTCGCCGTGCCCAGCACGTTTTCGATGCCATAAAGCGTTGCATTGACGTAAGAGCCCCTTGCGCTCGCGTCTTCACCCGGGTTGGTAAAGACTGCGGTGCCATAGACGACACGTTCCCCGGTGAAGGTGTTGATTGTGGTGTTGGTGGGTGCCACGTCCAGATCGACGATGGCGCGGGCCGCTGGCCCATCTGTCGGCAAGAAGTTGAGGCCCCGGTCAAAGCGTAGATCCAGCGTGTCGATCCCGTTGCCGCCCCAGAGAAACGAGCCCCAGTCAACGCGGGTATTTCCGGCACCGTCGACGTCGCCCGTCAGGGTCACGCGCGATGCGCTCGCCACATTGTCGTCAGGGTCCAGAGTCCGGAGACGCTCAAGAATGGTGGGGTTGTTCTGTGGCGCATTTGTCCCGCCGCGCCGACCAAAGGTTGGAACAGCGGTTTCGCCGGGTGGATCGGTCAGATCCCGCAGGGCCTGGCCCTCACCAAAGCCCAGAATGTCATCGCCCGCTGCGGCCTCGATGTAGTCGTCCCCACCGTTGCCGTAGAACGCCTCATCAGCGCCAGCACCGAAAAGCTCGTCGTCCTGCGCGGTGCCGATAATGCCTTCTACATTGGTGAAAGTATCGGTCGACAGGATACGCTCGTTAGAGGACAAGGAACCGATGGAGCGGATGTCGGACGAATAAAAGCTCGAGACAATTTCGCTGGACGACAGGCCGCTGACGGCATCGGCGATGAAGGTATTCAGCGAATCCCGACCGGTTCCATCTACGAAATCGTTGCTCGAAGCCAGCAATGATGCGCGCGTGAAGCCAAACTGCTCAAAGGTTTGAATGTTCACATTGCGCCAGTCCGTTGGTATGTTGAACAAGCCAAACTCGGTGTAGTTGTAGCGGCCCAACACGCTGACACTGGTGAAGATGGCATTGCTGTTGAGGTCATCCTCGACCATCTGGGCCACACCATCGGCCATGCGCACGCGCAGGAACTGCTCTACCGGTGAGGTATAGGTGAATGTCCCGGTGCGATCTATGTTATTGTCTTGAAAAGGTAAGATACCGCGTGGATCGCGGTCAACAAAGCGCACAGTCCCAGTGACAGATCCGGTGGCGAAACGCACGCCGCCCTCGAATCCGCCCAGCAAGTCAAACCCGTCGCCGCCATCAAATGTGTTAGTACCGAAGACTTGCCCCTCTTCGGCGCGCAAGAGCAGGTCGTTGCCGTCTTGTCCAGAAATTGTATCGTTGCCAGCGCCTGCGACGATACGGTCATCACCCGCGCCGCCCTCAATGGTCATGCTGCGGTCGCCGCCACGGAACAGATCGTTGAACGCCGAGCCTTCGATCCGTTCGATGTTGATGAGCACATCACCCTGTGCCTCGCCACGAAAGCCCAGCATCTGAGCGCCGGGCACTTCGCGGATAAAAATCGATGTGGTGCTGTCGGCGTAGCTGACCGTATCTGTCCCGGAACCACCGTCCAGCACATCCGCGCCCAGACCCCCGATCAGACGGTCATTGCCACCACCGCCCAGCAGAGTATCCACGCCGCCGCGTCCGATCAGAACGCCATCGCCTGAGCCATCTTGTACCCTGTTGGCCCCGTCATCACCCGCCAAAGTTGCGGCACCGCTGCCCAACTGGATAATGTTCTCGAACCCGGTAAAGGTTGCGCCAAGCGGCCCTGAAGGCACTTGTAAATCCACGTCTCCGGTCAAGGCGAGGGTGTCCGTACCCGCTCCGCCCAAGAGGGTCATGCCCGGCGCAAGATCCGCCAGACCGCCGCTGTTCGCTATGGTGAACAGGTCGTCGCCATCGCCCAGATCTACGGTCATAGGCGCGGCATCTACACTGCGCAGAGCAAGCCCGGAGACCTCGACCACATCGTCACCGCCCAGCAGCGCGACCTCACGCAATGTATCCAGTTCGGGCCCGACCAATATCTGCATCCGCAAGACATCGGCTGAATCGGTCAGGCGCCAACGCTCCACGTTGCTGACTTCTGTGATCGCGCCTGCGGTACCAGCGCTGGTCACTTCGGCTACGGTCTCAATCCCGCCATCCAGCGTTGCATCAACCCCCGCGCGCGCGCCCGACGGCAGCAGACCCGCGTAAGCTGTGGTCAGAACCTGGCCGTTCAAATCACTGAAATCTACCAGATCAATGCCCGCGCCTCCGTCAACGCTGTCCGCGCCCTCGCCCGGAAACAGCGTGTCATCGCCCTCCAGACCCAACAACCGATCGTCACCTGCAAGCCCGACGATAACATCAGCTTGCGCTGTGCCCAGCAACTCAGGGTTTCCGTTCAAGTCGGCCAGTATCTGTTCGGCCTCCGCCAGATCAGCGTTTGCATCATTGAGCGTTTGGATCAGGCCGTCACGCTCAGCCACAAGTGCATTGCGCACTGCAAGTGCATTTGCGGTGTTAGCTTGCGCCTGCTCGAAAGCATCCCTGCTTTCCTGAAGTTGTGCTGCGGTGATAAGGCCAAAGTTGAACAACTGAATATTGCGCTGCAAGGTCGCTTGGGCGACCGCCTCCACCGCATTTGCCTGTGCTAACTGAGCCTCAGCAGGGGGCACGGCAGCAATGGCCGGGGGAATCAACGGTGTGGTTTCATCGATCACGACCTGAGCGTCGGCGGCTTGCTGTGTCGCATCGGCGACGGCGACAGGGTCGATCTCGTCCGCGGCTACCTTGTCGTCATCTTCCGTACCGACAATGGCACCCGGCGCAAGTTCGCCCTGAGCCTCATCGCCGCCCAGCAAAAAGGATGAGGTCGTCCGGCTGTCAGTGATCGAGAATGTCTCGTCAAATAGCGTAATGATATCCGCATTAAACAGCGGAATGATCTCGTCAAACAGTGGCCCAACGCCCAGGTCAAGGCCGACCCCAACCGAGAAAGGTCCCAGATCGACGCTGGCGTTGAACCCGGCTTCGAACTCCAGTCCCGACAGCAAAAGAGACAGATCGAACTCCAACCCGGTCTTGCTCCGTATGATTGGGCGCGCCTCGGTCTCGACCTCGACGAAGATCTGCTCACCGCCATAGACCACATTCAGGGCCGACAGATCGGTCAGGAAATCAGTTTCGGTCAACCCCGCCGGTGTTTCAACATCCACCAGACGAAAGACGGTCGCGTCCGGGTCAAAGTCCAACGGGATAACTTCGGTCGTTTCTGGCCCGTCGATCTGGCTGCTGATGATATAGCCAAACTGCACGCCGGTCAGATCAAGGTCGACATTTTGGTTTTCGCCCAGTTGTGGCGCGGATTCGATGATAGGCGTATCGCCCAAAGCATCCAGCGGCTGGAACGCCCCGCCATCGCGGCTGATGCCCAGCACGCCTGATACGCCCCCCACGTCGCCTGTAAAGGCACCGGGAATGGCGCGCTCAAGGTCAACGAATAACGCGATGTCGCGCGCCACTTGCGTGGATTGGGCGGCCAGTTCCGACAACCGCTGCGCCACAGCATCGCTGGTAAACGAACCGGATGCATCAAAGAGCAATTGCTTTTTCGTCTGCGCGACCTGTACGGCAACCGCGTCGCCCTTTTCGCCCTCCGGCGTCGTCTCGAAGAACGATACTTTTGTTGCAATTTCAGGCGTCAGTTCGAACTCTTGCGCCAGTGGGAAAGCGGCACGAAGTTCCACGTCAAGCAAGTTATAGTAGAAATCGATGGCCAACTCAAAGGGGCTGGCGTCCTCGTCGCTTTCGCCATTGTTGCTGTTAAAGAGCTCCCACCCCAATTCAAGTGGTGGAAAGGCCCCGCCGGTGGCAAGCGTGGTAAGGCCATCCAGATCCAGAACCAGTGCTGCCAGATCATCCTTGTCGCCGCGGCCCGTTTCATCGTCCTGTATCACGCCGTTGACCACGCGCTTATCGGGATCAGCGACGTAAACGCCGTCAACTTCCTTGGACGTGACGTTGATGTTGGGTACGAATAATTCGATCCGGCCGATGTCGATCTCGGGGCGCTCGGGCACGCGGCCGGTGGGTTGCTCGCCGGTCACATCGGTGTCGCTACCCGCGCGGTCCGACGGCAGGGTTGTGTCAAAAAAGGCATTGAGCGGCACGGAGATGCCAGCGAACTCGCCGTTTTCGTTCTCGATCGGATCAAGACCCAGAAGGCTGATAATCGTTTGTGTGCCGACGCCCAGTATGTTGAGCGGGTCCGCACCGCCCTCGTCATCCGTACGCGCGGTATCCACAGAAATCAGCGGAATCGATGAAGAGGCTTCGAAATCAACAGGCGTGAACGTTGTGTTCGCCCCGAGCACACCGACCTCAGCCCCAAGAACGACATCAAGCTCGTTGATCAGGTTCATCTCAAAAATCAGACTGGGAAACCGGGTCTGAAACCCGGTATCAGAACTTGCACCAGGATTGAAATTCGTATCAAAAAACAGATCAACCAGATCGCCTGAAGCAACATCCGGTGCAAGCGTGGGATAGGCCACCACCAAATCGTAAGGTAAAACGGCAGCGATCTGGCCCGCTGTGATAATTTCAGGATCGTCTGGGTCGTCTGCGCCTTTCTCCAGCCCGGCGATTATCTCGAGGCCCAGACGCGCGCCCAACTCGCCGAATAATCGCGCCCGCAGTACCTCGGTCTCGCCCAGAAAGGGCAAATCAAGCACCACGGGACCGCCGACACTGAACGGGGTCGTTCGTAATTCATCACCGCCGATGCCAAAGAACATGGGCTCGATCGGATCACCACCGGCGCCGGGGCCAAACTGGCTGTCTTTTGGTGTAAAAGTTACCGTGGTGGCGACGACATTATAGTTGCTGCCGAAATACGAAAGGGCCATGACTGTCTCCCTGTCCGGGGTATTTTTTCCGAGGTCAAATTACTCGGCAACGTCAGCCCGGGTTATAAAAATGGCTTTGCGAGATCCCGCATTGGGGAGCATCTCTATGAATTTAATTATTATTTCGAATGAGGCTATTTAGCCGTTAACGTTGTGTCAACACAGTTTGGGCCGGTGCCAGACCTGTTTGTGGCCATTTCGGGTGCCACCACCGGCCAATGTTCTAGCGGTTCGTGCAGACCTGTTGCCTTAGTCGTGTTAAACGGTTCCTGATCGTTAAAACCTGCTCTGTCCCCGTGTATCGTATCGGCTCACCTGCGCGGTCAAACTCGCTTCAAGCAGCGTGGACATCGATGCTGCCATGGAACCAAATAGCCGTGGAGACTTGGCATTCATCAAAAGGCACTGGAACAGATGAGACGTCGCTGGTGCCGTATCCGAGCGCTGGGCTTCGAGCAAATCAGACAAAGAGGCTGTTCAACAGTCGGCGCCCACCAACATCTTTCTTGTCTGGCAGGGCCGGTCACTTGCGAAGCCGGATCTACATGCCCAAGGCATACGCGCGTCTGACTGGCCCAAGTTTAACGTGCCAGTTCTGCTCACAATATCCAGGATTGAAATCGGAAACTTTTGACGAACTTTCGTGTAGGAGGCTTGGTTATTTCGATACACAAATGTTGGGTCGGAAATTTGGACAAATTCGACGTCTTGATAGAATTCTTATGGGAGAAGTGATGGGCTTTACTGAAGGTGCTGTTCGTGTCCAGTTGCCAAGGGTTCTCTAAGTGCCTCAGTCCGTCAGTCCGATCCATTCCAGAGGATGCGCTGGCAGCGAAGGCGGAAAAAGTAGACCGCAATTATAAAAAAACAGGCCGCCGCCGAGTGACTTCCACGCGAGAGCCGATAGCGCCAGCGGCACCAAATACACTGAGTTTCATGGGAGTTTTCCTTTAGGCCGGGGCTTGGGTGAAAAATTTCGGGAGGAGAGTTAGGGGGAGGGACGCGTCCTGCACGTTGGCCAGGGCTGTGGATGAGATTTCAACGTCGATGTTGGCAGAGCGACATCGCGCAATGGCCAGCACGCCTTCTGGTCCCAATCATGTGCTCAAGTATTTTCGAACCGTCTGGAACCATGCTCGCCGCATTCATTATTTGCCAGAAAGTCAAGCGATGGCAATCGAGTGGTACATCGAAATGCCAAAAGGACAGATAATTGAAGGCTTACGAAATTGGTAGTATAGGATTGATGCGTTGCGTAATCACCCAAGACAGCAAAGAGCGCGATGGCGTCGCTCAAATCCGTAGAATTGGTTTTGGGTCCTTTCTGGCACTTGCGTCACATGGGTAATTCGCGCCGTGTTCGGCAAAAAAACTATTGCCAAAGCTGGGACGTAAGGTTTGAGTCTTGGTTGCTGGTGTTTTTGAGCGGCTTGATAGTTGCGACGCGACGGTCGCATCTCATCTGTTTTGGCAAAACTAGCTCTTTCCCAAAACGGGTGATTGTGAGCCCTAGCGTGCATTCAACTCAGGGCTGGTCGGCTTGGGTGAGAAGGGCAAATCCGTCCGTTGACTAGTTGCGTGTTTTGGTTCTGTAGGATTGGATTGTGACAGTGTAGTCCGCCGTTCGCCGCACTGCATGCAAAGATCAGGTTGGGCTCACATCGGACTTGCGGCGATGCAGCAGCAGGCTTGCAGCGAATCCGCGTCGGGAACCTGCTGCCAGATGGCGGCAGGCAGCCCAAAGCAGACCCATGGTCTTAGACGCGAATTTACGATAGCGGACCTTCACTACGCGGGTCGCGAACTCACTCAATGCGGGACTTTCCCGCCTTTCGCTGCGGCTGCGCCAATGTCTGTTTTTGTTATTTCGGCCGATAATGTTCGACTTTTTTTGTCTCTGGCTCAGCAGGACGGCCATCAAATGCAATAGGTGCCACTACTGCAAAAAACCCTAAAGCAAAGCGGGTCCGGCAAAGTGTTATGGGTTCACCGCCACCAGCTGAGGCATCTCCCAGCTACCATCGATGATCTCTTGTTCGGGACGGTAGAGACGCATCAGATACTTCCAGTTTTCAGGTAAGTAGAGGTAATTTGGTTGGTCAGGGTCGCCACCGAAGTGGATTATCACGCTACCATCCTCCTCGGTTTGTGCTGTTAGGTTGTTCACAGTGTAAGCGTCGTGTTCGTTTTCCACGAAAAAGCCGTCTTTGTTGTAGACGCTCAGTGACCAGAAGCCATCAACCGGGACATCTTTCATGGTCATCGTGAAGGCTTGCTTGCCATTATTCTGGTCAGGGACCGACGGAAAATAAACAGCCGCTTCGCGAGGGTTTCCACCCCAGCCAATGGCAGTTCCGATCAGGAAGTTGACGGGGTCAATCTCATTTTCATCGGCGAACCTTCCAAATGTATCCGGTTCGTACTCGGCAAGTGGTTTGAGCTTGGCACGCAAGTCGTCAAGGGTTGTCTTGTCCCAATCCGTGAGCTCTAGCGAGCCCGGGTCTGACTGGCTAACAGAAATACTGTCTTGTGCGGCGTGTGCCAGCTTGATGTCAGCGTCATTGTTTATGTCCACTAGCGTTCGCACAAGCACGGTGGCATAGCGCGAGCCCATTCGCTCTTGTGTCAGTTCGAAGGAGGTGGGCGCGTGTTCGACACCTTTTACAAAGTTCTTCTGGTTGATGATCAAGAATGATTGAAATCTGCCATCGTCGTTTTCCGCTGTGATCGTTACTGGTTCCGACAAGTCAAATACGGCGCTTGAATATAGCGTGTCCCGGTTCATTTGCACCACTGTTTGAGCGTCAATCGGAGTCAACTCACGTTCGTGAGTCATTTCGCCCAAGGCGCCCTGCGCGACGATTGCCTTGAAATATGTCTCTGTCTCTGCCTGTGGGAAATTTCTGACGTTTACGCGCTCTTGAGCGAATAACGACGTGCCTAGCACGAGGCCAAGTGCCACCGAAATTGAGACCACAGTACGACAAACCATAAAATCTCCTCCAAATCATCAAGGAGAAGGATGACATAAGCCTTTTTCAGAAACCAGTCTGATCTTGTCGTTTCTTTGGGCGATAGCCAAATTAGCGGACGTTGGTGCGCGGTGCAGCATCCAGTACGTTGGTCTCTCACCCGTCATTCGCCGCACGCAACACGAAAGTCCGCTGTCGGGAAACGGGCCAAACTTTGCAAAGGTCGCTATCTGCGCATAGCTCCCGCTTAAACAGTTCGACCAGTTCGCAACTCCTGACGGAAACTGTCAGATGACAGCAGTCAGCCTGAAGCGGACGTTGGCAGGGTCAGATCGACTATCTGTCGGTGGAAGTATTTGGTGTGCCTCGACAAACCGGAATCCTTCTGTGGGTCAGTACCTGCAACAATGGCGCGTCGGTCACTTCCTGCGTGAGCGTCCGGTCAGACCGCCTTATGGGGCGGTTTTCCATGGCAGTAGATCATCGACCCTGAACTTCTGATCCGAATGCTGTTGGTTGTGTACTGCTTCGGCATCCGTTCCGAACGGCGGCTGTGTGAAGAGGTGCATCTGAACCTCGCCTACCGGTGGTTTTGCTGTCTTGATCTGAATGATCGCGTTCCGGATCACTCGACCTTCTCCAAGAACCGTCATGGCCGTTTTCGCGAGAGCGAACTGCTCCGACATCTATTTGAGACAACGGTGGCACGGTGCATTGAGGAAGGTCTCGTCAGTGGCCAGCGCATGGCAATCGATGCCAGCCTGATCGAAGCCGATGCGAACAAGCAGAACTCGACACCCAAGGAAGATTGGGACGCATTGACCATTGATCCAACCGACGCGCCGCGTGCCGTGCGCGCGTATCTCGACACATTGGATGAGGCGGCATTCGGAGCAGCGAGCGAGGTTCAGCCCAAGTTCACCTCGCATTCCGATCCGGCGAGCCAGCGGACAGTAGCACGCAATTGCCCAGCGTTCTTTAGTTATTCGGACAACTACCTGATCGACACAACCACGGCGTCATTGTCGACGTGGAAGCCACCCGCTCAATCCGCCAGGCCGAGGTTGGATCTACCAAGACCATGCTCAACCGGGCAAAGGCCAATTTCGATCTGCATCCGGAGCGGCTGATTGCAGACACCGCCTACGGCACTTGGTCTCGTGCACACTTTGAATGGGACGCGGAGAACGACCAATACATCTGCCCAGAAGGTCATGCCCTCAGGAAGTTCCGCCGAAACTACTCCGACCCGAACCGTGGGCCGACTGGCAAAGGCACTGCGCGCTATCGTGCTCTCAAAGAGGTCTGCCAGGCTTGCCCGTCCAAAGCCAAGTGCTGCCCGAACGCCGATGCCCGCAAGATCACTCGAGAAGAAACCGAAGACGCATGCCAGGTTGCGCGCGACATTGCCAAGACCAAGCGATACGTCATCTCGATGAAGCTGAGAAAAAAGGTCGAGATGCTCTTTGCCCACCTCAAACGCATTCCTGGCTTGGGACGCCTCCGATTACGAGGCCCATGCGGCGCAAACGACGAATTCCTCCTCGCCGCAACCGCCCAAAACCTCCGCAAACTGGCCAAGATCTTTCCCGCACCGCAGCAAACGCAAAAGGCCCAATCAGAAAGGCGCTCGTGTGCAGTTCAAGCCGCAACTTTCTGCGCCAGCAACACGTTGTTTTTTTCCACAGAATCGGCCGAAAGTGACTGTCAACAAGTCTACAATCACAATCATTCAGTGATGCCACTTGACGCCCACATAGCTATGAAATAATACCTAACTTCGTTCAGCGGGCGTTGTGTAGTGGTAAGACCTTAGCCTTCCAAGCTAATGACGCGGGTTCGATTCCCGCCGCCCGCTCCAGAGATTTACTAATTAATTCATGATATTGCGCCAGGCCAAGTGGATCTGGTGCGATAGACAGAGTCGCTACACTCCAACAACAACATCAAGCCGCGATTGCAGTTGCACTTTAGGCATCGCAGTCGAATGAAAAAACGTTCCCACCTGAGGGTAAGTGCGACTTGCTGAGATGCAGTGAGGCGCTCTGATCCTTGGAAGATTACTTCTTGGAGTGAGCCCTCGGCTTTTCGCTTTGCGACGCATGTATTTTCGAATTTCATCTGCGTATTTACCCGCCGCGGACGATCTGCGAAGGGCCGCTTGCGGTGTCCGGTAGCGTCGGCAAAATCCGCGGTAAGCGTCACAACGCAGGTCAGCGGGTCAAGAAAACCAAAAGCATCAGGAACAGCCTGTTGAATGTTCGCCCGGACCGAGTCCAAACAAATGCACCGTGACCCGCTACCCAACGACCTGACGGCAAAACACCATTCAGTGGAAAAAGAAAGTCGCCAGAGATCATCGCTGCTCAAACCACGTCTCATTGAAACGGCTGCGCCCAATCGCGCTGCTTACCGTCTGACAGGATTTCGGTCCAGCGCCGATCCAGACCATACCGCAAGCGACCAGAGATCGGAGTCCAACGGCGCGTATGAAAGGCAGGTTGCCTTGGTCCGGAAGGTCTCGTCACCGCGCGTGCAGGCTGGGACAGATGTCGGCCTGCGTTTGTCGACTTGAACCCCCGTGGGGGCAAGCCGGATCACACGAAAATTGCCAGGACAGCGATCAATCCAGAGAAATTTGGATGCTGGATCACGGCTCGACATTCGGGATGGGGGCAATTCCAAATTTCGCTGACAAGCCAACCCGCTGACGACCTCATCTCACCGCCGCCTTATGATTTGGTACAGAATCAATCCGCGGCATTTCGGCTCCATCCAAATAGTTAACACCTGCCAAGCCTTGACCCTTGGCGCGCGGGCCGCCATGAAATGTGTTAAGAAATAGAGGACCCGCCATGGCTCGAACGACGACCCCGGTTCCCGCAGCGCCGGGCAAGACTGAAGAACGCGCCAAATCGCGCCAGATCGGCGCGCTTTCCGCGCTGCTGCCTTTCGTGTGGCCATACCGCGGACTGTTGATTGCAGCCATTGGCGCTCTGGTAACCACTGCCGTAATATCTTTGACGCTGCCTTTGGCAGTCCGCCGTGTGGTTGATAATTTTGACACCGCGAATTCTCATATTCTGGATCAGTATTTCGCCGCAGCACTCGGTATCGCGGCGCTTCTGGCGATTGGCACGGGCCTACGCTACGCGCTGGTCACGCGCTTGGGCGAACGGGTTGTGGCCGACATCCGCAAGGCGGTTTTTGATCGTGTGATCGGCATGAGTCCGGCTTTTTATGAAAAGGTCATGACCGGTGAGGTATTGAGCCGGATCACCACGGATACAACGCTGATCCTGTCCGTGATCGGGTCATCGGTTTCTATCGCTCTGCGCAATCTGTTGATCTTTGTGGGCGGGCTGGCCTTGATGATGCTGACCTCGGCGAAATTGACGGGGCTTGTACTCCTGATTGTGCCGGCGGTGATTGTGCCCATTCTGGTGCTGGGGCGTCGCTTGCGCTTCCTGAGTCGCGAAAATCAGGACTGGATCGCTGCGTCATCGGCCAATGCGTCTGAGGCTCTGAGCGCGGTGCAGACCGTGCAGGCCTTCACCCATGAAACTGCCAGCCGGGCCGAGTTTTCCGAAGTGACCGAACTGTCTTATGACGCCGCACGCCGCCGTGTCACGACGCGGGCCTTGATGACCGTGATTGTGATTTTTCTGGTGTTTGCGGGCATTGTCGGCGTGCTCTGGATTGGTGCGCGGGACGTCCGCGCGGGTGACATGTCGCAAGGGGCCTTGGTGCAATTCGTGATCTATGCGGTCATGGTTGCGGGGGGTGTTGCGGCCTTGTCCGAGATTTGGGGAGAGTTGCAACGCGCCGCCGGTGCCACCGAACGATTGGTCGAGCTGTTGCAAACCGAAGACACCGTTTTGGATCCGGACAAAGGCGTGGATTTACCGGCAACCGTAAGCGGCCGCATTGCCTTTGAAGATGTCACCTTTGCCTATCCGTCACGGCCCAAGATCAACGCACTTGACCATGTGAGTTTACAAATCGAGCCCGGTGAGACCGTGGCTTTTGTGGGCCCATCGGGGGCGGGTAAAACAACAATCATTCAGATGCTGTTGCGGTTTTACGATCCAACCTCGGGCCAGATCACACTGGATGGGGTGAATCTGAGCGATCTGCGGCGGGATACCTTTCGCAAGGCGGTTGCGCTTGTGCCGCAGGATCCGGTGATCTTTGCCGCCTCTGCGCGCGACAATATTCGTTTTGGACGTCCCGGTGCCACGGACGCGGAGATCGAAACCGCCGCCAAGGCCGCTGCGGCGCATGATTTCATTACCGCGCTGCCAGATGGGTATGATGCCTATCTCGGAGAGCGGGGCGTAATGCTGTCGGGCGGACAAAAGCAGCGGATTGCGATTGCCCGTGCCATTTTGCGCGACGCCCCTGTGTTGTTGCTGGATGAGGCAACAAGCGCACTGGATGCAGAAAGCGAACGCGCCGTCCAGGCGGCGGTGGATATCTTGAGCAAAGGACGCACGACCCTCATTGTCGCGCATCGGCTTGCCACCGTTAAAAAAGCCGACCGGATTGTAGTGATGGATCAGGGCCGTGTGGTCGCCAGCGGGCCGCATGACGCGTTGGTTGCCGAGGACGGGCTTTATGCGCGGCTGGCGCGGTTGCAATTCACCGATGGTATTGCTGCGGAATAGGCAGTTCTGCACCAACCGCGCCCGTGACGCAGCGTTGCGCAGCGGTGGATGCCCATTGCAAAGCTTGCACTGAAACGCATTAGGCCCCATCTTCCTTGCCAATGATAAAACGCCTGAAATCGGGCGGTTTGGGAGGAATTTGAATGAGTTTTGCCGGGATTGAGGATCGCGATGCGATAGAGGCCGAAATGCCATGGACGGATCGTGAGCTGCCAAAAACGCTTTATGGGCTGCTGAGCGAGACGGCCGGAAAGTTCCCGAACCACAATGCCGTCAGTTACCAGATTTTTTCTGGCCCCAAAGACCGCGCGGAAACCATCAAATGGTCCGCACTCAAAGAGCAGGTCACCCAGACCGCAAACCTGTTTCGCAGCCTTGGGGTCACCGAAACCGATGTGGTGGCTTATGTCTTGCCAAATGCCAATGAAACCGTTCTGGCATTGCTGGGCGGGGCTGTGGCAGGCATCGTCAACCCGATCAATCCCCTGCTGGATGCCGAACAGATCGGCTCCATCCTGCGTGAAACGAACGCCAAGGTCGTGGTGACACTGCGCCCGTTCCCCAAGACGGACGTGGCCGATAAAACAGCTGAGGCCGTGGCGCTGGCGCCGAATGTCACCACCGTGCTTGAGGTCGATTTGCTGCGCTATCTGACCCCGCCCAAGTCGTGGATTGTGCCGCTGATCCGGCCCAAGCGGACGGTCCAGAACCACGCGAAATACCTGGATTTTCGCGCCGAGGTGGCCAGGCAGCCCAAGGTTCTGAGTTTCGAAGACATTCAGGAAGATCGTGTTGCCTGCTATTTTCACACCGGCGGCACGACCGGCATGCCCAAGGTGGCACAGCACCGATATTCCGGGCTGATTTACAACGGTTGGCTGGGCACGAAACTGTTGTTTTCCGAGGAAGACAACATCATCTGTCCGCTGCCGCTGTTTCATGTCTTTGCCTGCCATGTCATCCTGATGGCGGCCGTGACCTCGGGCGCGCATGTGGTCTTTCCAACCCCACAGGGATATCGCGGCGAAGGGGTCATGGACAATTTCTGGAAGCTGGTAGAGCGCTGGAAGATCACCTTTGTGATCACGGTGCCCACTGCGATTTCCGCGAAGATGCAGCGCCCGATTGATGCGGACGTCAGCACCGTGAAAACCGCGTTTTCAGGCTCGGCTCCTTTGCCGCTTGAACTCTTCCGCCGTTTTGAAAAGGCCACTGGCGTGACATTGGTCGAAGGGTATGGGCTGACCGAAGCGACCTGTCTTGTGTCCTGCAATCCAGTGGACGGACCCAAGAAGGTCGGCAGCATCGGCGTGCCATTGCCCTATTGCCAGGTGAAGATATTCAAGGAAACGCCAAATGGTCCCATTGAAGCGGATACCGATGAGATTGGCGAAATCTGCGTGGCCAATCCCGGTGTGTTTGTGGGCAATACTTATACCGAAGAGGATAAAAACAAGGATCTCTATTACGGCAATCATCTGCGTACAGGGGATCTTGGCCGGGTTGATCCGGATGGATATCTCTGGATCACCGGGCGGGCAAAGGATTTGATCATTCGGGGTGGGCACAACATTGACCCGGCAGAGATCGAGGAGGCTTTGCTGCATCATAAGGCCGTGGCTTTTGCCGGGGCGATTGGTCAGCCTGATGCGCATTCCGGCGAGGTGCCCTGCGCCTTTGTCGAACTGGTGGACGGCGCGAGCGTTTCCGAGGAAGAACTCTTGGCCTTTTGCAAGGAACATGTGCACGAACGGGCCGCACAACCCAAACACATGACGGTCCTGCAAGAACTGCCAAAGACTGCGGTGGGCAAGATCTTCAAACCGGATTTACGCAAGATGGCGATCACGCGAATTTACAATGCAGCCCTTGAAAATGCGGGCGTCAGCGCGCGGGTGGTGTCGGTTGTCGATGATAAAAAACGCGGGTTGCTCGCGCAGATCGAACCCAATGGCACAGGCGAAGATGCGATTTCCGACGCGCTCAGCGCGTTTGTGCGCCCATGGGAACTGGCCAGCAGCGCCGTTGCCGCCTGAGGTTCAGGTCAGAAAAACAGGCGCCTTCATCGTTTCGGCGATGGGGGCGCGAAGCCGTGACAGGATCGTGGGCGCCAGTTGTAACTGGTCAATCTCATGATCCGGGTCCGGCCCCTGTGCGGATCCGAAATAATATAGCGCGGCGTCTTGCTGTAACGGGTCACGCCCGCCGTGGTGCCCGCGTGCATCCTGTCCGTGATCCGCTGTCACAATCACCTCATACCCCGCATCACGCCAGCGCGTGATGTAGGGGGCCAGCATTTCATCCATTGCGAAACAGGCGTGATCCATCTCCTGACAGTCGTGGAAAAACCGATGGCCCATACAGTCCAGCGTGCAGCTGTGCAGCATGCCGTAGTTGAGATCAAACTTTTCGCAAAGCCGGGTGAGAGTCGCAAACAGGTCCGCATCTGACGGGGTCATTTGATTGATCAACCCGTAACCTTTCATGGTATGAAAACGCCCATGGTTGATGCTCATGCTTTCCGGTTCATCATATTCTATATCGCGCACTGGATCGAAAGGGGCGCGATTGAAAAACTCAGACCAGAACGAATGCGATACCGCACCCGTCACCCCACCCGCGCGACGTGTCTGGGAAAATACATCCGGCTGGGACAGGCGAAATACGTTGTCGTTTCCGGTACATCCGTGTTCGGCAGGGGTAACACCTGTGTGGATCGAGGCATAACAGCTCGCTGAGGTGGACGGCAGCACCGAGCGGATTTTCCAGACCCGTGCATCGCCGCGATCAACCCAACCTTCCAGGTTGCCAAACAGGCGCCGCCAGTTGCGCCACGGCACCCCGTCGAGAATGATCAACAACAGTTTGTTTTCCATCGCCGCTCTCCTTTTACATCGCGTCATTGGACGCCACGGCGGGGGCGTCATCCGCGTCGCAAAGGGCGTGCGGTCTATTTCGCAGTGAGTTCTTTTTGCATTTTTGCCGCGGCGGTGGCGATGAGTTGATTCTGAACGTTGGCAAAAACGGCGTTGAACCGCATGAGGACGGAGTCCAACATGTAGGTTTCCAACTCCGTTGTGCGTTTGGCCCCCAAAGAGCGGCCCATGTGCAATTGTCGCAAGGCAAAGTCAATTGCAGCGGCATTTTGAGCATGGGATTTTTGATTGGATCCGACTTGGTATTCAAACTGGCATCCCATCAACAATTCCAGAGTTTTCGAAACATGGACCGGTTCCACCACAATCAGGTTCACGAACTCGGTTCCATCGCGTTTGTAATTTACCAGGCTGCATACGTCGCTCTCACGATTGTGAAAAGACAGCGCAAGATCCTCGACGATGGTCCGGTCCGTTTTCGGTCCTTGCAGGAAACGGCAGTTTTTGCCCAGGATGTCGGCAGACTGCCATTGCGTCAGTTTTTCAAACGCTTCGTTCACATAGACCAAGGGCAAGTCATGCGCATTCGGATCAGCGAAAGTAATGGGCACCGGGAGGGCGTCACACAGTTTTCTGATCTCGGTCGGTATTTGCACGAAGGAAGGTATGACATCATCCACAGTTGGTGACGATGACATTGACAAAGCCTGCTTGTCAAACCGTCAATGCGGCGCGCGATACAAAAAAAGGCCTGGCAGCATGGCCACGTTTTCCGCGCGCCGACCCTGAATGCGATCACCACCGCTTCACGGCGATCTGACAGGATTGTGACACCGGCAGGGCGCGAAAGCCTTTGCCCGGCTTGGATTACCCGGCCTAGGGTGTTGTACTGTTTCGCAATTGGAAGTCCCGATGAGTAAATCCCGTAAGAACCGCCCGCGCAAATCCAAGGCCCGGATGGATGCAAACCCGACGCGCCGCGATTTTTTCAAGGTGGTGCGGAACGGGGCGATTGCTTTGGGTGCTGTGGCGGGCGGCGGTTATGTCGCGATGGGATCGTTTCGTGCCTATGCCGCCGAGCATGATCTCAGCCGGGTCGGGCAGGGCAAGCCGGTGGTGGTACAGGTCCATGATCCGCAATGCCCGACATGCACCGCATTGCAAAAACAGGCGCGCAAAGCGCTGAAAGGATTTGGCGAATGTGATCTGGTGTATCTGATTGCGGATATCACCACGCCTGAAGGGCGCACTTTTGCGGTCCGTCATGGGGTGGGCAACGTGACGTTGTTGCTCTTTGACGGATCAGGTGGGTTGCACCAGACGGTCGAAGGGATGCGCAGCAGTGATCAGCTGGATGTCATTTTCAAGGCGCATCACGGCAAGGTCGTCGCTTCCTGAAGCCCGCAAATCGCTTGCAGGGACGGCGCGCAGACCAAGGTTTGATTTCGGCGATGGCCGCCAGGCTATGGCGTTTCGACGTTTACTTGGGGCTTTCAAATTCAATTTTGAAGGTATGGCCGAAGGGAAGGGCAGCGAACATGGGGGTGAGGGTCAAATCACGCCGCTCTAGTTGCCCGCACTCTCCATTTTGCGTGTGGCGATCACCTTTTCGAGCCAGCCTAACTCCATCTCCGGGACCGAACTGAGCAACAGATCCGTGTAATCATCAAAGGGGGGCGACAGAACTTCGCTCTTGGGACCGTAGCGGACGACCTCACCGCGCAGCATGACCGCGATGCTATCGGCAATGGCGCGCACCGTGGCCAGATCATGGGTGATGAACAGATAAGAGACATCGTCGGCCTTTTGCAGCCGTAGCAGCAGTTTGAGGATGCCGTCGGCCACCAGCGGATCAAGCGCTGAGGTAACCTCATCGCAGATGATCAGTTTGGGCTTGGCCGCAAGCGCCCGGGCGATGCAGACGCGCTGTTTCTGACCGCCGGAAAGTTCTGCCGGGTAACGGTCCTGAAACCCGTCACCCAGTTCGATTTCATCCAGCAATTCCTGAATGCGCTTTTGTTTTTCCGCGCCTTTGAGCCCGAAATAGAATTCCAGCGGGCGTCCAATGATCGTGCCCACGGTCTGGCGCGGGTTCATCGCCGTATCTGCCATCTGATAGATCATCTGCAATTCGCGCAGATCTTCCAGCGGGCGCGTTGGCAGGTCAGGTGTCAATACGCGCCCATCAAAGGTGATCTGACCCGCGGAGGGGGGCAGCAATCCCGTGATCACGCGCGCCAGCGTCGATTTTCCGGATCCGGATTCGCCGACAACGGCCAGCGTCTGACCGGGGTGTAATTCCACATTGATGTTCTTGAGCACGTCAAAATCCGTGCCGCGATATCGCGCCGTGATGCCTTCGACCTTGAGAACCGGTGTTTGCGTGGGTCGTTGTTCAGCGTGATCAATCGAGCGCACAGAGACCAGTGCCTGCGTGTACTCTTCTTTTGGGGCGTTGATGATTTGATCCGTGGTGCCGTATTCGACCATGGCGCCCTGTTGCAGGACCATGATGTGGTCACTGACTTGTGCCACCACCGCGAGATCGTGCGTGATGTAGAGCGCGGCCACACCGGTGTCGCGGATCGCCTCCTTTATGGCGGCCAGCACGTCGATCTGTGTGGTGACATCGAGAGCGGTGGTCGGTTCATCAAAGACCACAAGATCGGGTTCCGGGCAAAGTGCGAGCGCAGTCATGCAGCGTTGCAATTGCCCACCTGAGACCTGATGCGGGTAGCGCGATCCGATGTTTCCAGGATCCGGCAGGCCGAGTTTGGTGAAGAGTTCCACCGCGCGGGCTTCGGCTTCCTGTTTGGAGAACTTGTTTTGGAAAATCGCGGCCTCTGTGACCTGTTCCATGATCTGTTTGGCCGGGTTGAAAGAGGCCGCCGCAGACTGCGAGACATAGGTGACTTCAGCGCCGCGCAACCGGCGCACATCGCGCAGGCCGGAGGAGAGGATGTCACGCCCGTTGATTTCCACTGTGCCGCCAGTGATTTCCACGCCACCACGGCCATAGGCCATGGAGGCCAGACCGATGGTGGATTTGCCAGCGCCGGATTCGCCGATCAGGCCGAGGACCTTGCCAGGTCCAAGGTCGAAATCCACGCCATGCACAATTTCGATGTCACGTGATTTTTCACCCGGCGGGTAAATTGTGGCACCAATTTTGAGGCCGCGGACTTTGAGAAGAGGTTCAGTCATGATGTCAGCGCCCTTTTGAGCCGGGTGGCGGTGGGTCTGTTTGGCTGCGCCAAAGGCGCCCACCCGCCAACCCGGGGGCTCGTTGTGTTGTGCGAAGCTTGCTTCATCCCCGGCCCCCTTTCAGCGATGTGGTCCGGTTCAGCACCCAATCCGCCACGAGGTTGATCGAGATACACAGAACCGCGATGGCATAGGCGGGGTAGAGGGCGGCCGAGATGCCGTAGTTGATGCCTTCCTTGTTCTCTTTCACGATGCCGCCCCAATCCGCTTGTGGCGGTTGCACGCCAAGTCCAAGGAAGGACAGCGTGGAGACAAAGAGCACCGCAAAGATGAAACGCAGGCCCATTTCGGCCACCAGGGGAGAGAGCGCGTTGGGCAGAGTTTCGCGGAAAATGATCCAGCCGATCTTTTCCCCCCGCAGGCGAGCGGCCTCCACGTAATCCATGACCGTGATGTCCACCGCGACGGCACGGGCAAGACGATAAACGCGGGTGCTGTCCAGAAGCCCCATCAGGATGATCAGGATGGGGATCGTTGTGGGCATCACGGAGAGCACCACAAGCGCGAAGATCAGCGAGGGGATCGACATGATCAAATCGACAAATCGGCTGATTGCCTGATCCACCCACCCCCCTGAAACGGCGGCGAAGAAGCCCAGAACCGACCCTGTGACAAAGCTGAGGATGGTGGCAGCGGTGGCGATAAAGATCGTTGTTTGGCCGCCATAGATCATCCGGCTGAGCAGATCGCGCCCGATGCTGTCGGTGCCCAGCATGAATTGATCAGAGGGCGGTTCCCAGACGTCGCCGACGACTTCTGCCATGCCGTAGGGGGCGAGGAAGGAGGCAAAAATGGCCATGAAAAAGAACAGGCCGGTGAAAAACAACCCGATGAGGGCGGAAAGGGGGATCCTCATTTCGGGTGCCTCAGTCTTGGATTGGCCAGAATGGATACGATGTCCGCAATCAGGTTCAACCCGATGTAGACGGCAGCAAAGATCAGACCGCAGGCCTGCACCACGGGCACGTCGCGTTTGGCCACGTGATCCACCAGATATTGCCCCATGCCGGGATAGGCAAAGACCACCTCGACCACCACAACGCCGACAACCAGATAGGCGAGGTTGATCATCACCACATTCACGATGGGCGCGATGGCGTTGGGAAAGGCGTGTTTGCGGATGATTTTCAGCATGCCGAGGCCCTTGAGCTCGGCCGTTTCGATGTAGGCGGATTGCATCACGTTCAGGATGGCCGCACGGGTCATGCGCATCATATGCGCCAGCACCACCAGCGTCAGCACCATGACCGGAATGGCGATGGCGTTGAGTTTCTGGCCCAGCGACATGCTGTCATTGATGATCGCCACGGAAGAGAACATGCCCCATTTGATCGAGACCCAGTAGATCAGGATATAGCCGATCATGAATTCGGGGATCGAAATGGTGGTCAATGTCACACCGGAGATGAGTTTGTCAGGCCAGCGGTCCTTGTAACGCACTGCGAGCAGGCCGAGGAAAATCGCAAGCGGCACAGCGATGACCGCGGCCCAGAATGCGAGGAAGAGGGTGTTTGCCAGTCGGCTGCCGAGGCTTTCAGCGATGTCGCGACCGTTTGTCAGGGCGGTGCCGAGATCCCCCTGCAGGATGCCGCCGAGCCAGCTGAAATATCGCGATACGGCGGGTTCGTTCAATCCAAGTTCACGGCGCAGGTTTTCCAGCGCTTCGGGTGTCGCGGATTGTCCGAGGATTTGTTGTGCCACATCTCCGGGGAGAATGGAGGTGCCTGCAAAAATCAGGATTGAGGCGGCGAGGAGTAACAGGAAGCCCAACGCTAAGCGTTGGGCGACCAGTATCAGAATGGGGTGCATTTTGCGGACCCCCTATGCGTTCACCCAGCATTTGATGCTCGCCAGGTTGTTCATCATCTGATCGTTTGGATCTTCGATCCAACCGCCGACGTTGTTTGCAACGCCGTCCACAAAATCGTTGAACATGGGCAGGATCAAACCGCCATTGTCACGCAGGGACACACCCATTTCGGAATAGATTGCCTTGCGCTTGGCTTCATCCAGTTCAGCGCGCGCTGCCAGAAGTTTGGCGTCGAAATCATCCCGTTTCCAGCGGGTGTCATTCCAATCCGCTGTGGACAAATACGCGGTGGAATACATCTGATCCTGTACCGGACGTCCGCCCCAGTAGGAGGCGCAGAATGGCTGCACGTTCCAGACTTCGGACCAGTAACCGTCATTTGGCTCACGCTTGATTTCCAAAGGAATACCAGCGGCTTGCGCGGATTGCTGGAAGAGCGCTGCGGCATCGACCGCGCCCGGGAATGCCCCATCTGCGGTGCGCAGGATGATGGGGGATCCATCATGGCCGGATTTCTTGTAATGCTCTGCCGCCTTGGCCAGATCATGTTCGCGTTGCTCGATGGTGTCATCAAACAGCGGATAGGCCTTGTTGATCGGCATGTCGTTTCCGATGGAACCATATCCACGCAGGATTTTGTCGACCATTTCCTGACGGTTGATCGCATATTTCAGCGCCAGTCGCAGTTCGTTGTTGTCAAACGGGGCTGTGTCCACATGCATGATGAAAACGTAATGCCCACGTCCCGAAACGCTCTTGACGCCGAGGTTTGGTGCACGATCCAGAAGACCCGCAACCTTGGGGTCGATCCGGTTGATTAGATGCACTTGACCAGATTGCAAGGCCGCCGTCCGGGCGGTGGAATCGTTCAGGACCAGAACTTCGACTTCGTCCGCATGGCCCGTGTTGGCCGCGTCCCAATAGTTTGGATTGCGCTTGAAACCATGACGGATGCCGGGCTCGTCAACTTCCAGGATGTAAGCGCCGGTACCGATGGCGGCCGTTGGGTCGTCCACGCCGCCTCCGGGTTGGATCATCAGGTGATAGTCGGACATCAGATAGGGCAGATCGGCATTGCCCGTCTCAAGCTCGACGATGAAGTTATCGCCGTCGGTTTTCATGTTCGAAATGCCCTGCACAATGCCCAAGGCACCGGACTGGCTGTCTTCATTAGTGTGGCGTTGCATGGTCGCCATCACATCTTCGGCTGTCAGGGTCTTGCCGTTATTGAACTCAACGCCCTGGCGGATTTTGAAGGTCCATGTCTTTGCATCCGCAGAGGCTTCGACGCTTTCGGCCGCGCGGAAATCCAGCGACCCATCAGGTGCTGTGTTCACAAGCGGCTCACCCCACATGCGCAGGGTTGTGACCGGCACTTCGGAAGCTGCAAGGGCTGGATCTTGTGTGTTCGTGCTCTCGCCACCGGACGAACCGATTTTCAGCATGCCGCCTTTGACAGGTCCGGCGGCTTTTGCCGCGCTGGACAGCATGGAATTTGCAACCGCCGCCGTTACGCCCAATGCGGCAGCGCGGCCAACAAACTCGCGACGGGTCATCAGGCCCTTTGTCACGCGGTCGGACAGATGTTTCAGTTGATCGTTCATAGGTTTCTCCCGGTTTTACAGTGCGTCTATTGCGCATTCTTTTTAGTGATGCGTAAGGCTTGCGCATTTTGGGGTCTGTCGCAAGGGGTTTTCAGGATATTCACTAAGGCCAGTTTCACAGGTGATCCCGTGCGATCTTGTCCGAATGGTCCCGCTCAAACACGAGGTGGTCGTTTTGATAGGCCTCCATACGCGCGCTCAGGTAGAAATATGTTGCATCCGACCACATGGAACATTGCGCTTCCGTGCGCAGGCGGATCCCATCGCGTTCCAATTCATCGTTCCAATGGCAGGTGCCCCGTGCGGACAGTGGATCACTGGGATGGATTGACCATTCTTCGCGTGCAACGGATCCCGCGATCAGGCCGTGATCGGCGTCGCGGACCTTGCCAAAGTCATCCTCAATCATCAGCCGTGTCACGCCCGTGACCATATCAACGTCGCGTGTTCTGCTATTTTTGGAGGCGCGCAAAATTTCGACCTCCCAGGGGGGTGCGGCTGTGGGCGGGGGGAAACTGTGCTCCTCGCGCTTGCTTGTACGGCGCACCGGCAACAGAATCTCGCCCTGATCAAGCGTGATCGTGTGGCGCTCCGGCGACGGCCAGATCAGCGGCCAGTAGCTGTTTGAGATCGCGACCCGCAGCTTATGCCCTTCCAGCACGCGGTAGGCGGCGTGATCCAGCGTCAGTTGCACATCCACCGGTTCATTTGGGGGCAGGGGCGTGGGGTCTGCGTGGCCATCCCGATGCGTCAAATTCAAAACGCCATAGGTGATCCGCGTGCTGGCACCATCCGGGGCCACATCGCAAAGGCGCACGGCAATCTGCCCGTTGGGCGCATCACATCGCAGTGTAATCTTTACGCGGGGCGCGCCCACAAGGTCCGTATCCACATCCAGAGGCGCGGTTTCAAAACAGGCGGACATCGCATCATCGGGACGCTGGTCACCCGGCATCTCGGGACCGAGCCAGATGGCGCAATATTCCCCGCTTTCCATACCGCAATCGAGCGGCGAGGAGATTTTAGCCGACAGCCAGCCCGAAGTGTCTGACAGCCCGCGATCCGTGAAATGCAACCGGCGCGGCGGGATATGGGAGGTGGCACCATATTCTTCGGCGATCCATTGACCGGGGCGCTCTGTGTACCAGCGCGCCGGCGGCGTGCTGTGCATCAGATAGGCGCGGTAATCGGGGTCCTCCGTCACGCCATTGTCCGCGTCCTTCAACCAGCGATCCCACCAGCGCAGCGCTTCCTGCAAGAACCCGATGCGCGGTTCAGGCACCGCAAAATGCGGGTATTTATGCACCCATGGTCCGATGATGCCCTTGGCCCCGGGCAGGGCTTCGATCAATTGCGGCACGGCGTTTTTATAGGCATCACCCCAGCCGCCAATGGCCAGCACTTTGGCCTTGATCGCATCATAATTTTCGATCACCGATCCATGCCGCCAATAGGCATCGCGGCGTTGATGGCGCAACCAGACCGAGGGCAGGAACGGCTCGTTTTCAAGCCGGTCCAGCCACATCTCGCGCCAGTTCTCGCGCAGGGCAGGGTCGGGCGCGCGGCTGGAATAGGACCACATGGTCGCGCCCCAGCCGAGGTTTTCGTTGAGCAGACAGCCGCCCTTGTAATGAATATCATCAGCAAACCGATCCACGGTCGAACACAAGGTGATGACCGCCTTCAGGGGGTCCGGCGCAAGGGCCGCGACCTGCAACCCGTTAAAGCCGCCCCAACTGATGCCCATCATGCCAACGCGGCCATTGCACCACGGCTGCGCCGCGAGTTGGGTGATCACCTCAACCGCATCGCTCAGTTCCTGCGCGGTGTATTCATCGGCCATCAGCCCTTCGCTGTCGCCGTTGCCGCGCATGTCCACCCGTACGCAGGCGTATCCGCGCATCGCGAACCATGGGTGGGTCAGGGCATCGCGCGCCGTTGTGCCGTCGCGTTTGCGGTAGGGCAGATATTCAAGGATCACCGGGACCGGATCAGCGCTGGCATCCAAGGGACGCCACACACGGGCGGAAAGGCGGCACCCATCGCTCAGGGTGATGGCGAAATCGGGTAAGTCCTCAATTTCGCGCAGCTTATTCTGTTCTGTCATGGCCAGAGGTTTGCCACGCAGAGGCATGATGTCAAGCGGGTGTCAGGATTTGATCGCAATCACGAGGTCCATGACATTGGTGCCGGTCGGTCCGGTCTTGAGCAGGGCATTGCGCGCGCCCAGCCATGTGCCTGCATCCGCCTGATCCAGCGCGGATTGACCTGACGTCTCCCAGAGCGTCCCGTCGATGAGGGCCCCGGCGGCATCTGTCGGGCCATCGGTCCCGTCCGTGCCTGCCACCAAAACCTCGATGCCCCCAAGGCCCGAAATTTCGCGCGCGATCAGCAGGGCCAAGGCCTGATTGCGCCCGCCCTGACCGGGGTTTTGCGGCAAAACGACGGTGGGTTCACCGCCAAAGACATAGAGCCCCGGCGCGCCGTTTTTCAGCGTATCGCTGATCTGTGGTGCGATCGCGTTGATATCATCATAAAGCGTTTCCCGGTTCACCTGCACCGTCAGATCGTTCTGCGCGGCAGCTTTGGCCACGGCACTTCGCGCGATGGCGTTGCTGGCCACAATTCTGGGGTCAAAATCAAAACGCGGCGCATCCGGTGCCGCCCCGATGCCCGATCCAATGACGCTCAGGCTGTCGCCCTCCACATCCGATATGGCCAGCGTTGTCACGCGCGCGCCGTTAAACCCGGTCAGCAAACGCCCGCCCTTGATCGCGCTCATGTCTTTGCGCGCGGCATTCATCGCGTGGATGTCTGCGCCTGAGGCCAACAGCGATTGCGCCTTGGCCGTCATATCTGCAAGGCTCAGCCCGTCGATGGGGTCTTCGGCCAATGCGGATGCGCCCCCCGACACCAGCATCATCAGATGGCTGCCCGCTGGCAAACCGCGCACGATTTGAGCGATCCGGGCACCGCCACGCAGGCTGTTTTCGTCCAGAACCGGATGCGCCGCCTCGATGATTTCGGCCCCCTCCGGCGCGCCCTCGCTATGGCCGTATTTGGTGACGATCAATAAAGGCGTCCCCGGAAATTGCGCGTGGGCCGCGCAGGCCATGGCGGTTGCCGCCTTGCCCACGGCGATGATGTAATCGGGTGGCGCGCAGGGCGATGACTGCAGGGCGGCGGAAACGGCACTATCCCCCCGCACGGCCCGCACACCGCGATCAAAAAGCATTACGAGCAAGTCTTTCGAAGTCATGGGTTTTTCCTGTTCAGGGCGCATCCGTGTCAATCCAGATCGTGACCGGTCCATCATTGATCAGGCTGACCTTCATGTCTGCCCCAAACCGGCCTGTTTCAACCGAAATATCGAGGCTGCGCAGCGCCTCGGCAAAGTGAAGATAAAGCGATTTGGCGTCATCCGGGCCCGCAGCCCCGGAAAATCCGGGCCGGTTGCCGCGCGATGTATCTGCCGCCAGTGTAAATTGACTGACCACAAGCGCGGCACCGGAGGTTTGCTGCAGGGAGAGGTTCATCTTGCCGGCATCATCATGGAAAATCCGCAGTTTGGCGATTTTGGCAGCCAACCCTTGCGCGGTGACAAAATCATCGCCGGGCATGGCGCAGACAAGGATCAGGAGGCCGGGACCAATCTGGCCGACGATCTCGTCGTCCACGGTGACGCTGGCCTCGCTCGCGCGCTGGATCAGGGCCCTCATCTGCGCAGATCCAGAATGTCATCAAGGGCGGCGCGTTCGGTGCGAAACCCATTGGCTGGGTGATCGGGATCCGCGTAGCCAAAGGAAATCGCGCAAAGGATCATCCGGTCCTCGTCGATGTTGAAATGTTGCCGTATGAAATCCGCATAGGAGGCGATGGCCGCCTGCGCGATTGTGTCGACACCCAAAGCCCGCGCCGCCAGCGTGAAGGCTGTGACAAACCCGCCGGTGTCCATGGCGCCGTATCCCCCCAAAGCGCGCGGGCTGGAAATGATCGCCACATGTGGCGCATCAAACAGCGCGAAATTACGCATCATCTGCGCGCCGGACGCCGCCCGGTCGCCTTTTTGAACGCCCACAGCATCATATAGCTGCCAGCCGCAGGTGCGCCGCCGCTCGCCATAGACGCCCGGATAGCCCTCCGGCCCTGCCAAATCGAGCTGTGGCGCGCCATTGGCGACCTCAGCTTGCAGCGCGGTGCGAAAGCTGTTTGTGGCGTCGGGTTGCGTGATGATCACCTGCCAAGGCTGCGCATTGCACCACGACGGCACATGGCGCGCCGCATCGACAATCTGGCGAATATCATCTTCGGGCACGGGATCCGGGCGAAAGGCGCGACAGGAATAGCGCGCCTTCAACAGGTGCTTCAGGGGGGCAATATGGCTCATTGGGTTACCGCCATGCCATATCCGATGGCCAGCGCAACAACCAAGCCGATGACCACCGCGAAACCGATCTTGATCGCCGACCAGGGGCGTTCGCCCTGCACTTTGCCGGTGCTGCCGTTGACGACAAAGCGATAGGTTTGACCACGATATTTATAGGCCGCAAGCCAGACCGGCAGCAGGATATGTTTGAACGTTACATCGCGCACTTGCGTGTCCACACTATGAATGCGCTGGCGATCCCCGCCGATGTCAAAGCGGATGTCGCGCGCGATGATATGGTCCATTTTCTGGCGTGCTTCACCAAAACCTTCGCGGATTTCGACGGCGTAACCTTCGGCGCGCAAACCGGCGAGGTATTCGGGGGCATATGGTTCCAGACTGGCCAAATCCCAAGGCTCCAGCGCGTCGGTGAATTTCTTCGGCAGGGAGCGGGACGCGAGCACCAGCACATCATCAAAGAACCGCGCCACACGACCGCGCGCCGCGCGCCAGCGGATTTTGGGAACACGCACCTGTTGGCGTTTGCCGTCGCGCATTACGGTGCGCGTTTCATAATAAACTGTGCCGCGCTCGCCGGTGTAGGCGGATTTGGTGTCCGCATCAAAGGTCCAGTAAGGCACGTAGATCCCTTGCATCTTGCGCCCCTTGCGCGCGTAATCCTGAAGCCCGCTGGGGGCAAACCACAAGCGGCCCAGCCAGTTGGTCATGGCTGCGCGCGCGGTCTTTTCATCAAAGGCAAAGGGTAAAACCGCGCGTGGTTTGATGTGGCGGTGATTGCCCGTATCCGTCACCACCGGCGTGGCGCAAAACGGGCACTCCGTGGCGTGTATGTCGGGATCAAACTCGACCTCAGCGGCGCAGTTGGGGCATTTGGAAACCCGCGTTTCCTCCATCTCAAGGGCGGGCAGGGATGCGTTTAAGGCGCTGTCAAAATCCAATTCCCTGATCTGGGTTTTCCCCCAGGGACCGCCGCCCAAGGCCTGGCTGTTGCCGCAGTGATCGCACACCAGCTGACGTTCGGAGGGATCAAACCGCAAATCCGCGCCGCATTTGTCACAGGGAAAATGGTGCTCGGAAAGCTTGGTCTTCGAGGTCGTTTCGTACACCATAACTAAATCGTATATCGGATTGGGTTAGACGCTCCGCGTGTTTTGACGTGGGCGATTGACCTATTTAGATATTGGTCGCGCACGGTATCACTAGCGATTTTTCCAGCGAACCTCCATCGAAATTTATCTTTGTCTGCTTTCGATACCCCTGCAAAAACGGGTTCCCAAGATGCAATTTCAAACACTTCGGCGATGCGCCCGCGGTATTCTGCCAATGCAAATTTCACAGTCTCGCGTCCTTTCTCGCCTATAACCCAATCGCCGCGCGTTACTTCATAAATTGAAAGAGCGTCGGATCCGCGTTTGTAGGAAGTGTTGATATTGATGATGACAACAGGGTGATGCAGTTTTTCAAGTGGTTTCGCTGCATAGTCGGCGATGATGTCGTTTGCGGACCTCCATCCCAGGATATTGGAGTAACGTCCTGCAGCTATGTTGCTTAGGCCATCATCGAAATTTCTGAGCAGATCAATAAGAGCGGCTTCGACATGAAATGCTTCCTCATTCGTGAGCCCATGACGCACAATAACATGTCCAACTTCCCGCCCTTCCTTTTTGATCTGCAGTATTCGTTCAATCTTCTCGGAAGCCTTGTCTTGCTCAACAACGCCCCTCGCATGATCGAACAGTCTGTTTCCCGTGCCTTTGCCGACGTAGAAAGGTTTTGTACCGTCCATCAATATATATACGTAAACTGACAGTGCTTCTTGGGTCTTAGTGTCAAATCCTTTCACGCTAAATTCTCCTCACGCCGGTGGCGGTGGTGGCGGGGGCGGCAGAACGGTGAAAAGTTGCGCCAGTTCCGCGACATCTTCGGCGCGCATCCAGCCATCCTGACCCGGTGTCCAGACCATGCTTTCCCGGCTCAGAGCGCCCTCAGTGGCCATGCGTCCCAAAGCGGCCTTGGAAAACGGCCCTTTGGTTTGGCCCGCCTCAGCGATGTGCCAGACATGTTCGACGGGCGGCGGCGGTGGCGCAGCAATCGGCGCCGGGGCTGCGCGTGCGCCCCAGGGTCCCTGACTGGCAGCCGCCTGTCCGATTTGCATGCCCAGACCCGCACCAAGGCCCGCCTGAATGGCCGCGGCACCCGCGCCCTCGCGCCCCAGCGCCTCAGCCGCCTGAAACTGCATGTATTCGTTGAGATTTCCGATCACGCCCATGGAGGAGCGCTTGTCCATGACCTCTTCGACCGCTGGCGGCAGCGATATGTTTTCGATGTATAGCTCGGGCATGCTCAGCCCGTATTCCGCCAATTGCGCGGCAATTTCCTTGCCCACAAGCTGTCCCAACTCGCGGGTATTTGCCGCCATGTCCATGACCGGGATCCCGGCGCGCGCAAGAGTGCGTGAAAATTCCTGCACCAGAATATTGCGGATCTGGAAACTGATCTCATCCATGGTGAATTCGCCGTCTGTCCCGACGATTTCGACCAGAAATTTCGCCGGATCGCTGACCTTGATGGAGTAGGTGCCAAAGGCGCGCAGCCGCACCGGGCCAAACTCCGGATCGCGGCAGATGATCGGATTTTTTGTGCCCCATTTCAGATCGTTGAACCGGGTTGTATTGACGAAATACACTTCCGATTTGAACGGGCTTTTGAACCCGTGATCCCAATGTTGCAGCGTCGTCATGATCGGCATGTTGTTGGTTTCAAGCATGTAAAGACCGGGCGTGAACACATCCGCAAGCTGCCCTTCATGCACGAAAACCGCCGCCTGACCTTCGCGCACGGTCAGTTTGGCACCGTATTTGATTTCGTGACCTTCACGCTCAAACCGCCAGACCATCGTGTCACGCGTGTTGTCCACCCAATGAATGACGTCGATGAATTCACCGGACAGAAAATCAAAAATACCCATATTGCATAGTCCTTTACGTCCGACCCTAGAGGGGTCCGTTTATCATTTCGCGCGCAATGATGCGTGTGATCGGTGCGGCCTCGGCCGCGCTCATGCCCGGTTCGAGCCTGGGGTCATAGAGCATCTTCAAGAGCATCTCGTCATGTCGCGTCAGCAGTGCGAATTCATCATCATCGTTGAAGATCGACGGGCGGGCGTCGCGGCTGTCATTGGCCAGACCGAGCCCCTGTGCCATTTCTTCATGCACACAACTCAGCCGTATCAGGTCGGGGTTTTCCGACCGGATGATGGCGACTGCTGCCGTATATGTATTGGGATCAGGCCCGGCGGCGAACGCGGCCACTGCACAATAGGTATCGCGTGGCAGATTGCGCAGCGCATTCAGGCTGGCGCGGCCAATGGCCGGAATTCTGGCCGCTGCGGCGTCCAGCGCGTCGTTTCTGTCGTCTTCACTGGCGACAATGACAATGAAATTCTGGTTCGGCGCATTCATGACCGGATGATCCGAAATCTGGCCCAGCCTGCGCGCATAGTCCCGGATGATGGTATTGTCGCTGGCGCGCTGAGAGGGCGGAACGCCCGGGCCAAAGATCGTGCCGACACGCACCGGCCCGGCCCAGCGACGCAACGGGCTTTCGCCCCCGCGCCCCTCCAGATCGCTGGCGTATTCATTGAAAAAAACGATGCGTTCGAAATTCCGCGCCAGCATATCTGCGGTGAATGGCGTGTCTGCGCCGCCGCCATCCTGACGCAACAAGCCCTGACCCAGCTGGGCGGATTGCACCTGCACGAGATAGCTGCGCAACTCGGCGCTGGCCTGTGATGTCGGGCGCACCTGCGGGGTGCCAAGATCGGACGGGCGAACGCGCGGCGTTTTGACGCCAGCCACAGGCTGGGCGAGATCGCAAGCGACCAAAGCCACGCCCGCAAAGGCCAGAACGCTTGCGCGCAGGAGGGTGCGCCGCAGCGTCACCTCAACGCGGTACAGAAACCGCCGCTGTGTCACCCACACCATCACCGCGCGATTTCGCGCTGGCCAATGTGTCGCGCAGCTTGGTCTCCATTTCCTGCAACTCGGTTTCTGCCGCCGCACGGCGCGCCTTGCCCTCATCCGCAATCTGCAGGCTCTCTTCGATGGTGCCGATCAGGTCGGCATTCGCCTGTTTGACGGCCTCAATGTCAAAGACACCGCGCTCCATTTCTTCGCGGATCACCTTGTTGCTCTCGCGCAGGTTCTTGGCATTGGCGGTCAGCAATTCATTGGTCAGGTCATTGGCTTGTCGCACGGCCTGTGCAGCCTCGGCGCTGCGCTGAATGGTGACGGCCTGTGCCAATTGCGTCTCCCAGAGGGGCACCGTGTTGACCAGCGTGGAATTGATCTTGGTCAACAGCGATTTGTCGTTTTCCTGCACCAGACGGATCGACGGCAGCGATTGCATCGTGACCTGACGGGTCAGTTTCAGGTCATGCACACGGCGTTCCAGATCATCGCGTGCCGCGCGCAGATCCCGCAGTTCCTGCGCCACCATCACCTGATCGTTTTCCGCTGCCTTGTCGACCTCTGCCGCCTTGGCCGGGATCACCGTGTCATCAAGCTCGCGCAGTTTTTCTTCGCCCGCCGAAATATAAAGCGCCAGTTCATCGTAAAACTGCAGCGTCTTTTCATAGAGCATGTCCAGCGACTTGATGTCTTTCAAAAGCGTATGCTCATGCGCCAGCAGATCATCGGTGATGCGGTCAATCTGGCCTTGTACTTCTTCATATTGGGCGGTGAACTTGGCAAAAGGCGCGGCCTTGCCCATCAGCTTTTCCCACCAGCTACGATCCCGGCGCACGTCCAGCTCAGAGATTGAAAAGCCGCGGATTGTGGTCACGATATTGCGCAGGCTGTCCCCGGCGGGGCCGACATCCTTGTTGCGCACACCGCCCAGCATGGCCTGACTGATTTCCTGCAATTCGACTTGTGCGCGCGATCCGAACGAGACGATGGATTGCGTGTTGGACATGTCAATCTCCGCCATGCGCTTGGAAATCTCCGCACTGACCGGCGCATCCGCTTCTGCCAGTGGCACAATGGCGTTTGCTTCGATGGGTTCAGGCAGCACAACGGCGGTCACTTCTTCCACCATCTTCAGGCTCTCAGTGGCTTTTGCACGTGTCGTCTCGGTCATGCTCAATTCGTCCTTTTCATTTTGATGCGTCAGTCCAGACGCACTCCTTCGCGTTGCAAACGATCCCGCAGGACCTCGATCTCGACCGTCAGATCGCTGTGATCATCCAGTAACAGCTTTTTGGTGCGGTCGGTGAAATTACGTTCCAGATCATTCAGCAGCGCCATATAGTCATCGCGCGCTTCGGCGTCCTGGGTGCGGGCATAGATATCGGCAAACTTGACGCTCGCATCGCGCGCACCCAGCAGATAGACGCCCAGATATTTGCGCGCCGCCGTCAGATCGCGCGGGTCTTCCTCGACGGTGCGAATAAGATCCCGCACGACCGTCTGAAACTGTTCCATCCGGGCGGACACATGCCGATCGCCTGCGCGTTTGAGCGCGTCATTCATCGCCGCCATATGAGCCTCAGCCTCATCCACGACGCGCGCAACACGGTCCTGTTGAAAGGTGTCGATCCCTTCTATGCCCTTGCTCTTGAACGGATCAATCCCGAAGGCTGTCAGGTGCAACCCCGTTGTCGTCACACCAAACAAAACAGCCGCCACAATGCCCCCCTCATGACTTAGCGCGGCGAGCCCGGTGCCCACCCCGGCCAAACAGGCCGCGAGCACCTTGCGGGGCAGGGCCGGGCGGCGCGCAACCTTGCGGGCGTTAAACGCCGCTTCCGCGATCAGCCCCCCGCGCAGCAACCACGCGCCCAGCGTCATCGCACCTGCGCCCAGCAACCCCAGCGTCAGGCCCAGGGCTCCTTGTGTCAGGGACATGAACACCAGCACAATGGCAGGCAGGAACATCAGGTTCGCCCGCGCGCCCACCGGATCGACCTGCGCGCCGGTGAATGTCCCGCGCGGCGCGGGTTGATCGTCAGATGCGGTGTTTTGTGGGCTGTATTTGCCGCCGAACCGTTTTGCCATAGGCTCAGAGTCCGCCCAAGAGCCCGGCAGCGACACCGGTCATAAGAAGCAGGAGCGCCAGATAGGCGACCTTCTGAATGGGTGTCGGCGTCATTCTGTCTCCCCGGACATGTGTTGACATGAATATAGGCGCATGCGGCGCGGCTGGCCAGTTCTAGTATCACGCAGGGAAGCTCTAACGCGCCGTCCAAGCTTGAAAAAACGACTTTGCCGTCCCCGAAACGCTATTTGGTCACGGTGCCTGCGCAGCGTGAGGGGGAAATTTCGGCGCGATTTGTCAGATGTGAGGTCAGGTGCGTTTGCCACGCGGGCGCGACGTACCCGGTTTTGGCCCGGTCTTGGCGGGCCGGGCGTTGCGCTGGCGCGTGACTTTGGCCGGTTTTTTCGTGGCCGTGCCGCTGGGGTCTTCAATTTCCAGGCCCAATTGATCGCGCACGGTTTTGCGCCGGACCTCTTCGACCTCACCCTGTTTCAAGTCGCCGAGCTGAAACGGGCCGTAACTGATGCGGATCAGCCGGTTCACCGAGAGATCGACCTCCGCCAAAGCGCGGCGGATTTCACGGTTGCGCCCTTCGCGCAGGCCAATTGTCAGCCAGGCATTGGCCCCTTGCTGGCGATCTATGGTCACGCTCATGGGTTGAAAGTTCTCGCCCTCAACGGTGACGCCCTTGCGCAGCGGTTCCAGCGTGTCATCACTGGGGCGGCCATTCACCCGCACCCGGTAGCGTCGCAGCCAGCCGGTGGAGGGCAATTCGAGTTGGCGTTTGACGCCCCCGTCATTGGTGAGCAGCAGCAAGCCCTCGGAGTTGATGTCCAGACGCCCCACGCTCATCACCCGCGGCAGGTCATCCGGCAGCGCGGAATAAATCGTATCGCGCCCCTTTTCGTCATTATCCGTGCTCACAAGGCCGATGGGTTTGTGAAACAGCCACAGACGCGGCGGTTCTGGTGCCGCAATCGGTTTGCCATCCACCAGAATGGCGTCCTTGGGCGTAACATTCAGCGCGGGCGAGGTGATTTGGGTGCCATTGACGCGCACGCGCCCCGCTTCGATCATGCGTTCGGCTTCGCGGCGGCTGGCAATGCCGGCACGGCTGAGGACTTTGGCGATGCGATCGCCTTGCGGCGTTTTGGGGCTGGGGTCAGACATGGGCTCGCCTTATCCTGTTTGAAAGCCTTGCGAAAGGGCGCGGTTTGCGGGCATTTGGAGCAGATGGAATTCAACTCTCATATGCAACAGGCGCTCTCTGAGGCGCGCGCGGCGGCCAAGCGCGGCGAAGTGCCTGTTGGGGCGGTGATCGTCAATCCGAGCGGTGATGTGGTGGCCTCCGAGGGCAATCGCACACGCGCATTGAAGGATCCCACCGCACATGCGGAAATACTGGCGCTGCGCACGGCCTGTGCGGCGCTGGGCTCCGAGCGTCTGCCGGGTCATGCGCTTTATGTCACGCTGGAGCCTTGTGCCATGTGCGCGGCGGCGATTTCAGCGGCACGGATTGAACGGCTTTATTATGGGGCAAGTGACCCCAAATCGGGCGGCGTGGCACAGGGCGCGCGCGTCTTTGCTCATCCCCAGTGCCATCACGTGCCCGAGGTTTTTGAAGGCATTGCCGCTGCGGAATCAGAGGCCTATCTGCGCGCGTTCTTTCTGGCACGCAGGTAGCGGTGGCCTATAGCGCTTCGACATTGACGATAGGTATTCTGCATCGCTTTTTGCGTTCGACCGAAAGGAGAGGCCGCGAACAAGTGAGTCAGGTTTCAGTCGAATTGCTGTACAGCCCCCCGTATGATGTCTGTGCGGTCAGATCTTCTGCGGGAGCGGTGGCCTGAAGCCCACCCTACGGTGCCTGGACACAGGAGTGTTGTGAGATGTCATCGGCCGACACCCGAACCATGTGTGGTTGCGGATCAGAGGGTGATAGGGGTCATTACCTCGGGTTCGATCACCTCGACCCCTGAGACTGCGTCTTTCAGGACCTGGGCTGATTGTTCCAGAATTTCGAACGTGCGGTAGTGGCACGGGATCACCGTTTTGAAATCAAAATACCGTTTCGCGGCATAGGCGGCCCCCGCCATATCCATGGTGAAATGCCCGCCTGCGCTCAGGATGCCGATGTCGGGTTTGTAGTAATCCCCGATCCAGTCCATATCCGCCATGATCCCGGTATCCCCGGACAGATAGACCGTATGTCCTTCGGCTTTCAGGATGAACCCGGCTTCGCGTCCGGGGGAAATGGTTGGATTGCTGGACAGCGTGTTGGAATGCAGCGCGGGTACCATTGATACAGCCACCTCGCCCAATTGTACGGTGCCCCCGATGTTGTACCCAATGGTGGAGAGGTCTTCGGATTGTTCAAAATGGCTCATCAGATCGTAGATGCCGACGACGGGGATCGACAGCGTTTTGGCCAGATTGACAACATCTGCGGTGTGATCGAAATGTCCGTGCGTGATCAGGATATGCGTGGCCCCATTTGTGGCGGCGGCGTGCTGATCCTCGGGCAGCATGGGGTTGCCGGTCAGCCAGGGATCCACAAGCAGAACCTGATCTGCGATTTCCAGACGAAAACTGCCATGCCCCAGCCAAATGATCTTCACGGTTCCGCTCCTTATGTTCAACGGCATGATCATAACCGGCTTTTGCAAGGGAGGGGAACCTCCTGCACCGGGATTCTGCCACGCACGAGCAAAGCGGCTTGGTTTGGGCTGGTAATATGACCCTTGGACGGCGGTTCGTTTTGCCAAGGTGTTTTTGAAGATTGAGGATCTTATGCCGGTATTCAGCGGTATTTCATCCGGATGTCGCGGGCGATCCGTGCATTCAGGGCAGGCCAGTGCGGATGATTGCGGTTTCCATTCGGCCAAGTCTTGGCAAGGCGCGCGCATGGCGCTAAACGCCAATGCCAAGCAGATAAGGAAACGCGATGTCTATTGATGAAACCACAGCCGCCCGCGTGGCCAAGCTGGCCCGGATCAAAGTGGAACCAGAAGCGCTGCCTGCGTTGGCGGGCGAATTCAACACGATATTGGGTTTCATCGAACAATTGAACGAAGTGGACATTGACGGTGTTGAGCCGATGACATCCGTCACGCCCCAAGTGCTCAAACGTCGCGTCGACGTCGTGCGCGCAGGGGATCAGCAAGCCAAAATCCTGTCCAATGCGCCTGATGCCCGTGAGGGGTTTTTTGCCGTGCCGAAGGTGGTTGACTAATGGCTGATCTGAATGAACTGACGCTGGCAGCCGCGCGCGATGCGCTGCGGGCGGGTGAAACCACTTCCAAAGAGCTGACCGGGGCCTGCCTTGGCGCGATTGATGCCGCCGGTGATTTGAACGCCTTTGTGCACAAAACACCGGAACTGGCGCTGGAACGCGCAGCGGCGGCGGATGCGCGCATCGCTCAAGGTGACGCGCCCGCCATGTGTGGACTGCCGATCGGCATCAAGGATCTGTTTTGCACCAAAGGCGTGGCCTCTCAGGCCGGATCGCGGATTCTCGAAGGGTTCCTGCCGGAATACGAATCCACCGTCAGCCAAAATCTCGCGGATGCGGGCGCGGTCATGCTGGGCAAGCTGAACATGGATGAATTCGCCATGGGTTCGTCCAATGAAACATCCGTTTACGGCAATGCGGTGAACCCGTGGCGTCGCGGCAATGATACCGCGCCACTCACGCCGGGGGGCTCTTCGGGCGGCTCCGCCTCTGCGGTGGCGGCAGATTTATGTCTGGCCGCAACCGGTACGGACACAGGCGGCTCCATCCGCCAGCCTGCGGCGTTCACCGGGACCGTTGGGATCAAACCAACCTATGGGCGCTGCTCGCGCTGGGGCATTGTGGCTTTTGCCTCCTCTCTGGATCAGGCGGGTCCGATGACCAAATCTGTGCGCGATGCGGCGATCATGCTGCAAGCCATGGCCGGACATGACGCCAAGGACAGCACCTCTGCTGATCTGGCGGTGCCGGATTTCGAGGCCGCGCTCAGCGGGGACATCCGGGGCAAAAAGATCGGTATCCCCAAGGAATACCGCATGGACGGCATGCCCGATGAAATTGAATCGCTTTGGGCTGAAGGCATCGCGATGATGAAAGATGCCGGTGCCGAGATCGTCGATATCTCGCTGCCCCATACAAAATACGCGCTCCCCGCGTACTATGTGATTGCCCCGGCGGAGGCGTCTTCGAACCTCGCGCGCTATGACGGCGTGCGCTATGGCCACCGCGCCAGGCTGGAGCAGGGCGATGGCATCACCGAGATGTATGAAAAGACCCGCGCCGAAGGCTTTGGCCCCGAGGTGCAGCGCCGCGTGATGATCGGCACCTATGTGCTCTCCGCCGGGTTCTATGACGCCTATTACAACCGCGCGCGCCGGGTGCGTACCCTGATCAAACGCGACTTTGAGACCGTGTTCGCACAGGGCATTGACGCGATCCTCACACCCGCCACACCCTCTGCGGCCTTTGGTCTGGGGGAAATGACGGATGCGGATCCCGTGGCGATGTATCTCAATGATGTCTTCACCGTGACGGTGAACCTCGCCGGGTTGCCGGGCATTGCCGTGCCCACGGGCCTTGATAAACAAGGCTTGCCGCTGGGGCTGCAACTGATCGGACAACCCTGGGCAGAAGCTGACCTGCTCTGCGCCGCCCATGCGCTGGAAACCGCCGCCGGTTTTGTGGCCAAGCCGGGCAAATGGTGGTAATTTGACCCATTACAAAAGCAACGACAGGCATGTTTTTCAATGACACCACGTGTTTACATTGCGGGGCTCGCTCTTGCGACGCTGAGTGCCTGCGCCTCCGTGACCCCGGATTACGGGACCAGCAATGCCGCCAACTCAAGCCAGGCGCAGCTTCAGCGGGAAACGGCGCTGGCAACCAATCCGTTTGACCTGCCGGAGGCGGCGGGGCAGCCGCTGGGATCGCCCTTGCCGGGCTCCGCTGAGGCAACAGCGGCGGAAACCACGCGGGTTCTGGAGCAAACACGGGCCGGGGCGACGCAGGGGAGCGTACCAGCCCCACCCACCGTTTCCGGCGCGGCGTCCACGGCTGCGGTGAATAATCCAGGCATTTCTGATGAAAACAACTTCGATGCCGTCGCAGAACGCCAGACCATCGAAAGTGACGCCGAGCGGATTGCCAGTAACGCCGCGCAATATGAGGTCGTTCAACCAGAAGCATTGCCCACGCGCTCAACCGACGCCCAGCCCAACATCGTGGCCTTCGCACTGGAGACCAAACATCCAAAGGGTCAGAGCGTCTATGCCCGGGCGGGTTTTGGCGGCGAGAGCCGTGCGGAGCGCAATTGCGCGGATTACGCCTCTCCTGATCTGGCACAGATCGATTTCCTCGGGCGCGGCGGGCCCGTGCGCGACCGCAGAGGGCTTGATCCGGATGGGGATGGCTATGCCTGCACGTGGGATCCGGCACCGTTTCGCAGGGCCTCAGGCGGCTAGGTCCGGGTGCGTCAGCATCCCTCGCCAAATTGCGGGCCGCGCCGCGACGGCCTGACACCGTCAATTGTAGTGCTGCACTATACCGCCATGCAAAGCGCTGAGGCCGCCATCGAACGCCTGTGCGATCCACAGGCACAAGTGTCCTGCCACTATGTGATCGCCCGCGACGGGCAGATGACCCAGCTGGTGCCCGAAGATCAACGCGCCTGGCACGCTGGGGCCGGGGAATGGCGCGGGCAAGATGACATAAACTCCCGCTCCATCGGGATTGAACTCGACAACGGCGGCGATCATCCCTTCCCTGAACCGCAGATGGCGGCGCTGGAAATCCTGCTGAGCGACATCATCGCGCGCCACGGGATTGTACCGAACAATGTCATCGGCCATTCCGACATGGCCCCTGGTCGGAAATTCGATCCCGGCCCCCGCTTTGACTGGGCGCGGCTGGCGGCGCAGGGGTTGGCGGTGTACGGCGAGAGCGGGAGGACTTCGACAGCGCCGACAGCGGCTGAATTCCGCACCTGCGCACAGGCGCTCGGGTTCACGGCGGATGTAGGCGATGACATCCTGCTGGCGGCGGTCAGGCTGCGGTTCAGACCGCAGGCGCTTGGCCCGCTGGTGGCTGAAGACTTCATCGCATTGGAGACGGCACGCACCTGAGGGTCGGCCCGCTTCTTTTGGTCGGAAATACTCCCGCCGGAGGCGTCCGACCTTTGCCAGCTCTTGACCCGCCGGCCAATTCATCGCATCTCGGGGCGCGCGGAAGGCCGGATGGCCGCGGCACCCTTCAACCGGTGTCGAGGAAAGTCCGGACTCCAAAAAGCAACGGTGCCGGGTAACGCCCGGGCAGGGCAACCTGACGGAAAGCGCCACAGAAATGAAACCGCCCGCGCGCAGCAATGCAAAGGGGTAAGGATGAAACGGTGGGGTAAGAGCCCACCGCGCCGCTGGCAACAGGGGTGGCACGGCAAGCCCCACCGGGAGCAATGCCAAATAGGGATCGCGCGTCGCAAGACAGGGCTGCTTTTGCCCCAGCAGATCCGGGTTGGCAGCTAGAGCTGTCCGGGCAACCGGGTGGCAAGAGGAATGGTCATCGAACCGGGGTTTGCGCCCCGGGGAACAGAATCCGGCTTACAGGCCTTCCGCGCATATTTCCCCCCGCTGCGCTGGGCGGGATGCGGTTTTTGACCGCCAGCCGGTTGCGCAACGCTTTGCTCATAAAGTGCTGCGCGCGATCTCTTAACCACCGCATCCGTGCATTCTCGGTGCACAGGGTGTGTACAGCTTGTGTACGGGCTGTGCCTCGCGATTCCCCCCTTGAAAAAAGGCGTTAACCCAGGCTGAGGGGAAAGGTGTGGCGGCGCGTGGCAAAATCGTTGCGCGTGCGCTGCGTTTACCCAAGGGTGCCGGCCGCAGGATGACCACTTAGGGCCACGCTAAAACGGTCCTTTTGCAGTTGACTCGCCAGCCCATCTGGTTAAAAGCCGGGGTTCAGGATTTCACGCAGCCCCTCACCGGAGGACCGCTGCAGCAGGAGAGATAACATGGCCAAGCCAACCACGATCAAGATTCGTCTGAACTCCTCGGCGGGGACAGGCCATTTCTACGTCACCAAGAAAAACGCCCGCACCATGACCGAGAAGATGGTTGTGCGTAAGTACGACCCGGTGGCGCGCAAGCACGTTGAATACAAAGAAGGCAAAATCAAGTAAGATTGATTTCTTTGTAGGTGAAGTGGCCGCGCAGTTTGCGCGGCTTTTTTTGTTTGTGCATGGAGAGGCATCTTTGATGCAGCGCGTTATGATCGTTGGGGGATCAGGGTCGGGGAAAAGCACTCTGGCGCGCTTTCTTGGCGTGCGGACCGGCCTGCCTGTCTATCATATGGACCATATCCACTGGACCCCGGGGTGGGTTGCGCGGGCCACACCGGAGCGCAAGGCGATGGCGTTGAAAATCGAGGAATCGCCCAAGTGGATATTTGAAGGCGGCTTCTCAACAACCTATGATCATCGCGCGACCCGTGCGGATTGTTTGATCTGGCTGGACCTGCCTGTAAGCCTGCGTCTGTGGCGCGTGACGTATCGCATGCTGCGCTACTACGGTCGCCAAAGACCGGACATGGCAGAGGGATGTCAGGAGGGGCTGCATTCCGAAACAGCGGAGTTTTACCGCTGGATATGGCGCACCAGATCGAGCCACCGCGCGCGTTTGGTGCGTTTGATCCAAGACCATCCGCATCTGAACGTACATCAGTTGACAAAGACTGCTCAGGTCACAAGTTTCATGGATAGCTTTGCCGTAAAGCCTTGAATTCAAGGCCGTTAACGCCACCCGAGATACGGCAGCCTTACCGTGGTCTTCACCTGCAAAGACTGCGGGAACTGGGTCGGAAAGGGCCTGAGGAGCACTCGGCGCAGCCGATTTCTTCGGGGAGAGACATGCTTTGTCAGGATCAGACCAATCCCGCCCGGGATCAATCAACGCTGACGGGCCTGTTCAAGGGTGTCTCTTCCTCAGGATTAAATGTCTGGATAGAAAAAAGCCGCCGAGACAAGGTCCCGGCGGCTTTGATAAATGTCGGAAGAGTGACTGTTACTCTCGGTTGCCAAAGAGCGACAGCAGCATCATGAACATGTTGATGAAGTTCAGATAGAGGCTCAGCGCACCCATGATCCCGGATTTCTGAAGCCATTCCTGATCGCCATGCTGCGCATGTGCCAAGTAAGTATTCTTGATGTTCTGTGTATCATAGGCCGTGAGACCAGCGAAAATCAAAACACCGATCGCGGAAACGGCAAACATAATCGCTGGTGATCCGAGGAAGATATTCACGATGGACGCTACAACCAATCCGACAACGCCCATGATCAGGAAGCTACCCCAGCCAGAGATGTCTTTCTTTGTTGTGTAGCCCCAAAGCGACAGGCTTGCGAAGGCGATCGATGTGATCAGGAAGATCTGTGCGATCGAAAACCCGGTAAAGGCAACGAAAATCCAAGACAGCGACAGACCCATCACGCCCGCAAAAGCGTAGAAGAACAGCTGCGCGCCTGCGGCCGACAAACGATTGATCGCGGCCCCGAAGGCGAACACCATGCCAAGGGGTGCAAACATGATAACCCAGCCCAGAATGTTGGGTTGCAGAGTGATCGGATCACGAAAGACCGACAGCAGAGCGGGAGCGGTACCAACCGCCCAAGCGACTGCGAATGTGATCAACATGCCCACGGACATCGTTCCGTAGACTTTGCTCATATGGGTGCGCAGACCCTCATCAATCTGGTCGGCGCGGGATCCGGCGACGGACCGGATTGTATTCACGTCAGCCATTAAGACCTCCAAAATAACTTTTTTATTCACGCAACAGACCTTCTGCGCGTTCTGTGCAGAATATCGGTGTCATCGAGCCGCATTTCAAGGTTTTTTAGGTGGTATTCTTTTTGATTGTACAAAAATAGATAACAAAGGCTGAAGTAACGGCTTGTTTTGACCGAATGGGCCGGTTTCTCATTGGTTTCTCCACGTTTCTGGCACGTCCCAGAAGGGGCGGTTCGCCTCCAAATCAGCCGCGTTCCGCGTCACGCCGATGTCCTCCAAAGCACGGGTATCAAGTCGTGCCAGAGCGCGACGAGAGCGCCAGAGCCCAACAAGGGCTATCAGAGACATGACACGGTTGCCGGATATGCGTTGCGTCGTTGTAGCGAAGTGATCGATCAAAGCCATTGTGTGTACCTTTCGTGATGCGTTCTCAGTGTTTCATCAAATTACTTGATATATATGGCAGCACGTGTTTCATTAGTGAAGAGAATGTTTGTGAAGTAATGCATCAGGAATTTTGATATGAGAAATCTGGACGTCACGACACTGCGATCCTTTGTTGCTGTTGCAGATGCCGGCGGTGTGACCCGTGCAGCCGGTTTCCTGCATCTGACGCAATCTGCGGTCTCAATGCAGCTGAAACGCCTTGAGGAATTGTTGGGACTGGAATTACTTGATCGGTCCGGACGCACCATTGCATTGACGGCATCGGGCGAACAATTGCTTGTCTACGCTCGCCGCATGGTCGCATTAAATGATGAGGTGATTGGTCGGTTGACCGATCAGGCGCATGAAGGTGAAATCGTGTTGGGCGTGCCTCACGACATTGTCTATCCTGCCATACCTCAGGTGCTCAAACAATTTCACGCGGCCTTCCCACGCGTGAAGGTTCAATTGGTCTCGTCTTATACCCGCGCGCTCAAGGAGAAATTTGGCCGGGGCGAATGTGACCTGATCCTGACAACAGAAAACAATGTTGAACCCGGGGCGCAGACACTCTGCAAGAAACCGTTGCGCTGGATTGGCGCGCCGGGGGGCGCCGCATGGCGGCAAAAGCCTCTGAAGCTCGCCTTTGGCAGATTATGCACTTTCCGGCCGCGTGTTGTCGAAGCGCTGGATGCATCTGGTATCCCATGGGATGTGATCGTCGAAACTGAAAGTGACCGCACGATCGAAGCGACGGTGAGCGCTGACTTGGCCGTTCACACGATGATTGAAGGCACCGAACCACCGCATCTGGAGCGGATTGATCATGGTGGCGCACTACCGGATCTGCCGACGCAGTTGATCAACCTTTATGGCGCGCAAGGCAAGAAAGGCATAGTGCATGATACGCTGGCGGATTTTCTAAGACGATCATTTGCGGGCGTTGATTCTGTTCGGTTGCGCGCGGGATGAGTCGTCGTCGCACCGGGTGCGCCTAGTCATTTGCAGATATCCCACGGTTGAATTTAAATTGAGTTTCTGGCTTGGAGCGGCGGGTATCCGCCAAAAATCGCGCAATCGAGACGAATTCCGCCGATCTCTATCAGCAGGAAAACGGGCCGGTGAAGGCATGATTCCATCTTGTGTTTTGCCGCTGATGTGATCCTTCAGATCCACCAAAATCAACTTAAAGTAGTAGATTTGTCCTGAAATTTGAGCATTTAGTAAAAACTTTAATAGAAAAAGCCTCTCGGAGGCGGTTTTGGCAAAGGTGCTGAAATCTATAGATAAGACGGTTCAAGATGTGTTTTTGACGGGCTGTGCTCACGTGAATGGGAAGTGTTTCCTGTTGATCGAAACCCGAATTACATTATTGTTTCGCAATGTAACGGTATTTTGGTGATCGCGGCTAGGTTGTGCCACTCGTTATACCAGTCGGTAGGCCACCTTCTTGACAAGGTAAGTGTAAGGAATATGCAGATGGTACACGTCGTAGACGTTCATGTTGGAAAGCGAATTCGTCAGCGTCGTTGGCTGGTCGGAATGACTCAGCAAAAGCTTGCGGAATGCGTTGGCATCAAGTTTCAGCAAATTCAGAAGTATGAAACGGGAGCGAACCGTGTAAGCGCGTCGCGCCTGTGGGACATTGCAGATGCATTGGAAGTCGATGTGGCTTTCTTCTTTGAAGGTCTGAAGACCGATGATGCTTCCGACACAATAAGTGATGCGGTTCCGGCTGACATGATGGGTGACAAAGAAGCAATGGACCTCGTGCGCTCCTATTATGCGATACCTGAAAATCAACGCAGACGCTTGTTTGAGCTTGCGCGGGTCCTCAGCGACGTCGCTTGAGCGGATCGCACAATTGACAGTCTAAAAAGCGAATCCGCACCCCATCCATTGGGTTGCGGCACTTGAGTCTTTGGAATTGCGCTGGCACCAGTGACACATGAGCGATTCAAAGCGGCATAAACCTGAAGAGATTGCGAACCTGGACGCAACCGCGCAGAGGCTCGCTGTCGCCGCGCGAAAGGCCATTTTACCCTATTTCCGGCGCTATGATCTGTCCACGGAAAACAAGCTCGACAAGGGTTATGATCCAGTCACGCAAGCAGATCGTGCAGCCGAACAGGCCATGCGGTCTATTCTGGCAATCGAACATCCCGAGGATGGCATTCTCGGCGAGGAATTCGGGGCCAAGCCCGGATCCAGCGGATTGACTTGGGTGTTGGACCCGATTGATGGCACCCGTGGATTTGTAAGCGGGACGCCAACCTGGGGTGTCTTGATCGCGGTTTCTGATGATCAGGGGCCATTTTATGGTTTGATTGACCAACCCTACATCGGCGAACGATTCATTGGATGCGCAGGGCGCGCGCGCATGACCGGCCCGCAAGGACAGTTGTCGCTGGAAACACGGCGCACGAAATCATTGGCGGATGCGGTTATTTTCACCACATTTCCAGAAGTGGGCACGCCGCAGGAGCGCGCGGCATTCCACTCAGTCGCTGAAAAAACCAAACTCACCCGGTACGGCATGGACTGTTATGCGTATGCTTTGCTGGCGGCGGGTCAGATCGATCTGGTGATAGAGGCGGGCTTGCAAGCCTATGATATACAGGCGCCAATTGCGCTTATCGAAGCAGCCGGGGGCATTGTGACGGACTGGCAGGGTGGTCCTGCGCATCTGGGGGGGCGGGCTCTGGCGGCAGCGAATACGCAGTTGCATGCCGAGGCTCTTGCTTTGTTAAGTCAGGCGATAACATGACATCACTCCTTTTGCGCGGTGCCGAATGTGTTGTGACAATGGATGACACGCGACGCGAATTGAAGGGTGCGGATATCCTGATTTGCAATGGCGTGATTGCGGAAATCGGCTCCAATCTGACCTCAGATGCGCCAGTGGTTGATGTTGATGGCTGTGTGGTTACGCCCGGACTTGTGAACACGCATCATCACCTCTACCAAACTCTGACACGCGCTGTCCCGGGCGGACAGGACGCATTGCTTTTTGGTTGGCTGCAAACGCTTTACCCGATTTGGGCACGTTTTACGGCGGAGCATGTTTTCACCTCTACACAGGTTGGATTGGCAGAATTGGCCCTGTCGGGGTGCACGTTGAGCAGTGATCACCTCTACCTTTTTCCAAATGGTGCCCGGCTCGAAGACACCATTCATGCCGCTGTCGAGGTTGGTTTGCGTTTTCATCCGACGCGCGGTGCAATGAGTATTGGTGTCTCGGAGGGAGGTCTGCCACCAGACAGCCTGGTGGAAAAAGAGAGCGTCATTCTGGAAGACTGCATTCGGGTGATTGACGGTTTTCACGATGCATCCGTCGGATCCATGTGCCGCGTAGGGGTCGCGCCCTGTTCACCGTTTTCAGTGAGCCGAGACTTGATGCGTGAGGCGGCACTCCTGGCGCGCGACAAAGGCGTGATGATGCACACCCACTTGGCGGAAAACGAAGAAGATATCGCCTATTCGCTGGAGAAATTTGGCTGCCGACCGGGGCAGTATGCGCAGGATCTGGGATGGGTCGGGCCGGATGTCTGGCACGCGCATTGCGTGAAGCTCGATGCTTCCGAGATAGCGCTCTTTGCGCAAACCAAAACAGGTGTTGCGCATTGCCCCTGTTCGAACTGCCGATTGGGCAGTGGCATAGCACCTGTCAAAGCGATGCGCGCGGCGGGCGTGCCGGTCGGCCTCGGCGTGGACGGATCTGCCAGCAATGACGCAGGCAATCTGGTGTCAGAAGCCCGTCAGGCAATGCTTTTGCAACGTGTGGCACAGGGCGCAGACGCGATGAGCGCACGGACCGCCCTTGAAATCGCGACCCGTGGCGGAGCGGACGTGTTGGGACGACCCGATTGCGGGCGCATCGCCGTAGGATGCCGCGCGGATATTGCAGTTTGGGATGTCTCGGGAATTGAAGCCGCAGGCAGTTGGGACCCTGCCGCATTGTTATTAGCTGGACCAACGACCGTGCGCGATTTGTTTGTCGAAGGTCGCGATGTCGTGCGCGATGGACAGATCACAAGGCTTGATATGGGCGCGCTGATCGAACGTCAAAACTGCTTGGCCCGCGCGCTGCGGGATGAGATGTGAGGCGCGTCATCTGCGCCCTGTTTATTTGGCTGCCCACCTGCGCCGCGTGTGCGGATCCGGTGGCGCTTCAATCCATAAATGACTACAGGGCGCTCAACGATCGCGCCCCGCTAACCTATTCAACAGAGCTTGAAGCCGCAGCTTTGGCGCATGCAACGGATATGGCGCAATCCGGTCTTTTCGATCATATGGGCAGTGATGGTTCGGACGTCGCCCAGCGGGTATCCCGGCAAGGGTATGGCTGGTGTATTGTCGCCGAGAATATTGCCAAAGGTCAGCAATCCATGCCGGAAGTCATGCAAGACTGGTCGGAATCGCCCGGGCATCGTCGCAATATGCTTTCGCGTGAGGTGTCGCAGTTCGCTTTGGTTGAAGGGCCTGATCAGATCTGGGTCATGGTGTTGGCCACGCCCGGTTGCTGATCCCCTAAATCAATTAGCTTCTTTACAGCTACGACCTGCGATCCAAACATCAGCAATTGCTCGGTCATCGCCCATCATGATCGTGGGAAACACAGCTTCCCAAATTGTTTCAGCCTCATGCGCCCGTTGGGCAATGGCTGGGGTCGAGGCGAGATCAAGGATGGTGATATCTGCATCAAACCCTGTCGCCAGCGTGCCGATCCTGTCTTCTAAATGCAGGGTGCGCGCTGAACCGGCTGTCGCCAACCACAAAAGCCGGGCCGGGTGCAGAGCAGTCCCACGCAATTGAGCGATTTCGTAAGCGGCTGCCATGGTGCGCAGCATCGAAAAAGATGACCCGCCGCCTGTATCCGTCGCTAAACCCAACGGGATTTTGCGCGCAGCCAGCCCTGCCAAATCCATCAATCCAGACCCGATAAAGCTGTTGGAGGTCGGGCAATGCACCAGCGCCGCGCCAGTTTCTGAAATGCGGTCAATCTCGCGTGGTTCAAGATGAATTGCGTGTCCGAAAACCGCGCGTTCACCGAGCAGGCCATGGGTTTCATAGGTGTCCAGATAATCGCGCGCTTCTGGGTACAGTGCGCGCACCCAGGCGATCTCAGGCAGTTGTTCGCTGATATGTGTCTGCATCAGGCATTCGGGGTATTCAGCCCAAAGCGCACCCAAGGCGGCAAGCTGATCCGGGGTAGAGGTCGGCGAAAACCGCGGCGTGATCGCGTAATGCGCACGCCCTTTGCCATGCCAGCGTTGCAGCAGAGATTTGCTGTCGTCATAGGCAGATTGCGCCGTGTCACAGAGACCGACTGGCGCATTGCGATCCATGCAGGTCTTGCCGGCAACGACCCGCATATTCCGCCTGGCGGCCTGAGTAAAAAACGCATCCACGCTGACGGGATGACTCGTGGCATAGGAACACATGGTCGTGGTGCCATGATCGAGTGCCAGATCAAAATACCGCGCCGCGATCCTTTGGGCATAATCGGGATCTTGCAGGCGCATTTCTTCGGGAAACGTATAGGTGTTCAACCAGTCGATCAGCTGTTTGCCCCAACTGGAAATGATCGCGGTTTGGGGGTAGTGCACATGCGCGTCTACCAAACCAGGACAGATCAGGTTTTCGCCATAATCCACAATGCGCGCTTTGGGATGTGCATGGCGCAGCGCATCGCGATCACCCACGGCGGCAATCCTGTCATTCTCGATCAGTACAGCCCCGGTGCTATTGACGCTGACCGCGTCCTCCCAGGGGAATATCAGCGGATTTGCCCGACTTTCGAAGGTCTGGCCCAGGAGGAGAGTTTGGCTGTTCATGCGTCGTGTCTAGGCGCTTTGCAGGTGCGCGACAACTGGCGTTTGGATGTTGCATTGTATCCTATCAGGCACCCCCTTATGGTCTGCGCAGGGGTAGGGGGTCACATGGATGTCTGATCAAACAACAGAGCTTGAAGCGGAGATAGAAGAAGACGCCTATCTGCTTGGTCCCAAGGCGATTTCAGCAATTCTCTACGCTGTCGATATCGAAGATGCGGCCAAACTCACGGAGCTGATGGAGCCGCTTCATGCCGCTGATATTGCGGATTTACTGGAGCAGATCAACGCCTTTGACCGATCCCGCCTGATCCGCCTTTATGGGCGCGAATTTGACGGTGAAATTCTCTCGGAACTCGACGAGTCGGTGCGCGAGGAAGTGATTGCCGTTTTGACCCCGCAAGTGCTGACCCAGGCCGTGCGGGACATGGACAGTGACGATGTTGTTGATCTGGTTGAGGACCTCGAGGACCACCAACAAGAAGCCATCCTTGACGCGCTCGAAGACGTTGATCGGGATGCAGTGCAACGCGCGCTTGGGTATCCGGAATATTCGGCCGGACGTCTGATGCAGCGCGAGGTCGTGATGGCCCCCGAACATTGGACCGTGGGCGAAGCGATTGATCATCTGCGCAATACGCCGGAAGAAGAACTGCCCGCTCAGTTTTATCATATCGTCATCGTTGATCCGCGATTGCACCCGATTGGCAATGTCACCTTGGGAAAGGTGATGCGGTCTAAACGCGCGACGAAACTGCTCGATATCAAGGAAGAAACCTTTCAGGTCATTCCCGCGTTGCAGGATGAATCCGATGTGGCTTATGCGTTTAACCAATATCACCTGATTTCCGCGCCCGTGGTGGATGATGAGGACCGATTGATCGGCGTGATTACAATTGATGATGCCATGGTCGTGTTGGATGAAGAACACGAAGAAGACATTCTGCGCCTGGCCGGTGTCGGCGAAGGGTCTTTGTCGGACCGCGTGGTCGAAACGACAAAGCAACGCCTGCCCTGGCTGGCGGTCAATCTGGTGACGGCCATAGCCGCCAGTCTTGTGATCGCGCAGTTTGAGGCGGCGATTGCGCAGATCGTGGCACTTGCCGTGCTGATGCCGATCGTGGCCTCGATGGGCGGGAATGCCGGAACGCAGTCGTTGACTGTCGCTGTGCGCGCCATCGCTACCAAGGATCTCACCGGTGCCAATGTCTGGCGGGTCATTCGTCGCGAGGTTTTGGTGGGCTTGGTGAATGGCCTCATTTTCGCCGTCATCATGGGGACGATCGGCATCATCTGGTTCGGTTCACCCGCACTTGGCTACGTCATTGCGGCAGCGATGGTCATTAACCTTGTGGTGGCCGGGCTTGCGGGTACTGCGATACCAGTTGTGCTGGATCGCGTTGGCGTGGATCCGGCACTCGCATCGGGAGCCTTTGTGACAACGGTCACCGATGTGGTTGGTTTCTTCGCGTTTTTAGGTCTCGCAGCACTGGTTCTTTTGTGACGGACCTCACGGAAATCAAAGCTTCAGCGCGCAAAGACGCTTTTGCACGCCGAAAAGCGGCACATGCGGCTGATTCTGGAACGGGCGCGGGCATGCTGTCAGGGCTTTTGGCAGGTCATCATGGGGTGGCGATTTCGGGCTATATGCCAATCCGCACAGAGATTGATCCGGTGCCGGCAATGGCCGAAGCAGCAGCTTATGGGCCTGTCGGGATTCCGGTGATTGTTGAGGCCGGACAGCGCTTGAAGTTTGCGCATTGGGAGCCGGAGATGCCGCTGATCGATGGGCCGTTCGGCGCGCGAATTCCGGAAAATCCTTCGTTCTTTGAACCAGAAATCGTGATCGTGCCTTTGGTTGCCTTTGACGCTCAGGGCGGGCGGCTAGGTTACGGCGGGGGATTTTATGATCGCACATTGGAAGCGCTGCGCGCAGCCCGCCCAACGCTGGCCGTCGGCTTTGCGTATGGCGCACAAGAATTCCAAACACTGCCCCTGGAAGTCACAGATCAGAAACTGGATTTCATCGTAACCGAGACCGGAGTACGCGATCTGCGCTAATCATCGGGGTCTTCATAAATCAGGATGTCGCCGGGCTGGCAGGACAGGGCCTCACAAATCCGCGCGAGCGTTTCAAAGCGCACGCCCTTGACCTTGCCGGACTTCAGCAACGATACGTTTTGCTCGGTGATGCCCACCCGTTCCGCCAGTTCTTTGGAACGCATCTTGCGCCGGGCCAGCATAACATCAAGCGTGACGGTGATGCGTGTTCCTGGGTCTTGATCCGGATCAGACAAAAGCCTTGTTTTCCTCTGCCAAATGCGCGGCGTCCACCATGATGTGACCCAATGCGACAAGCATGAGTCCCAAGATGACAGCGTATACATCGCCATCCTTAAAACCGACCCCAAAGACAATGCTGGTAGGCTCTGCCAAATAGCGCAAAATTGCCCTTGCGACTCCATCCACAATCGCGCTCACCGGAACGATCAGAACCAGCACCCAGCCCACACGGCGTAACCGGATGGCTGTCTTTTGGGTGAATATGCCTGTGCCTTCACGAATACCCGCAAAAAGCTGGCGGATGAGCAAGACCATCGCAACAGCTATGAAGTCGGTGATCAGCCAGATCGTTGAGGCGAGAAGCGCAGTCGCGGTGGTCAGTCGCAGGCTGTCGATGTCGAGCTCAAGTTCGCCGGCCAACTCTTGCCCTAACTTTTGTGGATCGTTGATGGACAGAAAGATGAAGTAAGCAGCGAATAGCAGCGCCAGACATAAAGCCAAGGTGCTGAACCACACACCAGCACGCGCGGTGACAGCAATTTTAGTCTGCCGGTCAAGACTGTCGAACATGAATGGTCACTCCACATAAAAACATTACTTGCAAAAATTATCGTAAAACAATAATTAATGCAATCTGAAGGCTAATTATTTGCCTTTCTTTCACATCATATGAGGTTTCAAATGAACTATCGAGAGTTGTTTTTGGCAGGTACGATACTTGTTGCTTTGACTTTGAGTGCGGATGCACAGGAACGTTGGACGGGTGGGTACTTCGGATTGTCGATCGACCACACGGATACGTCCTCTCAGGTACAAAACAGCACGGTGCATGATCTGTCTGATGAAGCTACGGGCGTTGGTATTTATGCGGGTTACGGGATCCGTCGCGGTCAGAATTTTGTCTGGACCCCAGAAGTTGTATTATCGCGTCTCGAATCCAACGGAACTGCGTCTGATACCGCTCTTGGTACAACCGATTTTGACGGGTCTTTCCTGCTGGAACCTCGCGTTCGGGCGGGCTACGCGACCGAAAGGGCATATTTTTATGGTATTTTGGGGCTTGGGATTACGGATGCAGGGACGCGCCCGGCTGGGTCGAATGACGACGATCTGATAGGATCGTTTGGTCTTGGGTTAGGCGCGGAGTTCGCAATCAACGAACAATGGTCAACCCGGCTTGAGGCGGTGCACTACGAATGGCAGGCGTCCGAGCAGAATTTCAGCGGATCGTTTAGGGAAACCGAAACCGACACCACCGTGCTGCGCATCGGTCTGACGCGCAGGTTCTAGAGCGCTATTCTTTTTCGAATGCGGAAAATGCCTCGCCCCAGTCTGGATGCCATCGAGATAAAGCAGGGCGATTTTCCACAATATCGCCCGCCGCCCACAGAACGCGGCGGGCGTCTGTTCTTTCGTCCACCATGTTATCCGGGCACAGAATGTAGAAATCACCCTTTGCGACTCGACCAAACAGATAGTTCACGCATTCTTCGCTGGTCCAGGCGCCGTCCGGTTTCACTGGCATGATCGCTGCAATCATGCCGGTGTATGTGAACCCGGGAACGAACAAATGTGCATCAATGGGTGCGTTACTTTCACGAAGCTCATGGGCGAGTTGTTCCGTCAGAACTTTTACGGCGGCTTTTGAGGCATTATAGGCGGGATTGCCCGGCGGTGTCGTAATGCCTTGTTTTGATCCGGTGTTGATAACTGCTGCAGGCTGACCGGCCTCAATCATCCGCGGCACAAATGCCTGAACACCGTTAAGAATACCAAACAGATTTACGTCAAAGGTTTTGCGCCAGGCTTCGGGGTTTTCCCACGTCGATGAACCTACACCGATGCCTGCATTGTTCATGAGAATGGCAACCCGACCGAGTCCAAAGGCGACATCCGCCAAAGCTGATACTGCTGCGGCATCCGAAACGTCTGTGACCTGAGTGTGAACCCTGGCTCCTGAAGCACGCAAGTCCTTGGCGGCGGTGGCGAGTTGATCTGCGTTCACGTCAACCAAGAGCACTTCAAAGCCTTCGCCAGAAAGGTATTTCCCAGCGGCCAGACCAACGCCGCTTGCCCCGCCGGTAATGACAGCGAGCCCGCCCGAAGATTTGATATCACGCCATGCCATTTTCTGCTCCTTCGCCGCTGGTCGATCTAGCATACCTGAAAAACAGGCATGGTGCCATCAACCTGCGCGTCAAGATTATTAATCCAACCCCTTGCCCTGAGCGCCGCCGCACCCTACCCATCGGACATGAAAATCTTGTTTCTAGGCGATGTGATGGGGCGTGCCGGTCGGCGCGCCATAACCGAAAACCTGCCCCGTCTGCGTGAGGCGTGGAGGCTGGATTTTATTGTCGTAAATGGTGAAAACGCAACCTCTGGCATCGGCCTGTCAGGTGCACATGCCAAGACTTTGCTGGATGCGGGTGCGGATTGCCTGACGCTTGGGGACCATGCGTTTGATCAAAAAGACATGCTGCGGTTCATCGAACAGGAACCGCGCATCATCCGCCCGTTGAACTTTTCCAAATCGGCACCGGGCAAGGGCGCACGATTGTTTACCGCCAAGAATGGTCGCAAGGTTCTGGTGACGCAGGCACTGGGGCAAGTCTTTATGAAACGCCCTTTTGACGATCCGTTTTCAGCCCTTGACACTGTACTGAAAACCCACCCGTTGGGGGGCATGGCGCAGGCGATCATCGTGGACATGCACTGCGAAGCGACGTCTGAAAAGATGGCGATGGGCCATTTCTGCGACGGACGCGCCAGTCTTGTGGTGGGTACTCATACACATGTGCCGACAGCAGACGCGATGGTCCTGCCGGGCGGCACCGCCTATTTGAGCGACGCTGGCATGTGTGGTGACTACAATTCGGTCATCGGTATGGACAAGGCGGAACCGCTGCGGCGGTTCATAACCGGTATGCCACGCGATCGTTTTACGCCGGCCAATGGTACGGCCACGCTGTCCGGGGTCTATCTGGAAACAGACGACAAGACTGGGCGCGCAACCCGAATTGCAATGGTGCGTGACGGCGGGCTCCTGCAAGCCGCAGCACCATGACGCAATTGTCGACGCGTGAGGTTCTGGTCTGTGCTGCCACACTGGTGGTCATGGGTGCGGGCTGGGGCTTGACGCAGCCGTTGGCGAAAATCGCGGTGTCCACAGGTTACAAGCATTTTGGATTGATCTTTTGGCAACTCTTCATCGGTGCTGCCCTTATGGCGTGTTTCTGCGCTGTGCGCGGCACGCAGTTGCCCAGAGGGCGAAAACAGATCAGCATTTGCCTGATGGTTGCCGTTTTCGGCACGATGATCCCCAATACGACCTCCTATCAAGCGATTGTGCATCTGCCTTCGGGCATCGTATCGATTTTACTGTCGATGGTGCCCATGTGGGCCTTTGCAATCGCGCTGCTGATGGGGTTGGATCAGTTTTCAGGGCGCCGGGCTTTTGGTCTGTTTCTGGGCTTCTGTGGCGTGTTTCTGATTGCCGTGCCGGGTGCATCAATGCTGAATATCGCAGTTTTTTGGGTGATAATCGCGCTCGTCAGTGGTCTGTGCTATGGGCTTGAGGGTAATTTGGTCGCGAAATTCGGTACAGCAGGAATGGATCCTTTTCAGGTTCTTTATGGCGCGTCGCTGATGGGCGCGATTATCATGCTGCCCGTTGCTATCCTGTCTGGACAATGGATCCCGGTTGCAGCAGCGATGACCCACGAAGGCCAGGCATTGATTTTGGCGTCGCTAATCCACGTGATCGTCTACGCGGGGTATGTCTGGATGGTGGGGCGTGCGGGCTCGGTTTTTGCAGTGCAGGTCAGCTATCTGGTCACGGGCTTCGGTGTGCTCTGGGCGAAACTCATTCTTGATGAGGCTTATTCAGGCGGCGTGTGGGTTGCAATGCTGCTCATGTTTGCAGGCATGTATCTGGTGCAGCCGCGTCCCAAAGCGACGCTTGCCCCCGGCTGATCTATCAGCGAAACTCAACGCTGGTCGCATATCAAATACAGGTTGAACCGCATTGCTCCCGCTGATCGAACCATCGTCACCCGTTAGCGCCGTTCTGACCCTGAGCGTTGTTGCCGTAATGTTCTTTATGTTTGTGCGCGAGGTCTATCCAACCGAAGTCGTTGCCATCATGGGGGCTGCGCTGATGCTGCTTTTGGGTGTCCTGCCCTATGACGACGCGCTTGCAGTACTGTCCAACCCAGCCCCCTGGACGATTGCGGCCATGTTCATCATCATGGGGGCGCTGGTGCGCACGGGCTCGCTTGAAGTGTTGACGCAAATTGCGGAACGCTATGCAAAGACACATCCGAAATCGGCGGTTGCCGGCGTGATCCTGTGCGTGATGGGGGCTTCTGCGATCATGAACAACACCCCTGTCGTAGTGGTCATGATTCCGGTTGTTGTTCAACTCAGCCAGACGCTGGGCGCAAAAGGGTCAAAATTACTGATCCCGCTCAGCTACGCGGCGATAATGGGCGGTTCACTCACCCTGATCGGGACATCGACAAATCTTCTTGTCGATGGGGTCGCGCGCGGGCAGGGGCTCGAGCCCTTCACGATCTTCGAAATTTTCCCGATCGGCGTTGTAGTCTGTATCTGGGGACTTTTATACATGTCCGTTCTGGCGCCGCGGCTCTTACCGGACCGGGACAGCATGGCCAATATGCTTTCGAACCGGTCCAAGATGAAATTTTTCACCGAAGCTGTAATTCCGCCGGAAAGCAACCTGATCGGGCGTGATGTCCTGAGCGTGCAGCTTTTCAAACGCGACGGTGTGCGTCTGATCGACGTCATTCGCGGGGATGCCTCGCTCAGGCGCAACCTCAAGGACGTTGCCTTGCAGGTCGGGGATCGCGTGGTGTTGCGGACCCAGATGACGGAACTGCTGAGCCTTCAGACCACCAAGGAACTAAAGCGCGTGGATCAGGTTTCGGCAGTGGAAACATCAACTGTGGAAGCGCTGATCACACCGGGGTGCCGAATGGTGGGGCGCTCACTGGGAGACATGCGCCTTCGTCGCCGGTATGGTGTTTATCCGCTGGCCGTGCATCGGCGCAATCAGAACATCGGGCGTCAGCTTGATGATCTGGTGGTCAAAATCGGTGATACCTTGTTGCTCGAGGGTGCGCCGGACGATATCCAGCGTCTCGCCGCAGAAATGGATATGGTCGATGTGTCCCAGCCCTCAGCGCGCGGCTTTCGCCGAAGTCACGCGCCTATCGCCATTCTGGCACTGGCGGGCATTGTCCTACTGGCGGCCTTCAACGTAGCGCCAATTTTGCTTTTGGCCGTCCTGGCGGTGGCCTTGGTGCTGGTCACCGGCTGCATTGACGCAGATGAGGCGTTTTCTTTCATTGACGGTCGTTTGTTGGCGCTGATCTTTGCAATGCTCGCCGTGGGTGCGGCCTTGCAGCATTCCGGCGCGGTGGCCCTTATTGTTGATGGGGTATCACCCGCGCTGATGAACATGCCACCAACGCTGGTGGTTTTGGTGGTGTTTTTACTGACCTCCACCTTTACCGAAGTAGTGTCCAACAATGCGGTAGCGGTGATCATGACGCCCTTGGCCATCGGTTTGGGATCTGCCTTGGGGCTCGATCCGCGCCCTCTGGTTGTTGCCGTCATGATTGCCGCTTCATGTGCCTTTGCCACGCCGATTGGCTATCAGACCAACACGCTGGTTTATGGACCGGGAGGGTACAAATTCACCGATTTCATGCGCCTTGGCATCCCCTTGAATCTCAGCATGGCGCTGATTGTATCCACGATCATTCCGCTGATCTGGCCGCTTTGAGCGGGCAGCGCATTTCACGCTAGAGTTGATGTGACAGGATGGCGACGCAAAAGGCCGCGAAAACGGCCGGAAACAGAATGCGGCTGAACCGATCCATGGTCGCGGCCGTGCTTTCGCGCTGTTTCGAGACAAGAAAACCAGTGCTCAAGGACTGCAACAACGCCAGGAACACCAAAAATGTGGCGCCTGCGATGTAACGATCCAAGGTGGTGAAATATCCTAGTCTGGGCAGCAGGTTTGTTGTCGCAAAAATAAAAGCGATCATGGTGAGAACAGAAGTGGCGGACAGACCGACCTTGGTGCCGAACTCGCTGGGCTCGATCCAAAAGACGCACCAAGACATAATGACGATCATCGCGATTGGAAAAAGGATTTTCCAGACATAATAGGACAGGAACCGTTTGGCAGAAATCGTTACGGTTAAGCCTGCATGCATTTGTTGCATGGCATGTATTTGCACCTCATCAGCATGCGCGCTCACATTCGTCACGGCCCAGTCAGAAATGTTCATCCGGCTGCTCCCGCCCGAGAACACTTCGTCGTTTTTGATCGTCAGTTTGTCCAGACCCCATTCAAGGGCAAAAAACTCAAGATCGATTTCCTGTTTGTCAAAAGGGAATTCTCGCAGGGTGACGTAGCTTGCAAATGTCCCGGATATCCGCTGAATGATAATCGCCTTGCCTCCTTCATCAACGCTTACGCTATCCGGCCACCGTTGGAATAGCCGTCCTGAATTGCGCAAAACCAACGTTGGAAACCAAATATCTTCTGACTCCAATCTGCATCCCGCAAAAGGGGCAAGGCGCGGATCCGTCCACGCCAATTTGACCGCCAGATCAACGCTGATGGTTTGGTCCACATCGTTGATTTCGGTGATATCCATGATCCGCATGCCGACGGTCACTTCTGTCGGTGGACCATCTGAGTTCGGGCGGACATCGATCCGGTAGTTTGTAAGAGAACAAATGTCAGCATCGGCCGTCACATGCTCCTCGGCCAACAGAGGAAACCCCATTACCAAAAGCAAAAGGAGAACCATGATTTTCGAAAAGCCGCGTTGCAAATCCATTCTTATCCCATGTCTTGTCAGGTCATCTTATGTGCCCTTGCCGGCATCAATTTGTGTGCCATTGCACAACCTTTCTCGATTTTGTCCGAGAAAACAAAGGTTTTTGATCAGCGTCCGGGTTTCAATCGTTCTGTGGAGGCGTTACAGCGGCCAGACGAAGAGGATCGTTGGAATGGAAACCGCAACGATGATCACCTCCAAAGGCAAACCCATCCGCCAGTAATCACCGAATTTGTAACCGCCCGGTCCAAGGATCAGAGTATTGTTCTTGTGGCCAATCGGGGTCAGGAACGCACTGGATGCGGCAACCGCAACCGCCATCAAGAATGGGTCCGGGGACACGCCAAGCGACTGTGCCATCTGGATCCCCACGGGCGCCGCCACAATCGTGGTTGCCGTGTTATTGAGCACATCGGACAGGGTCATGGTGACAATCATCAGCACTGTCAGAACTGCCCAGGCTGGCAAGCCGTGCGTCCACGATAACAATGCGCCGGCGATCAATTCGGTTCCGCCAGAACTTTCAAGAGCGGCGCCAAGCGGGATCATGGAACCGAGCAGGACAACAACTGGCCAGTTGATATGATCATATAATTCGCTCAAGGGCACGATGCGGGTCAAAACATAAGCCACGACAACCAGACCGAGCGCGATCGGCAAATAGAGCAACCCAAAACTGGCGGCGATCACGGCGCCAGCGAACAATCCGATGGCCAGCCAGACCTTGCTATTTTCCGTCACTGCAAGACCGCGATCCGCCAGCGGCAGGCAGCCCAACCAATCGGTCACATCTTGTCCTGTGTCGCGAGGGACCAGTAACAACAAAATATCACCTGTACGGACTTCAGTTTTGCGCAGGTGCTTCGTGATCCTCTGGCCTTGCCGGGAAATGCCCAGCAGCACGCTGCGCTGTCGCCATGCAAGGCCGATAGCCTGAGCCGTCTTGCCGTTGATGCGCGCGGTTTCGGTCACGACAACTTCGATGATTTCGACGCCGTCACCATCTGCGCGCAGGGCTTCTTCGCGCTTTGTGTCCGCAATTGCCAGATCCAGACTTGTGCGGAATTCGTCCAGTGCCTCTGGGGTGGCTTCCAGAACGAGGGCGTCGCCTTTTTGCAGGACCGCGTTCCGGGCCTGACCGTAGCGTCTCTTGCCGTCCCTGATCAGCCCCAGGATCGCCACATCCGCTTTGTCGGCTGGCTCGCTCAGTTCCGAAACCCTTTTGCCGATGTGTTTACTTTCGTCTGGGACGGTCAATTCGGCAATGTATTGGGAAATATCCTGTGGGGCCGTGTTTGTCTCGTCGCTTTGCGGGATCAGACGCCACCCGATCAGCGCAACAAAGACCAGTCCGGCCAAGGCAGCGACTCCTCCTACGGGCGCAAAGTCAAACATCGCAAATGGCGCGCCCAGGGACTCTTCTCGGATGGACGCAATAATGATGTTTGGTGGGGTGCCGATCAGTGTTGCCATACCCCCCAAAATAGTCGCAAAACTGAGCGGCATCAGGCTCAATCCCGGTGAGCGCCCGGCTTTGCGTGCGGTTTGTATGTCAACGGGCATGAGCAACGCGAGTGCGGCGACGTTGTTCATGAACGCAGACAAGACGGCACCGATGGCACCCATCAGCGCGATATGTGCGCCCAAGCTACGCGAGGCATCAACCAAGGTACGGGTGATCAAGAATACTGCGCCCGAACGGACCAACCCGGCCGAGACCACAAGCACAAGCGCGACCACCAATGTTGCTGGATGCCCAAAGCCTGAAAATGCGTTTTCTGTGGGCACCACGCCCAGAACGACACCAATCATCAACGCGGAAAAAGCCACGATATCGTAACGGAACCGGCCCCAGAGGAGCAAGCCAAAGACGGCGCCAAAGAGGGTGAACAGAATGATTTGGTCAGAAGTCACGCCTTGATGCCCCACGCTCTTGATTTCAAGATTTTTTTGCCTCAACTGCGGTTATGTCTGATTTGAACTTCATAATCACCAACGGATTTTCGACCGCGCTGGAAGAGGCCGGGAAGCTGGGACCACGGGCGGCCTCCAAGGCGAAACTGCGGATTTTTGGGTTGATCAGGTATCTGCGCGGGATTGAACACAGTTGGCGCAGGGCAGACCATCTGCGCTGGAGCCATATAGAACAATCGCGCCATATTAGACAGGATTATCCGCCGCCAGAATTTGGTGCGTTTCTATGCAACTTTGAAAAGCCCGTTCTGTTTCAGTCTGTTAAAGGCTTAAACGACCCTGACTCTCAGGGCTATTTTGCCCGTTTCCGGTCGCGCAAATTTGAGTTGGCAAGTGTCGTGCTCTACACTGAACAGCCAGATCGGCGCATGGCTTTCTTGTCGGTTGGCACGCTGGCTGATTGTGATCGACGATTGTCCGATTTGCGTGACGCAAAGCGTGCAAGACAGCTGATTTCACAGGTGCGCGCGCTTCCAAAGCCTTAATGCATCGCTCTGTGAAGCCTTGACACGAAGGCACTTATTTCATATCTGTTGTCTTGTGAGGCAACATACCTTCAAGTCGTAAGAAAAGATGGTGATCTATGACTGAAATGAACGTCAATGCGGGCACGGAGACCAAACCAACTCACCGGGCGGTCAGGCGCAAAGCCTCCAGGACGGCAAAGACCTCCGATGTGACCCTTGCGCCACTGAATGAACAGGGGCATCAAACCACGTTCGAAGCCCTCAGCCCGGGCGAGAAAAACGCAATTTTCCGCGATGTTGGCGAGGAATTGGCGCGGACATTGGGCGCGCAGGTGATTGCGCAGATGCTCAAGGAAACACCTCTCAGCGGGCGTGAAATTGGCGCAAGACTGGGTTTTGATCACACCGCGCTGTCGCGCATCGCGCGCGGAGAGTCCAAGACCGGACCAACGTTGTGGAAGCTTTATGCTCTGGCTGAAGCGTTGGGCTACCGAATCGAGCTGAATGCTATCAAAAAGTGATTTCCGCGACTTTGCTGTCTGACGCGCTTATCCTGGGTCCCGCAATTTGGGCTTGCTCCTATCTATTGCGGTCGCGTTGGTACGAACGGCAGGCCGATCAACTGGCCACAGGGGGCGTTGACGCACAGACCGTTCAGTTGAAACGTGAAGAAGCGCGTTATTTTCAGGATTTTGCGCGGGTCATGCCAAATTGGATGCTTGCTGCACTGACCTTGGGTTTGGGCTTGCGGCTTATACTGACCATCCTGGCACTTTGGACCTTATAGCCACAGGGGTTGAGCGTTCTTTGTCAGGCGGATAAACACTTCCAAAACCAAAGAATGGGAAGTTCCAATGGCCGGCCACTCAAAATGGGCAAACATCCAGCACCGCAAAGGGCGACAGGATGCTGTGCGCGCAAAACTGTTCTCGAAATTCAGCAAAGAAATTACCGTGGCGGCCAAGATGGGCGACCCTGATCCGGACAAGAACCCACGGTTGCGTTTGGCCATTAAAGAGGCCAAGTCCCAATCCATGCCAAAGGACAACATTGATCGTGCGATCAAGAAGTCCCAGGCGGGGGACGGTGATGATTACGAAGAAATCCGTTACGAGGGCTATGGCCCGAATGGTGTGGCCGTGATTGTCGAGGCGATGACGGATAACCGCAACCGAACAGCTTCTACGGTTCGCTCGACCTTTACCAAGAATGGGGGCAATCTTGGAGAAACCGGCAGTGTGGGTTTTATGTTCGACCGCAAAGGCGAAGTGACCTATGGCGCAGATGCGGGGGATGCAGACAGCGTCATGATGGCGGCCATTGAAGCGGGCGCTGAGGATGTCGAAAGTGCGGAAGACAGCCATGTAATCTGGTGTGCCGATACCGATTTGAACGACGTCGCAACGGCATTGGAGACCACGCTGGGCGAGTCCGAGAGTACTAAACTGGTTTGGAAGCCGACCATCACGACCGAGATGGATCTTGAAAGCATGCAAAAGCTGATGAAACTGATTGACGCGCTTGAGGATGATGATGACGTTCAGCGTGTCACGACGAACTTTGATGCATCCGATGAGGTAATGGCAGAGTTATAGGACGCGGCGCCATTTTGACACTTGCAAGGCGGACCCGAATGCAAGTGCGGCTTTTATTAGTGCCTGCCTGGCGCAAACTAACTATCGGGTCTGGTTGCAGTCCGTGCAAAACAGCATGCGGGCGTAATCTGACCAGCTTTGGGTTTGAGGGATCGTTTTGCGGCGCGAATTGCGATTGATGCGTTTCATCAAGTTTTTCAAATTCGTCAACTTTTTACGTGCACCACTGCCGCCGGCTTCGCTTTGAACGGCCAGAATTTTCTTTTGGGTGTGCAACGCAGATTCTATCATTTCGATATCGTCTGCGGTCAGATCCAAACTGTGTAAGTTATTTAACATTTGAAACACATCCTTATTACTCTCCTCATCATATGGGGAACAATTATATATACGCCAATCATCAAGGATCAGATTTTTGTGATTAAACTTAACGCATCACACTTGTGTGAGAGTTTTGAACGAGATGTTTCAGTGCAGCGGTTCTGATCCCCTGTGTAAGGGGGGTCAGAGCCGCGGACATTAACCGGCTGGATTGCCAATAAAGACCCACGTCCAATGGCGCATCGGGGATCACTGGCACGAGGGTACCGCGTTTGAGGTGACCCTCCACAAGAGAGAGCGGATTGAGTCCCCACCCGAGCCCGGCAAGAGCGGCATCGATAAAGGCATGGGTGGAGGGCAGTTGATGTGCCGGTGGCGTTAACTTTACCTCGGTGACTTGCGCGATCCAGCGATGTTGCAGTTTGTCTTTTGAATTGAAGGTCAGGATCGGCGCGCGCGCGAGGGTTGTTGCGGTGATCCCGGCGTCGAACCATCGTTTCATGAAATCCGGACTGGCAGTCGCGATGTAGCGCAGCGATCCCAGGTCTTGGCAGTTACAGCCTGACACCGCACGCGCTTCTCCTGTCACCGCCGCGCTGACCGCCCCGCGCAGCAACCAGTCTGAAGAAGTGTCCTGATCATCAATTACTAGCTCAAACAGCATATCAGGTGCTTGTGACAGTGCTGGTACAAGCCATGTGGCGAGGCTGTCCGCATTCACAGCGATCCGGACGCGCGGCGCGGCTGCGTGAGATGTCGGGGCGATATCGCGCCTGACGTGAGATTCCAGCAAAGCAACGTCGTCTGCGTGACGCGCCAACTTAACACCAGCGGGTGTCGGCAGGCAGGGTTGGCCACGATAGATCAAGGTGGTGCCCACTGACTCTTCCAAGGTTTTGATGCGCTGCGAAATCGCCGACGGTGTGACGTTCAGCTGCGCGGCGGCTGCCTCAAAACTGCCACAACGTACAATGGACGCCAGGGCGGCCAGCTGATGCGGGTCAATTGGCATTAGTAATTCTTACTTGAAGTTAGTATGTTTAATTTGATTAATGCCGCGCCCGCTTTTAGTCAATCCGAGACCCTGATAGGAGCTTCGCCGTGTTTGATACCTTTGTTCCCGGTTTTTTGCTAAGTCTCTCATTAATCGTGGCGATTGGTGCCCAAAATGCTTTTGTGCTGCGGCAGGGACTGCGCCGTGAGCATGTGTTCTGGGTGTGCCTGACCTGTGGAATGTCCGATGCTATTTTGATTGCAAGCGGGGTGGCTGGTTTTGGCGCTTTGGCGGAAAGGTTGCCATGGTTCGAAATGGCAATGCGCTATGGCGGCGCGGCGTTTTTGCTGTGGTATGGATGGCGCAATGCGCGCTCGGCCTGGAGGGGGGGGCACGCGCTGCAGACCGATGGCGCAGCAGTGAAACCCTTGCTGTCCACACTCCTCACACTATTGGCGATCACATGGCTGAACCCACATGTCTATCTGGACACAGTTGTCCTGCTTGGGTCGATCTCGGCGCAATATGAAGACCGGTTCCTGTTCGGCACGGGCGCAGTTTTGGCCAGCATCAGCTTTTTTTTCGCACTGGGGTACGGTGCGCGGATTCTGGCCCCACTTTTTGCCCGCGCGGCCAGCTGGCGCGTCCTGGATGGGTTAATAGCGCTTACAATGTGCGCCATCGCGGCCGGGTTATTGTGGGCATAAGCCCTTGCGGATTGCAGAAAAACACGGTGTCTATGGCAGATGGCTATCCATACCTCACATCGTCCGGTTGTTGGCATCTTTTGGATGTTCGTTACGGGTCTGTGTTTTGTTGCTGTGACCGCATTGGTGAAGTACATCGGGCCACGTTTACCGCCGGTCGAGATGGCGTTTCTTCGCTACTTGTTAGGGCTGGTGTTCTTAATCCCAGCGATTGGATCCTTGCGTCAAACACGTCTTAGCAAACGACAATGGGGGCTATTCGGGGTTCGTGGGCTGGTGCACGGGTGCGGCGTGATGCTGTGGTTTTATGCGATGGTGCGCATTCCCATCGCAGACGTGACCGCGATGAATTATCTGGCTCCTGTATACGTGACCATCGGTGCCGCCTTGTTCTTGGGCGAAAAGCTGGCGTTTCGACGCGTGTTGGCCGTTATGGCGGCGTTGATTGGTGCGCTGATCATCCTGCGACCAGGGTTTCGCGAAGTTAGTAGTGGCCATCTGGCGATGCTGCTGACGGCCGTCCTATTTGGCGTATCCTATTTGACGGCAAAGGTGATGGCGGATGAGGTCAAACCATCCGTCGTGGTCGCAATGCTCTCTATTTTCGTCACGATTGTGTTGGCGCCTTTTGCTCTTGCGGTTTGGGTCACACCGACGCTTGGGGATCTGGCGCTGCTGTTTTGTGTGGCGTGTTTTGCGGTTGCGGGGCACTACACGATGACACTGGCTTTTGCCGCCGCACCCCTTACCGTCACGCAACCTGTGACCTTTGCCCAGCTGATTTGGGCGGTTTTGATTGGATATCTGATCTTCGGTGAAGCCGTTGATGTCTGGGTTCTTATCGGTGGCGTCGTGATTTTGGGCTCGGTGGTTTTTATCACATGGCGCGAAGCGGTTTTGAAGCGTGGCGAAACAACTCCCACAGTCCACGCGACCAAGGTGTAGTTTTTGTTGATTGACTGATCAATAAAAAAACCGTTATTTGATCCTCGCTGCTTGCAATGGGGAATCTTATGCCGAAAATTGGAATGGAACCGATCCGTCGGTCTGCGCTCGTAGATGCGACGATTGCGGAACTCGCCTCCAGAGGTTCCATGGACGTAACGGTTGGCCAAATCGCCAAACGTGCGGGGATGTCCACGGCCTTGGCGCATCACTATTTCGGCGGCAAGGACCAGATATTCCTGGCAGCGATGCGCCAGATCCTAAGGGATTTTGGGGTTGAAGTGCGTCGGGGTTTGAGCGTGGCAAGGTCGCCAAAAGACCGGGCTGTCGCCCTGATTGAAGCCAGTTTTTCGCCGACCTGTTTTGCGCCAGACACGGTGAGCGCGTGGATGACGCTTTATGCGCAAGCGCAAACCAATCGGGATATGCTGCGCCTTTTGCAACTATATCAAAGGCGGTTGAAATCCAACCTGAGCCATGCGCTGCGCCCCTTGCTTGATGACCCGGGAGCGGCGGCTGAAACACTGGCTGCGCTGATCGACGGTCTCTATTTGCGCGCGGCGCTGTCGCGATCCCAGAGTCCGGATGCGGCGCGGCGAACCGCACTTGAGGCTCTTAACCTTCTGCTAGATACGCGCACATGAGCCGGCCCAATATTCTTATCCTGATGGTCGATCAGTTGAACGGAACGCTTTTCCCCGATGGTCCTGCTGACTGGCTGCATGCGCCCAACCTTAAAAAACTGGCCGCACGCTCCACCCGTTTCAAGAACAGTTACACGGCCTCACCACTTTGCGCGCCCGGTCGCGCGGCGTTCATGTCGGGGCAGTTGCCTTCGGCCACAGGCGTTTACGATAACGCGGCAGAATTCCCGTCTTCCGTGCCGACCTATGCGCATCACTTGCGTCGTGCCGGTTATCAGACCTGCCTGTCAGGCAAGATGCACTTTGTCGGCCCGGATCAATTGCACGGTTTCGAGGAACGCCTCACGACGGATATTTACCCTGCCGATTTCGGCTGGACGCCGGATTATCGCAAACCGGGCGAGCGGATCGATTGGTGGTATCACAACATGGGTTCCGTGACGGGTGCCGGGGTTGCCGAGATTTCGAACCAGATGGAATATGACGACGAGGTTGCATTCAACGCGACGCGCAAATTGTATGATCTGTCACGCGGCGCGGATGAGCGCCCTTGGTGTTTGACCGTCAGTTTCACGCATCCGCACGACCCCTATGTCGCGCGCAAGAAATACTGGGACCTCTATGAGGATTGCGGGCATCTGTTGCCAGAAATTCCGGCCTTTGACTACGAGGATCAGGACCCCCACAGCAAACGTATCTTTGATGCGAACGACTGGCGCAGCTTCGACATTTCCGAGACGGACATAAAACGGTCCCGTCAGGCCTATTTCGCCAACATCAGCTATCTGGACGACAAGGTCGGCGAGATACTGCAAACCCTCGAGGATACGCGGCAAGAGGCGATCATCCTGTTTGTTTCCGATCACGGCGACATGCTGGGGGAGCGTGGTCTGTGGTTCAAGATGTCTTTTTTTGAAGGATCGTCCCGCGTGCCGCTGATGATCTGCGCACCGCAGATGGCACCGGGCCTGCACACCACACCGGTCTCGAACATCGACGTTTGTCCGACGCTATGCGATCTGGCAGGCGTTTCGATGGAAGAAGTCTTGGAATGGACCACCGGCGCGTCTCTTGTCCCTATGGGGCAGGGTGTCGAGCGGACCGAACCCGTGGCAATGGAATACGCGGCAGAGGCCACATATGCGCCGATGGTGTCGTTGCGCTATGGCAGGTGGAAATACAACCGCTGTGCGCTGGACCCCGATCAGCTCTTTGATCTGGACGCGGACCCTCATGAGTTAAGAAACCTTGCGGACGTCCCAGAGCATCAAGGCACATTGAGCCAGCTCAAGGCGAAATCCGAGGCCCGATGGGATTTGGACGCCTATGACGCGGATGTGCGCAAGAGCCAGGCGCGGCGATGGGTTGTTTATGACGCGCTGCGTCAGGGCGGGTATTTTCCGTGGGATTACCAGCCGCTGCGCGCAGCCTCAGAGCAATACATGCGCAACCATATGGATCTCAATATTCTCGAAGACAGCAAGCGTTTTCCCCGTGGGGAATGACGCTGTTTTAGATTTGACACACGCCTGATGAAAGACCCGCTATGACCAATTCAACACAACCCAAGGCCAGCCATTTCATTAATGGCGCCTATGTCGAAGATACTTCGGGCACGGCGATCCCGGTGATTTACCCTGCAACGGGAGCGGTCATCGCGACCGTCCATGCCGCCACTCCGGAAATCATTGAGAAGGCTTTGGCAACTGCGCAAGACTCGCAGCAAGCCTGGGCGGCCATGACTGGTACCGAACGTGGCCGTGTTCTGCGCCGTGCCGCGGATATGATCCGCGCGCGCAACCATGAGCTCTCCGTTCTGGAAACCTATGATACCGGTAAACCCTATCAGGAAACCAGTGTGGCGGATGCCACCAGCGGTGCGGATGCACTGGAATACTTTGGTGGGTTGGCAGCGACCCTGACCGGTGAGCATATCCAACTGGGCGAGGATTGGGTTTATACCCGCCGCGAACCTTTGGGCGTTTGTGTCGGTATTGGTGCCTGGAATTACCCGACGCAAATCGCCTGTTGGAAGGGCGCCCCAGCGCTGGCTTGCGGAAACAGTATGGTGTTCAAACCATCTGAAACCACGCCGCTTTGCGCGTTGAAGTTCGCGGAGATACTGCACGAGGCCGGGTTACCAGCCGGTGTCTACAACGTCATCCAAGGCATGGGCGAGGTAGGCGGCGCTCTGGTTTCGGACCCGCGCGTGGAGAAAGTATCTCTCACCGGGTCGGTTCCCACGGGTCGTAAGGTCTACGCCGCAGCCGCGACGGGGATCAAAAATGTGACCATGGAACTGGGCGGAAAATCCCCGATCATCGTGTTTGAGGACGCTGATCTCGAAAATGCGGTCAGCGGGGCAATCCTGGGGAATTTCTATTCTTCCGGCCAGGTTTGCTCAAATGGCACACGCGTCTTTGTACACACCGCCATCCGGGAGGCGTTTCTGAAGCGCCTCGGTGAAAGGCTGGCCAACGCTGTGATTGGTGACCCAATGCGGCCGGAAACGAGTTTTGGTCCAATGGTATCGGAAAACCAGATGAAGATTGTTCTGGATTACATTGCAAAAGGTAAGGCTGAGGGCGCGCGGCTTGTCACGGGCGGTGCGCGTGTGGACCGGGAAGGTTTCTATCTGCAACCGACCGTTTTCGCTGATGTGACGGATGACATGGTCATTGCACGGGAAGAGATTTTTGGACCTGTGATGGCAGTGCTCGATTTCAGCGATGAGGCGGATGTGATGGCTCGTGCAAATAATACAGAATTCGGTTTGGCCGCAGGTGTTTTTACAATGGATCTGGCGCGTGCGCATAGGGTTGCGGCCGGATTTGAAGCAGGTACCTGCTACATCAACACTTACAATGACGCACCTGTCGAGGCGCCTTTTGGGGGATCAAAATCGTCGGGGGTAGGGCGTGAAAATTCCAAAGCAGCTATCGCGCATTACAGCCAGTTGAAATCGGTCTATGTGCGCATGGGCGATTTGGAAGCGCCATTTTAGCAGATGTGATCCAAAAGAGCGCTCCAGCGCACGCCATGTTTTGTGCGCGTGCCGCGCGGTGCCATCCGGATAAGAAAGAAGAATGATGCAAGCGGATTTTGTGATTGTGGGCGCAGGCAGTGCGGGCTGTGCCATGGCGTATCGACTGGCAGAGGCAGGATCATCGGTTATTGTTATTGAGCATGGCGGCAGCGACGTCGGGCCCTTCATCCAGATGCCTGCAGCGCTTTCATACCCGATGAACATGAAACGCTATGATTGGGGGTTTTCCTCAGAGCCTGAGCCGCATTTGAACAATCGGCGTCTTGCCTGTCCGAGGGGTAAAGTGATTGGCGGATCCTCGAGCATCAACGGCATGGTCTATGTACGCGGCCACGCGATGGATTTTGACCATTGGGAAGAGCAAGGCGCTGAGGGTTGGGGGTATGCTGACGTTCTGCCCTATTACAAACGTATGGAAAGCTGGCACGACAACGGACATGGCGGGGACCCGGCTTGGCGTGGTACGGATGGCCCCCTGCATGTGAGCCGAGGCCCGCGCAAGAACCCGCTGTATCAAGCCTTTGTAGAAGCCGGGCGTCAGGCGGGGTATGAAACAACGGAAGATTACAATGGGCAGAAGCAGGAAGGTTTCGGCCCGATGGAGCAGACGGTGTGGCAAGGCCGCCGGTGGTCGGCTGCGAACGCCTATTTGAGACCGGCACTTAAACACGCCAACTGCACGCTGGTGAATGGTCTTGCGCAACGTGTCATCGTTGAAAATGATCGCGCAACGGGTATTGAAATTTGCAATGGTCGTGGTCGCGAAATCATCAAGGCCAACCGGGAAGTCGTGCTGGCGGCCTCCTCAATTAACTCTCCAAAAATATTGATGTTATCTGGTATCGGCCCGGCGGCGCATCTTGCAGAACATGGAATTGACGTCATCGCTGACCGACCCGGCGTTGGGCAGAATCTTCAGGATCATCTGGAACTCTATATTCAAATGGCAGCCAGTCAGCCCATTACGCTTTACAAACACTGGAACCCGGTGTCAAAAGCGCTGATTGGGGCTCAATGGTTGTTTACAAAAACGGGCATGGGCGCGTCCAATCAGTTTGAAAGCAGTGCTTTCATTCGGTCCCGGTCAGGTGTGCCCTATCCCGATATCCAATACCATTTTTTGCCGATTGCTGTGCGCTATGATGGCAAGGTCGCGCCAGAAGGTCATGGGTTTCAGGCCCATGTGGGGCCCATGCGATCAATATCGCGCGGCTCTGTCAGTCTGGCGTCCGCAGATCCAGATGCAGCACCGCGCATCTCTTTCAATTACATGTCTGAAGAGGAGGACTGGACGGATTTCCGGCGCTGCATTCGCCTGACCCGTGAGATCTTTGCACAGGAAGCGTTCAAACCCTTCGTAAAAAAGGAAATACAACCCGGTGCCAGCCTCCAATCGGATGAGGAACTGGATAGCTTCATCAGGGAACACGCCGAAAGTGCCTATCATCCCTGCGGCACCTGTCGCATGGGGCGGGCTGATGACCTTATGGCTGTCGTTGATCCTCAAGCGCGGGTGATTGGGGTCGAAGGTCTGCGCGTGGCTGACAGCAGCATTTTTCCAAGGATCACCAACGGCAATCTTAATGCGCCCTCGATCATGGTCGGGGAAAAAGTGTCCGATCATCTCTTGGGACGCGATCCTCTGGCTAGATCGAACGATGTGCCCTGGTTGCATCCGCGTTGGGAAACATCACAGCGTTAACCGTCTGATAACCTTGGTTAACAGTTCTTCTTGTAATGCCTGTTGTCAGATATCATATCCCACCTGTGGGAAAATTTCTGATCAGTATTTTGGTGGGAGCCTTAGCGCTTCCTTTGGCCCCGGTCGCCGCGCAGGGGCTCTCCGGTCCGGTGCGGGTCATCGACGGAGATACGATTGAGGTGGCTGATACCCGTATTCGTATACACGGGATCGATGCGCCCGAAGCAGATCAGACTTGCAAGACCGAGCAAGGCATAAACTGGAAATGCGGAGCTTGGGTGAGCGAGCAGGTTATGGCGATGTTCGCCGGTAAGCTCGCGACCTGTGAGGCTGTGACCGTCGATCGCTACAATCGCGTCGTGGCGCGGTGTCGTGTCCAAGGGCAAGATATGGGCTATGAAATTGTCAGTTCCGGCTTGGCATTTGCCTACCGCAAATATGCGCAAGACTATGTTTTGGCGGAAAAGGCTGCGGCGGTGCGTGACGTGGGTTTGCACGCAAGCCGCGTACAAAACCCGTCACAGTTTCGCCAAACGCGCGCGATCGGGAGAGTTCCACCGGATCGTGAATGCATGATCAAAGGCAATATATCGACCAAGGGCGTGAAGATTTTTCACATGCCGGGTCAGCGTGACTATGAGCGAACCGGCATTCGACCCGAAAAGGGCGAACGGTGGTTTTGTTCGCCTGTGCAGGCGCGCGATGCAGGTTGGCGCAGGGCAAAACGCTAGTCGATCTGGTAGGGTAGAACATCTCTTAGATTTGGGTCGACGCGCAGGGTCCTTTCCAGGGGTGGCAGCGCGCGTTGATGGCAGTTTGTCCGCTCGCAGATGCGGCATGAGATGCCAATAGGTTCAAATGCGCCGTCGCGTCCGAGATCCATCCCATCTGCATAAATGAGATCGCGCGCATGACGTATTTCGCAGCCCAAAGCGATGGCGTAGCGCCGTACAGGAGCCCCAAAACGGCCCGCCGGCTTTGACACATCGCGGGCCAGATTGATATAGCGCACCCCATCGGGCGTTTCAGCAAGCTGGCGCAGGAACTGGCCGGGCAATTCAAATGCCCGATGCACATTCCAGAGAGGGCAGGCCCCTCCGAAACGGGCGAATTGCAACCGTGTGGCAGAGTGACGTTTCGTGATCGTACCGGCTTGATCGACCCTGACAAAGAAGAAAGGTATCCCCTTAGACCCAGGGCGTTGCAATGTCGAAAGCCGGTGCGCAACTTGTTCGATAGAGGCACCAAAATGCCCCGCCAAAGCTTCGACATCGTGTCGGCAAGCGCTGGCTTCATTTTGAAAAACACCATAGGGCATCAGGGCGGCACCAGCGAAATAATTGGCAAGACCAAGTTTGGCAATGGCGCGCGCTTCGGCGGTATGAAACCTTGCCAGATCGAGCGTAGCCTCCAAAAGCGCTTCCTGCTTGATCAGTGCGACCTGCAACAACAATTGGAACGTCTGTGTTTCTGGTGGCGCACGTCGGGACAGCGACAATTCGTTGGTCTCGGGATCAAAGCTGCGCAGCTTGTCAGTGTCAACAAAACCAACAGTTACACCGCTATTCCCAAGGGCCGAAACTGCGGCAACACGGATATTTTTGTGCCCGCCTTCTTTTGTGGCAAAATGTTCGGCGGCGCGGTCAACAGCATCGATGTAATTGTCGCAATAGTGGAAAAAGTCACGTACCTCTTCCCAGGGGCTCGGCGTGGCGCGGGCATCTTCGCGCCCCAGTACCTCATCCAGAGATGCAAGGCGTTCTTGCATCTGGCGATAACTTCGGTGCAGTTCCAAAAAAGCATGGGCAAATGTGGGCGCATTTGAGGCGGCCAGCCTCAGATCGGCGAGGGGTGGCAGGGTTTCTGCAAAAAGCGGATCTGCAATGGCCTCTTTCATGTCACTGACCAAACGTTCGCTGTCGCCAGCGCTCAATTCTGTGACATCCAGGCCGAATTCCTGCGCCAAAGCCAGAACAACCGTTGTCGACACCGGACGGTTGTTGTTTTCCATCTGATTCAGATAGGGCAAGGAGACGCCAAGTTTGGCTGCAAAGTCCTTTTGTGTATGCCCCAGCCTCGTGCGCAATTCACGCAGTTTTGCGCCGGCATACAGTTTTTGTGTAGCCATCCCCCGAGTACCCCTTTCAGGTCGCTTTGCAACTTTGCGGATTCGCAAAAGCTATATTTGCAAAACAGTGACGGCAAGGTGCATCTTTCTTGGTTAAGATTTGGTTTAATGCCGACCCTTCAATTGGTGTATCGAGCAACGGTAAGTTGGCTGATCGGTGAGGGTTCTCCCAAAGCCAAAATCCTCGCCGTGAAGTGACGCTAGTGAAACCAAGACTGCACTGCCTGATGTCATGCCACTTTCCTTAGTCTTGGATCGGGCAAAATAAGATCACGGCCTTTCCTAGATTTATCCAAAGGGCCGCAAAAAAGGCGTCGCGGTCAACCCCAGGGCCTACCTGACGCAACTTGCGAGCTGATAACCAAAGTGCAAGTGCCTTCGACGCCAATGATCTGATCAGTTTGATCGTCCGCCCTGTCAAGCAAGCCCAAAAAGGTATTTGCTGTGTCAGGTGATGGGCAAAATGGAGTGTTCTATAACGCCAAAGGATGATTGATCCCAACTTGTGTCGGAAATTTTTTCCCAGTTTGTTTTGGTCCCGTCACGAATGTGGCTAATGGCTTTCCTGATCGCCCCTTGCGCTGGATTAGGAAATAGACGCCATCATTTTGACCGTACCTTCACGCGCAGCGCACCCAGGCTTGTCGAACATGCGGCCCGGGGGCTGTTCTAGAAGGCGTTGATGCATACGTTGCCCGATCGTAACGGTGCCCGGAGATTGTGCGCGGTAAGGGGTCAATCTTTTCAATCTGGTCGAGCGGCACGCCTCAGTGCATCAACATATCCACCAGCGTTTCCCGGCTCCAAGCTCACGCTTCCGTTTCACCTTTGTCGATCACATTCCGCTATGTGACTTGTCTCTATTGCAAGATGTGGTCTGGTTGGCCGCGGCAACCGCTTTACCGTCTCCGCCTCACGCAACAACAAAGGTTTTCCGCGCCTTGGTGGATTTACAGGTCATTGCGTATTCCTATCCCCATCCCGGCCAAGACGAACCGAACCAGACGGTCCAGCTAGAAATCAGACATCATTCAGGCATTGGGTAAGGGGTGCAGGTGAAACCGTTTTGGTACCTTCAAACCTAGAATTGATTCAGTGAGTGCTCGCCTGACCCACAATAGAGTCCGACCTGAAATCAAAAACCCAGCACTCAGACAGAAGTGGGCCAATCCAACACTGCAGAAACCGACCCAATAACTTGAGAAAAGCCGACTTGTCGACATGCACAGACCGAGATGGCGGGTTATGCACAATTGCCAACACTGGATTGGCGTTTCTGGACCTGAATTTTCCGCTTAAAAGTGCCCTTTCATCCTGAAAAGTGCTGTTTTGGCAGCCCACCTTTTCTTTCAGAGCCGCGGGTTACTGAAGAGAGATCTGCCAGTGCACCATCATGGTCTAATCGCGTGTCAAACCGTTGGGTTTTCCACCGCGAGACGCCGTTCCCGGCGATAGACCATCAGGATCGAAATCACAGCGGCCGTGGACGTCCCCAACATGATATACAGCAAAGGAAACGCGCCTGTGCCCGCACTCAGAGAGGCACCAGCCAGCACGCTCAACACCGCGCCGCCGCCAATCATGATTGCGCCCCCGAGGCCTGACGCTGAACCTGCCAGATGAGGCCGCACGGACAACATACCTGCGGTGGCATTTGGGATCACCAATCCGTTGCCAAGACCGACGAAAGTCATCAAACCGAAAAAGCTGAGGGCACTTCCATAATCGGCAAAAAAGATCATCAAAGATAAAAAGACACCGCCTGCGTTGATCAGGCTGCCGATCAGCACAAGCTTGTTCAGTCCGACGCGTTGGGCAAGCAGGCCGGTCAGCATATTGCCAAAAAAATACCCCAAGGCTGGCGCGCCGAAGTACATCCCTACCCAGAAAGGGGACAGGCCAAAGACAACTGAACCCACAAATGGCCCGCCGCCGAGATAAGCGAAAAAGGCTCCGGAACAAAAACCAGCCGCAAGCGAGTATCCCCAAAAGCGCGGCGATGTGAGAAGTTCAGGGTATTCGGCAAATTGCTGCGGCAGCGTTTTACCGCTTTTCACTGCCGTTTCCCCCAGATCAGCCCAGACGAGCCATAGCGTCAGGCCGCCCAGCAGAAAGAGAGCCCAGAAGTTTGCGTGCCAGCCAAAGAATTCGTCCAATATACCGCCGAACATTGGGCTGACCATCGGTACAATCGCCATGCCCATCGTAACATACCCGATCATGGAGGCGGCCTGATCCTGATCAAACATGTCACGCACCGCTGCGCGACTGAGCACCATGGCACTGGCCACAACGGCCTGGCTGACGCGGAAGGCGAGAAAAATCTCGGCCGTGGGCGCGAAGATGCACCCGATTGTGGCGATCATGAAAATGATCAACCCCCAGAGAAGCACGGGTCGGCGTCCGTATTTGTCCGAGATAGGGCCAATCAGGATTTGCAGACCTGCGCTTACGCCCAGATAAAGTCCGACCGACAACTGCATCGTGCTATATTCGGTCTGGAAATACTCGGTCATATTCGGCAGGCTGGGTAGGAATATATTCATGACCATCGCGGACATGCCTGCCAGCAAGATCAGCGTCACAATATGGGGCGGTGTCGTTCTGTCCAAAAAACGAATGACGGGGGGATTTCGCATCGCAAAAACCTATGCGAGTGTTGTTTTGTTGTCCACGCATAGCTGGTATGCATGAACGACTGTTTGCTGATTTGCAATATGCACCGACTGGTGTGAATATAGTTTGCAAATTTGCCAAAATGTCCTTCGATCCTGCCACGCTTGACGATATGGTGCATGCAATCAATGTAACGGGGTCGTCATGAAAGATATTCTGCAACAATTGGAAGAGCGCCGGGAGACGGCCCGAATGGGCGGCGGTCAAGGACGGATTGATGCACAGCACGGGCGTGGCAAGCTGACTGCGCGCGAGCGGGTGGAGTTGTTGCTGGATGAGGGTAGCTTCGAAGAATTTGACATGTTCGTCACCCATCGCTGTACTGATTTTGGCATGGAAAGCCAAAAGCCCGCCGGTGACGGTGTTGTTGCGGGTTGGGGGACGATCAATGGTCGCCTTGTTTACGTGTTTAGTCAGGATTTCACCGTGCTGGGGGGATCGGTTTCCGAAACCCATGCCAAAAAGATATGCAAGATCATGGATATGGCGGTGCAAAACGGTGCGCCAGTGATTGGTATTAACGACTCCGGCGGTGCGCGCATTCAGGAGGGTGTGGATTCTCTTGCGGGCTATGGTGAGGTGTTTCAACGCAATATTACCGCCTCTGGTGTTGTCCCGCAGATCAGTGTGATCATGGGGCCTTGTGCGGGGGGCGCGGTGTATTCGCCGGCCATGACCGATTTCATCTTCATGGTGAAAGATAGCTCTTATATGTTTGTGACGGGTCCCGACGTGGTCAAGACCGTGACCAATGAGCAGGTCAGCGCAGAGGAGCTGGGCGGGGCTTCGACCCATACGCGCAAAAGTTCGGTTGCGGATGCGGCTTTCGAAAACGATGTCGAGGCGCTGGCAGAGGTGCGTCGCCTGATCGACTTTCTGCCCTCCAACAATCGCGAAAAGCCACCCGTGCGGCCGTTCTTTGATGATCCCAACAGACTGGAAGCCTCGCTGGATACGCTGGTACCGGAAAACCCGAACACGCCCTATGATATGAAAGAGCTGATTTTGAAGCTTGGGGATGAGGGCGATTTTTACGAAATCCAAGAGGGTTTTGCCAAGAACATCATAACTGGCTTCATTCGTCTGGAAGGACGCACCGTGGGCGTGGTCGCCAACCAGCCGATGGTGTTGGCCGGGTGTCTCGACATTGACAGTTCGCGCAAGGCTGCGCGGTTTGTGCGTTTTTGCGATGCCTTTGAAATTCCGATCCTGACGCTTGTGGATGTGCCTGGGTTCTTACCGGGCACCAGTCAGGAATATGGCGGTGTGATCAAGCACGGGGCCAAACTGCTTTTTGCTTATGGCGAAGCCACGGTGCCGATGGTGACGGTGATCACCCGCAAGGCCTATGGTGGGGCTTATGTGGTGATGTCATCAAAGCATCTGCGTGCGGATTTCAATTACGCCTGGCCCACGGCAGAGGTTGCTGTGATGGGAGCAAAGGGCGCGACCGAAATCATTCATCGCGCCGATCTGGGGGATACCGAAAAAATCTCGAAACACACGGCGGACTACGAAAAGCGTTTCGCAAATCCATTTGTGGCCTCCGAACGCGGTTTTGTGGATGAGGTGATCATGCCACGCACGACGCGCAAACGGATTGCGCGCGCTTTCGCGTCGCTGCGTAACAAGCACTCGCAGATGCCATGGAAAAAGCACGATAACATCCCGCTTTAGAGGCCTGACAGATGCCGCTTTTCCATAATATTTCTGATGCGCCCACACATGTCGCACCGTTTTCCCATGCAGTTGAAGAAGACGGCTGGGTGGTGTTGACCGGGCAGATGCCGACGGTGCCTGGCGCGCCGGATGCGCCCTTGGTCGTCGGAATAGAGGCCCAAACCCGACAAGTCATGGCAAACCTGCAAACGGTGCTGGCGGGGCTCGATCTGGATTTGAGTGACGTGATGCAATGCCGTTGCTATCTGACGGAATTTGAACGCGACTATGCGACGTTCAACGATACATACAAAGGCTATTTTCCGGCCTCGCGATTGCCCGCGCGCACCACGATAGGTGTTACAGCATTGGCGGTGGGTGCACTGGTGGAAATCGATTGCATCGCACATCGGCGGAGCAGTGAATGACCCAGCTGTGGAAAAATCAGGCCTTTACCATCGCCCATGCAGATGCTGGCAAATTCGAGGGGGCCGGGCTGCGCCCGTTTTTTGAATATCGCGACCTTGGGATCAGTGATGCGACGCAAGGAGCCTATGGGGCGCATTTGATACGTGCCGTGCCGGGCATGGAGAGCCCGGCCAGTTGGCACAGCCACGATCTGGATTTTCAGATGGTCTACATCCTTCAGGGGTGGGTTGTGTTCGAGTACGAAGGCTCGGGAGAACACATGCTGCGGGCGGGTTCATGCGTGTTACAGCCACCAGGCATCAGGCACCGGGAAGTGCGCCACTCGGATGATCTGGAGCTGTTGGAGATCGTATCGCCTGCGAGTTTTGATACCCGTGATGAGGTAGCGCCGTGAGTCTTGCCGCAGCCGCCGTGTTCGTTACCAGCGTGTTGATGCCGGTGTTGGACACGCCGTCCGGTCAGCCCGTGGATCTCTTTGATGTTCTGATCGAAGAAGTCGGAACCGAAACCTGGCTTCGGTTTCGATTTCTGGCCCCGCAGATCGCCAAAGACGGTGGCACAATCACCTTTACGCAGGCCGAACCTGACTTGGAATTTCTATGCACCGAGGTGGCTTTGCCCTACATCGCAGAGTTTGACCTCAGCCCGGAGATAGTCGCGGTGATGTTATCCGATCAGCCGATTGAATTTGGTGTGTCCGATCCGGAGGTAACGCAGTTCATTGATTTGTTCCGGGTGACATCAGGTACTTGTGTTTGGGAGGGGATATAGTGGACGATTGTTGTGCATTTCAGCGATACGATTCAGTGTCACGTTTTGTGCATGTGTTTGCATCTGGGTGCTCTACAGCCATCCTTGGCGTGTCGCCGAGCAAGCACGCCTCAGCTTTTGTGCGTTGTGTAACAGATGCATGGAACGAAATCGAGGCCCTCATGATGACCTCGGCGTTGGCAAGGACCTCGTCATGCTGAAGCATCGAGGGTTTCCCGGTCGTTTACCCGGCACAGACTATCACTTTACACTTCGCAGGTTTAATCCGCGTGGCGTTACGCCCTTGACGGAACGTGCGCGTTTCAATGACCGCAAACCGGCGGATCGTCGCGCGGATGCCGCTTTTTTCAAAGCTCTTTGGGCGCATTTCGGCAATGAACCTTTTGAGAGGGGCAATCTGGATGCAGGCCGCTTGTCGTGGATATTCGGGCGCGAGGTAATACCCGCGACAGATCCTTTTGATGCAGCCGATTACGAAGCGATGCTGGTTATCGATGAACGCGTCGCCCGTCTGTCCTTTCCGGAGGCATTTGAGGAATGATCGGCGTTTTTTTGCTTGTTGAGCCTTCAGATCGGCAAGCCTTTGCTTACCGCAAAGGCTTCATCTTCAAGGGACTAGCGAATTCAACCCATACGAGTATCGTCAATTCTGCAGGAGCGCGCGAATATCCCCGCATTGCGTCTGTGTACACTATTCGTACCCCTTCCCCTGGCGGACAGTTTTGCGTCAATGCATTCAAACTGTCCGCCTTTTTCTTGTCCTGGCGTTGGATCGTAGGGCCCGCGGGTACAGCAGGTTTGCGATTGGTTTCGTCAAACAGAAAAACAACCGTGCGGCGACCTCGGTGGATATCTGTTCCGCGACCCTTCCCGTCCAAATGGCACTTTTCGCGCGAAGAACGGCTGCGGATAAGTGCCCCACCCCAAAAAAGCTTGACGCGTTCCCGGAAATTGTTTCGGTCACATAACGCGCGTTATGACCGCCATATTGCCCCATTTGGCGGCACCAGACTTCCAGACTTCAAAAGGACATCCCATGTTTAACAAGATCCTGATCGCCAATCGGGGCGAAATCGCCTGCCGTGTCATAAAGACTGCCCGCAAGATGGGAATAAAAACCGTCGCAATTTACTCAGACGCGGACAAACAAGCGTTGCACGTTCAGATGGCGGATGAAGCGGTCCATATTGGGCCACCCCCTGCCAATCAATCCTATATTGTCATTGATAACGTGATGGCTGCGATCAAGGCGTCTGGCGCTGAGGCTGTGCACCCGGGGTATGGGTTCTTGTCCGAAAACGCCAAGTTCGCCGACGCGCTGGCGCAGGCAGGTGTGGCATTTGTCGGTCCACCCAAAGGTGCGATCGAAAAGATGGGGGACAAGATTACCTCCAAGAAGATCGCACAAGAAGCCGGTGTCAGCACCGTGCCCGGATACATGGGCGTGATCGAGGACGCCGATGAGGCAGTCAAGATTTCGGGGGAAATTGGGTATCCGGTCATGCTTAAGGCTTCTGCGGGGGGCGGCGGCAAGGGCATGCGCATTGCATGGAACGACGAAGAAGCCCGCGAGGGTTTTCAGTCTTCAAAGAACGAGGCGGCCAATTCATTTGGTGATGATCGTATTTTCATTGAGAAATTCGTCACGCAACCGCGCCATATTGAAATTCAGGTCCTCTGTGATGCGCATGGCAACGGCATCTATCTGGGGGAGCGGGAATGTTCGATCCAACGGCGTAACCAAAAGGTTGTCGAAGAGGCCCCGAGCCCGTTTTTGGATGAAGGCACCCGCAAAGCCATGGGTGAACAGGCGGTCTCTCTTGCGCAGGCCGTGGGGTATACATCCGCCGGGACCGTTGAATTCATCGTCGATGGCGACAAGAATTTCTATTTTCTCGAAATGAACACCCGTCTGCAGGTCGAACATCCCGTCACGGAGTTGATTACAGATGTGGATCTGGTCGAACAGATGATCCGCGTTGCCAATGGTGAAAAGCTGACCCTCAAGCAATCAGACGTAAAGTTGAATGGTTGGGCCATCGAAAATCGGCTTTACGCCGAAGATCCCTATCGTGGTTTCTTGCCTTCCATCGGGCGTTTGACGCGGTATCGCCCGCCAGAGGAAGTTACCGAACCTGAGCATGTCGTGCGCAATGACACTGGCGTGTATGAAGGTGGTGAAATCAGCATGTATTACGATCCGATGATTGCGAAGCTGTGTACTTGGGCGCCGACACGCGGCGAGGCGATTGAACGCATGCGCGTCGCCTTGGACAGCTTTGAAGTCGAAGGTATCGGCCACAACCTGCCGTTCCTTTCTGCCGTCATGGACCATCCAAAATTCGTTTCGGGTGATATGACCACTGCCTTTATTGCCGAAGAATACCCCGACGGTTTTGAGGGTGTGACGTTGGCGAACGACGAGTTGCATCGCATTGCGGCGGCTTGTTCGGCGATGCACCGGGTTGCCGAAATTCGCCGTGCGCGCGTGTCTGGACGCATGGACAACCACGAGCGCAAGGTCGGATCAGAATGGAATGTTCGCCTTCAGGGACAGTCTTATGACGTCACAATAGACGCGGATCAGACCGGCTCGACGGTTCGTTTTGAGGACAGTACCGAATTGCGTGTCAGCGGTGATTGGACCCCCGGGGATCAAATGGCCAAAATGGTTGTTGCCGACAAGCCGCTCATTCTGAAGGTCGGCAAAATCAGTGGCGGTTTCAGGATCAGGACGCGCGGCGCGGACATGAAAGTGCACGTGCGCACGCCGCGTCAGGCAGAATTGGCCCGTAAAATGCCAGAGAAGCTGCCGCCAGACACATCGAAGATGCTGCTCTGCCCAATGCCGGGGCTCGTGGTGAAGCTGGATGTTGCCGTGGGGGATGAGGTCCAGGACGGGCAGGCGCTTTGTACCATCGAGGCAATGAAGATGGAGAATATTCTGCGGGCTGAGCGTAAGGGCGTTGTGTCCAAGATCAACGCGGCCGCCGGGGATAGTCTCGCTGTGGACGACGTGATCATGGAGTTCGAATAGGCGATGCAAATGCACGGAACCGCCTTGATACAAAGACAGGACCGCTGGGCTCAGCGCTCCGACTGTTGTCGTATTTCGCGTTTTCGCAGGGGCATTTTGTCGATAGTACGGGTAATTTCGCGAACATCCCAAGGAAATGGCTTGCGCAGATTAACAGTGCCGTCTTTGCCAATGATCACCAGCATAAACGTGCGAGGACGAAGTTTTCGGCGTAGATCAGACATTGCGTCGGGATCGGTATCGGTAATGACTACTACGTCGCGTGCAGCAAGTTCTTCGGGCCGTTCGCGCAGCAATCGCATCTGTTCTATGAACGCTGGGTTGTTTTCGCTATCGGAAAATACAACCACGGGGCGGTTTTTCCACTTAAATTGGTTTAAATCGACCTCGTCTATCTGCAGAAACAGCATTTCAGTTGGTTCTGGCTCGGTCGTTTGTGCCACCATACCGTTGGCGAAAAAGCACGCTATAACAATGGGTAATATGGGTTTCATCGAGTCTCCTGTTAGGACTAATATAGGCTCGTGCGCAGGATATGCGATGGGTAATACGCGCAAATTTACCATTAAATCCAAAGCAAGGGATTAGGAGTAATGCTGACGCTCACCTCATCTGTTGGGCCGACTGGGGCGGTCGCGAAAAATTGGGTTAATTGCGTCATGGACGTTGTTCTTCATATCGGTGCACATCGCACTGGCACAACGAGTTTTCAGGATTACATGCACCGCCATGTCAAGCCTTTGGCTGAGGTGGGTGTTGACTATTGGGGGCCGGAACGGACACGGCGCGGCTTGTTCGCGGGTCTGCTGCCTACGCCGGAAGTCGCCAAGGTAAGTGATTTACGCCAACGTGCAGAGGGTCGCGTGCAACTAAAATTGACGGCCGCGCGGGCTCGAGCGGTCAAAACGCTGGTCGTGAGTGACGAAGATATATGCGGATCGGTATCTGAGAACATCAAGTCCGGTACGCTCTATGCTGGTATCGGCGAGCGTGTGGCCCGAATTGCGCGCGCCTTTGAAGGTCAATTGTCGACGATCCTGATTAGTCCACGAAGCTTGGAGATGTATTGGAGTTCCGCCTTGTCTTACGGCGTTGCGCATGGGCATGACGTGCCAGATCGCGAAAAATTGCGGAACATCGCACAATCACCGCGGGGGTGGCGAGATGTCATCGCGGATGTCGCCCGTTCTGTTCCAGGTGTTGAGATAAAGGTGCTGCCCTTCGAGAAGTTTGCTGGGCGGCCCGAAGTTTTTCTGGCGCGTGGTGCGGCTGTGGATGCGCCCAAAGACACAAACCGCAGTTGGCACAACCGCGCCCCCAATCTTGCTGAGTTGAGACGGGTTTTGACGGGCCGCGGTGTTGCGGGGGCCGTACTGCCGTTCGGCATGGACAGATGGAACCCCTTCACACCTGAAGAGAATTCCGCGCTGCGCGAAACATATGCAGACGATATGATGTGGTTGGTCGCTGGAGCGGATGGACTGGCCACACTGACAGAGGATAATGCACGGACAAGAGCAGGAAAAATTCTGCCAGCCGTCGCACAGACACAAGGACATGGCGATGAGCACGAAGAAAGACAAGTGGCGCGACCTGGCTGAGAGCGAATTGCGTGGTAGATCGGTTGAAGATCTGACTTGGCAAACTCTAGAGGGTATCAAGGTACAGCCGGTTTACACGGCGGATGATACAGCAGATCTCGACCATATGGGTTCGATCCCAGGTGAAGCGCCCTACACGCGTGGCGTCAAAGCGACCATGTATGCGGGGCGTCCTTGGACCATCCGTCAGTACGCAGGATTTTCTACAGCAGAAGAGAGCAACGCCTTTTATCGTCGCGCACTCGCGGCCGGGCAGCAGGGCGTTTCTGTCGCCTTCGATCTCGCCACACACCGCGGATACGATAGTGACCATCCGCGCGTTGAGGGGGATGTGGGCAAAGCCGGCGTGGCTATCGACAGCGTTGAGGATATGAATATCCTGTTTGACGGTATCCCGCTCGATCAGGTGTCCGTATCCATGACAATGAACGGTGCCGTGATCCCTATTCTGGCAAGCTTTATCGTTGCCGGGCAGGAGCAGGGCCATGACAAGTCCTTGCTATCGGGCACAATTCAGAACGATATTCTCAAAGAGTTCATGGTCCGTAACACCTATGTGTATCCGCCCGAACCCTCGATGCGCATCATTGCGGACATCATCGAATACACCTCTGACTACATGCCAAAGTTCAATTCGATTTCGATCTCGGGTTATCACATGCAAGAGGCCGGGGCGAATTTGGTGCAAGAGCTTGCTTTCACGCTCGCGGATGGGCGCGAATATGTGCGCGCGGCCATCGCGCGGGGAATGGACGTCGATAAATTTGCGGGACGGCTTTCGTTCTTTTTCGCAATTGGCATGAATTTTTTCATGGAGGCGGCCAAGCTGCGTGCGGCCCGTCTTTTGTGGAGCCGCATCATGGCAGAGTTTGAACCGAAGAACCCAAAATCTTCGATGCTGCGCACCCATTGCCAGACCTCTGGGGTCAGCCTGCAGGAACAAGACCCCTACAACAATGTCATCCGGACCGCCTATGAGGCGATGAGCGCAGTGCTTGGTGGGACACAATCGCTGCACACAAACGCGTTGGATGAGGCGATTGCTTTGCCGACGGAAAATTCCAGTCGAATTGCGCGGAACACGCAACTGATTTTGCAGGAAGAAACGGGTGTCACGAATGTTATCGATCCGCTCGCAGGGTCGTATTACGTCGAAAAGCTGACGGCAGATCTTGCGGAAGCGGCGTGGAAACTGATCGAAGAAGTTGAGGAAATGGGTGGTATGACCAAAGCCGTCGGTTCTGGCATGCCAAAGTTGCGCATCGAGGAGGCGGCTGCAACCCGGCAGGCTGGTATTGATCGGGGCACGGAAGTCATCGTTGGCGTCAACAAATATCGCCGCGACACCGAGGATCCGATTGATATTCTGGACATTGACAATGCCGCCGTGCGCGACAGTCAAATCGCGCGCTTGGACAAAATCAGATCCCAGCGGGACGAGACAGCTTGTGAAAGCGCGCTGGCTGAATTGTCGCGACGCGCAGCTGTGGGTGGGAATTTGCTGGAGGCCGCGGTCGAAGCGGCGCGCGCGCGTGCAACGGTCGGGGAGATCAGTATGGCGATGGAAGAAGTCTTTGGACGCCACCGAGCCGAAGTTAAAACACTCGCGGGCGTTTACGGGGCTGCGTATGAAGGGGATGCAGGATTTGCCGCCATCCAGAAATCTGTTGAGGAATTTGCGGAGTCAGAAGGGCGCAGGCCACGTATGCTGGTGGTCAAGATGGGCCAGGATGGCCATGATCGCGGTGCCAAAGTGATCGCAACCGCATTTGCGGACATTGGCTTTGACGTGGATGTCGGACCGCTGTTTCAAACGCCAGCAGAGGCGGCGCAAGACGCCGTCGACAATGATGTGCACGTGATTGGAATCAGTTCGCAAGCGGCAGGGCATAAAACACTGGCGCCACAGTTAGTTAAGGCGCTGAAGGCTGCAGGTGCAGAAGATATTTTGGTCATCTGTGGCGGCGTTATTCCGCAGCAAGACTATCAGTTCCTCTATGATGCAGGCGTCAAAGCGATCTTTGGGCCCGGTACCAATATTCCCAAGGCGGCGCAGGATATTTTAAAGCTCATATCCGCTGCAAGATTGTGATCGCATAACGACTTTTCTGTGGGAAAAATATAAATCTTGCGATGGCTGTTTGCGCTGCGCCTTTTGACATTGCGCGCCGCGCGGTTTGGGTGCGGACCAAAAAAACCTCAGGGTTTTTATGTTCTATCAATGCGCCGAATGGGCGCAATTTCCGGCTTATTCAACGAACGGCCAAAGTCAGATGTTGGATCGCGACAAAGGGAAATCCATACTCCGACTGACCAGTTCACATCCTGCGGGCCGTTATGAAAAGGGCCGATCGCGCGTGATGCCTCTTGTGCCCAGCCTTCTTTGCGAAGACATTCGCACTGTCAATCACTGTTGAGTTTCCTTCACTTCAGACGAGGCGAAACGTTAGACAACCGGGGAGGATGAGTTGGAGTTTGATCACATTGCAATTGCCGGTGAAACGCTGGTAGAAGCCATCGAACATGTCGAGGCGGCTCTTGGTGTAAAGTTGCAAGCCGGCGGCCAGCATGATGTCTTTTTCACACATAACGCTTTGTTGGGCTTGGAAGATTGGCTTTACCTTGAAGCGATTGCAATCGATCCGAATGCACCAGACCCCGACCGATCACGCTGGTTTGATCTTGACCGTTTCACTGGTGCGCCCCGCTTGACTAACTGGATTTGCCGCACTGATGATATTGACGCGGCGCTGTCGAACATTCCAGCCGATATGGGGAGGCCCGTGGCGTTGCAGCGTGGATCATTGCGTTGGCGTATGGCGGTGCCTGAAAATGGAATTCTGCCCTTTGATAACTGTGCGCCGGCACTCATTCAATGGGATACAAAAGAGCGTCCGGCGAAACTGCTCGCCCAATGCGGTGTGCGCTTGCGCCGTTTGACTGTGTCACATCCGCAAGCCACTGTCCTGCAAACGGTTTTCACGCCGCATCTCAAGGATGATCGCCTGTTCTATGAAACGGGCGAAAGTGGCCTTGTGGCAGAATTTGACACGCCCCATGGCCGACGTGTTCTGGCATGATGATCCGCGCTGCGACACTGCGGGATGCGGTGCAAATAGCCGACCTTTGGAATCAGATGATCCGCCATACGCAATCGACTTTCACATCAGTCGATAAATCTGTTCACGACATCATGGATTTGATCGGGGTGCGAACGGGCGCATTTTTTGTTGCTCTGACAAACCAAAAACTCATTGGCTTTGTAACCTTCGGCCCTTTTCGGGAAGGGCCCGGATATGCCGCAACAGCCGAACACACCATTCTAGTGGCCGATGAAAATCAGGCATCTGGGGTCGGGCGGCATTTGATGCAGGCGGCAGAAAGTGCTGCGCGAGGATTAGGGCATCATGTGATGGTGGGCGCAATCAGTCATACCAATCTTGATGCTCAGGTATTTCATCGAAAATTGGGATATGCAGAAGTGGGGCGGATGCCACAGGTAGGGCACAAATCAGGACAATGGCTTGATCTTGTTTTGATGCAGAAAGTTCTATGAGGCGACGCTTCACCACCTGACATACCCGGCATGAGAAGCTATGCTCAGCGGCATGTCGATCTGGACCCGTATCTCTGACGCCCTGTCGGCCCTCACCGCTGGTGAAGGTCTGTCTCAGGTATTTGATCAATTACGCAGCCCGCCGGAACGGTCGGTGGCGTTTGCAATTGCGGTCGTTGCGCTGGGTGCCAAGATGGCGAAGGCAGACGGGCAGGTGACGCGCGACGAAGTTACTGCTTTTCGGGAAGTATTTCACATTGCAGCCAAGGATGAAGCAGGGGCCGCCAAGGTTTTTAACCTTGCACGGCAGGATGTGACCGGATTTGAGGATTACGCTGCGCGCATCAAATCCATGTTTTCGGGAGCGCCTGAAACCTTGCGTGATCTGCTGGAGGGGCTGTTCCATATTGCAATGGCTGACGGGTTTTATCACCCGAATGAGGATGCATTTCTTGAGCGTGTTGCTGAGATTTTCGAATTGCCACAGGCTGAATTCAATGCACTGAGGATGCGTTTCGCACCGGACGCGCCGCAAGACCCGTACACTGTGCTCGGCGTCACTCCAGACATGAACCACGATGAAATACGCAGCGTCTGGCGTCGCCTTGTACGTGAAAACCATCCCGATGTCATGATGGCACGCGGCGTTCCCGAAGAGGCGATGCAGCTCGCCCAAAAGCGCATGGCGGATATCAATCGTGCTTGGGATGAGATCGCCGTCACTGCCCACTGATGCGCTTGGCGACATATAATATTGAGTGGTTCACAAAGCTGTTTGATCGCAAAAACAGGCTTGACCCAAGCGGCGAGTTGTCCGGACGCTACACTGTGACCAAAGCCGAACAGGTCGCGGCCTTAGGTGACGTCTTTCAGGCAATGGACGCGGACGCGATCATGATCATTGAGGCGCCCGATTCCAATGGCAAGCGCCAAACCGTCCCCGCGTTAGAGAGTTTTGCTGCCCATTTTGATCTGCGTACCCGCGCCGCGGTGATGGGTTTCATGAACGACACGCAACAGGAAATTGCTTTGCTGTTTGACCCTGACGTTTTGACAGCGCGCCATGTTCCGATGCCGGGAAACGTCAAGGTTCCCCGTTTTGATGGCACGCTTGAAATAGACCTTGATATTGACGCTGTGCGCGATGAGGTGCGGTTTTCAAAACCGCCTTTGGAACTGGAGATTACCACTAAGTCCGGGAGCCAAATTCAATTGATTGGCGCGCACTTGAAATCCAAGGCACCGCATGGCGCGCGCAACGCCTCCCAGGCGATGAAATTGGCGATTGCCAACAGACGTAAACAATTGGCTCAGGCGATCTGGCTGCGTGCTCGGATTGATCAACATTTGACAGATGATACGCCGCTGATCGTTCTGGGAGATCTCAATGACGGGCCCGGGCTTGATGAATTCGAGGATCTTTTTGGCCGTTCATCGGTTGAAATAGTCATGCAGGGTGAGGCGGGTGCTCTTTATGATCCGCATGCGATGCAAGTGCCGGACACGGCGTCAGACACAGGACCTACATCGGCACGATTCTGGATTGAAGATGAAAACCGTCATCTTCTCGCATTGTTGGACTATATCATGGTTAGCCCTGATTTGCGGGCGCGCGCTGGGAACTGGCGTATTTGGCATCCAATTGACGATCCCGAATGCCAGGCAAATCTACGGCTACGCGACGCGTTGATGGTTGCTTCGGATCATTTCCCGGTTTCTGTCGACATGAACATCTGACCTCGAAGAATCGGCAGTTTGAGAGTATACTTGGGACATGCGACGCTTTCTGAACGCTTTTCTCATCTTGCACCTTACAGCTTCGGTTGCGGTGGCGCAGGAAGACAATCCGCCCTCGATGATGGAGCGTGGTGCACAGCAATTCCTGGAAGGCCTTCTCTTGGAAATGGAGCCTGCGTTCGAGAGTATGCGTGGCTTCATGGAACAAATGGGACCTGCGCTCGCCGAATTGATGGGTCAGATTGAGGATTGGTCCGTCTATGAAACTCCCGAGATCCTTGAAAATGGGGATATCATAATTCGCCGAAAGCCTGACGCGACGCCGCAAGAGGACGTCCCGCCTCAGATTGATCTCTGACTTTGCGAAGACCGTGCTTTCTTGATTTGCACTTCCGCCCCAAGAGAGGACGCAAGGGACATCAATCGGGCTTCGGCCACTTCGCCAAAAAGCGGAACCATGTCGGGCGTCAAACGTAAATGGAGCTGTTTTTTCTTTGGATACCAGCGCAGAGTGCCGCGTTCCGCATCCTGTGTCATCCATAGCATTGCGCCAAAACGCATGGCCTTGCCCAGAATTTCGGCATCGAGTTGCGTTTTTTCGTCGATCAGGTTGTAAAGATCTTCAAACCGCGTGCCTTCACGCTTGTTGGAATAGCGGTGTAACAGAGCCAGCCCCAGAAACACTCTTTCGGAGTGTTTCAAGCCGCCCAGATTGGCGCGCGTAGCATTGTCAAAACAGGTCTCGGCCCGATAATCTGGATGCGCGCGCCAACTGACGTCGTGCAACAGGCAGGCGGCTTTGATCAGGCGACGTCTTGCGAGGGGCACGGACTTAAAGATGGGGTGGATGAAAGCATAGAGTGATTTGCCAAACCCGGGCATCCGTGCGTCTTTGGCCTCCGCAAAGCGACAGGCCTCAATCAATGGATCACGGTCGCGCAGCCGTTGCGGCATTTGTTCGTAGAGCATGCCTTCGCGGATGCCATAGCTCGAGATGGCAATGTCTTTAGGGCGAAACGTTTTGACCAGGCGGCTCAGAACTTCGGTGGCCAAAGGCACAAGGCTCATGCGCGCTGAGGAAATGCCACAAGCGCCGCGTAAAACGTCAATATCCGCAGCTTGAATGTATTTGACAGTTTCGCTCACGCTCCGAGCCGTCATCCGATACTCATGCAAGACGTGCAGCGGATAACCGCGTCGATACATATCAACACGGGCAATGGCGCGCCAGGATCCGCCAACTAAAAACAAACGGTCGCGTTGCTTGCCCATGGTTTCCTTCAATTCTGCCATGGTCGCTTTGATGTGGGCATCGCGCCCCTTTTTCCCGCCCTTTATTTCACGCAGTTTCAAAGGGCCCAGCGAAGAGGTCACGCGGCGACCGACACGGCCCTCGGAAATTTCCGCAAGCTCCATCGAAGATCCACCGATATCGCAGACCAACCCGTAGGATCCGGGCCAGCCCAACAGAACGCCCTGCGCGGAGAGGCGCGCCTCTTCCTTTCCATCGATTGCCCAGATGCGCAGACCCGTTTCGCGGCGTACCTCGTCCTGAAAGTCGGGACCATCGCTTGCATCACGCACAGCCGCTGTCGCAACGACAGTGAGTTCTGCCAGACCCATGCCCTGAGCCAGATGTTGAAACCGGCGCAGTGCGCTCAGGGCGCGGATACGGCCCTGCGGGTTCAAAATGCCGCTTTCTGACAAACCTGCACCCAAGGCGCACATGATCTTTTCATTGTAGAAATAGGCGGGTGATCGCGCCGCACCATCAAAAACCACCAGACGGACTGAGTTGGATCCGACATCCACGACCCCGACGCGGGACAACGCGCGTGCGCTTGGGTCTTCAAATAGCGGTCGCCCAAACAAACCGATATCCGTTAGATCTGTTGGCGGTGCCGCGCGTGCGGGAAGGTCGGTCGTTTCGGTCATGCAGGCATCCGGTATTTTGCAGGGGCACCCTGTTCAAAAACGACGCGCGGGTCAACATTCGCTGATCTCTTTACGACGATTTTTACGCCAATGTTCAGTCTTCGGTGTGGGTCAATTTCGGCACATCTGACGCGCCCGCAGTCCCCCGACCCGACAGTGATGGGTTTTCCATGAAGAAACGGTGGCAGTTGAAGGCAAAAGCACCCTCTGGCACCGGGGGGCGTTCAAAAATGCCATCTGGCCCCATGACCCAGCTTTGAGCCACATCGGCAAGGTTTGCGGCCATGATCTGGCTTACGATCTGGGCCTTGACTGTCGCGTTTTCGATTTCCACCAGTGTTTCGACCCGACGGTTGAGATTGCGTCCCATCCAATCAGCAGATGAAATGAACACACGCGCTTTCTTGTGCGGCAAGCCATAGCCGTTGCCAAAACAGACAATTCGGGAATGCTCAAGAAACCGACCAACAATGGATTTAACGCGGATGTTGTCGCTGAGGCCTTTGACGCCAGGGCGCAGACCGCAAATTCCCCGGATCACAAGGCTGATTTTTACACCGGCCTGGCTCGCAGCGTAAAGTGCGTCTATGACCTGACTGTCGATCAAGGAGTTCATCTTGGCCCAGATGACCGCCGGCTTGCCCGCACGGGCATAATCGGCTTCAGCGCCAATCAACTCAAGCAGTCGTGGTTTCAGAGTCGTTGGCGAAATCGCCAGATTGTCCAGGCCATCAGGCAGCGCATAGCCAGACAGATAATTGAACACTTTGGTTGCATCACGGCCCAGACGCTGATCGCAAGTAAACAAGGACAGGTCTGTGTAAATCCGCGCTGTGATGGGGTGGTAGTTTCCAGTGCCATAATGGGTGTAAGTCACCAATTGGTTGCCTTCGCGGCGCACCACAGTTGAGATTTTGGCGTGGGTTTTCAGATCCAGAAATCCATAGACCACATGCGCGCCTGCGCGTTCCAGACGGCGGGACTGGCGGATATTGGCAGCCTCGTCGAAGCGGGCTTTAAGTTCCACCAGAGCGGTCACGGATTTGCCTTCCTCTGCCGCTTCGCAAAGTGCTTCGACAATCGGGCTGTCGCGGGAGGTGCGATAAAGAGTCTGTTTAATCGCGACGACCAGTGGATCGCGCGCCGCTTGCTGCAAGAACCGCACGACCATATCGAAGGTTTCATAGGGGTGGTGCAGTAACATGTCCTTGTTGCGAATGGCCGCCAGCATGTCGCCGTCATGATCGGTCACACGTTCAGGGATGCGCGGTGCAAACATTGGCCACAAAAGATCGGGACGGCTTTCCAGCACCAGTTCCTTGAGATCTGACGCGCCGATCATACCGTCAATTTCAATGACTTCCTCCTGATCAACGTCGAGTTCTTCCATGATCACGGCTTTGAGTTTTTCGGGTGCCCCGGAAGAATGAGTCAAACGGACAACTTCGCCACGGCGGCGTCGCTTCAAGGCCACTTCGAATTCGCGCACCAGATCTTCGGCTTCTTCTTCGACTTCGAGATCGCTGTCACGCAGCACCCGGAACTCGAAATGCGCCTTGAGTTTGTAACCGGGGAACAAGCCGGAAATATTCAGCACCAATAGCTCTTCAAGCGGCAGAAACCGGTTTTGTCCATCTTTTGCAGGAAGAGCTATGAAGCGCTCGATCTGAGCAGGAATCGGCAAGAGCGCTTGCAGGGGGCGCTTGTCTGAGGTTCGCTCCAATTGCAAAGCAAGTGCGTAGCCGGTGTTGGGAATGAACGGAAACGGGTGTGCGGGATCAATCGCAAGCGGGGACAAAACTGCGAAGACCTGCGTCAGGAATACTTCTTCGAGGTATTTGCGGTCCGCAGCCGTCAGATCGCCATTGCGCAGGACAAAAATCCCGTCACCTTCAAGTTCTTTGAGCAAAGACACCAGCACGCGTTGTTGTGTTTCTAGCAGTTGGCGCGCGTTTTCATCAATCAGGAGCAGTTGTTCGGAGGGACTCAGACCGTCCGCTGCGGGAGTTGTATTTCCCGCATGCGCAAGTTCGCGCAGACCGGCCACGCGCACCGTATAGAATTCGTCCAGGTTGGTCGCTGAGATCGACAGAAACCGCAAGCGTTCGAGAGCGGGCACGCGCGGGTTTTCCGCCTCCTGCACCACGCGCCAGTTGAACCCCAGCCAGCTGAGTTCACGGTTGAAAAACCGTGCGGGCCCTTTCGGGTCAAAATCGGGCATCTCTGCGGCGGCGGGAAAGTCTGAGATCAGAAAATCGGCTTGTGTCATGCAGGCCTTTTAGGATGAGGTTTGTAATACTTACGTGACAACTATCGCGCGTCCGGACGGTCCTTGTCCAGCAAAGCAGCCGCAAGTGTCCGTGATATCGGGCGTTTTTGCGCCAATGAAGCCGCATCCAGTTGATCCACCAACGCGCCAGCGGCCGCAAACGAGCGGTCCATCCGGCGGATCAGATAGGGGATCAGATCCGCTTTGGGCGTCAGTTGCCGATCTGCAAACAGCTTGGCCAGAACCGCCGAAAGCAAGGCGTCATCCGGCGCTTCCAGAGCAACCGCCGGGGCAGCAGCGATACGGCTTACCAGATCAGGTAAGGTCATGCCCCAGTCCCGCACGGGCGAGCGTCCGGTGAAAAGCAACATATGCCCCTCTGCCAAAACCAGATTATGCAAGTGAAACAGGGCGGTTTGTGCGCGCGGGTCATCTGCGATATCCGGGACATCTTCCACCGCGACACAGCCCTGCGCGATGCCAGGCACCATTTCTTCCGTAATTGTAGTGGCCGGAATGATCGTTGCGTTTTTAGCCTTGGCCCAGACATGGGCGAGGTGGGTTTTGCCGGACCCATCCGGTCCGGTCAGGACCAATTTATCTGATTGCATGTTTTCGATCATGGCCAGAGCAACAGCATTGGAGGGCGCAATCAAAAAATCTGCACGCCCCAGTGCGGGAACACTTGGTAGATCAAACCCGAGCTGTTCAGACATATCAGTCCCCGTCGCGCCCAGACTGGCCTCGGTAGAGCAGCGACTGTTTGTACTGATTCACTGCAAAGCGTGCGATCACACCAATTGACGCGGCAACTGGAACAGCAACCAGCATGCCCACGAACCCAAAAAGCGCGCCGAAAACGGAAAGGGCCAGGATCAGCCAAACCGGGTGTAGCCCAACGGAATTCCCCACCAATTTCGGGGTCAGGATATTACCTTCGACAACCTGTCCGATGGCAAAAATGCCCGCGACCAGCCCGATTGAGAGCCAATCGCCCCAGAACTGGAACAGGGCCAAACCAATAGCCAGCGCGCCACCGATCAGGGCCCCCAGATAAGGGATGAAGGTAACAAGCCCGGCGATGAAACCAACAACCAGCCCAAATTGCAGGCCAACCACCATTAACGCAATGGCGTAGTACGTGCCAAGGATGAGACAGACAGTGCCCATGCCGCGGATAAAGGAGGACAGGGTTGCATCGATTTCGCGCGCCAGTTGGCGGATTGTGTCTGCATGATCGCGCGGCAAGAGTTCATCGATGCGTGCCACCATTCGGTCCCAGTCAAGCAGCAAGTAAACAGACACAACGGGCACGATTACCAGCAGAACAACGACATTCAGGATTGAGGCTACTGAGCCCAAAGCCGTTTCCAGAAGCTCGGCGCCGCGGCTCTTGATGGTTTCCCCGATTGTGTCGATCGACTGACGCAGGGTCGAACTGGCATCCAGTAGAGATGGAAAGCGTTCGGTGACGAAGTTGCTGATGCTACGGGAGTATTCTGGGGCCACGTTGAAGAGGGCAAGTGCCTGATTGGTCAGTGTTGGGATCACCAGTAGTGCCATCATCACGAAGATGAAAATACCCGCGACCGTAATAACGCCCGTTGCCGCGATGCGGCTCAGTCCGAAACGTTCAAGCTTGTCTGCGATCGGGTCCAGAAAGTAGGCGATTGCACCGCCTAGGATAAAAGGCAACAGCACATGGCCCAACGACCACAGAATAATCAGGAAAACCGCCGTTGCGATCCCCCAATAGGTAAGCTGTTTGTGGACAGGCAGTGCCATGCGTGCTCCGGCGTATCGAATGAGGCTGACATCGCTCATGCAGGCGCGCGTTTCAAGGCTTTAAAGCTGGATTGTGAGATGTGACGGGGCGTTTGCGTCGGTTTGCGCGAAATTCCGGCGGGGTTTGGCCAAAAGGCCTCGCGTTTTGCGGGGCCTTTTGTTTGCTTAAAAGAGGCGTCAGTGGCAGGCGGGACGCGTGCCTGGCAGCAGCACTTTGTCGACGACATGAATCACACCATTGTCGGCCTCGATGTTCGCCACAACCACGGTTGCCATCTCGCCAGTACCATCCGCAATTGTCACGCCGTTGGCGCTCTTGCTGATGCACAGACGCTCGGAGGCGAGGACCGGCTTGAAATAGTTCGACCCGTTCGGGATCATTTCGGCGGTCAGTTTGCGATCATCCACGTGATAGAGCAGCACGTTGGTCAGTTGTTCTTTGTTTTCTGGTTGCAACAGCGTTTCTACGGTTCCCTCGGGCAGGGCTGCAAAAGCTTCATTCACCGGGGCATAAACGGTGAAAGGGCCGGGTCCTTGCAACGTCTCAACCAAACCGGCAGCCGATACCGCAGCCACAAGTGTGGAAAAACGATCATCGCCCGACGCGATCTCGACGATGTTTGCGGCCTGTGCGCCAGTGGAGAGGGTCATTGCGGTCGCTACGGTTGCAGCAAGGTTACGGAAATGCGTCATGGATGATCCTTATAATTCAATGGGTATGCCTGTTTGACATGCAAGGCTTACGGCACCGATTACACAACGGATCAGGGCCCTCGCGGCTTTGTGAGAAATGTGTAATATTTGCACACGTGACATTTGTTTGGGAATATTCTACTATAGCGTGTGTGGTCAGGCGCTTTTGAAAGGTTGCAGGTTTCACGATTGCGGGCTCACGTTCTTTGGCCTAATCAGGGATGACCTGTGATTTGAGAGGACGTCCCATGCGCCTGACCCGCTATTTCCTGCCTGTGCTGCGCGAAAACCCTGCAGAAGCTCAGATTGTGAGCCACCGGCTTATGTTGCGCGCGGGCATGATCAAGCAGAACTCCGCTGGGATTTATTCGTGGTTGCCTCTTGGCTTCAAGGTGCTGCGCAAACTTGAAAATATTGTGCATGAAGAGCAGGCGCGGGCCGGCCATATCGCGATGTTGATGCCGACGCTGCAATCTGCGGATCTGTGGCGGGAAAGTGGGCGTTATGACGCCTATGGTCCTGAAATGCTGCGCGTGCGCGACCGACAGGACCGCGATATGCTCTATGGGCCCACCAACGAGGAGATGATCACTGATATTTTCCGGTCTCATGTGGGCAGCTACAAGGATCTTCCGCTGACGCTCTATCATATCCAGTGGAAATTTCGCGACGAAATGCGCCCGCGGTTTGGTGTCATGCGGGGCCGCGAATTCTTTATGAAGGATGGATACAATTTCGATCTGACCAAGGAGGACGCGCTGCATGCATACAACCGTCACCTTGTGAGCTATCTGCGCACCTACGAGCGGATGGGTTTGCAGGCGATACCGATGCGTGCGGACAGCGGACCCATCGGCGGTGACAACACGCATGAGTTTCTGGTCCTGGCAGACACCGGCGAGTCTGAAGTGTTTTACGACAGCGCAGTGACAGACCTTACGTTCGGCGATCGCAAAATCGACTATGACAGCGTCGATCAATGTGCCGGTGTGCTCGAAGAATTCACGTCGAAATATGCGCGCACGGATGAGACGCATGATGCGGCGCTGTTCGAGCAGATCCCTGAAGAACGTCGCCGGACGGCGCGCGGTATCGAAGTGGGGCAGATTTTCTACTTTGGCACCAAGTATTCCGAGGCCATGGGGGCGACGGTGCAGGGTCCTGATGGCAAGCCCGTGCCGGTACATATGGGTAGCCACGGTATTGGTGTCAGCCGTCTTGTCGGTGCGATCATCGAGGCCAGCCATGACGACAAGGGCATCATCTGGCCCGAAGGCGTGACACCTTATCATTGCGGTATTGTAAACCTCAAACAAGGCGACGCGGAGGCAGACGCGGCCTGCGAGGGTCTCTATTCCAAACTGGAAGGTCTTGGGCTGGAGCCGCTTTATGATGATCGCGATGAGCGGGCAGGCGGAAAGTTTGCCACCATGGACCTCATTGGTTTGCCATGGCGCATAACGGTGGGGCCGCGCGGTCTGAAGCGCGGCTTGGTTGAACTGACCAGCCGACGCACTGGGGAAAGCGAAGAACTGCCGCCCGAACAGGCCGTGAAAAAGATCGCCGAGATTTATGACGGGCACCACGGTAGTGAACATGTCCAGATGATGGGCAAGCGATCATTCCATACCTATATCTGAGGGTTTGCGGCAGAGCGCCTGTCTGTTAGAATGCCCTAATGCCTCCTGGGGGAGAGCAGGAGCATAGCGATGATCCTTCGCGCCATGGGATTGGCCGCAGGGCTGGCAGGCGGATTTGGGGCGGCCCAGTTCCCCGCCTATTCCCAGCAATACATGCAGCGTCTTGGCGGGGCGGTGGACGCCTTGCATCAGGTTGTCGTTGATTTTGACGCCTCAGCGGCGGCAGAGGGATTGACCCGGGATGCCGCCCTGGGAGAAATGCAGGGCACGGCATTCGTAGAACGACGCCGCGCCGATATGACCCGCACAATTGAACGCTATGACAGCTTGCGTCTGGATCTTGACACGTTGCAGGGGCAGGGACCGTTCATGCGCGCCTATCACGCAGGTTCATTGGCAGATATTGAAATCGCCGCGCGTGCCTGGCGGGCTTTTCAGCCAGCCTTCCCCATATCTGTCGCAACGCTTCTTTTCGCGGCCTTTGGTTTCGGGATCGCCACGTGCATTTTTCAGTTAACTCTGGCGGTTTTTCGATTGCCGTTTCGGCGTAGGGTAATGCGCGCTTGACGCTCTGAAGGCAAAGCCTCAGGTTGCGCGCAGTTTGTGATGAGGAATAATTATGGCCACATCGACCGCTCCTTTTGCGCCCTTCGAATGGATGATTGCCTGGCGATATCTGCGCGCGCGCCGCGCCGAAGGCGGGGTCAGCGTGATGACCTGGATCAGCTTGATAGGTATTACTCTGGCGGTATTTGCCTTGATTGCAACACTGGCGGTGCGCTCTGGGTTTCGAGCCGAATTCGTCGATACAATTCTTGGGTCCAATGCGCATGTCACCGTCTATTCGCTCGGTCAGATTACCGAAGATGGGCGCGTGGACAGAACCATCGCGGACTACACGGGGCTGGCGCAACGTATCGCTGCAGTGCCCGGTGTGACGCGCGCGGCCCCGCTGGTGCGCGGACAAGTGATGGCGGCTTTTCAGGGGCGCAATGCAGGCGTTGAGGTTTACGGCATCGCGCCCGGGGATCTGGCGACCTTGCCCCGTATCGCCGACCCCGAGACCGCCCGCGGCGAAATCGCGGATTTCGCACAGGGCATTGCAATCGGCTCCGGCGTCGCGCGGGAACTCGGTGTTACGGTTGGCGACAGGGTGAAACTGATTTCTCCGAACGGGGTCAAAACCGCCTTTGGCACGTCGCCCCGGGTGAACGCTTATGATGTCACCTATGTGTTTACCGCCGGGCGATATGACATCGACAGAACACGTGCTTATCTGCCACTTTCCGAAGCCCAATTATTCTTTAACCGCGAAGGCTTTGCGGATGAAATTGAAGTGATGGTTGAAGAGCCTGAGAGCGTAAGAACGATGAACCCCGCCCTGTTGCAGGCCGCCGGCGAACGGGCACAGGTCTGGACCTGGCAGGACGCATCGGGCGGCTTCCTCAGAGCGCTCGAAGTCGAAGATAATGTGATGTTCATCATCCTGTCGATCCTCGTTTTGATTGCGGCCATGAACATCGTGTCGGGTCTGATTATGCTGGTCAAGAACAAGGGTCGCGACATCGGCATTTTACGTACCATAGGGCTGACGCAAGGCTCGATCATGCGGGTTTTCTTCATTTGCGGCGCTTTCACGGGCATTTTGGGCACTCTGTTTGGCGTCATTCTGGGTTCGCTCTTTGCGCTCTATATCGACCCGATCTTCAGCTTTGTGAACGTCATGATGGGGGGCGGTGTTTGGGATCCATCCATCCGGGGCATCTATGCCTTGCCTGCTGAATTGCATTTGCGAGACGTACTTTCGGCAGTTGCATTGTCTTTGGGTCTGTCTTTCGTCGTAACGATTTTCCCTGCCCGGCGCGCGGCCCGGATGAACCCTGTTGAGGCGTTGCGCTATGAGTGACGCGATACTTGCACTGCACGGTGTGGTGAAATCCTACAACCGTGGTCTGCCAGGGGAGGTGAGCGTTCTGCGCGACATCGACCTGACGGTGAATAGGGGTGAAATTGTCGCGTTGGTTGCGCCCTCAGGCGCCGGCAAGTCCACGCTTTTGCATATTGCGGGACTGCTGGATACAGCTGATCAGGGAACGGTCGAAATTGTGGGGCAGAACATGACTGGTCAACCGGACGCCAAACGCACTGCAGTACGGCGCCGCGATGTCGGGTTCATTTATCAATTCCATCACTTGCTTCCCGAGTTTTCCGCACTGGAAAACACGATGTTGCCGCAATTGGCCAACGGTGAACCCCGTACCACGGCGCGGTCGCGCGCTGAGGAACTGCTGGAGCGCGTCGGCGTCGCGGCACGCGCTGCACATCGCCCCGCAGCCATGTCAGGGGGAGAACAGCAGCGCGTTGCTTTTTGTCGGGCATTGGCCAATCAGCCAAAACTGCTGCTTGCGGATGAGCCCACGGGCAATCTGGATCCAGCTACATCAGAGCAGGTGTTTGACGCCTTGTTGGATCTTGTGCGCGGCACTGGATTGTCCGCCCTGATTGCTACGCATAACATGGAACTTGCCGGGCGCATGGATCGTCAGATCCGCCTTGAAGCGGGCAGGTTGGTCACCGCGTAACGTCTATCTGGTGCTTGACGAAGTGCGCAAAGCGGGATCAACCTGACCCGATCCGACGCAGGAAATATGCACATGACACGCTATTCACTTGAAGAAATCGAAACCATCACACAGCAGGCGCTGTTGACACATGGTGCGGCGCCATTTGTTGCGTCAGAGGTCGCGCGTGCTGTGCGTGAGGCGGAGGGCTATGGGAACAAGATCTGCGGCCTTTACTACTTGGAAAGCTACTGCCTGCAACTGAAGACCGGGCGTGTGAAAGGCGATGTGACACCCATTGTGTCAACCCCGCGTCCGGCCGTGGTTCATGTGGATGCGGGGTTCGGGTTTGCGCAGCCTGCATTTTCCTATGGGTTGGTTCCCGCGCTAGACGCAGCGCGCCAGTTCGGAACTGCGACGCTGGCCATTGGGCATGCGCACACCTGCACGTCTCTGGGGTATTTCACCGAACAGATCGCGCGCGCGGGCTGCATCGGAATCGGATTCACCAACGCCTCCCCGATCGTCGCAGCACCTGGGGGAAATAGCCGAGTCATCGGCACCAATCCGATTGCGTTTTCGGTGCCCGGCGAGGAGGGCGAAATTGCCATGCAATTTGATCAATCCACCACCGCTGTGGCCCTGGGCAAGATCACAATGGCCAAAGCTATGGGACAAAAGATCCCGCTGGGATGGGCGCTAGATGCACAAGGCAATCCAACCACCGATCCGGACGCGGCCCTGTCGGGGTCTTTGGTATCACTTGGTGGACCCAAGGGCTGGGGATTTGGTTTGATGGCTGAAATCCTGGCGGCAGGCATGACCGGGTCGGTGTTGTCGCGAAAGGTCAAACCTCTCAAGGCACCGGATGGCCCACCGCATGATCTTGGGCAGTATTACATCTTGTTGGATCCCGGTTCGTCTTCTGCCTTTGAAGCCCGGCTGGCCGAATTGTGTGAAAGTGCGGTGCAGGATGAGGGGGTACGGATCCCGGGTCAACACCGGAAAATGGCACGGCAGGTGGAGGTGGATGATCACACTTGGCAGCGCTTGCGCGAACTCGCGAATGGCCGCTAGGCTTTTTGGGTGATGAAAACGCCTGCGGTCATCAATGCGATGCCGAGCGTGCGTGTCCCGTCCATGGGGTTTATCCGCGCGCCGAACAGCCCAAAGTGATCAATCGCAGCGGCGCTTATCAATTGTCCCAACAGCACGAAAAAAACCGCATTTCCGACGCCGAAAGTGGGTGCGATATAGGTGATTGTGAGCACATAAAAGGCAATCAGAATACCGGCCAGAAACAGATGTCTTGGTGCAGATGCCACCTTGGTGAGAGCCTGCGGGCCAGTCACTAACATCACCACGACGCAGGACGTAAAAGCGACTGCAAACAGCACCGTAGCGGCTGCGGCAGGCGATCCGATCCGGACGCCCAATGCGGCGTTAAGAGCTGCAAGCAGCGGAATGCCAATGCCGGCCAACAACATAATTGCCGCGTAATGGGCCATTCATACATCTCCTTTATGATGTGTCGTGTGACCATGCAGGTGCGACATCATTTGAGCAAGCTTGATTGAACGCAGCTGCGTCAAATACGTGAAAATACGAGGGTTCTTCGGTGATCCGTCCAAGTCTGTTATTGTTATTGATTTCTGCGCTGGTGACAGCGTGCAGTGGGTCTGGGAGAGATGATGTGCGCCGAGGCGCGGCGCTTTACGCTGCGAATTGCGCGGCTTGTCACGGTGGTGATGCAAAGGGCGGCGGTGGCGGTGGCGTTTTTGGCCTGAGTAAAACACCGCCGGATCTCACGCGATTGCGCAGCCGGAACGGTGGCACATTCCCCGTCTATGAAACGGCTGCGGTCCTGGAGGGATACGCCATCGGAGGGATGAGGGGTCGCCAGATGGTTGGTTTCACCGGGCTTCAAAGCGATCGAAAAAAGCGCGTTCGTGTCGATCGCACGCGCCTGCGCACCACGGCAACACAGGCTGATCTGCTGCTTTTTCTGGAAACTGTGCAGCGGCCCTGACTAACTGCAAATCCCTTTTAATTCAACGCCTTCCCACGGGAGGCCAACGGAGTACTCGCGTGCATCCGGGAGTGGCGTCACGGGCATGGCTTGGGAAATCATATCGTGTAGACGCTGCGTGCGCGGCGCGGTTGGATCCAGCGCGCGGCAACAGACGAATTCTTCCATAATGGCCCCTTGCTGTTCAAAGCCGAAATCGCTGAACTGTGGGTTGGCATCCAGATCAAACAGGTAGGGATCACGCGCGCCATCATGTTCAAAAGCGGCGCGCAATGGGGTGTAGCCCGTCTGTTTCCGGTTCTGCCATTGCCACACATGGACCATCTCATGGGCAAAGAGCATGGCGGCCACAAGGCCGATTTCGTTAGGGTATTCAGGGAGATAGTCGTCCAGATACCAGTCGCGATCAAACAGGATGTGATTGTAAAGCGCGACGGCAGCGGGTTTTGACGTCACGGTTTCGGCCTTGACGGGTGGCACGATGCGCTCGCGGCAGGTGGTGCGCGGGCGCGGTTTGCGCTCGAAGGTGACGGCGCGGGTGGGGGCGCCATCCACCAGACGCACCTTGGAGATGTCGAGCGTATCCCCATGAATTGCTTGAGCAAATGCCGTTTCAGTCGGAGTCAACGGGCGACCGCATGACGACAGAAAAACGGATGAAATGATCAGGCCTGTGAAGAGTGCGCGCATGGTGTGAGTGGGCCTGAAACAGGGGGCGGGATCAAGGTGAAAATTGGCAGATGCGGTAAATTCCGCGTCAGGATTTTTGGTGTCTGTGGCGGGGATGGGGCCCCGGGTCGACACTGTGCGACAGGAGCCTTGAAGGAGGAAAATGGTCTGTGACATCCGTACACAACCTGTACACAGGCTGTACACCGACCTGTGTACGGTTGGGGAGAGCGGCGATCCGGGCCTAGCCCGGCAAACGCTCCGGGGAGCGCTTGAGCCGCGAACGGGCGGAGCCCCGGGGCGGTGAGTAATGCTCAAAACTGTGTCCGGGTACATCGTGAAACAGAAGTTAGTGCCACGCCCGTACGGGGCTCCGCCCGCTCAACAGGGAAACCAGCCACTGGCAGGTTTCTGATTCCTGTTTCACCCTCGGGTCGGAGGGCGTTTTGCAAACTGTCCAGTGGATAGTTTCAGCCCGGAAGGATGCGATAGCATCGAGGGGGCATGAAATGCGCCCTCCCCGTGGGGGATGGGTGAGGACCGTCTTGCAAACTCTCTGGGAGAGAGTTTGAGATCTGAACGGGCGGAGCCCCGGACGTAGCGGATATCAAGTGAAACAGATCGAATGGGCCGCGCCCGACCTCGGGCCGGAGGGCGTTTTGTAAACTGTCCAGTGGACAGTTTGAGGCCGGAGCGGTCGAAGACCAGGGTGCACGAAGTGCGCCCTCCCGTGGGGAGGGTCGGGCGTATTTCTAAACGATGGCTGGTTCTTTGGAGTCAGCTAGTGGTTTGTCGATTCATCGCGCGAAGTCTTTGCTTTTCAGAGATTTCAGATAACTTCGCCTCGAGAGATTTGCGCATCTCGGCCGCTTCTGTTTGCTTTGTATGGAGCACTCGAAGAATGCGGATTAACTGATCCTGTTCATTTGGTATCGGGATGTCCTGCAGGGTTTCTGTGTTTTCTAATATCTTTGTAATTTCTTTGGTGAGTTCAGCCACTTCATTATCATGCTGTTCCACGGCACCGCTTTTTACGCCATGTGAAAACGTTAAATGGGCTCTGCCGTTAGAGTCATAGTCACTTAAAAGGGACGGCAGCAACCGGGCGTCAAAACGCATGTTATCCTGTAATTTGGCTGCTTCAATCTCGAGTGATCCCAAAAACCGCTGAATTTCGAGCTTTGCTGCATTCTCGTTACTTTTTACCAAATCACGCTGTTGTTGCACTGAAGCTGAAAGTTCTTTTGACTGTTGTTCCAGTGCTCTTACGCTGTTTCGGAGTTCATCACCTTGCTGGAAATATCCTAGTATGAGCCAGAAAAGCGCAAGAAGACCAAGTGATCCAGCCAAGAAGTCTCCCCAAGCATTGGGTTCAAGTCGCGCGAAACTTTGCCAGTTGACGACAACGATTAGACCGACGACCGTTAGGTAAATGATCGTTAAAGCAATTCCTAGGCGTGGGCGTTTCGATACATCATCCATCAAACATCCAACTCCTCCACAAACTTCGCGTTTTCCTGAATGTATTGATACCTCAGTTCGGGCTTCTTCCCCATCAGACGCTCGACTAGATCGCCGGTTTCGCCGGGCATGTCCTCGTCAATCGACACGCGGATGAGTTTGCGCGTCGTCGGGTCCATGGTGGTTTCTTTCAGATCCTTGGCGTCCATTTCACCAAGGCCCTTGAAGCGGGAGACGTCGATTTTGCCTTTGCCGCCGAGGCCTTTTTCCAGCCAGGCGTTTTTCTCGTCTTCATCCAGACAATAGACGCGTTTGGCGCCTTGGGTCAGGCGGAACAGGGGCGGGCAGGCGAGGTAGAGGTGGCCGGCGTCGATCAGCGGGCGCATCTGGGTAAAGAAAAACGTCATCAGGAGGGCGGCGATATGAGCGCCGTCCACATCCGCGTCGGTCATGATGATGATCTTGTCATAGCGCAGATCATCAAGGTTAAAGCGCGTGCCCATGCCACATCCCAGCGCCTCGCAGAGATCGGAAATCTCCGCATTGGTGCCGAGTTTTGAGGAGGCCGCGCCCAGCACGTTGAGGATTTTACCCTTGAGCGGCAGGAGCGCTTGCGTGTTGCGGTTGCGCGCGCCTTTGCCCGATCCACCTGCTGAATCGCCCTCCACGATGAACAATTCGGTGCCTTCACGGGATTTGGAGGTGCAATCGGTGAGTTTGCCGGGCAAGCGCAGCTTTTTGGTGGCCGATTTGCGCGCGGTCTCTTTTTCCTGACGTCGGCGCAGGCGTTCTTCGGCGCGCAGCACCAGAAAATCGAGGATGGCCCCGGCGGATTTCGTGTCATTGGCCAGCCAGTTGTCGAAGTGGTCGCGCACAGCGCCTTCAGTCATTTTGGCCGCGGCCTCGGTGGAGAGGCGGTCCTTGGTCTGGCCGACAAAAGCGGGTTCGGCGATGAAACAGGAAACGAGCGCGCAGCCGCCCGATGTGAGGTCTTCACGGGTGATTTGGGCGGCTTTTTTGGTGTTTGAAAGTTCACCGTAGGCCTTGATGCCCTTGAGGATCGCAGCCCAGAACCCGGCGACATGGGTGCCGCCTTCGGGCGTGGGGACCGTGTTGCAGTAGGATTGGATGAAGCCATCGCGCGAGGGGGTCCAGTTGATGGCCCATTCGACCTTGCCCGGTTGGCCGAATTTCTCTTTGAAATCAACGGTTCCGGCAAAGGGTTTGTCGGCGTAGGTTGTGGCCTTGCCGAGCGTTTCATTAAGGTAGTCCGACAGGCCGCCGGGGAAGTGGAAGGTGGCCTCTGTCGGAGTTTCGCCGTCCTCGATATGGGATTTCCAGCGGATTTCGACGCCCGAAAACAGATAGGCCTTTGAGCGGATGGATTTGAACAATCGCGCGGGTTTGAAGCGGTGGGAGCCAAAGATTTCTTCATCCGCGTGGAAGGTGACGGTGGTGCCGCGCCGGTTGGGGGCAGCCCCCACCATTTCGACGGGGCCCAGAGGAAGCCCGCGTGAAAAGCGTTGTTCATGGAGTTCCTTGTTGCGGGCCACCTGAACGACCATGGAATCGCTGAGCGCGTTGACCACGGAAGCGCCGACCCCGTGCAGACCGCCGGAGGTTTCATAGGCTTTGCCGGAGAATTTGCCGCCCGCATGGAGCGTGCACAGGATGACCTCGAGCGCGGATTTGTCCGGGAATTTTGGGTGCGGATCGATGGGAATACCCCGGCCATTGTCGCGGATGGTGACGGCGTAATCGGCGTGCAATTCGACCTCGATCCGGTTGGCGTGGCCTGCGACGGCCTCGTCCATGGAGTTGTCGAGCACTTCGGCCACCAGATGGTGCAGGGCGCGTTCATCGGTGCCGCCGATGTACATGCCGGGGCGTTTGCGCACGGGTTCCAGCCCTTCAAGGACCTCGATGGAGGCGGCGTCATAGGCGGGGGCGTCCGTGTTGGACAGCAGATCGTTGGGCATGGGGGCTCGAACCTCATTTATGAGTTGAGCCAAGTATGACAGAGCCGGTGCCTATGGGGAAGGCTTGCCAGTGCCAGTTTATGAAAACGAATCACTCGATGTGGAGGGTGATGAGGTGCGCTAAAAAGCGAATGAAAACGGTGGAAAAGACCAAAAATGACGTGTGGCACCAAAGATTGTTCCCATATGACGGATGGAATTTCCCGCGATGCGAGCGGTTTTTAGTATTATTGCCTGCTGGCCTGTTTTCCGCCTGTTTTTTGATCGGACTTGTGACCGATTGCCGGTCGCATAACAGAAGAATTAACAAGTGCTAGATGAGCAGCGGCTGCGCGGCGGTAATTGCAATCGTCCAGGCGCTCATTTGAGCGGAACGAGGAATGATTGAATGAGTCTTAACTTACTTAAAACAGGCGCGATCGCTTTGGCGGTATCGGCCGCTGTTTTGCTGGGAGGCGAGGCAGATGCCGCGACAATGTATGAGGGCGACTACAACGCCACGAGCGTAAAATCCGGAAGCAATTTCCACACCGTATGGCTGCCCGGTATTTTTGGATCTGCTGCTAGCAACTACTGGCAGTTTGTCGGCGGCGCTGGCAAATTCAACGTCGGTGCAAACAACGTGACAGCGTCCCTTGACGGCCGCATCGCAAACAACAGTGACACCGACCTGCAGATGGATCTTGCTGTCGAGTATGATCTGCTCAACCCGAATGCTCCAGGCGGCGGTGGCACCATGGATGGCGGTTTTGCCAATGGTCTGACAACTGCGGAGAAAGACGCGCTGAAGGATACATGGTCCTACTATAACATCAAATCGGCGACCCTGACGGGCGTTGGCCTTCTCGACGGTCTGATGATGACTTTGACGCCGTTCCCGCTTGATCCAAAGGAAATTCCTTTCCAATTGGGCGAGAGCGCAAATGACAAAAACCAAGGCGTCGGCGGCGCGGGCTGGTTCACCTGGAACATTCTTTCACAGGCGACCAATACGAATTACGTAGCAAAGTCCTTGGATAACATTTCCGGACGGAGCCACGGCGACATCAACATCAACATCTCGCCTGTGCCGGTTCCTGCGGCGGGTCTGCTGTTGTTGGGCGGCCTTGGAGCCTTGGGCGCGATGCGCAGACGCAAGCAAAAAGCGGCCTGAGCCCTTCATATAATCAAACAAGAAAGCCCGCTTGATTTCGCGGGCTTTTTTTTGCGCGGATCGCAACAGCGCAGTCCCCGTGATCAGGGCCCTATTCAATCTGTTCCAAGCTTGCTTCGGGAAAGGTGATGCCCGTGAATTCGGGCAGGGCATTCACCAGCATCTGGCGCTGGCTCGGTTCATCAAGACGGATGAGAGACCACTGACCGGTCTCTTTGAATGCCAATGTGTGAGACCCGGCACGATAGACGGCGTCCCCGACCTGCATAAGCGTCATTGTCGGCAAGAGGACAAAGATCCGCCCAGCCGATGTTTCGCCCAGGACCGCTGCTGTGCTGTCCATCTGAACCTCGAGCAACGCCACCGACTCCATCGCCGCTTCCATCGCCTCGACCACTGCGCTGATCAGTTCCGTTTCGGTCATATCGTTGCGGTGGGCGAGATCGGCGATCACTGACGGGGGCATGGTTTCGACCACGCCGGACACATTCAGCGCGCGCGTATCTGCGAGGAATTGCTCGACAACGGCTGCCAGGTCGCGCTGGTCCTCAGCGGTCAGGGTCTGGGCAAGGGCTACTGTGGTCCAGCAAATGGCTGCAATCCCGATGAGGGCGTCTCTGAAAATGCGGATCATGGCTGCACTGGTTGCCCGGCAAAAATACTTTGCAGCCCGGTGACCCACCTTATGCACCAAGCGGGATGTCCGCGAGAAAAATGGTCACGCTCCGCTGGCATTGCAACACTCCACTTTGGCTTGCTTGCGGAATGCCCGCCCGCATTTTTGATCGACCAAGGCGCGCGTTCTGCACACCAGAACCTACCTATTCGCCCTCCAGAAGGGTTTCAAACCTCAGCCCTTTGGCGGTGCGGGGGGCAAATCCGGTCCAATATGTATGATCCTCAGTCGGCTTGCCTTCTTCATCCAGCGCCTGAATGCCGTCCTCTGACTCCTCGATAAGATCGAGATAGGCGCTCTTGCTGATGTCCCCTTTGAGGTGCAAGTCCATGAAAGCAGTCGCGAAATGCTGGGCGATGTTATTCATGCGGGTCGTGTCCCAGACCGGGTCGGCATAATGTTCGAAGGGGGTGATATCCAGATCCTCCACCGGGGTCCAGGATTCGATGGGTGCCGGGATCGGTGCGGCAGCATTGTGATTGGCGTGATCAAAGGTCAGCAGATGCCGGTCCGTGCCACCGGCTTCAGCGAAGATCGTGCGGATTGTCTCATAGACAGAGACGTCATCGGCGCTGCCGGCCATGAACAGGGTCGGAACTCGCAGCCCGCCCATGCCGTTGGCATCCCAGAAATCCGCGTTGCGCCCCCAGGGTCCAATGGCAATAATCGCCCGCACACGCGGATCAACAAGGGCCTCATGGCTGTCCGAGCCGGCAAGATGCCGGGCCAACAGGCCGTTGGGCGCGCCCCAGCTGTATTCGGTGGCCGATTGGGTCACGCCAGCACCGCCAAAGACCAGCGCGCCGTATCCCCCCATGGAATAGCCGATGATGCCGACGACACCGGTATTGATCAAAGCGCCAAGATCCCCCCCAAGATTTGTCATCTCATCGAGCACAAAGCGTTGGTCGATCGGACGGTTCAGCAAGGTGGAGCCAAACAGGTTCTGATCCGAATAGGTGCTGTCCGTGTGGTCAATGGAAACCGTCACAAACCCCTTGGAGGCAAGGTTTTCGCCCAGATGCGACATCAGGAAGCGATTGCCCGGATAGCCATGGCTGATGATGATCAGCGGATAACGTCCCTGCGCCGCAGGGGGGGCATCGCGCGCGGCGCGTCCGGTCAGTGTGACTTCGGTCTTTCCATCACGCAGATAGGCGCGATATGTGCCACCGGGCGTGGTGCCGGGCGCTGCAGGATACCAGATCTCGGCCTTCAGCGGGCGGTCATAGACAGGTGCGTCATCGCCATCCACATTGACCACATCGATCTGACCCGGATGCGACAGTTCCAGCGTTTGCACCCCAATTGGCAACAGACCATAGGCGGCCAGTTCCGGCGCATCAGGTCGTATCAGATCAATAGGGTTCGCGAGAGCGGGGGCTGCCAGCAGCGCACTCAAAGCTGCTAGAGGTCGGTTGGTCTTCATCTTCGGGCTCCACGGCGCGGTCGCTGTACATACTGCTACGTATAGAGTGACAAGGTATTCTTGAGCATTCAAGTAGTTATGATATGAAATTTCCATGTCAGGCGTGTTTTTCCGTCTCTTCGGTGTCACATATCTGCGTCAGGGAACAAGCTGATAGTGTCAGGGCGTGTGTAAATGTGACATGCCTTTGTCGCGGGCGCCCCTGATGTATACATCTGTGGGGTGCGCAATCTGAACCAGGGGCGTCAGCGCCTTGACGTGGTTTTTCCAATGACCTGCTCATGCGACCTCTTCCACATGCGCGACGCGGGGCGTAAGGGGGAGGTATGGTCAAAGTCATGACATACCCCGAGCACGGCCGCGCTATTCTGCGGCTGGGCCTGCCGCTGATCGGTGGGCATCTTGCGCAGACGGCGATCGGCGTGACCGATACGGTGATGCTGGGCTGGTACGGGGTCGAGGCGCTGGCGGCGGTAACGCTGGGATCGACGTTTTTCTTTGTGTTGTTCATCTTTGGCTCCGGGTTTGCCTGGGCGGTGATGCCCATGGTGGCCTCTTTTGACGCGGAAGGGGACGAGATTGGCCTGCGTCGCGCAACGCGAATGGGGCTTTGGCTGAGCCTTGGATTTGCGCTGCTGGCCCTGCCGGCCATGCTGTGGTCTGATCCCTTGTTACGGGCCTTGGGGCAGGGAGAGCGGCTGGCTGCGGATGCCGGCGTCTATCTGAGCATCGCCGGGTTTGGCATCCTGCCCGCGCTGCTGGTCATGGTGCTGAAGTCTTATCTCGCCGCTCTGGAGCGCACGCAGGTTGTGTTGTGGATCACGGTGTTGAGCGCGGTGGTGAATGCCATCGTCAACTACGCGCTGATCTTTGGCAATTGGGGCGCGCCGGAACTGGGGATCGCCGGGGCTGCGATTGCCTCCGTCACTACGCAGGTCATTGCTCTGATCGGTATCGTGATCTACGCGCGCGCCAGCTTGCCCGAGCATCTGTTGTTTCAGCGGCTCTGGCGGGCGGACTGGAAAATGCTGGCGCGGGTGTTTCGTCTTGGTTGGCCTATCGGATTGACCGGTCTCAGCGAAGTCGGGCTGTTTGCGGCCTCTGCCATGATGATGGGCTGGCTGGGCACGGTGACGCTGGCCGCACATGGCGTCGCCCTGCAACTGGCCTCAATCACCTTCATGATCCACATGGGGCTGAGCAATGTCGCCACCATCCGCGCGGGCAATGCCTACGGGCGGCACGACCCGGGCCACATGGAAAAGGGCGCTCTCGTGGTCACGATCACATCTCTCGTGGTCGCAGGCATAACGGTTGTGATTTTCCTATTGATGCCAGAGGCTTTGATCTCTCTTTTCATGCAAAAAGAGGAGCCGCAGAGAGAGGCGATTCTGACCATCGGTGTGGGATTGCTGGCCATGGCGGCCCTGTTTCAACTGGTCGACGGGGCGCAGGTCATCGCACTGGGGCTTTTGCGCGGCATTCAGGACACGCGGATCCCGATGATCTGCGCCGGGCTGAGCTATTGGGTGATTGGAATTCCATGCTCTTACCTTTTGGGCTTCGTTCTGGGGTTTGGCGCAATCGGTGTCTGGCTGGGTCTTGTTGTGGGTCTCGGTCTCGCCGCCCTGTTGTTGTCCATACGGTTCTGGAGTGTCATGCTGCGCGCGCTCAAAACCCGCGTGGTTTGAGCTTGCTTGCGTCTCTGCCCGACCTGACCTAGCCTTTGTCCGGGCGCCGGGGGAATACCATGATCAAAGACCGCTACGACAATGTGCTGACCACTTCTTCTGAGCGGGCGGCGGATCATTTTCATCAATCGATGGATCGATTGTTGGCGGGACAGCCACAGATGGACAAAGGATTCCTCGCGGCGATTGAGGCGGACCCGCATTTTGCCGCCGCCCATGTGGGTCTTGCAAGGGCGCGTCAGACAGTCGGCGATACGGCGGGCGCACGGCAGGCCATTGCACAGGCTGAAGGCCTCGCCAAAGACGTCACTGCGCGCGAAGCATCGCAGATCCATACGGTATCGCTGATGTTGAAGGGCAAGGGGGCCGACGCCTTGCAGGCGGTTTACGCCCATACGGATCAATACCCGCGCGACGCAATTGTGGCCCAGACCAGTTCATCCATTTACGGGTTGATCGGATTCTCCGGACAGCCCGGCCGCGAGGCGCAGATGCTGGCCTTTCTGTCCCGCCTGATGCCGCATTACGGGCAGGACTGGTGGCTGATGAGCCAATACGCCTTTGCGCTTTGCGAGACCGGGCAATTGGCGCAGGCGGGTGAGATGATTGATGCCGCCCTGGCGATCAAACCGGACAATGCCCATGGGGCGCATGTGCGCTCTCATGTGTCTTATGAAGAAGGCGATGTCAAAAATGGCATCGGTTTTTTAAAGGATTGGCTGAAGGGGTATGACAAGGCAGGGGTGATGCATGGGCACCTCAGTTGGCATCAGGCGCTGTGGAGTTTGCAGACCGGGGATGTGGACGGCATGTGGGCACTGCTGGATGATGCGGTGACACCTGAGGCGGCCATTGGGGGCGCGCCGCTGAGCGTGCTGGTGGATACTGCCTCCTTGCTGCACCGGGCGGAACTGGCAGGGGTGGAGGTGCCCGTCGCGCGCTGGGCGGCGATCAGCGAATTTGCCGCAAAGGCTTTCCCGCGCACGGGTAATGCATTTATTGATATGCATGCGGCGGTCGCCCATGCGATGGCTGGGGATGGTGCTGCGTTGGCGCGCATCATTTCCGATCCCGCCGGGCCTGCGGCGGATCTTGTGCCGAATATTGCCTTGGGCTTTCAGGATATGGCGCAGGCGGATTGGGCCGCGGCGTCGAGACATTTGCGTGCTGCAATGGCCGATACCGCGCGGATTGGCGGCAGCCGCGCGCAACGTGATCTGGTCGAACACAGCCTGTTGGCCTGCCTGATGCGGCAAGGATCAACCGAGGAGGCAGGGCATTTGGCTGCGCTCAGGCGTCCTTTGATTGCAGATACTTACGCCTCATAGCTAAAGTATCGCAGGAAGGGCCAATTTGTTGTCGCGCGCGCAATGCATCGCCTCTTCATACCCCGCATCAGCATGACGCATCACCCCTGTGGCCGGATCGTTCCAAAGCACGCGGGCGATGCGCCGGTCGGCATCTGCAGTCCCGTCACAACAGATCACCATGCCGGAATGCTGGCTGAACCCCATGCCGACACCACCCCCGTGATGCAGCGAGACCCAGGTCGCGCCACTTGCCGTGTTCAGCAGTGCATTTAGCAACGGCCAGTCGCTTACCGCATCCGAGCCATCGCGCATGGCTTCCGTTTCGCGGTTAGGCGAGGCGACAGAGCCTGAATCCAGATGATCACGCCCGATCACAATCGGGGCGGAAAGTTCGCCCTTACGTACCATCTCGTTGAACGCAAGACCGAGTTTGTCGCGCACGCCCAGACCGACCCAGCAAATGCGCGCGGGCAGGCCCTGAAAGCTGATGCGTTCGCGCGCCATATCAAGCCAGTTGTGCAGGTGAGGATCATCGACCAACTCCTTGACCTTGCGATCGGTTTTGTAAATATCCTCCGGATCACCGGAAAGCGCACACCAGCGAAACGGCCCGATGCCCCGGCAAAACAGCGGGCGAATATAGGCAGGTACGAAACCGGGAAAGGCAAAGGCGTTTTCCAAACCCTCTTCAAGCGCGACTTGTCGGATGTTGTTGCCGTAATCCAGCGTCGGGACCCCCGCGTTCCAGAAATCCACCATCGCCGCAACATGGATTTTCATAGAGGCGCGCGCCGCCTTTTCGACCGCCTTGGGGTCGCTTTCCCGCTTGGCTTTCCATTCCCCCATGCTCCAGCCCTGTGGCAGGTAACCGTTGATCGGGTCATGCGCGCTGGTCTGATCGGTCACGATGTCAGGACGGATGCCGCGGCGCACCAGTTCCGGAAACACATCAGCGGCATTGCCGAGCAGCCCCACGGATTTCGCCTGACCGGCAGCGGTCCATTTTTCGATGAGCGAGAGGGCCTCATCCAGAGTCTCAGCTTTCTCGTCCAAATATCTGGTGCGCAGGCGAAAATCTATGCTCTCGACATTGCATTCCACCGCCAGACAGCACGCCCCCGCCATGACCGCCGCCAAAGGTTGCGCGCCGCCCATGCCCCCGAGGCCCCCGGTCAAGATCCAGCGCCCCGTGAGATCGCCGTCATAATGCTGCCGCCCGGCCTCCATGAAGGTTTCATAGGTGCCCTGCACAATGCCTTGTGACCCAATGTAGATCCATGACCCGGCGGTCATCTGACCATACATGGCCAGCCCCTTTTTATCGAGCGTGTTGAAATGATCCCAATTGGCCCAATGCGGCACCAGATTTGAATTGGCGATCAGCACGCGCGGGGCATCCTTGTGGGTTTGGAACACGCCCACAGGCTTGCCCGATTGTACCAGAAGCGTCTGATCGTCCTCGAGGGTTTTCAGACTGGCCACGATGTGGTCGAAATCATCCCATGTGCGCGCCGCGCGTCCGATCCCGCCGTACACCACCAGCTCATGCGGGTTTTCAGCCACATCCGGGTGCAGGTTGTTCATCAGCATGCGCATCGGCGCCTCGGTGAGCCAGCTTTTGGCGGTGATCTCGGGGCCTGTGGCCGGATAAACATCACGGGTGTTTTTGCGCGGATCACTCATGCGGGTCTCCAGTTTTGCAGGTATTCAAGGATGTCGCGCAGGACGGCGCGCAACGGCTCCGCCTTGGCCTCATCATAGAGCCAAGGATCTTTCTCAGCGACGAGGTAGGTCGATTGCGCCAGTTCCATCTGAAGCGCATGCACGCCGGATTTGGGACGGCCATGGTTACGGGTGGTCCAGCCCCCCTTGAAGCGACCGTTCACAACGCTGCTGTAGGGGGTCGCCTGTTTGCAAAGATTGGTGAGGTGGGCGGTTATTTTGTGATCGCAGGCGGCGCCTAGATTCGTGCCAAGATTGAGATCGGGCAGCACGCCGTCAAACAGGTTTGGAATCTGCGAGCGGATCGAATGACAGTCAAACAGGATGGCAAAGCCGTGTTTGGAGCGCAGACGCGCGATCTGCGCAGACAGGGAGGCGTGATAGGGGGCATGGAAGGCGGAGCGCCAGGTGGCCATTTCATGTTTGCTGGGCGGTGCATCCCAGATCGGCGCGCCCTCAAAGTTTGTCAGCGGCACCAGCCCGGTGGTGAACTTACCGGGGTAGAGGCTCTGCCCGGAGGGATCGCGGTTTGCATCGCAGACATAGCGGTGGAAGTTGGCGCGCACGGTCGTCACATCCTGCACCAGATCGCGGTAGAGCCGGTCGACGTGCCAGTCGGTGTCCATCAGCCGACGCCCTGTATCGTTCAGACGTTGCAGGATCGGCTGCGGTATTTCGGTGTCCACATGGGGAAAGGCGAGGATCAGCGGGCTTGATCCGGCAATGACGTCAACGGGCATCAGGCGATTCCTTTGTAAGGCCGGGCAGGTCAAGGTCCTGCGCCAATGTGCCGTCAGATACCATACGCGCGGCGGCCTCGATATCCCCTGCAAGGTATCGATCCTGTCCAAGCGGGGGCAGTTTGGCGCGCAAGCGGGCGATCACGCGCTGCAGGGCCGGGCTTGTGCGCAGGGGCGCGCGGTATTCAATGCCCTGCGCGGCGCAGATCGCTTCGACCCCGAGGATGACATTCAGATTTGCGTTCATTTTGCGCAGCCGGCGCGCGGCATGGGCCGCCATGCTGACGTGGTCCTCCTGGTTGGCAGAGGTGGGCGTGCTGTCGGTGGTGCAGGGGTTCGCGAGGTGTTTGTTTTCGCTCATCAGAGCGGCAGTGGTGACTTCGGCAATCATCAGGCCGGAATTCAACCCCGGATCCGGTGTCAGAAACGGCGGCAGATCAAAGCTGAGCGTCGGATCGACCATCAAGGCCACCCGTCTTTGCGCAATCGCCCCGATTTCGGCCAGTGCCACGGCGATCTGATCGGCGGCAAATCCCACGGGCTCTGCGTGAAAGTTTCCACCCGAAACGATTTGCCCGCCCGTTGGATGATCGGGATCGACCAACACAAGCGGATTGTCGGTGACGGCATTGGCCTCGGTCTGCAAGGTTTCGCCGGCTGCGCGCAACAGGTCCATCGCCGCGCCTGAGACTTGCGGCTGGCAGCGGATGCAATAGGGGTCCTGCACACGGGTGTCCCCGTCGCGGTGGCTGTCGCGGATTTCGGAACCTGCCATCAGGCTGCGTTGCGCGCGGGCCGCGTCGATCTGGCCGGGATGGCCGCGCAGGGTATGTATTTCGGGTGCCAGCGGCGCGGTGGAGCCCATAATGGCATCCGTGGAGAGTGCTGCCGTGACGACACAAGCGCGGGCGTTGTCCCAGGCCTCAAAGAAACCCACCAGCGCACAGGCGGTGGAGAATTGCGTGCCGTTGATCAAGGCCAACCCCTCTTTGGGGCCCAGCGTGATTGGCGACAAACCTGCGGCGCGCAAGGCTTCGCGCCCGGGCAGGCGCGCGCCCTCAAAAACGGCTTCGCCTTCGCCAATCAGCACGGCGGCCATATGGGCGAGAGGGGCAAGATCGCCCGAGGCCCCGACCGACCCCTGCACCGGGACAACGGGCATAACGCCGCACGCCAAAAGGTCCTGAATATGCGTCACGGTGGACCAGCGCACGCCCGATGCCCCGCGCCCCAAGGACAGCAGTTTCAACGCCATCATCAACCGCGTCGTGTTGGCCTCCAGTGGTTCGCCGACGCCACAGCAATGGGACAAAACAAGGTTACGTTGAAGCTTTTCAGTATCTTCTGTGGCGATCTTGATGCTAGCGAGTTTGCCAAAACCGGTGTTGACGCCATAGACGGCGGCCTCCCCACGCGCGGCGGTTTCCACGAGGGCGGCAGCGGCTTCGATACGCGCGCGGGCGGTATCATGCAAAACCACGGCGTCATCGCTGGTCCAGATGTCATACAAATCGGCGAGGGTTGCCGCGCCGGGAGCCAGAACATGTGTCATGGGCGCATCGTGGCGATTTGGCCGCCAAAGATGCGGGCATAAAGTGGATTGAATCCAATTCGGTAGGATAATTCCGCTGGATGCGCCACGTCCCAGACAGCCAGATCGGCGCGCAGGCCCTGGGCGATCTGTCCAACATCCCCAAGACCCAACGCCTGTGCCGCATTGCGGGTCACACCAGCCAGGGCTTCGCTGGGCGTCATCCCAAATAGGGTACAGCCCATATTCATTGCCAAGAGCAAGGAAGTCATTGGCGAGGAGCCGGGATTGCAATCGGTGCTGAGCGCCATGGGCACGCCCGCCGCGCGAAAGGCTTTGATCGGGGGGATTTGCGTTTCGCGCAGTGTATAGAAAGCGCCGGGCAGGATCACGGCAACCATGCCCGCACCGGCCATCGCCTTGGCGTCTTTTTCAGTGGCGTATTCCAGATGATCGGCCGACAAGGCGCCGCGCGCTGCCGCCAGTGCCGTACCGCCCTGATGTGACAATTGTTCGGCGTGTAATTTTATCGGTAAACCAAGCGCTTGTGCGGCGTCATAAACGCGCGCGATCTGAACCGTATCAAAGGCGATATGCTCGCAAAACCCATCCACCGCGTCCACGAGACCCTCTTTATGGGCGGCCTGAAGGGCGGGGATGCAGACCGTGTCGATATAGTCATCCGGGCGCGCGTGATAGTCCGGCGGCAGGGCGTGCGCCCCGAGAAAACTGGTGTGCACATGGATGGGGCGCTGCCCGGCAAGGGCACGGGCGGCGCGCAGCATCCGCAATTCAGTATCCAGATCCAAACCATAGCCTGATTTGATTTCAAGCGTGGTGACGCCTTCAGCGATCATCGCATCCACGCGCGGTAGGGCCTGCGCGATCAGAGCCTCCTCGGATGTGGCGCGTGTGGCCGTGACGGTGGACATGATGCCGCCGCCTGACTGCGCGATTTCGGCGTAACTGGCCCCTTCCAACCGCTGTTCGAATTCCGCCGCGCGGTTGCCGCCGTAGACCACATGGGTATGACAATCGATCAGGCCGGGCGTGACCAACCGCCCTTGAAGATCCGTGTTGTCATCATTGTGGTATTCTGCGGGAAGGTCCGCGCGCGCACCGCACCAGGCGATGCGACCGTCTTGCATCGCAATCACCGCATCAGGCACCGGATGATCCGAGCCCGTCATCGCCATCAGCGTCAGATTGGACAGAATCATGCGCAGGATCCTCTTGCGAAATGAACTGGCCTGATTATTATGTACGTACATAATAACTGTCAAGACGGAGACGCCTGTGGCTTTGATCTGGTCCAAGACCGCCCTGACACCTGAAGGCTGGCAGGATGACGTGCTGATCGAGGTGGCGGCGAGCGGGCGAATTTCGCGTGTCGAACCGGGCCAACCAGCGCAGGGAACGCGCGTCGATATCTTGTTGCCCGCGCCGGTGAATGCTCACAGCCATGCGTTTCAGCGCGCGATGGCCGGATTGTCCGAACGGCGCGGGCCTGATCCCTGCGACAGTTTCTGGACATGGCGGCAGTTGATGTATCGCTTTCTCGATAAGCTGCGCCCGCAGGATGTGGCCGCCATCACGGCCTTTGTGCAGATGGAAATGCTGGAGGCGGGGTTCGGGGCGTCGGTGGAGTTTCATTACCTGCATCATCAACCGGGCGGTGCGCCCTATGATGCGCTTGCGGAGATGTCCGCGCAGATCATCGCAGCCGCGGAAACAAGCGGCATCGGCCTGACGCTGTTACCGGTGCACTATCAATTTGGCGGTTGTGATCAATGCGCGCTGGGTCCGGGGCAAGTGCGGTTCGGCAATGATCTGGATCGATTTGCGATGCTGTGGGAAGACGCGCGGGCGGGGATGAAGGTTCTGCCCAAGGACGCGATCATGGGCGCGGCACCGCATTCGCTGCGTGCGGTGGCGAAGCAGGATTTGGCGCGTGTGGCAGCGCTTTCAGGGACTGGACCCGTCCATATGCATCTGGCGGAGCAACAAGGCGAAGTTACAGAGGTCGAGGCGTCCTGGGGCGCGCGGCCCGTACAGTGGATGTTGGATAACGTAGATGTGGACGGGCAATGGTGTCTCATTCATTGCACGCAGATGACGGGGAGCGAAACGACGGGGCTGGCCCGGACCGGCGCGGTTGCGGGCCTGTGCCCGATCACCGAAAGCAGCCTTGGCGACGGTATTTTCAACGCAACCGGCTGGATGGCAGGGCAAGGTGCCATGGCCGTGGGATCAGACAGCAACATTCGCATTTCACTGATAGAGGAGCTGCGCACTCTGGAATATTCTCAGCGCCTGCGCGATCAAAACCGGGCCATTCTGGCGACGCGCGACCGCTCTACCGGGCGGTTTCTGTTTGAGACCGCGGTAACAGGAGGCGCGCAGGCGGCGGGGCGGGGACCAAGTGGTCTGCAACCGGGGGCCTGGGCGGACATGCTGGCGCTGGATGCAGGGGCTGCCGATCTTGTGGGGCGCGAGGAGGACACAATTCTGGACAGTTTCATTTTCGCCAGCGATCACCGTGTGATCCGCGATGTCTGGTCCGCCGGGCGGCATTTGGTACAAGACGGCCGACATATTCGTCATGACACGATCCGTGCAGATTATATCGAAACACTGGCGCATCTGCGCGATGTGATATGACGCAGGCCGCTTTCAATTCATGGCAGGCCGTGCGGGATGAGATGTTGCGCCGCTTGCAAGCGCGGGTCTGGCGGCCGGGGGATATGATCCCCAATGAGGTCGATATTGCGCAGGAACTCGGCTGCGCGCGCGCCACAGTGAACCGAGCCTTGCGCGCTTTGTCGGACTCCGGGCTGTTGGAGCGGCGGCGTAAGGCGGGCACGCGTGTGGCGCTGCATCCGGTGCGCCGGGCCACATTGGACATCCCGATGATACGCAAGCAAGTTGAGGACGCAGGCCACAGCTATGCGCATCAATTGATGTTGTCGCAAACATCTGCGGTACCCGCGGAGGTGGGCGCTTTAATGTTGATGAATGATGATGTGTTACACCTGAAAGCGGTTCATTTTCAAAATGATACGCCGTTTATCGCCGAGAAACGCTGGATCAACCTCACAACCGTTCCAGAAGCCGCTGAGCAGGATTTTTCACAGATCAGCGCCAATGAATGGTTGCTGGGTCATGCGCCGTTTTCCCATGGGGACATCACGTTCTGCGCTGAGGCGGCGACGGCGGACACGGCACAGATGTTACAAACAGAGCCGGGTGCGGCGATTTTCGTGACGGAGCGATGCACCTGGGCGCAGGCACGCTCCGTCACATTTGTGCGGATGAGTTTTGCGCCCGGCTACCGGATGCAGACGCAGATCTGACCTCTCAGGTCTCTTTCCTGTCGTCGATGACATTCAGATGGGCCATCCCGCTTTGCCCCAGATCGACCTTTGCGAAGGGCCCGCCATGACACATCTGACCGGGATCGTTCACGTCCACCGGGCCTTCATCGGCGAGGATCTGGGCGGCAAATTGCTCGGCGTTGTCCTTGGGGCGATAACCCAAAAAAGCGGCGCTGGTATTGTCCACCGGAGCGCGATCATTGGCTGATACACCGTAAGCAATGGTGAAACCAACGGAAGGTGTGTCAATCGCGCGGGTGACCAATTGGATCAGATCATCATAGCTGAGCCATGATCCAAGGGCGCGAGAGTTGTTGACCTGCGCGCAGGACAGAATGCGCAGATGTACCGATTCCAGCGCGCGTTTTTCCCAATACATCCGGCCCAGATCTTCGGTGAAACATTTCGCCAAGCCGTAAAACGTATCGGGGCGGTGTTCCACGCTGGTGCCGATGAATTCCGACTTCTCATACATGCCCACGGCGTGGATCGAGGAGGCATAGACGATGCGTTTCACACCGGCCTTATAACCCGCTTCCCAGATGTTATAGGAGCCGACAAAATTGGGACCAAGCAGTTCCTCAAAGGGTTTTTCATCCACGATAGCGCCGAAATGGATCACCATATCCGCGCCTTCCAGCACGGGAGCGATCTGCGCCATATCGGCCAGATCAGCGCGCACATAGGATTCGCCGGGATAGAGCGTGCCGATGTCCTCGGCAATATCCGTGCTGACCAGCGTATCACACATCGCCGCCAGTGGTTCGCGCAAATAAGAGCCCAAACGGCCCGCAGCCCCAGTTAATACCAGTTTCATGATAGTCCTTCCTCGCCTTTAGATGACGGCTTTTTCCAAGAATTTTTCGCCGCGCAGCACGCGGTCCACATAGAATGGCTCTAGATCAAGCGAACGGTATTCACCATACGCGATCCGTTCGGCCATACCGCGCCCCAAAGCAGGCGATTGTTGCAACCCATGTCCTGAAAAACCGTTCAGGAACATGAAGTTCTCAACTTCCGGATGGGGGCCGACAATCGCGTTTTGATCGAGCGTGTTAAAATCATAATGCCCGACCCACATGTTGATCAGCTTGATCTGTTCAAACTGGGGAATGCGGGTGGCGATGATGGGCCAGAATTTATCTTCCCAAAGCCCGTGATCAGCATTGTAATCGTCATGGGCCACGGCCGGGTCATCATCGGGTGGACCGCCGGCGAGATAATAGCGCCCATCCGTGCGCATGTGCACGCCGGAGGGATCAATGGTCAGTGGCAGATCACGATCCAGCGGATGGGCGGCGTCAAAGATGTAGGTATAACGTTTGCGCGGCTCGATCGGGATATCAAGCCCGGCCATCTGCGCGACCAGCGCGCCGCGCGTTCCAGAGCTATTGACGACAGTTCCACAGGCGAGCGTGGCCCCTGATTTCAGCGTGACACCGTCGATGCGGTTGCCGTTTCGTGTGAGCGCGACGACCTCATCGGCCACGTATTCTACGCCATTCTTGCGCGCCATGCGTTTGAACCAGTCAAACATGGTGCCCCCGTCGAAATACCCCTCATCCACCAGATTGTGGTTGGCCCCGACAATGTCATCCAGCATGTAGAACGGATAATCGCGGGCGATTTCATCGGCGTTCATGAATTTTGTGCCCGCCCCTAAATCGGCCTGCACCTGCTGGCTTTGGCGCAAGGTCTCGGCAAATTCGGGCGTGTCGGCCATATACATGTAACCGAAGCTTTGCAGGACCAGTTCGGGGACCTCGGGATCATCCCCCATGAAGGTTCGGAAATTCTTGATGAATTCAGCGCCAAATTGCGACACACCGATGTTGATCTTGTTGGAAAACTGCTGGCGGATGCAGCTGTTGGTGTGGCTGGTGCCGGCAAATTCGTACGTGGGGTCTTTTTCGACCACCAGAATGCGGCCCTGAAACCCGGCCATCTGTGTCAGCCACCATGCGACGCTGGAGCCATAGATCGCACCGCCGATGATGATCACGTCATATGTCTTGTGCTCTGTCATGGTATCCACGCGATGTTTGTGATTCCGGTAGGTAAGATGGCAGCGGTGTCACACGGACCTCTCATGGCGCAAAGGGTTTGTCGAGCGCGCGGGCCACAAGATCCAGTCGGTCCTGCCCGTAAAACATGTCACCGTCGACAAAATAGGTGGGCGAGCCGAGGATGTGTCGCGCAATGGCCTCAGTGGTGTTGGCGTGATGCTGATCCTGTACCTCCTTGCTGAGCGCCGCGTCCAGAAGAGCGGCTCCGTCCAGTCCCAAACCTTTGGCGGTTCGCAAGATAAGGTCCGGGTCGGCAGGGTCCGCATCATCGCGCCAATGCGCCGCGAGCAGCGCGCGGGAAAGCCCGTCTGCATCCAGTCCTGCGTTTTGCGCAGCAATGATTGCGCCATTGCCAAGCGCAAGCGGATTGTCATGGTGCGTCGGGCGACGTCTGATCCATGGCAGGTCGCGGTATTCGGCCCAACGGGTGATTTCGCGGCCAAAGAAATAAGCGTTGTGGGTTTTGGAGCGCGCAGTGAAGGGCGTGCTGCCTGCTGCGTCCATCACCGGGTTGAGATCAAACGGGCGGTGGATCACCCGCGCATTGTTTTCTGCGGCGACTTCAGCGAGCCGTCCCGCGCCCAGATAAGCGAATACGGAATGGCAGGCGTAAAAATATTCTATTTCTTTCATGATTTTACCCTTTCGTGGCGAGCGCACGGGCGTCATGGGCCATGAGATCGATGACGTTATTGAGACGGCCGGAATCCCGTGGGTTGGAGGCATTTCCCTCCAGTCCGCGCCGCAACACTCCTTGTAAAATGGCCAACAGGCGAAAGTAGGAAAACGCCACGTAAAACGTCCAGTTTTCAGGCGGGTCGATGCCGCGTCTGTCACAATAGGTCGCCACATAGGCCTGTTCCTCGGGCAACCCCGTGGCAGCGCGATCCACGCCGCCGAGACCGCGAAAATGCCCCGCGTGGGGCAACCGCCAGTGCATGCATTGATAGGCCAGATCCGCCAGCGGATGGCCCAGCGTGCTGAGTTCCCAGTCCAACAGGGCGATCACCTCTTCGCGTATCGGATCAAAGATCATGTTATCAATGCGGAAATCGCCGTGCACGATGCTGGCAGCCCCGTCATCCGCGACCATGTGATCGGACAGCCAAGCGATCAGCCAATCCACATCCGGGCGCGCATCTGTGGCGGTATCGCGGTATTGACCGGACCAGCGCCTCAGTTGTCGTGCGAAGTAATTGCCCGGTTTGCCATAATCTGACAGACCGACCGCGTCCGGATCCACGCTGTGCAGATCAGCGAGCACTTTGTTCATGGCGTCATAGGTGCGCGTGCGGGCGTCGCGTTCCAGTTCCGGCAAGGCAGGGTCCCAGAAAATCCGTCCCTGCACCATTTCCATGACCATCAATTGCGTGCCCATCGGCGTGTCATCCCCCGAGAGGTGATAGACCTGCGGCACCGGCACGCGCGTTTCTGCCAACGCTTGCATCACGCGGTATTCGCGATCCACCGCATGGGCGGATTTGAGCAATTTGCCGGGGGGTTTGGCGCGCAGCACATAGGCGCGCGCGCCGCTGGTGATCTGATAGGTGGGGTTGGATTGTCCGTCAGAAAATTTTTTGATGCCATCCAATGTGGTGAAACCGTCGATGTGCCGGGCCAGATAGGCTTCGAGCGCGGGTGGATCATAGGTATGCATCGTGAAAACTTTCATGTGGCATGGACAACCTGTGGCGATCTAAGCAAGTCTGGCGCGGCGGGGAAAGCCCCGATTGCCATGTGGGAGAGATGGGCCGTGGATATGAACTTTGGCATGAAGCCGGAAAACCGTGACTTATTGGCCCGTGTGGCGGCGATGATCCGCGATGAGGTCATGCCCATGGAGGCGGAGTATCACGCTGAAATCGGCAAGGGGGATCGCTGGCAATATACCGCGCGGCAGGCCGAAATCCTCGAAGGTCTCAAGGCACGCGCCAAGGCGGCGGGGCTGTGGAATTTCTGGTTGACCGACAGCGACAAGGGCTTTGGCCTGAGCACTGTGGAATATGCCTATTTCGCCGAAGAGATGGGGCGCACGCCGCTGGGTGCGGAGGTGTTCAATTGCTCGGCGCCGGATACCGGGAATATGGAGGTGTTTGAGCGCTACGGCACGCCGGCCATGAAAGAGACGTGGTTGTCGCGGCTGCTGGAGGGAGAAATCCGCTCCGCCTATCTGATGACCGAACCGGAGGTGGCCTCCTCAGATGCGACAAATATCGCCATGTCCTGTGTGCGTGACGGGGATGCCTATGTTTTGAATGGCGATAAATACTGGGCCTCGGGCGCGGGTGATCCACGCTGCAAGGTCTATATCGTCATGGTGCGCACCGGGGATGCGGATGCCCCGAAACACCAGCGCCATTCGATGATCGTGATGGACGCCGAAACACCGGGGATCGAGATTTTGCGCCCCATGCATGTGTTTGGCCATGATGACGCGCCCCATGGTCATATGCATATCCGTTTTAAAAACGTGCGCGTGCCCGCCGAAAACCTGCTGCTGGGGGAGGGACGTGGATTTGAGATCGCGCAAGGGCGCCTTGGACCTGGGCGGATCCATCATTGCATGCGCTCGGTGGGTCAGGCGGAGGCCGCGCTGGAGCTGATGTGCAACCGGTCCCTGCACAAAGAGGCCTTCGGTAAACCGCTGGCGCAGCTGGGCGCGAATTTCGACATCATTGCCGAGTGCCGGATGGAAATCGAGCAGGCACGGCTGCTGTGTCTCAAAGCGGCTTGGATGATGGATCAAGGCGATGCGCGCGCCGCCGCCCCCTGGATCAGTCAGATCAAAGTTGTGGCCCCCCGCATGGCACTGAAGGTGATCGACGAGGCGATGCAGATGCACGGCGGACAGGGAATCAGCCAGGACACACCGCTGGCGATGGCCTGGACCTGGCAACGGGCGCTGCGTTTTGCGGATGGGCCGGATGCGGTGCACCGTCGTCAGGTGGCGCGCGCAGAATTACGCAAGCATACACAGGAGAAGATTTGAGGAGAGGCGGTAATGTCTTTGTGGTCTTGATGCTACGGGATGCAGTTTAAGGGAGGAAACCGTAGCGCGCAGGACTGCGAGATGCGCGTAAGGTGGACTTAAGTCCACCCTACGGAGCCAGATTGTTGTCGTTGCGCTCCGGTGTTTGCGTGTTTGATGCATGTGGTGTCGCTTTTCCAATTGAGCCACAGGAGTTTCTCTTTCACACTGCTCGTATGCGGACACCCCTGATCGACAACCTGCAATATGCAAATTTTTCGCCCCGTATCTTTGAGCAGATGCGCGCAGGGAGGGTCGACGCGGTACATGTCACCATCGCCTATCACGAGACATTTCGGGAAATGGTGTTGAACCTTGAGCGCTGGAATCGTTGGTTTGAAAACCACGCCGACCTGATTTTTAAGGGGACATGTGGAGCGGACGTGAAACGCGCACAAGAAACCGGGCGCACGGCGATTTTTTTCGGATTTCAGAACCCAAGCCCGATTGAGGATGACATTGGTCTGGTTGAGATTTGCCACCAGCTTGGCATTCGCTTCATGCAACTGACCTATAACAACCAATCGCTGCTCGCGACGGGATGTTATGAGGCGGATGACACAGGCCTGACCCGCATGGGCAAACAGGTTGTACATGAGATGAACCGGGTTGGGATGGTCGTAGATATGTCCCATTCCGCAGAGCGTTCCACGCTTGAGGCAATCGACCATTCGACCCGCCCCATCGCGATCACACATGCCAATCCGCACTGGTGGCATGCGGCATTACGCAATAAATCCGATGAGGTTTTGTCAGCATTGACGAGCGCGGGCGGGATGCTTGGTTTTTCAATGTATCCGCATCATCTGGCGGGAGGCGGTGCCTGCACACTCGAGAGTTTTTGTGCCATGATTGCCGAGGCGGCAGAGCGCTACGGCGCGCAGCATTTGGGTCTGGGGTCGGATCTGTGTCAGGATCAACCCGACAGTATTGTGGAGTGGATGCGCGTCGGGCGGTGGTCCAAGGTGATGGATTATGGCGAGGGATCCGCCGCACAGGCAGGGTTCCCGCCAATGCCCACATGGTTCAGGGACAATCGCGATTTCGGCAATATTCGCGACGGGTTATTGGCGACAAACCTCAGCGCTGAGGAGGTCGACGGCATCATGGGGGGCAATTGGCAACGTTTCTATACCGATAGCTTCGGCCCATCATGAAGGATTTCATCGCCCCAGCCCAAGCACCTCTGCGCGCCCCCGATGTAGTCATGCGGCTGAGTCGGATGGGGGCGATGTTTCCTACACGCTTGTCGTTTCTGCGCACCTTGACCCGGTTCCTTTCAACTGAACAAGCACAGGTGTCGCGGCATGTCTGGCAGATGTGTTCCGACGGGTATGGCCATGCGGTGTATTGCGTTGATCTGGGCGGATACACCTATTCGCTGGTGGCGGTTTCAACGCAATTGGCGCCCCAGGATCGCACGGATCGTGTGATCGCCACCGCGTGGGACACGGCCTATGTGCTTTATGATGGTGTGCCGGATGCGTCGGAAATCGCGCGTATCTGCGCGTCTGCGCCAAAACAGGAAGCCGCGCGGTTCACCGAGCGCGACCTGGTACTGAGTCGGGCCAACAAATCCGTGCGCCTTTTCACGCATGTGGTAGAGCGTTTGCGCGCTGGGCAGCAGCCAGACGCTGACATGGTGTGCAATATTGGCTATCTGATGCGCACAACAGCGGTTTATGGCAACGGCAAATTCGGGATCGCGGATCGCGGTGTTATTGATACGCGCCCCGGCCTGTCTGGCCCCTTCATGGCCGAAATGTTGACGGTCTGGCTGATCCGGCACTTCACCCATGAATTGGTTGAACATGTGGGGCAGGGGTGTTTGGACCGACGGATGAAACGGCATCTTGGGATCGGGAATTCGACCGGTTTGGGGATGGCACCGTTTCTGGTCAACCATCCGGTATTGTTGAACAATTGGATGCTGGCGCGCGAGACGGCACTGGCGCGGGTGCGCGCTGTGGCCCGGTTGGATGCGGATCAGAGCGCGCGATTGCTTGCCTTGGCGCGACGGGCTGCGCAACACCTGAGCGAATGGCATGTGCCAGAGGCTGCCCATCAAACCCGCATTGAGACCCTGAGCGCGGATTGGGCGGTTGTTCTGGACTGGCTGACGCCACAGAACTTGGCGGCGGAGGGGGCAATTGATGCCTTGCTGATCTGGTCTGAGGGTAAATCGGAAGACGTGCAGGAACTTGTCATCGCTCTGGTGATTGAAGTGTTCCCAGAGCTTGTGGACGGGTTGAGTGAGTGCATGGCGGATCCTTTTGGCCCAAGCGATGCGCTGCCCCGGGACACGCAAGCAATGCGCGCGGTGCTTGAGGAAGAATTTGCCTGGGCCCTGACGCCAGATTACACCGCGCGGGATCAGTGCCATCAGTTCTGGTACGTGAGCGCGGCCAAGCAGGAACCGCGTTTGGGGCATCGCTTTGACGAAGCCGGTGCGGAATTGGAAAGTCCGCTGGACATCGCGCGCCGTCTGAAGGCGCTGCATGCGGATTTACCGGCCGATGCGATGGAGCTATGCGCGTTCTTGGAACGCTATCCGGAGCATCTGCTTGCGGCGTCGCGTGTCGGTCTTGCGCAGAGATACCCCTACGGCGAAATTCGCGATAATCTGATCGCTGAGACCTGCTTGCCGATCGACATGCTGCGCTGCAAATTGTCTTTTTTCGGCGCTTCAAAGTTTGACCCGAAATCAGATCGCTGGACACGGATTACCCTGTGCCAAGGCGCGCCATTGGCTGATGAATTGAACCAGAACGCTGATGATTGGTGGTTGCCGGTTTTTGGCCCATGAGTTGGTCACAGGCTGAAATCATGGCTTTGGCGGGCAAGGCGGCGCGCGGCGCAGGCGCACCCCCCGGACAGGCGGCACAATTTGGCAAGGCCGCAGCGGTGCACTTGGCGCGTGGTCGCAGCGCAACCGAGCTTGAGCATGCCTTGAGCGCGCTTCCGACCGGTCCAATCATGAGCTGCGCGGTCGAGATCGAACGCATTTTGATGATGGCTGCCGGAACAGATGAAATCAGCGTCGGTATAGACCCGCAGACGCCACTGGGCTTGCTGGAAAGCTATCTTGATGCGTTGCCTTTTGACGTGGGCATCACGGAGGTGGCACCGAACTCCCTGCGACTTACACGTGGGGATGCCAGCTCAAAAACACAAAGACCCCCAGAACGCATATCGGGTTGCGATTCGTTGATTGCGCAGATGACGGATCTGGCGGCGAAAACCTTTGTGCCCGAGAGTGATGCCTCGCGCCGCGCTGGCGCGGGAGCAGGGCTGAGCGATAACGACTAAGCGCCGTAGGGTGGACTTAAGTCCACCTTACCCGCTCCCAAATGGGACCACGTCATATTCAACATGCGCCAGATAGAGCCCTTGCGGCGGACAAACAGTGCCACAGGCGGCGCGATCCTTGGCCTCCAGTGCTATGCCAACCTGATCCGGCAACCATGACCCAGCACCGACCCGCTCCAGCGTGCCGACAAAACTGCGCACTTGATTGTGCAGGAAAGACCGGGCGCGCACATCAAAATGTATCTCCGGTCCAGCAGGTGTATCGACAGCACTGATCCCCAAATGGTCGAGCGTTTTGACCGGGCTTTCGGCCTGACAGATCGTGGAGCGGAAGGTCGTGAAGTCATGGCGGCCGATCAGATATCTCGCGCCTTCTTGCATCGCCGCCAGATCCAACGCGTGTTTGACTTGCCAGACAAGGCCATTTTGATGCGTGGCCGGGGCGCGGCGCGTCAGGATGCGAAACAAATAGTGACGCTGGCACGCGGAAAACCGGGCGTGCCAGTCTCCGTCGACCTCGGCGCAATCCACAATAGCCACGGGCGCTGGTTTAAGATGATAATTCAACGCCTCGGACAGGCGGAACGGATCCCAGGTCGCACTCAGATCGCAATGGGCCACTTGCGCCAGCGCATGCACGCCCGCATCCGTACGACCGGCGGCAGCAATCGTATGGGCGCGCGGTTCCAGCCGGGCCAACGCATCCTCGATGGCACCCTGAACCGTTTTCTGGTCATTCTGGCGTTGCCACCCGGCAAAAGGCGCGCCGTGGTACTCTATTTTCAAAGCGTAGCGGGGCATAGGCAGCCCCTAGCCCGTGAGGGGTTTTGCGTCAAATAGCTTTGTTGACTCTGGCAGGACCGCGCGCCAGACCCTATGTAGCGCGACATACAACCAAAAGGGCGTTCAGGCTTTGGTCATTACGGCATTCGCGGATACGGTTCTGCGCCAGATTGAAACGGTCCAGGAGACGGTGAACGAAGCTTTGTTCGAACCCGTGATTCGTGTCGGCGTCACCGGATTGGCACGGTCAGGCAAGACTGTGTTCATCACATCGCTTGTGGCGAACATGCTGGACCGGGGCCGCATGGCACATCTGGTTGCCGCCTCCGAGGGTCGTATTGAGGCCGCGTTTCTGCAACCCCAGCCCGATGATACCCTGCCGCGGTTCGATTATGAGACCCACCTGTCGCAGCTCACGGCGGCCACCCCGCGATGGCCTGACAGCACGCGGGCGATTTCAGAATTGCGTCTGTCTTTGCGGGTGCGGCGGGCAGGGCTATTGGCCGGGTTACAGGGCCCGCGCACAATCCACATCGACATTGTGGATTACCCCGGTGAATGGTTGCTTGATCTGGCCTTGCTGGACAAGACCTATGAAGAATGGTCGGATCAAACGCTGGATCGTCTGGATGTCCGCGCCGAGGCTGCGGCATTTACATCCCTGATCGCGGATACTGATCCTGCCGGCCCATTGGCAGAACCAGCAGCCAAAGCCCTCGCAGAAACATTCACGGCTTATCTGAACGCGGCGCGGGACGCCGGGTATTATGACTGTACGCCGGGGCGGTTTTTACTGCCCGGGGATCTGGCTGGCTCGCCGGTTCTGACCTTCGCGCCGCTGCGAGGAAAAGGAACGGGGCCGCGCGGGTCACTGTTGCGCGAAATGAGCCGCCGTTATGAAGCCTACAAACGAGAGGTCGTGCGCCCGTTTTTCCGCGATCATTTCGCGCGCATCGACCGACAAGTGGTGTTGGTGGATGCCTTGGGGGCCATTCACAAGGGGCCGCGCGCGGTGGAGGACATGCGCGGTGCGATGGCCGACATCCTCGGTGCATTCCGGCCCGGCAAAAACGCCTTTCTGAGCCAGATCTTTCAGGGCAAGCGGGTTGAAAAGATCCTGTTCGCTGCCACCAAGGCCGATCATCTGCATCATAAACAACACGCACGCCTCAGCGCGATCATGCAGGCGCTTTTACGCGGGGCACAGGATCGCGCGCATTTTGCCGGGGCTGAAACCTCGGCTCTGGCGATCGCGGCGTTGCGCGCGACCACAGAGGACACAATGACCCACGAAGGTCGCACCCTGGATGTGGTGCGCGGCACGCTGTTGGACTCCGGCAAAAAGGCGGCGTTTTATCCCGGAGATTTGCCACAAGATCCTAACCATCTGTTAACACCTGCGCGTGAGGGCGCCGAAAAGTGGCTCGATCAGGATTACCGTGTGATGAATTTCGCACCACAGCCACTTACTTTGCGCTCAGGCGATGGTCCACCGCATATCCGGCTTGATAAGGCAGCCCAATTCCTTTTAGGGGATAGGCTATGATCACGATCACGATAGCCCCCGCGCGAATTCTGGATGCAGGCAAGGTGGGCGACATCCTTTCCGCATCCAATGAGATGATGCCCTGGCTGCCACAGATGCATTCTGCGGCGGAAGAAATCATGTATGCCGAAGAGATGATCAAGGCCGGGTGGATCAAGCTGGGCCTTGCGGATGGCAAGGTCGTGGCCTTTATTGCGCGCTATGAAAAAGACATCCATGCGCTTTATGTGATGCCCGACTGGCAGGATCAAGGGATCGGTACCGCGCTGATCGAGGACGCCAAGGCGGAATGTGAAACGCTGACGCTTTGGAGTTATCAGGCGAATTTTGGCGCAACCCGGTTTTATGGGCTGCGCGGGTTTGTCGAGATGGAACGCACCGATGGCAGCGAAAACGACGTGGGTCTGCCCGACATCCGGTTTGAGTGGAACAAACAAAAGCAGCAACAGAAAAAATGGCAAATTCCGACCCGGTACTGATCGATCTGGAAGATGACGTGCCCGCGGTGTCGGTGGCGGACGCCGCCCCCGTGCCGGAATTGGAAACAAACGCTCCGCAAGGGCAGGCGATGCAGATCGCTGCCGGTCTGGCCACGCGAAAACCCTCCCGTCTGGTACGCTGGTTCTGGTCTCTGGCTGTGGCGTTGGTCGGGGCCTATGCATCCATCGCGTTCTGGGATTTTGTGACCGGCTTGATTGCGCGCAATCCTGTTTTGGGCTGGGGTGTCACGGCGCTGTCGGCGGCATTTTTTCTGGTTCTGGCGGCGATCTGTCTGCGCGAAATTGCGGCTTTGGGTCGCTTGGGTCGCCTAGACGGGTTGCGTCATGATGCAGACAGCGCGCGGGAAGCCGAAGATCTGACGGCCGCGCGGCGCGTAACTGAGCGGTTGCTGAGGCTGTATCAGGGGCGCGAAGATACGAGGTGGAGCCGGGATCGTTTTGCCGAGTTGCAAGGGGATCAAATGGACGCCGCCAGCCTTTTGAGCCTCGCCGACATTGAAATTCTGAGCCCTTTGGATATGGCGGCATCGCGCCACGTCGAAGCGGCGGCGCGGCAGGTGGCCACGGTCACGGCACTGGTCCCGCTGGCCCTGGCGGATGTCGCGGCAGCCCTGACGGCGAATTTGCGAATGATCCGGGCGATTGCCGAAGTATACGGCGGGCGTTCCGGTTTCCTGGGCGGTTGGCGGCTGACCCGCGCTGTCATGGCGCATCTGGTGGCGACCGGGGCGGTCGCTGTGGGAGACGACCTGCTGGAGCCCGTACTGGGCGGCTCGATCATTGGCAAATTATCACGGCGATTTGGCGAGGGGCTGGTCAACGGCGCTTTGACGGCACGCGTCGGTGTCGCGGCAATGGAAGTGTGCAGACCATTGCCCTTTGAGACTGGAAAAAAGCCAAAAACACGCGATATCATCAAGAGAAGCCTTGGCGGATTGTTTTCGACGTCGTCAAAATCCTGAACACACGACATGCGGACAGGCGCCGCCGCTAGGAGAGACCGTCATGGAAAGTTTCGCCGCAGATCTAAGCACGATGATCCGCAGGCCGCTGGAGCCTGAGCATGTGAGAGCGCTTCAAAAACGCGGCAGGCTTTTTGAGTTCAAGACTGGCGACTTTGTGCAGGAACCGGGCAAGGGCATGGATCTTTTCCATTATGTAGTGTCGGGTGAACTGGAAGCGGTGGATCCCGGCACAATGGAACGTATCGGTGCGGCCACGTTGCAGGCCGGACAGTTTTTCGGGGACCTGCAATTCCTGTCCGGTGGCGTGTCCTTGGTCGGCGCGCGTGCCGTGCAGGACAGTCAGGTGCTGTGTGTGCCGCGCGAAGACGTTCTGCAACTGATGTCGGATCTGCCGGAGATGAGCGATATCATTGTAACGGTCATGGCCGCGCGGCGCAGGCGCGCAGTGGAGCAGTCGGATTCGGCTTTGACCCTGATCGGATCCGAGATCAGCCGTGACATTCGCCATGTGGCCAGTTTCGCCGCGCGCAACCGCATTCCTTATCGTGAGATCGAGGTTACCTCAGATGAGGCGAAGGTTCTGTCGGCGCAATGTGGCATTGAACAGGCCCAGCCGGGCGTCATTTTTGGTCGCGAACGCAAGATTGATCCGCCCACGCCGCGCGGGGTGGCAAAGGCGCTGGGATTGCATCTTGAAGTGTCCACGGGAAGTGCGTTCGACGTCTTGATTGTTGGTGGTGGACCTGCCGGCGTTGCCGCTGCTGTTTATGCCGGGGCCGAAGGGCTCAAGGCGCTTGTGCTCGAAGACATGGCGATCGGTGGGCAGGCGGGCACCTCAAGTCGTATTGAAAACTACATGGGTTTTCCGACAGGGATTTCAGGTGGCGATCTGGTCGGGCGCGGCGAAGTGCAGGCAATGAAATTCGGCACGCGTTTTTCGGTGCCCCGTCGTGCGGTGGGACTGCGTCAATGTGACGAAAAGTGGTTTCACGCTACGCTGGATGATGATCAGGAGGTGAGCGCCAAGGCTCTGATTGTGGCCACCGGGGTGCAATATCGCAAACTGCCGCTGGAAGGATTGGAGCGTCTGGAGGGGGCGGGCGTCTACTATGCTGCCACCGAAGTGGAAGCGCGATATTGCCGGGATGCGGAGGTCGCCGTGATTGGTGGCGGCAATTCCGCCGGGCAGGCGGCGATGTTTCTGGCGCGCAGCACGCGGCATGTACACGTGCTGATCCGCAGCGACTCTCTGGCGTCTTCCATGTCGGACTATTTGCTGCAACGCTTGACCTCGCATCCGCGCATTACCGTGCATACCCGCACCGAGGTGGTCGCATTGCAGGGTGAAGATACGCTCGAAAAGATCACGATCTGTGACAAGGCATCGGGCCAGAACTGGGATCTGCGCACGGCGGCCCTGTTTGTCATGGTCGGGGCGGCACCCAATACCGCATGGCTCTCGGGCCTGGTGGCGCTGGACGGCAAGGGGTTCGTTGAAACGGGCAGGGCAGCAGGGGGGCGTTCGCAATATGAAACATCCTGTGCCGGGGTATTCGCGGTGGGGGATGTGCGCGCGCAATCCGTCAAGCGGGTTGCGTCCGCCGTTGGCGAAGGATCCGTTGTGATGTCTGCGGTCTGGGAGCATGTGAACGCCTGAGCGTTTCAAAAAGGTGGCCTGAAAGCCCACCCTACGGCGGCTTGGTCTGCTTGGGTCTTGTTCGTCTTGGCCGGTCTGCTTATAAGGCCTGCATGAGACGTGCATCTGCGATGATCATACGAATTATTTCCCCGGCGCTCTGAGAGTTGAGACGCCGGGCCAAGGTGTTTGAACCGTTCGCACCGACCGCTTTTTCCTGTTTAACACCCCATCCGAAGGACGCCTGCGATGTGCGCCGACACGACCGACACCACTGAAAAGCTCGACTATAAATCAACCCTGAACCTGCCAAAGACGGATTTTCCGATGCGTGCCGGCTTGCCCAAGCGCGAACCCGATTGGTTGGCGCGCTGGGAGGAAATCGGGGTTTATGACCGGCTGCGCGAAAAAACGGGTCGCGAGAGCTTCACGCTGCATGACGGACCGCCCTATGCCAACGGGCATTTGCACATCGGTCACGCGCTGAACAAGACGATCAAGGACATGATCGTGCGCGGCCATCAGATGATGGGATATGACGCGCGTTACATTCCGGGTTGGGATTGCCACGGCCTGCCAATTGAGTGGAAGATCGAAGAGCAGTACCGCAAGAAGGGGCGCAACAAGGACGACGTGCCGATCAACGATTTCCGCGCCGAGTGTCGCAAATTTGCTGCCGGTTGGGTGGACGTCCAGCGCGATGAATTCAAGCGTCTGGGGATCACGGGGAATTGGGCGGACCCTTATCTGACGATGGATTTCCACGCCGAGCGGGTGATCGCGGAAGAATTCATGAAGTTCCTGATGAACGGCACGCTTTATCAGGGTTCCAAGCCGGTGATGTGGTCGCCGGTGGAGCAAACCGCACTGGCCGAGGCAGAAGTCGAGTATCACGACAAGGACAGCTTTACGGTCTGGGTGAAGTTCAAGGTTGTCGGAACCGGCGATCCGACGCTTGATAGTGCGCAGGTAGTGATCTGGACCACGACGCCCTGGACCCTGCCATCCAACAAGGCGGTGGTATACGGGGAAAATATTTCCTATGGCCTTTACGAAATCACGGGCCGCCCCGAGGAATGCTGGGTGAGCATTGGGGATCGCTATATTTTAGCCGACAATCTGGCTGCGGATGTTTTGGGTCGCGCGCGGCTGGAAGACGGCATGTATCGCCGTCTGTGTGATGTGACAAATGATGATCTGGCCAAGATCGAGCTTGCCCATCCGCTGGCTGCGGCTGAAGGTGCCGATGGCGAATGGGATGACATCCGGGATTTCCGCGCCGCTGATTTCGTCACGGACGAAGAAGGCACGGGCTTTGTGCATTGTGCGCCGAGCCACGGGATGGAGGAATATGAACTTTACCGCGACTTGGGCATGTTGCAGCAAGTCATCACCTACAACGTGAATGACGATGGGCGTTTCCGTGATGATCTGCCACTCTTTGGCGGCACGGCGATCCTGAAGCCCAACGGCAAGGAGGGTAACGCCAACACGGCTGTGATCAACAAGCTGGCGGAGGTCGGTGGGTTGCTCGCACGGGGCAAGATCAAGCACAGCTACCCGCATTCCTGGCGCTCCAAAGCGCCGATTATCTATCGCAATACGCCGCAGTGGTTTGCCGCCATCGATAAACCAGTGGGTGACGGGCTGGACATGCATGGCACCACCATCCGCGAACGCGCCCTGACCGAGATCGATAACGTGAACTGGACGCCAAAATCCGGGCGCAATCGTCTGCATTCGATGATGGAAGCGCGCCCCGATTGGGTGTTGTCACGGCAGCGCGCATGGGGCGTGCCGCTGACCTGCTTCACCAAGAAAGGTGCCTTGCCCACGGCGGAGGATTTTCTGCTGCGCAACCCAGACGTAAACCAGCGCATTGTGGAGGCATTTGAGGCCGAAGGGGCGGATGCCTGGTATGAGGATGGCGCAAAAGAGCGGTTCCTCAAAGGCATCGTTGACCCGGATGCCTATGATCAGGTCACGGATATTCTGGATGTGTGGTTTGATTCCGGCTCCACCCATGCTTTCACCCTGCGCGACCGTGCCGATGGATCCGAAGATGGCATTGCCGATGTCTACATGGAAGGCACGGACCAGCACCGCGGCTGGTTCCATTCTTCGCTGTTGCAGTCGGTTGGCACAACCGGGCGCGCGCCCTACCGCAATGTGGTGACCCATGGCATGACGCTGGATGCCAATGGTTTCAAAATGTCCAAGTCCATCGGCAATACCATCGAGCCGGACAAAATCGTGCAACAGTACGGCGCTGACATTCTGCGCCTTTGGGTGGCGCAGACGGATTACACGCTCGATCAGCGGATCGGACCGGAAATCCTCAAGGGCGTTGCCGACAGCTATCGCCGTCTGCGCAACACCATGCGCTACATGCTGGGATCCCTGAGTGATTTCAGCGAGACGGATCGGGTCGCCCCGGCGGAAATGCCCGAATTGGAACGCTGGGTGCTGCACCGACTGGCGGAATTGGACAAAACTGTGCGTGCGGGCTACGCGAAGTTCGATTTTCAGGGGGTGTTTCAAGCGGTCTTTACATTTGCGACCGTGGATCTGTCAGCCTTCTATTTCGATGTGCGTAAGGATGTCCTGTATTGCGATGGTGATACGCTGGAACGCCAGTCCGCGCGTACAGTGCTTGATATTCTGTTCCATCGGCTGACTTCCTGGCTCGCCCCGATCATGGTGTTCACCATGGAAGAGGTCTGGCTGGAGCGCTACCCTGGAAGCGATAGTTCCGTGCATTTGACGGATTTCCCCGAGACGCCTGAGACGTGGCTTGCGCCTGAGTTAGCCGCCAAATGGGCTGGCGTGCGCAGCGTGCGGCGTGTGGTGACGGCGGCTCTGGAAGTGGAACGGACAAACAAAGTGATCGGAGCATCGCTTGAGGCGGCACCGCTTGTTTATGTGGCCGACGCTGATTTACGCGCTGCATTGGAAACGCTGCCCTTTGAGGACATCTGCATCACGTCCCAGATTACGCTTACAGGTGATACGCCCCCGGAAACCGCCTTTTCGCTGCCCGAAACGAGCGGTGTGTCCGTCGGTTTTGCCAAAGCAACGGGTGACAAATGCGCCCGCTGCTGGAAGGTATTACCGGATGTCGGCCAACACAGCCATCCGGGCGTATGTGGGCGCTGTGACAGTGCCATAGGCTGAAAATATTGGGGAAGGCCCGTTTGTGCGACCTTCCCCATTCCCACCCGAGCTGTTCCGTCAATTTGGCGTTGATGGTTCTGCGCATCCGACCAATGCAAAGAGGCCGCACTCGTTTTGTCTTCAAGGTTCCATTTTTCCCGACCGGAAACGACATTCGGACTTTTCGTCTCCAAGTGGTGCCTCTTTAACGTTCAAAGTTAGCCCGCTTTCGCCGTTTCCGCGAATGGCATCACGGGTCATACTGAGATCCGAGAATCCCGCATGAAAGCCAGCCGTCATGTCAGGCAGTGCGTGCTTTTGCGTCATGCGTGTCAATGACAATCAGAGTGTTTGGCGCGAAACGCAGGGAGCGGTAAACCGGCATGAAAGCTTGCGCAAGAAGCGGGTTGTTCCGAACGCAGCTTTGCATCAGGTTGACAGAATGTTTGAAGCAACCGTCCACACCCAATTCGGCTCACTGGTGATCGTCGAAAAAAATGATGCCATCGTGGCGCTGCGATGGGGTAAAACCCAGCGGGATGATGACACAGACCTGCTGAAGGAAACCAAACGCCAACTCAAGGCATACGATGCTGGCGCGCGCGAGACCTTCGATCTGCCGCTGCGTGTCGAAGGCACGGCGTTTCAACGAGACGTCTGTGACGCGATTTACGCCATCGGTTTTGGGGATACGTGTACCTACGGCGATATTGCCAAAGCGTTGAACGTGCCAGCGCAAGCGGTTGGTCAAGCCTGCGGCGGTAATCCCATCCCAATCATAATTCCGTGTCATCGTGTTTTGGGCGCAAAGGGCCTTACCGGTTTTTCAGGTGCAGGTGGGGTGGAGACCAAAGTCGCGCTGCTGCGTCATGAAAAAGCTGCGGGATTGCTGATTTAGACAAGGGGTGGCCTGAAAGCCCACCCTACCCGACCCCATCAATGCGTCTAGAAACACGGCGTAGGGTGGGCTTTCAGGCCACCTTGCGCTGCGTTTTAATATTCTTTTTGGCTCGGAATGAGTTGTTGGGCTATCCCGGCAAAGACAAGGTAGACCGACGTGGAGACCAGCCCCCAATGCGCCCAGCTTTGAGGGTGAAAATCGACCCAGGCGGCCCAGCCCGCAAAGAACGTCCAGCCGATCGCCATCGGCAGGGTCACGCGGCGCCAGCGTCGTGTGCGAACCGGGTGTACGAATTTCAACGGAAAAAACATGGCAACCGCAAGCACCGTCACCAGCGTCATGGACACCCAAAAATTCGGTTCCAATGCGAAGATCACCAAAACAAGCATGTTCCAGCAACCGGGAAACCCAGAGAAGGAGTTATCCTTTGTTTTCATTCGGGTATCTGCAAAGTAAAGTGCGGAAGTAAAAGTGATGACAATAATGGCAAACCATCCTGTCCACCCGTCCATAAGTCCGGATTTGAACAGCGCAAAAGCAGGAATAAAGACATAGGTCAGATAGTCGATGATGAGGTCCAGCAACACGCCATCAAATTCGGCTGCGTTTTCCTTCACGTTGTAGTGGCGCGCCAACGGGCCATCTATCCCATCCACGAAGAAAGCCACAACCAGCCAAAGGAACATCAAGTCCCATTTGGCATCCACGGCCGCGAGCATTGCCAACATCGCAAAAACTGCACCTGTGGCGGTGAAAAGATGCACAAAGAGTGCGCTCAATCGAAGTGTCATACCGCGTGTTTGCCGCAAGCCAGCAAGGGATGCAAAAGGAAAAAGGTGTCATTTGCGACAACGGGCTGTTGATCAAGGCCAATGCGCTTAGCTCCAATGCGCTGCGGACCGGTCGGGCCTTTGACGTTTCGTTTGTTACAGGCCAGGCGGTCTTTGGCCAGGTGGCCTCTCATGCCGGAAGCGATCCGGTTGTTACGCGGATTGACGACGTGACCACGGATCGGTCGGATTTCCTCTTTCAGTAAGACGAAAGGTCCTTTCTGGCCCCTGTCATTGCAACGGTCTCGCCGACCACACGCCGACCAACGATCTTTATGCAGCATCGGATGAACGCGAATTCGGTTTCCACTTCATCATTCTCGGCTCAGGCCACCTCGGCTCTTTCGCCGGGCGCACGGGTGACGGCATTCAGTCCGACACGCACGAGACCTTCTCTATTGAATATGGTGCACGAGCTTTCGATCCTGCGGGAATGCTGTTTCAAACCACGTCAATGAACGCATCCAGCCGGGCGAAAGGTCAGTGGGTCTCGGTTCACGAAACCGAAGTACGGGTCATCTTCCAGAAAGAGACCTCACACGACCCGGAAACCCAAAGGCTTTTTGATGACAGCGATGCCTGGGCGGTAACCGCCGACAGGTTTAGTCTGTACGATAACGGGATCTTCGCCTTATTCGAAGAGGAGCAGGCTTCTTTTTGCTGTTGACCAAGCTCTGTTGCGATTTTGCTTGTCTTGGACGATTGTTGGCAGCTCCGTTGCGCTGCCTGGCCGTTTTTCATAGATCTGCAACGAAGGCGATCTCGTTTTGAATGACGTGTTCTTTGTTCCCAAAAGGGCCTTTCTTGATTGCGCATTAGGTTCGATGCTTTTTAATGGGCTCTGGACTGCAGTATTTTTTCGAAAGCCGCGTTTTGAAAATAAAAGCTGTTTCAGAACAGCGTGATGCACTTTGATCCCGTTGTTAAGATGCTTTCGGCCGACGTGCCGAATTCGATGATCCGGTTCGTTTCTGTCGTTCATCACCTCCATCAACTCGGAGTATCTATGCGCCTTGTACGCAACGCTCGTCATCGGTTGGGAGCAGCGCCAGGGACCGCTTGCCTGGCGCATCAAAGCCCTTGCAGCAATGGCGTTCCGTTGCGCGGTCAAACCGAACTCAATCAGCTGACCGCTCTGATCGAAGGCTCGCCGAAGATGGCACTACCGACAATTCCGCTGGTTTTCACACGCAATGCAAAATAGCCACCAAAACCCAATTTGCAAAATAAAGTCGCTCGCAAGGTAATCGCTTGCCGCAATGGTGACCCCATCTTTGATGCGTATTGCCAGCTCGATCAAATTATCATTGTCAATATTGCCGTAGACCCTCGTTTGAGCACCGTCATTTTCAAGCCAAAGCGCACCTGCACCAAAGCAGGGCTCGGCAGCTCTGGTTTGAAGCCCGGGGAAGGTGAACTCGGAGTTTTCAGCGCTCGTCAAATCGGCGTTGATGCCGGAGACGTCAATGATATCTCCTCCCGCGACGCCCACGCCTTCGATACCGTCGATAAGGTCCGAACCATCGAATTTCGAATGTGACGCAAATTGGAAGCGGAAAGTGTCGTTCTGGGTGTTTCCACGCAGAATATCGATGCCCTTTCCGCCCTCCAGTATGTCATTGCCGTTGCCGCCAACCAGAATGTCATCATCGTTGTCGCCCCACAGGACGTCAAATCCGTCACCGCCGCGCAAAATGTCGTTGCCTTGATTGCCAAAGAGTTCATCCGCTTGGGTGTTTCCGTCGAGAATATCATTTCCTATCCCGCCATAGAGCGTGTCGTTGTTGGCGGACCCGAGCATACGATCGTTTCCTTCACCCCCATACAGGACGTCATCGCCACCCCCGCTCCGGATAGCGTCGTCTCCTTCGCGTCCAAAAATCAAATTGTCGCCGCTCGCACCAATTAATGCGTCGTTTCCAAGACCACCATCGATCATGTCGTCTCCAAGGTTGCCATCCAGCGTGTCATTGCCAGAACCACCTGAGAGGAAATCGTCGTCATCGCCGCCTCGGGCGACATCGTCACCGTCGCCACCCTCAATCGTATCAATGCCTGTTTCTCCACTTAGAATATCGTCGCCTTCACCTCCTAAAAAATACGTCGTTTCCGACACCGCCCTTGAGGAAGTCATTCCCGTCGCCGATGATGAGAACGTCATTCTCCGCTTCGGCGTAGACTTTGTCACCTCCATCACCCGAATTTTTCGTGTCGTTTCCGTCGCCACCGTTTAAAGTATCGTCCCCAGTTCCACCAAAAACAAGAATGCGATCATTCCCGGCGAGGCCGCGGATTGTATTGGCACCGGGCTTTCCTTGGAGAAAATCCGCAAATTCTGTTCCAACAATATCAACTGACGCGCTCTCGTCGTCGTTCAAGATCGTAAACACGATCGTCTCATTAAGAAGTCCATTGCCTTCGGCCAAATCAATATTGATCGTAAAGCTTTCATCGCTCTCGACTATTGCATCCGTCAGAATTGGCAACAGTATGTTTGCCTCGTCTTCGCCGGCGGCAAACGTCACACTTCCCGACGGCAAACCGCTAACGAAGCCCGACGCGGTAGCTGTGCCGGCAGTCACCGTAAAACCCACGCGCGCGGATTGGCTGAGGTCGCCGTCCCGGCGTACCGTGATGGCGAAGTCGTTGGTTCCACCGGTGCCTTCGCCCGTGCGTGGATCATCATTCACGAGGAGGACTTCGAAAGAAGTGTCGTTGTCGGAAATCTCCACCGAAGCGGTCGCGCTAGTTGCTCCGGCCTGGAAGGTTGCCGGAACATCGGAGACGCTCAAGTCGATGACGAATCCTTCGGGCCCTTCTACCAGCTGGTCATCCAATATTTCGACCGAGGCTGTCTTGATGACTTCACCTGCGAGGAAGGTGACCTGGCCGGAGTTCGTCACGTAGTCTGCGCCAGCTGTGGCAGACCCGTCCATCGTCGCGAAATCCACCATCACACTTTCAGTCGCTGCCGAGGAAAGCCTGACCGTCAGCTCGGCCATCATGGTGCCCTCGGCGCTTTCAGAGATCGTGATGTTGTCGTTATCAATCAACAGGGTCGGGATTATTGTAAGGCTCCCAAGTTCAAGCCGCTGGTCCATGAACTCTGTAAATTCGACATTCGTCAGCGTGTCACCTGTGCCCACAGTGATGACACCGCCGGTCTGGCTAATGCCGCCGGCCTCGGCCACGGTTTTTTCGTAGACTACTGTGTCGACGCCGACACCGCCGTCGATGGCCGCCGTGCCCCCCCGCATGACGAAGCGATCATCGCCGCCGAAGCCTTGCAAGGTGTGAGTTCCGCTGGTGACGATGATCTCGTTGTCGAGTTCGTTGCCCGAAACGATTTCCGCCGTTCCCTGGATGACATAGTTCGTCGCGACGACGCTCAGGGAGACATACTCCTGGGTTCCATCCGCCTAGGCCTGCCGCAGCTCGGTCTGCCCGGTGGTAATTCGGCTCTGGATGGCGGCGGTCGGTGTCCCGTCGTTAAAGATGACATCGAATGTGACGACATTATTTGCATTTATCGAACGGTCAAGGCCATCAATGCTGCCGTCATAAGCAAGGCCAAGCGCGCCGTCGACCAATGCAACCGGAGCTATTGTCTCGACGAGCGCACTATCGAGTTTCACTTCGATCTGGTTGATGATGTCGCGATTAATGCCGGACACAGAAAACGCATCTGTCAAATCTGCGGGATTGAACAACTGAACCGCGTTGCCGCTGTCGATTGTATTCAGCGAGCTCAGGTCCGCACCGGAACCAAGTCCAAAGGCGCGCACGTCTACTGTCGCTTCGGACAACGTGCCTTCCGCAACGGTTTGCAAAGAAGGACTGGCGCCGCTGCCGAAGCCGTCGGAAAGGAAATAGGCGATGTTGGTGGCAGTGCCAACGTTGGCCAGGCTCTCAAACCAGCCTTCCGCAGTCGAAAGCGACAGGGCTTTTCCAAAGCAATGCTGAGTGGCGGCGTCGCGGATTTGTAGAAATCATTGTTGTATTCCGTCGACCGGCAGTCGTTTTCTTGCAAACGAGGAGAGGGAAAGAGGACTATCTCAGCCTATCGTCGTGTTTACAATAATTGCTGCCAGATCAATTCAGCTTTGATGGATTTTAAAAAATCAGGAGCGCTAAAGACGACAGTCTAGCGGTCTATTGGGCCTGACGTAAAACCGCCGCATAGAAGCTCCCATATTCGTCAAATGGCGATCTGTACTGGTTTCGACGGGCAGAGTTAGCAGTAGATTTCACGGACGATGTAGCGCTTTACGTAACGAATGATTTCTCTTTTGCACTTCCCGTCTTTTATGCGCTTATTGGCATATGCAAGCTGTCCAACGTCAGCTCTTATCGGGCCAAAATACTTAACGACGGACAGAGCCAAGAAGGGCATCTGATTGGAGATTTTTTGCGGATGCCTGGGCTTACCATGGCCGCGCTACTCTTTGGCTTTTGCGGTTGGGTGGTCATAGGCTTTCAGTTCGTCGCCTACATGCAAAGCATTGAAGCCTTTCAGGCCTTGGGATGCGCACGCGCGTAAACCTCCATCAGGCGTGCGGTATCAACGGCGGTGTAAGCTTGGGTGGTAGAGAGAGACGCGTGACCCAGTAGTTCCTGTATCGCACGTAAATCGCCGCCTGCATCAAGCAGATGCGTTGCAAAACTGTGCCGCATCGCATGTGGCGTCGCGCTGGATGGCAGACCGAGTTGCATGCGCGCGCGCGCCATGACTTTCTGGATCGGACCCGGACCCACTGCGCCTCCGCGTATGGCGCGAAAAAGTGGACTATTGGCTTCCAAAGAATGAGGGCAGGCGCGCACATAGGCATCTACTGCCTTGCGTGCGGCAGGTACAACCGGGACCACGCGCTCTTTTCCGCCTTTGCCAGTGATGCGCAGCACATCGGGCAAGGGCGCATCGGCGCCGGTGAGGCCGAGGGCTTCCGAAATCCGCAACCCACAACCCCAAAGCACAGTAACAACGGCAACATCGCGCAAGGCGACCCAAGGTTTTTCGGACTGCATCTCAATGGCATCAATGAGGCTACGCGCAGCGTCTTCCGCCAGCGGGCGTGGTAGTTTCTTCTGAAACTTCGGGGCGCGAACGGACAGAACCGCAGTGGGTTCAAAACCCTCGCGTTCCGCCAACCAGCGATAAAAAGACTTCACAGCTGACAGTTTGCGGGCAAGTGAACGAGATTCCATGCCAGTGCCACGTGCCTGTGCCATCCATGCACGCATGTCAGTGATGGAAATGCGCGCCAAAGCCGCGAGGCCCTGGCGATCCGCCTTGTACTCGGTCATGAACGCCAGAAACTCGGTCACATCACCCTGATAGGCAATAACCGTGTTTTCTGCTGCGCCTTTGAGCGCCCGCTGGTGACTGATCCAGGTTGCAAGGGCGTCACGCGCAGCCGGGCTGATCAGGCTCATGTCAAAAAGCGACGTATGACCCGTTCAAATACGCCTGCGAAAAAGACCAGAAGGTCGCTGCCTTGTTGCGGGGCAAACATGTCAGGATCCTGTGATCCCATGACCAACAAGCCGGGCAATCTGTCGGGCCCAAAGTCAAGCACCAGACAGGCTTCGGATTTTATCTGACTGGCGGTCTCGCCGTAGAAAAATGCCGTTGCAGCAGGCGGGTGCCTGAGAGTGACAATGCGCGCTGTCCCCTGTCGGCTTTGGGCGAGATAGTCATCGACAAATCCCGCTTTTGCTATGGCCAAATCTTCATAAGGATGGCTCGGGACTGCGTCGTCCTCATTTTCATCCACCTCGGCCACCAGTTTAATCGCATCAAGGCGCAGAGTGTCTTTGATGTCCGTGTCCAGACATCGCAGCAGATCTTCCAGCGTAGCGCAATCCACCAGACTCAGGATGGCGCGATGCACCTGATTGGTGCCAGCAAGGTTCTCGTAAGCGGCGGCAATGACGGAACGATGGGTGTTTTCCAGACGATCCAGACGGCCCTCCATGCGATCCATGGCAATACCGCGCAAGTCTACGACATTAGCGCCCATGGAGCGTTCATTGGCCGCGACCAGAGCTCTCATCACGTCGGAATCCTCAAGGATCACATCGGGTTGCGAAAGTATCGCCTCTCGCAGGGCGTTATCGATTTTTGGTGTGCTGCTCATTTTTATGCTCTTTTGTTTTGCGACGTGGTTAACACAAATCACGTTCAAAATCTGCATGGAAATGCGTAGGAACAGTCAAGAGCAGTAAAGGTGTTGCGGATGGGTGCCAGCGTCGCGTCGACGCCGGCCGCAATTAGCACATCGCCTGGCGGTGTCAGATAATTTTCTGACCTGTCTTGGCCCAATCAGCCATGAATTGTTCCAGACCTTTGTCGGTCAGGGGATGTGTGGCCAGTTTCTTGATCACTTCCGGCGGTGCCGTAATGACATCAGCCCCGATCAGCGCGGCTTCCTGCACATGGTTCACGGAGCGAATGGAAGCGGCGAGGATCTCGGTTTCAAATCCAAAATTGTCATAGATGGTGCGAATGTCCTGAATAAGCTCCATGCCGTCCAGGTTGATATCATCCAGGCGACCAATGAAAGGGCTGATGAATGTAGCGCCGGCCTTGGCGGCCAAGAGCGCCTGATTGGCGGAAAAGCACAAGGTCACGTTGACCATTTTTCCCTCACCTGACAGCACCTTGCAGGCTTTCAATCCGTCCCAGGTCAACGGCAGTTTCACCGTGATATTGGAGGCGATTTCCGCCAGCTTGCGCCCCTCGGCGATCATGGCTTCGGCTTCGAGTGCCACGACTTCGGCACTGACAGGTCCTTCGACAATCCCGCAGATTTCTTTTGTGACTTCAATAATATCGCGCCCCGATTTCAAGATCAGGGAGGGGTTCGTTGTGACCCCATCGACCATGCCAAAATCGTTAAGTTCGCTAATCGCCTGTGTGTCGGCCGTATCGACAAAGAATTTCATCGGTGCAGTTCCTTTCGAAGTCTCTTGTGAACGCTAACATGTTTGTCTCTTGCGCTTGGCTTTACCGCATGATCTGCGATGCTTAAACCCTGAAATGTCCTTGCCTGCCGGAGCATGCCCGTTGAGCCTGCCGCAATTTTACGACCAAGGTGACCTGATTGGTGTGTTGACAACACAGCCTTTGGGGCGTGCGCTGGATTACCGGGCCCCTGAGGGCGGCTGTCATTTGGGCGCGTTTGTCGAGGTGCCTTTGGGGCCCCGAAAGGTGCTGGGTGTGGTCTGGGGGCCGGGGCAGGGTGATTACGATCTGTCAAAAATCCGCTCAGTCATGCGGGTGTTGGAGGCGGCTCCAATGCGCACTGAAATGCGCAGTTTTCTGGAACGTGCAGCGGATTATACGTTGACGCCGATGCCCGCGATGCTGCGGCTTGCCACGCGCGCGCCGGGGCTGGGCGATCCGCCCTCTATGCGCAAGATTTACCGGCGGGGGCCGGGTGAGCCGGACAAGATGACAGCGGCCCGGCGCAAGGTGCTTGAGGCGTTGAGCGCCTATGGCGATCTGGCATTTACGCTCAAGGAACTGGCGGAAATGGCTGGGGTCGGCACGTCGGTCGTCAAGGGGTTGGTGGCCCAGAATGCGGTCGCCGAAGAAGACAGCCCGCGCGATTTGCCTTTTGCGCATCTGGATCCCGCCTTGCCGGGCAAAGAATTGACGCCTGATCAAGCCGCTGGCGCGGCGCAATTGGCGCAAGCCGTTGCCAGTGAACACTATGGCACCACGCTTTTGCGCGGGGTGACCGGATCGGGCAAAACAGAAGTGTACTTGGAGGCAGTCGCGGCGGCGCTGCGCGCTGGTCGGCAGGCATTGGTGTTGCTGCCAGAGATTGCATTGACTGCCGAATTCCTGACGCGGGTGCAGGCGCGGTTTGGCGCAAAACCAGCAGAATGGCATTCGGGGGCAACCATGACCGAACGACGCCGCATCTGGCGGATGGTCGGACAAGGGGATGCCCAACTGGTGATCGGGGCGCGTTCTGCTTTGTTTTTACCTTTCCAGAACCTTGGCTTGATTGTTGTCGATGAAGAACATGACACCTCTTACAAACAAGAGGAGGGCGTGCTTTATAATGCGCGCGACATGGCCGTGCTGCGCGCGTCGATTTGCGGGGCGCAGGTCGTTTTGGCCTCTGCCACTCCCAGCCTTGAGAGCTGGGCCAACGCGCAGGCGGGCAAGTATAAACGGCTCGAACTGACCTCCCGTTTCGGACCAGCCGTGATGCCCGAAATGCGCGCTATTGATATGCGCGCGGAAAGCCTGCCTTCAGATCGTTGGGTGTCCAAACAGCTGCAGGATGCAGTGACTGCGCGCCTTGAAAAAGGCGAACAATCGCTGCTGTTCATCAATCGCCGGGGCTACGCCCCGATTACATTATGCCGAGCCTGTGGTCATCAGATCGGCTGCGATCACTGTGATGCGCGTATGGTTGAACACCGGTTCCTGAAACGACTCATGTGCCATCAATGTGGTGAAACCAAACCCATGCCGGATGTCTGTCCTTCTTGTGACGTGGCGGGAAAACTGGCGGCTGTGGGTCCGGGCGTGGAACGGTTAGGCGAAGAAGCCGCCAGCCTGTTTCCTGAGGCGAAAATCGCAACCCTGAGTTCGGACATGTATGGCACGGCGCGAGCCCTCAAAGCCGAAATCGCTGGGATTGCAGAGGGAGCTGCGGATGTGATCATCGGCACGCAACTGGTAGCAAAAGGGCACAATTTTCCCAAATTGACGCTGGTGGGGGTGATTGATGCCGATCTCGGTTTGCAGGGGTCGGATTTGCGCGCGGCTGAGCGCACGTTCCAACTGATGCGGCAGGTTGCGGGGCGGGCAGGGCGCGCGGAAAAACCGGGGACGGCCCTGATGCAAACTTATCAGCCCGAACACCCAGTCATTCGCGCCATTCTGGCCGGGGATGAGGAGCGCTTCTGGTCAGCAGAGGCGCGCGAACGTGAGGCCGCTGGTGTGCCGCCCTATGGTCGCATGGCGGGGATTATTTTGAGTGGATCGGATGTGGCAGCGGTCTTTGACGCAGGAAACCTTTTGGCCCGTCAGGATGGACCGCTGCGCGCCATTGGGGCGCAGGTTTTTGGTCCGGCACCCGCACCCATTGCGCGTGTGCGCGGACGTCATCGGGTCCGATTGTTGATCAAAGCGGAAAAATCCGCCCCCTTGCAGGCGGCCCTTTCAAAATGGGTGGCGCAGCTGCCTATTAAGGGCGATTTGCGTTTGTCTGTGGATATTGATCCACAGAGTTTTTATTAAACCGATCAGGACCTGAAAAGCCGTCGCAAACACCACATTTTGATAGCCATTTCTGTTTGTGTGCACCACGGGACGGCTCTTGTGCCTTTTTGCGCCTCGCCAAACGCGCCTAAAACGCATATTGCAAATCCATGGTCGAGTTCGTTCCCCTTTCAGACGCGCGACAGATGCCGTTGTGGCGACGGCCCATCACATTGTTGTTCGTGATGGCCTTCGCAATGCCAATCGCGTTCTTCACCTGGTACGCGCTGCTGAACAATTTCACCAAGGAAGTCGCAGGATTTGATGGCGCCGACATCGGGCTATTACATACCATACGCGAAATCCCCGGGTTCCTGGCAGTTGGCGTGATCGCCGTCATCATGTTCATGCGCGAACAGCTGCTGGGCCTTGTCTCGCTGGTCTTGCTGGGGGCTGCCACGGCCGTCACGGCGCAGTTTCCCGAACTGACAGGCATTCTTATTCTGACATTCCTGAGTTCGGTTGGCTTTCATTATTATGAAACGGTGAACCAGTCGCTGCAATTGCAATGGCTGCCAAAAGACAAGGCCCCGCAGATCCTGGGATGGCTGCTGGCGACCGGATCCGCCGCGACTTTTGTCGTCTATTTTGTGATCATGATCCTGTGGGAGCCTCTGGGGCTGACCTATAATATTGTCTTCATGGTAGGGGGCGGCGTGACCGTTGCGATTGCGATCTTTGCCATGCTCGCCTACCCGCAGTTTGAGGCACCCCATCCTCAGATCAAGAAAATGATCCTGCGCAAGCGCTACTGGCTCTATTACGCGCTGCAATTCATGTCCGGTGCGCGCCGTCAGATTTTTATGGTCTTTGCTGGCTTCATGATGGTCGAAAAGTTTGGCTTTGAGGTGCATGAAGTCGTCGGGCTCTATCTGATCAACCTGGTGATCAACATGGCGGTGGCGCCGTTTCTGGGGCACATCGTGGCGCGCTTTGGAGAACGCAATGCCCTTGTGTTTGAATACGCCGGGCTGGTCTGCGTTTTTCTGGCCTATGGTGGTGTCTATTTCTATGATTGGGGGTTTGAAATCGCCGCGTTTCTCTATGTGATCGACCACATGTTCTTTGGTCTGGCACTGGCGATGAAAACCTACTTCCAGAAAATTGGCGATCCCGGGGACATTGCGCCCACTGCGGCCGTCGCCTTCACCATCAATCACATTGCTGCTGTCTTTCTTCCGGTACTATTGGGGATAATGTGGCTCGTCTCTCCGGCGGCAGTTTTCCTGTTGGCTGCTGGCATGGCAGGGGTGTCCCTGATCCTTGCGACGCTGATCCCGCGTCACCCCGAAAAAGGCAATGAGACGATCTTTGCGCGACCGGTGCCGGCTGCGGCGGAATGAAAGAGGCCCGTTTTCTGACGGGCTCCACCATGGGTCATGTCGTGCGTATGACGGCGACCGGTGCCATGGGTATTACATTTGTTTTTCTGGTCGATGCGGCGAATCTGCTTTGGATTTCTCAGCTGGGGGATCCGACACTGGTGGCGGCTATTGGCTTTGCCTTTGCTGTGCAATTCTTCTCCGTCTCCTCAGGTGTTGGCTTAATGATCGCGGCTACTGCATTGGTTTCGCGCAGTATTGGTTCAGGCAATCGCAGTACGGCGCGCGAACAGGCCGGAGCAGCGATTGTGATCGCCGCCAGCATCCAGGGATGCGTGGCTGCGCTGGTCGTCCTGTTCAGACACGATCTGATTGCTCTTGCCGGGGCAACAGGGGAAACTGCTGCCCTGGCGGCGCGCTACCTTGGTTTCACCATGCCGTCGCTGGTGTTCATGGCGGTAGGCATGATCTGTTCGGGTGTGCTGCGCGCAGAAGGGCTGGGCGCCAAAGCCATGTACGTCACGCTTTTGTCTGGCACATTGTTGATGGTCATTGATCCGATTTTGATCCTGTGGCTTGGGTTGGGGTTGGACGGTGCGGCCATCGGCCTGTTTTGTTTCCGCATTGCCTTGATGGGTCTGGGTCTCTATTTTGCTGCCTATCAGCACCGCCTAATCGCGATGCCGTCCAGGCAAAAAGTTTTGGAAGTCCTGCGTCCGTTTATGGTCGTGGCTCTTCCGGCGATTGCCACGCAAATGGCAACACCGGCGGGAAATTATTTTCTGACCATAGTCATGGCGCCGTTCGGCGATGATGCGGTAGCGGCATGGGCAGTGGTGGGGCGTTTGACCGTTGTTGCCTTTGGTGGGGTCTTTGCGCTCTCCGGTGCAATTGGTGGTATTTTCGGCCAGAATTTCGGTGCGGGACAATATGACCGACTGCGCAGCACCTATCGCGACGCTTTGATATTTTGTTTGGCTTATACTCTGGCCACCTGGGGCCTTCTCTTGTTGGCAACACCCTATGTGGTCGCAGCCTTCGGGTTGGTCGGGCAGGGCGCGGAAGTCCTTCACGCCTTTTCAACGATTGGGGTGGGGGGGTTCATCTTCATTGGCGCGCTTTTTGTGTCGAATTCAGCGTTCAATAACCTGGGCAAACCCGGCCGCTCTACGCTGGTTAACTGGAGTAAAGACGGGCTGCTCAGCTGGCCTGCCGCTGCATTCCTGGCGACAATTTATGGTGCGCCGGGTGTGATCTACGGACAGGCTGTTGCAAGCGCCCTTGTTGGTGTTTTCTCTGCATTGTGGGGGTGGCGTTTTGTGCAAGGATTACGCGCAGAGGCATGCAACCCGCTTGACCTTCCCCCAACGCGGCCCTACCCGAACCCGGACCGCTATCGGAGACGCTGATGCCTACGTTTACTGCGCTGACAACCTTGCCCGGGAAAGCCGCCGCCGAAAAACTCGGGGCGGCGATGGAAAACCTGGATCCTGAACCGACCGGAACAGGTGTCTTCGAGGTTGAGGATGGCTCGGGGCTCTGGGAAGTCGGAAGCTATTTCACAGAAATGCCTGATGACACCGCCCTGACCCTGCTGGCGGCAGCGATGGGGGCAAAGCCATTTGTGGTTTCAGAGCTCCCCGAGACCGATTGGGTTGCACATGTGCGGCGCGAATTGTCACCGGTACGGGCAGGGCGGTTTTTCGTCTATGGCAGCCATGATGCTGATCAGGTGCCTGAGGGATGCGAACCCTTGCTTATTGAGGCGGCTATGGCCTTCGGAACAGGGCATCACGGCACGACTCTGGGATGTCTGCGGGCGCTTGACAGGCTCGCACATGAGGGATTTGTCGGCAAAAATGTCGCCGATATCGGTTGCGGCACAGCCGTTTTGGCCATGGCGGCGGCCCGCATATGGCCGAATAACGTCTTGGCAAGCGATATTGACGAGGTCGCCGTCGATGTCGCCAACAGCAATATCGCTGCAAATGATTTGCAGACGCGTGTCAAATGCGTCGAGGCTGCTGGATTTGATCATCCGGATCTCGTTGCCCGCAGCCCGTTCGATCTTGTTTTCGCGAACATCCTCAAAGGGCCGCTGATTGCCCTGGCGCCGGAAATGGCGCATTGTCTGAAACCGGATGGATGTGCGATCTTATCCGGTATCCTGAACGAGCAGGCAGAAGATGTAATTGCGGTTTACGAAGATACTGGCTTGATTCTGAAGCACCGTGAAGAAGTCGGGGACTGGACAACGCTTACAGTGATGCGACGTTCGGACAGACCCGCCTCCCCTTAAAGATCTGCGCGGGCTTGGGCAGCAAGCATCGTATGATCCGAACGCATTGAAGGCAGGTTGCGCCATACCGCTGCATTTCGATCCGGCGACAAAGGTGCATTTGCAAGTTGAGGTGATAATTTTTCAGAGGTGAATGACGACGTCCTCTGGCAATCTCTCAAAAACATTTGGTGATATAAAAAGGCCGCTCCTTCGATTGCGAAAGAGCGGCTGTTTTGTTTTTCATCTTTCCTGGCCTGACGCGGCGCTCTGGGTTATCGGATGATCTGGGAGTCCGCAACGTATTCAATGTCGCCGCGGCTCAGGCCGATGTCTTCCAGTTCGCGGTCTGTCAATGATGACAATGCGTTACGTGTAACGCGGGCATCATTCCAAGACACAACGGTTGCCAGAGTGTCGCTGATCATGGCGAAGAAACGGCTTACTGCGGATGCGGTGCCGTATGTGGTGCGGGATGTGTCAGAAATAGTCATTGTAGCCGTCCTTTTTTTTCGAGGTGAACCGATCATGTCGGTGTGTGATGACTGGCAGATAGGATGCGCCTAGATTTTCAGCAAGGTGCGAATTTGCATGTTTGATATGCGCTTGGTGCATGGGTGGTCATCATGGTTAACGTTAAGTAAATAAACAAGAAATAATGCTTCCGAACTGTCGAAAACAGGCTCGAAAATGACGTAATCAGGCGATGGAAAAGAAATGAGGACGGATTGGGGCCTGACAATCCGTTTGAAAGGAACCGCTTGGCGGATGTTCGCCTTTCGTGCTAATGCATCAAAAAAGAAATAAATTGTTGGGGCAGAGCCATTGATACGGGTAATTGGCATCGATCCAGGGTTGCGCAACCTTGGTTGGGGCGTGGTGGATGTTGCAGGCAGCCGACTCGCACATGTTGCAAATGGCATCTGTAAGTCTGTTGACGGGCCGTTGAGCGAACGATTGTTGTCTTTGCACGATCAATTGACCGTTATATTTGCGGAGTTCGCACCAGATCAGGCCGCCGTGGAACAGACTTTTGTGAATAAGGACGGTGCCGGTACGCTTAAACTCGGACAGGCGCGTGGGATTGCGATGCTGGTTCCGGCACAGGCGGGGTTATGCGTAGGAGAATACGCACCCAATACAGTGAAGAAAGCGGTTGTCGGCGTCGGTCATGCAGATAAGGCTCAAGTCCTTCACATGGTGCAGATGCAATTGCCCGGGGCTGTGATCGCAGGGGCTGATGCAGCGGATGCGCTCGCGATTGCCATTTGCCATGCCCATCATGGCGGTGCGAGTGGATTGAACGCAGCCATCGAAAGAGCGCGGGCATGATCGGAAAAATAACTGGACGAATTGACTACAGGGCGGCGGATCATGTGTTGATCGATGTGCGCGGTGTCGGTTATCTCGTCTTTTGTTCGGATCGCACCATGGCGGGCATGCCGGGCGTGGGCCAAACGGTGGCGCTTTTCACCGACCTTGTGGTGCGCGAAGACCTGTTGCAGCTTTTTGGATTCACCACGCGGGCGGAAAAGGAATGGCATCGGTTGTTGACATCGGTTCAGGGCGTGGGTGCAAAAGCGTCGCTGGCCATTCTGGGAACGTTGGGACCGGATGGTGTCAGCCGCGCCATTGCCTTGGGCGACTGGAACGCGGTCAAGGCGGCAAAAGGCGTGGGACCGAAGATCGCGCAACGGGTCGTGCTGGACCTCAAGGATAAGGCGCCGGGTGTCATGGCGATGGGGGACACATTGGCCGCAGCGACAGGGGAAGCTGGAGCGGAGGTCATCGAGACCTCCGCTCCAGCAGCGCCGCCACCACCGTCGTCTTCAGCACAGGCCGATGCACTTTCGGCGCTTGGGAACTTGGGCTATGGCCCAGCTGATGCTGCCGGAGCGGTGGCGCAGGCGGCGGGTGAGACCCCCGGTGCGGATACGTCAACGCTTATTCGGGCGGCATTGAAACTGCTGGCTCCAAAAGGCTAGGATGATGTGCGCCGAGCAGGACACGACATGACCGACATTGACCCCACCGTGCGAGCGGACCCTTTGCCCGAAGATCACGACCGTGCCTTACGCCCGCAATTTCTGAAGGAATTCGTAGGGCAGGCTGAAGCACGCGCGAACCTGCATGTCTTTATACAATCGGCTCGCCAACGCGGCGAGGCGATGGATCACACCCTTTTTCATGGCCCACCAGGTTTGGGTAAAACAACGTTGGCGCAGATCATGGCGCGCGAATTGGGCGTTGGGTTTCGCATGACGTCGGGGCCTGTTCTGGCCAAAGCCGGTGATTTGGCCGCGATCCTGACCAATCTGGAATCGCGCGATGTCTTGTTCATTGACGAGATCCATCGGCTGAACCCGGCGGTGGAGGAGGTGCTCTATCCTGCGCTTGAGGATTTCGAGCTGGATCTGGTGATTGGTGAAGGCCCTGCTGCACGCACCGTGCGGATTGAATTGCAGCCCTTCACGCTTGTCGGGGCCACCACGCGCATGGGATTGTTGACGACGCCCCTCCGGGATCGTTTTGGTATCCCAACTCGGCTCGAATTCTACACCGTGGATGAACTATACGTCATCGTAGAGCGCAATGCGCGCAAACTGGGCGCGCCAGCAGATGAAGGCGGGGCGCGTGAAATCGCCCGTCGGGCGCGGGGCACGCCGCGGATTGCCGGGCGGTTGTTGCGCCGGGTCGTGGATTTCGCTGTGGTCGAAGGCGACGGGCGGGTGACACAAGAGCTGGCAGATATGGCGCTGACGCGGTTGGGAGTGGATCTTTTGGGTCTGGACGGTGCAGACCGGCGGTATTTGCGTCTGATCGCGGAAAATTATGCGGGGGGACCTGTGGGCATCGAGACACTGAGCGCGGCTTTGTCCGAAAGCAGGGACTCGCTGGAAGAGGTCATTGAGCCCTTCCTGTTGCAACAGGGTTTGATCCAGCGCACACCGCGCGGGCGTATGCTGGCGCAGAAAGGCTGGTCTCATCTGGGGATGCAGCCGCCAAGATCCCAAACGGATCTTTTCGGCGACTGAACGGTGGCGAAGGCGCGTGGGTTTTGCGGGCGCAATAATGACGAAACGAGTTTATGCAATGGATGCAGGCGAAATAGAGGCGCTTTTCACGCGCGCGAGCGGCGCATTTTCCTTTGCCCGCTGGAACAGACCCATTGCGCCGATCGTGTTTGGCGTGACGGATGATACTTTGGCCGTGGTCAAAGGTGCGCTTGAAGCTGTCATGGTTTTATCCGGGCATCAAAAGGCTGAAACGGATCCCGAACTGGGCAGCAATTTCATGATGTTCTTTTTTCGCGACTGGGATGAATTGCCGGAAGTGCCGGGGTTGGACAAGTTGATCCCTGAGCTTGCGCCCCTGATCACACGCCTGAAATCTGTGCAGGCCAATCAGTATCGCATCTTCCACTTTGAACCAGACGGGGCGATCAGAGCTTGCTTTGTGTTTCTGCGCATGGATGAGGAATTGAGCGCGGTGCCAGCCGAAACACTGGCCCTGAGCCAGATTGTGCAATCCATCCTGCTTTGGTCTGATACGGCCTTTCGAGAAAAGTCGCCTTTGGCGGTCGCTGGGGATAAAACCATTCTGCGCCCTGATATCGCCGCGCTGATCCGGGCCGCTTATGATCCTGTGATGCCGTCCGCGTCAATGGACGGAAGCCACGCGCTGCGTCTTGCTGCCCGTGTTGGGATGGCGCAATGACGGACGCCTTGCAGTTTGCACGCGACTGGGAAGCAGGCTGGAACAGCCATGATCTGGACCGGATTTTGTCACACTACCACGCAGACATCTCCTTTCAGTCGCGCAAAGCGCAAGCTCTGACCGGCACAGGTCTCATCAATGGACACACCGCCTTACGCGCTTACTGGGCCGCTGCTCTCCAAGCCCAGCCGCAATTGGCTTTCCGGGTCCAGGACGTATTTGAAGGGTATGAAATGATCGTCATCAGTTACCTCAATCACCGCGACGTTCTGGCGGCTGAAACGCTGTATTTTGATGAGGATGGGTTGGTGATACGGGCTGCGGCCTGTCACAGGACGGAGACGCGCTGATGCACCGCTTCCCCCTTCGCGTCTATTATGAAGACACCGACATGGCGGGCATTGTCTATTATGCCAATTACCTGCGCTACATCGAGAGGGCGCGCAGCGATTGGGTGCGCGACATCGGGATCGACCAACTTGCATTTAAAGCCGAGGGGGTTGTTTTTGCAGTGCGCCGGATCGAGGCAGACTACTTGCAGCCTGCACGGTTTGATGATGCGCTGGAGGTTGTCACCACGCTTAAAAAACTGAGCCCGGCACGTATGATCATGGCGCAGAAAGTCCTGCGCGCGGATGATCTGCTGTTCGCCGCAGATGTGACAATTGCCTGCATAGGTGCCAACGGAAAACCCGTCAAATTGCCAGCAGAACTTCGCTCAATGCCAATTAGTCCGGGTGGATGACAGCATAGTGATAGCAATCTGCGTTGTACTTCGATAGAATCGCATGAAATTGAGGTCGAAAAACGACCCATAGCGGTACACAGGCAAAGAGCAGGCATCATGGAAGCAGATACGCTGGCACTCGCGCATGAGATTGATTTCTCATTCTGGGGGCTGTTTGCCCGCGCGACTTTAATTGTCAAACTCGTGATGATCATGCTGATCATCGCGTCCTTCTGGTCGTGGTCGATCATTGTCATGAAGTTGCTGGTTTATCGCAAAACACGGGCCGAAGCCGCCGAATTTGACGAGGCCTTCTGGTCTGGCGAACCGCTGGATGGGTTGTTTGAAACCGTGGGTCCTGCTCCTTCAGGGAGTTCAGAAAAGATATTCGCCGCAGGTATGACCGAATGGCGCCGCTCGCACCGGGATGACGGCGGTTTGATTGCCGGAGCGACTTCGCGGATCGACCGGTCGATGGACGTCGCGATCAACAAGGAAGCAGACTATTTGCGCGGCGGGCTAACCGTTTTGGCAACTGTCGGGTCTTCGGCTCCGTTTATTGGCCTGTTTGGGACTGTTGTGGGCATCATGAATGCCTTCATTGAGATTGCGGAGCAACAAAACACCAACCTCGCGGTCGTTGCGCCCGGCATTGCCGAGGCCTTGCTGGCCACAGGACTGGGCCTCCTGGCGGCGATCCCGGCGGTGATTTTTTACAACAAGCTGACTGCGGATTGCGACAAGATCCTCTCGGGCTATGAATCCTTTGCGGATGAATTTGCCACCATCCTCAGCCGCCAGTTGGACAGTTGAGCCATGGCTGCGAGTGTCGTTCAAAAACAAGACGGAGGCGGTAACCGGCGCAGGCGGCGAGGACGTGGCAAGGCGCAGCCCATGTCCGAGATCAACGTCACCCCCTTTGTGGATGTCATGTTGGTGCTCCTGATCATCTTCATGGTAGCGGCTCCACTTTTGACAGTTGGCGTGCCGGTGGAATTGCCCAGAACCGCTGCGGGTGCCTTGCCAGCGGATCAGGAAGAGCCGTTGACGATCACGATTACGGCTGAAGGCATTCTGCAAATCCAAACCACACAGACAGCGCCAGATGAATTGATCCCTAAACTACGCGCCATCGCGGCGGAACGCACAAGCGATCAGGTGTTTCTGCGTGCGGACGGGGCAGTGCCATACAGCCAGGTCATGGAAGTTATGGGTGCGCTGAATGCAGGTGGATTTGCCAACATCGGCTTGGTAACTGACATTGGCGGGCCGACGCTGGATGGTCAGGACGGGGCCGCCAACGGGACGGATCGGTAGGGGGCGGTGCATACCGGTCACTATATTTCGGGCGCGGGTCATTTCATATTGATTGGCTGGCTCATTTTTGGAGATGTGTTTGCAGCAGAGCCATTGCCGTTTGAAGCAACCAGCGTGTCCGTCATTTCCGGAACCGAGTTCGCGGCGATGATGGCCGCAGGGCAGGCGCCTCAGTCGACCACAGAAGTGGCACAGCCCTCCAGTCCGGAAGTCACGCCGGATGCTCCGGAAATTGCTGCAACTGATGATCCGGCGACCGAGCAGACACCGCCAGAGCAAACCGAAACGCCAAGCGCGGAAGAGGCACCGGATGTATCGCAACTGGCTCCGCCGCAAGCGGATGTCAGCGATGAGGCGCCCGTCTTGCCTGAACCGCCTGCGGATGTAGCTGTGCTCGTGCCGGAAGTCAGTGATACACCAGTGCCGGAAGCCTCCGAGCGCGTGGCACCTGAGGCTGTTGCACAACCTGATCCGGAAGCTTTGCCGGATCCGGTTGAACAAGAGGCCGTGGCGCCGGACGCCGCTGGGGAGACGCCGCAAGAAACGGCCGAGGCCACAGCACCTGAGGCCGCGAGCACTGAGATTGTAACGGAAGCCGAGGAACCCAGTTCGCGGATCACGACATCGCCACGCCCCCCGGCCCGCCCGACCGCCCCTGTGCAAACCGCACAACCGGCCGAGACGACCGTACCCGAACCGGCCGCCCCTGATACCGAAGATGCCGTGGCCGCCGCCCTTGCAGAGGCGCTCGCAACGGAGTCGAGTGCGCCAGCAGTGCCACAGGGACCGCCCTTGTCGGCAGGAGAGAAAGAATCTCTGCGGGTTGCTGTGTCGAGTTGCTGGAATGTGGGATCGTTGTCCACTGATGCTTTGGGAACAACTGTTGTGGTGAGTGTCGCCATGACGCAGGATGGCAAACCGGTGACGTCCTCCATTCGCATGGCTTCAAGTTCGGGTGGCTCAGAACAGGCCGCGCGGCAAGCATTTGAGGCGGCACGTCGCGCAATCATCAGATGTGGCGCAAAAGGTTTCGAATTACCCGTAGAAAAATATAGTCAGTGGCAGGATATTGAGATGACGTTTAATCCCGAAAGGATGCGTATCAAATGAAACTTCTGGGAATGGTACTGGTCGCAACACTCTTTTGCGCAGCTTTGCCGGCAAACATCGTTCAAGCTCAAACCGATGGTCCGTTGCGTATTGAGATTACCGAAGGTGTGATCGAACCACTGCCTTTTGCGCTGCCGGTGTTTGAGGCCGAAAACGGCGATGCCGCTGCATTGGCGGCCCAGATCAGCCAGCTCGTTTCAGAAGACCTCACAGGAACAGGGCTATTTCGTGAAATCCCCGCTCAAGCCTTTATCAGCCGCGTTGACGCTTTTGCGGCGCCCATCCAATATTCGGATTGGAAAGCGATCAATGCGCAGGCGCTTATCACCGGTGCGGTGTCGGTTCAGGGTGGGCAGTTGAACGTCAAGTTCCGCCTATATGACGTGTTTTCCAACGCTGAGATGGGGTCCGGGTTGCAATTCAGTGGTTCGGCCGAGGGCTGGCGACGCATGGCGCACAAGGTAGCAGACGCAGTCTATAGCCGCATCACTGGTGAAGGGGGCTATTTCGACAGCCGGGTTGTCTTTGTCTCGGAGACGGGTACCAAGGACGCGCGGCAAAAGCGGCTTGCGATCATGGATTATGACGGCGCAAACGTGCAATTTTTAACTGATAGCAGCGCTATTGTTCTTGCGCCGCGGTTTTCCCCGAACGGAGATCGTGTGCTCTACACAAGTTATGATACTGGATTTCCGAGTATTTACGTGCTGGATGTGGCTTCTGTACAGCGCCGGGCTCTGGAGAGCCAAGACGGCACGATGAGTTTTGCGCCGCGTTTTGCCCCTGATGGTCAAACCATTGTGTTTTCGCTCATACAAGGCGGCAACACGGATATCTGGACCATGAACGTTGCGGGGGGCGCAGCCAGTCGCCTGACATCCGCGCCCTCAATTGAAACCGCGCCCAGTTATTCACCAGACGGCAGCATGATCGTTTTTGAAAGTGATCGGTCCGGATCCCAACAGCTGTATATCATGCCCGCAGGCGGAGGTGAGGCGCAGCGCATCTCGTTTGGTCCCGGACGTTACGGCACGCCTGTGTGGTCACCGCGCGGTGATCTCATTGCGTTCACCAAACAAAATGGCGGACGCTTCCATATCGGGGTGATGCGGACAGATGGTGCCGAAGAGAGGCTTTTGACGGCCTCCTTTCTGGATGAGGGGCCGACCTGGGCGCCCAATGGTCGCGTGATTATGTTTACCCGCGAAACGCAGGGCGCGGGAGGCCGTTCAACGCTTTATTCCGTTGATATCTCAGGGCGAAACCTGCGCCCCGTACGCACCCCGGATGGCGGGTCCGATCCGTCCTGGTCCCCGTTGCAGGAGTGATGTGGCACAAAGCGTTCCCATGAAGCGCTGACTGTGCTAAAACACCCATAAAACAATAGCGATAATGCAAAATTCTTGAGGCAGAGAAAATGACAAAAACAGCAAAAATTCTTCTTCTCGTGGCAGGCTTGGCACTTGCTGCCTGCACAGATCCAAACGGTCTGGGTGGTAGCGGGTCTGCGGGGGGGGCTGGCGGCGCAGGCGGACCCATCGTTCCGGGCAGCGCAAATGATCCAACATCAGCCGCCTATTTCAATGAGGCCATCGGCGATCGGGTCCTTTTTGCAGTGGATCAATCCGCGCTAACCACTGAGGGGCGCGCGGTTCTGGACGGTCAGGCCACCTGGCTTCAGACAAACACAGATTTCACCGCCGTCATCGAGGGCCACGCCGACGAACAGGGCACACGCGAATACAACGTAGCCCTTGGCGCACGCCGGGCCAATGCGGCACGAGAGTATCTCATCTCAAGAGGTGTGGCCGGCACCCGGCTGCGCACGGTAAGCTATGGTAAGGAACGCCCGATCGAGATTTGTTCAAATGAGGCCTGCTATGCCAAAAACCGCCGTGCGGTGACTGTGCTGGCGAGTGGTTTGACAGGATAAAGCCATGCGCATTCTCGCTATTTTTCTGATGGTTGTGGCGCTTTCGCCAATGGGTGCTGCGGCTCAGGATGATCAGACACTGGCAGACATCCGCCAGGAAATGACGGTTCTCTTTGTGGAAATACAAAGGCTCCGTCGCGAGCTTTCGACAACAGGCGCGCCCTCGGTCGACACCTCTGGCAGTTCTGTATTGGATCGGATGAACGTGATCGAATCCGAAATGCGGCGGCTCACATCAAAGACCGAAGAGCTTGAGTTCCGCATCAACCGCATTGTTGAGGATGGCACCAACCGGATTGGTGATCTGGAATTCCGTCTGGTTGAGTTGGAGGGCGGCGACATTGCCGCTTTGGGGGAAACAAGTACACTTGGGGGTGAAGCGACCATTGCGACGCCGGTTCCGGGTACAGCGGCCCCGGCAGCCACTCCTGAGGCGGGCATTCAACTGGCCGTCGGCGAAGAAGAGGATTTCAAGAAGGCGCAAGCGGCACTGAACGAGGGCGAATTTCAGCGCGCGTCAGAACTCTTCACGGCATTCAGTCAAACCTATCCGGGCGGGCCACTGGCAGCAGGTGCTGATCTGGGGCGGGGTGAAGCGCTGGAGGGGCTGGGCAATACGCGCGAAGCTGCGCGGGCTTATCTGAGCAGTTTCAGTGTCAATCCGACGGGCCCGGTTGCCGCGCAATCCCTATTCCGGTTGGGCCGCTCCCTTGGAGGATTGGGTCAAACGCAAGAGGCCTGCATCACATTGGGCGAAGTTGGATTGCGGTTTCCTACTGATCCAGCAGCAGAGCAGGCGCGCTCCGAGATGCAATCGCTGGGCTGTGCATGATTTAATGCCCCATGATCTGGGGGGCGAACTGGCCGCGCATTTGCTGCCAAGCCCACCCAGAGCGATCGGCGCCGCTGTGTCCGGCGGCAGTGATTCAATCGGTCTTTTGTGTTTGCTGCATGATTTTTCACAAACACATGGCACCGATCTACATGTGGTTACCGTTGATCATGGGCTGCGTGCAGACGCCGCAAGGGAAGCTGGTGTTGTCGCTGACCTGTGCACTGATCTGAATATACCGCATACGGTTTTGCAATGGCGCGGTTGGGATGGGCAAGGCAACCTGCAAAACGAGGCGCGCCGTGCGCGCTACCGTTTGATCGCAGAATGGGCGCGCGCGCGACAGCTTGCCTGTGTCGCGCTTGGTCACACACTGGATGATCAGGCCGAGACGGTGCTGATGCGCTTGGCGCGTGGATCGGGCGTTGATGGTCTGAGCGCAATGGCTCCGCGACGGCTCGCAGATGGGATCACATGGCTCAGGCCCTTGCTCAACGTTTCGCGCACAAATTTGCAAAAAGACCTTAAGCGACGCAACGTCATTTGGTGTGATGATCCCAGCAATGACGACGACCGTTTTGATCGGGTTAAAATCCGTCAGGCGCTTGCTGTATTGGAGCCGATGGGCGTGACCGCGAAAGCGCTGGGCCAGGTCGCATTCAATATGGCTCGCGCCCGGGATGCGCTGAGCTGGCAAGCATTTCTGGCCGCGCGCGCGACGGTAAAGATTGAACGTGGCGCCGTGCGCATAAACTGGAATGGTTATGTGACTTTACCAGACGAGATCGCCCGCCGCATTCTCTCGGGCGCAATTTGCTGGATCAGCGGTGCGGAATATACCCCGCGACGCAAAGCAATGCTGGGGTTGATTGAGTCATTAAAACAAAACGTCAGCGCAACTGCGGGCGGATGTCAGGTGTCGCGCGATGATGACAGTCTGTGGATCTACCGCGAGCTGAGCCCGGTTGTCGATCTGACCTGTCCACTTGAGCAAACTTGGGATCGTCGATGGCGGCTTGAGGGCCCGTTACCCAACGACGATGTGCATGTTGGGGCTCTTGGGCATAACGGTTTGCGACAGTTTTGCAGCTGGCGCACGCTGGACGTACCGCGCGATGTATTGTCAACAACGCCTGCCGTTTGGAACGGGTCCGACTTGATATCTGCGCCGCTTGCGGGCTTCGGAAACGGGTGGTACGCGAAACCCGAAATTGACGATGAAGCATTTTTTGCCGCACTTTTATCGCATTGAACATATACGAACAGTGTCTATCTTAGTTCCGTGGTGGTACCATTGCGGTTCACACCAAACGCATATTTGGGAGAATTTCGTTGGGTAACGCACGCAACATCGCCTTTTGGGTCGTCTTGTTTCTTTTGATCCTGGCACTGTTTAATCTGTTTAGCGGGCCTGGTAGCACGCTCCAAAGCCGCGAGATCAGCTATTCGGAATTTGTTGACGCGGTCGAATCCGGTAGCGTAAGCAATGTCACGCTCGACGGTGAGCAGGTGCGCTTCCGTCAAGAGGATGGCACGGATTATATCGCGATCAAGCCGGAAGATGCCGAAATAACAACGCTTTTGATCGAAAACGATATTGCTGTACGCGCCGAGCAACAGCAGCAATCTGGTTTCCAGACCTTTCTGATGTCGCTGTTGCCTTTCCTTCTGTTGATTGGCGTCTGGGTCTATTTCATGAACAGGATGCAGGGCGGCGGCAAAGGCGGTGCCATGGGCTTTGGGAAATCAAAGGCCAAGATGCTTACAGAAAAGCACGGGCGTGTGACCTTTGATGATGTCGCAGGAATCGATGAAGCCAAGGAAGAGCTCGAAGAAATCGTGGAGTTCCTGCGCAACCCGCAAAAATTCAGCCGTTTGGGCGGGAAAATCCCCAAAGGTGCTCTGCTGGAAGGCCCTCCCGGCACTGGTAAAACGCTGCTAGCGCGTGCCATTGCGGGCGAAGCAGGCGTTCCATTCTTCACAATTTCGGGCTCTGATTTTGTTGAAATGTTTGTCGGCGTGGGCGCAAGCCGCGTGCGGGATATGTTTGAGCAAGCCAAGAAAAATGCGCCTTGCATCGTGTTCATTGATGAAATCGACGCGGTGGGTCGTCACCGGGGAGCCGGATACGGCGGCGGTAATGACGAGCGGGAACAGACGCTCAACCAGTTGCTTGTTGAGATGGACGGTTTTGAAGCCAACGAGGGTGTCATCATCATCGCGGCGACAAACCGCAAGGATGTTCTTGATCCGGCACTGCTGCGTCCCGGACGTTTTGACCGTCAGGTCACGGTTGGAAACCCGGATATCAAGGGCCGCGAGAAAATCCTTGGCGTGCATGCGCGCAAAACGCCTCTGGGTCCTGATGTGGATCTGCGGATCATTGCGCGCGGCACACCCGGCTTTTCCGGTGCTGATCTGGCCAACCTTGTGAATGAGGCGGCATTGGGTGCTGCGCGGGTTGGTCGCAGGTTCGTGACGATGATCGATTTTGAACAGGCCAAGGACAAGATCATGATGGGCGCGGAACGTCGCTCCATGGTGATGACGACCGCTCAAAAAGAAATGACCGCCTATCACGAGGCCGGCCACGCGCTGGTGGGTATGACGCTGCCGAAATGTGACCCGGTCTACAAGGCCACGATCATTCCACGTGGCGGTGCGTTGGGCATGGTGATGAGCCTGCCTGAAATGGATCGCCTCAACATGTTCAAGGACGAGTGCCACCAACGTCTGGCCATGACCATGGCCGGCAAGGCGGCAGAAATCCACAAATACGGCCCCGATGCGGTTTCCAATGGTCCGGCGGGTGACATCATGCAAGCCTCTGGTCTGGCGCGCGCGATGGTCTTGCAATGGGGCATGTCGGATAAAGTAGGCAACATTGACTATTCCGAGGCAGCTCAAGGGTATCAGGGCGCGACGGCTGGGTTTTCGGTTTCCGCCAATACGAAAGAAACCGTCGAAGAAGAGGTTCGCCGCTTTATTCAGGACGGGTATGATTGGGCGCTCAAGATTATTGTGGAGCGGGAGACGGAGTTTGAACGTTTGGCTCAGGGACTGTTGGAATACGAAACACTGACAGGAGATGAAATCAAACGCGTGATGGATGGTGAGCCGCCTGCACCCCCCGCGGATGAAGATGACAAACCTGACAGCGGCTCGGCCCCTAGCATTACCGGGATTCCAAAAGCCAAGGCCAAAAATAAAAAGGCGCCGCCCTCGGATGGCGGTTTGGAACCAGAGCCTTCGACCTGATTGGATATTGCTCTCAAGAGCTGCGCCACATTGTCAGGCTTGACAGATTTCGGGATAAACTCCGGCGAAGCTTTTCGCCGGAGTTTTTTTGTTCCCTTAGGCCCCGATCGCGTTGTGAAACACTGCGCCGTGACTATTGAGACAAACAGGTCTGTGATGTTTGAGCCACGAGATTGGAGGCGGTGTACCGCTCCGAAAAGGCAACGGGATGCCCGCAAACTTTCCTATAGCCGATTCTGGAGCGCCCGCCGTGGTGGCGAAGCGTTCCTGAAAAGTCGCGCAAACGCTGCATACCTATATCCTCTTGACCTTTGCGGTGCCGTCTCCGGACAATAAAACCGCGCTGAACGGTCAATACCGAGAACCGTTTTAGCGAAGACGGTTGACGTCGAGGAACGCTTCAACAATCGATTATCGGAGGCGCGCACGCCTGATAGATCATGTCCGTTCATGGCGGACCGCACAGCCGGTCGGTGGAGCACCCGCGCCTCCCAGAGTCTCAAGACGCTGATGTTGAGTTGGATACAAACGTCGCACTTCAACAGCCTGCAAGGGTCGGCAATGCGCGCACCGAAAATGCTTAGAGTGATTTTCTGAGATATCTGTTCAACGTTGAAAAGAGGGCTAGTGCCTTTTTTTGGTGCAAAGAATTTGCGCCGCGCCGCTCGCTATCCTGTCAACTCCTTAGGCCTAAAAGCCAGCAGTTCCATTCATTCAACTATGCTCTCGCAGCGTGTTCTACGTCTGGTAATGTGTCAGTGCGGTTGCAGGGCTTTGTCATTTGGTGTTGTCTTTGGTCAGACTGCACCATTTGCCCGTCAGGAGTTTCGATATGCCCGCGCTTTTACCCACCCGTTTCTCTGGCAGCCTGAAATGGTTGGGGCGAGTCGTGGACAGCGAAGATACGCTGCGGGCCGAAGCCCTTGAGAGAGCGGATCTGAGCTTTGCCGGAATCGAGGGTGAATGCCACGGGGGTATGACGCGCCCTTCCTGCGTGCGTACCAAAGCGCAATATCCCAATGGAACCGAAATCCGCAATGTGCGGCAACTTTCGGTTCTTTCCAGCGAAGAGCTGGCGCTGATTGCAGTCGAGATGGGATTGGATGCGATTGATCCCGCGTGGATGGGAGCGTCCTTGGTGATCGAAGGCATCCCGGATTTTTCGCATGTCCCACCATCCTCGCGCTTGCAGTTTCCAAGCGGTGCCAGCATCACAATTGATATGGAAAACCGTCCCTGTATTTACCCCGGTCGAGAGATTGAAAAGGACCGTCCCGGATTTGGCCCAGCCTTTAAACCTGCAGCCGAAAACCGTCGCGGCGTGACGGCGTGGGTGGAACGGGAGGGGGTCGTGGCTATCGGAGATCGTGTCACGCTGCATATTCCGGATCAGCCGGTTTGGACCCATCTCGAGGACGCCCGAGCGTAACATTCGTTTCCGAAAAGAAACGATTGGCGCGTTTGCCGCCGCAACATCGCATGGAAATGTCGGAATTGCCCTTCTGCGGGACCTGCCGCACTCGTATGCATAATGCAGCAACGCTGCCGTGCGCGGCACTTCAACGGGGACACAATCATGGCTTACAAGACCGATATCGAAATTGCGCGTGAAGCGAGCAAGCAGCCCATTCAGGACATTGGTGAAAAACTGGGGATCTCCAGCAACGACCTTTTGCCCTACGGCCATGACAAGGCCAAAGTAAGCCAGCAGTTCATCAACTCTGTTCAGGGCAATGACAACGGCAAGCTGATCCTCGTCACAGCGATCAACCCAACGCCTGCGGGTGAGGGTAAGACAACGACAACGGTCGGTCTTGGGGATGGTCTGAACCATATCGGGAAAAAAGCCGCCGTGTGCATCCGCGAAGCCTCTTTGGGGCCGAACTTCGGCATGAAGGGCGGCGCCGCTGGCGGTGGCTATGCGCAGGTTGTGCCAATGGAAGAAATGAACCTGCATTTCACCGGCGACTTTCACGCGATTACTTCTGCACATTCGCTGCTGTCCGCGATGATCGACAACCACATCTATTGGGGTAACGCGCTGGAAATTGACACGCGCCGCGTTGTGTGGCGCCGTGTGGTGGATATGAACGACCGCGCCTTGCGCCAGATCACGGCCTCCCTTGGCGGCGTCGCGAATGGCTTCCCCCGCGAAACCGGCTTTGACATCACTGTGGCGTCCGAGGTTATGGCGATCCTGTGTCTGTCCAAAAACCTTGAAGATTTGCAAAAGCGCCTGGGCGATATGATCGTCGCCTACCGTCGCGACCGTACGCCGGTGTATGCCCGCGACGTCAAGGCGGACGGTGCGATGACTGTTTTGCTCAAGGACGCAATGCAGCCAAACCTCGTGCAGACGCTCGAAAACAATCCGGCTTTTGTGCATGGTGGTCCATTTGCGAACATCGCGCATGGGTGTAACTCGGTAATCGCCACAACCACCGCTTTGAAACTGGCGGATTACGTGGTGACAGAGGCGGGCTTTGGCGCAGACCTTGGTGCGGAAAAATTCCTCAACATCAAGTGCCGCAAGGCGGGTCTCGCACCATCCTGCGTTGTCGTGGTGGCAACTGTACGCGCGATGAAAATGAACGGCGGCGTGGCCAAGGCGGACCTTGGTGCTGAGAACGTTGATGCAGTGAAAAACGGTTGCGCAAACCTTGGCCGTCACATTGAAAACGTCAAATCCTTTGGCGTGCCGGTTGTCGTGGCGATCAACCACTTTGTCACGGATACGGATGCAGAAGTGCAGGCGGTCAAGGATTACGTCGCCAGCCAAGGGTCCGAAGCTGTCTTGTCACGCCACTGGGAGTTGGGTTCCGAAGGCTCCGCTGATCTTGCGCGCAAGGTTGTCGAAACCATCGACAAGGGGGAGGCCAACTTCGCGCCAATCTATCCTGACGAGATGAGCCTTGCAGATAAGATCAACACAATTGCGACGAAAATCTACCGTGCGGATGCGGCGGTGATGGACCAGAAAATCCTCAACCAGTTGAAAGACTGGGAAGATCAGGGGTACGGCAACCTGCCGGTCTGTATGGCGAAAACGCAATACAGCTTTACCACCGATCCCAATGAGCGCGGTGCGCCAACCGGGTTTGACATTCCGGTGCGCGAAGTGCGCTTGAGTGCAGGTGCTGGTTTCGTTGTTGCGATCTGCGGTGAGATTATGACCATGCCGGGCCTGCCGCGCGTGCCGTCAGCGGAAAACATCAAGTTGAATGCGGATGGTGATGTTGAGGGGCTGTTCTAAAGGGCCATTACCGCAAGATATGCGGTCAGGGGGTGGCGATTTGGGTTGCCCCCTGAGCTGTGCGCCGCCAAGCTGTACATCAGGGCATAGGGGGAGACCATGATGACCAGATTTTTTGCGATGTGTTTTGCACTGTTGTTCGCAGGGGCCGTGGGCGCGCAAGAGCGTTACGTCGGATATTACTATCCTGAAATCACCTCGGAAGAGACGTTTGACAGGGTCGTGCGGGCCAGTCAGGGCTCGGGAAAAGCGGTTCGTATCGACTTTGTGAATGTTTTGACGCGGGCACAGTTGGATGCGCCCGAAACGCCGCGATTTGTGTTTTATGCCAAGGGAGAGGCCTCAAGCACGCTCATCCTGACCGCTTTGGATGATGAAGTTTTTTCAACGATATTCCGCGCACGTGCGATCATGGCGCAAATGACCGTTGCCGTAAGAGAAGGCGGGTTCTTTCGGCAAGAAGAACTGCAATATGTCGCGACATTCTATGACCTGCTGCAACTCATGCAATTTGATGAACTTGTGATCAGCGACGGTCACTCATGGGCCCACAAGGTCACGTTTCAACGACAATAGGAAGACACCAGATGTCAGCAAAAATCATCGACGGAAAAGCCTTTGCCACCACTGTTCGCGGGCAGGTCGCAGAGCATGTGAGCAAGCTCAGGGATGATCATGGAATAACGCCCGGGCTGGCAGTCGTGCTCGTGGGTGAAGACCCAGCGAGCCAGGTTTACGTGCGCTCCAAAGGGAAACAAACCACCGAGGTGGGCATGAAGTCGGTGGAACACAAGCTCGATGCCGACACATCCGAAGCTGACCTGTTGGCGATTATCGACCAGCTCAACAACGATCCTGAGATCCATGGTATTCTGGTTCAACTGCCGTTGCCCAAACATCTGGATGAGGATTTGGTCATCAACTCGATTTCTCCGGCCAAGGATGTGGACGGATTTCACATCTCAAACGTAGGCTTGCTGGGGACCGGGCAGAAATCCATGGTACCCTGCACGCCGCTCGGTTGCCTGATGATGTTGCGCGATCATCATGGATCGCTATCGGGTATGGATGCCGTCGTGATTGGACGTTCCAACATTGTCGGTAAACCCATGGCACAGCTGCTGTTGGGGGATAGTTGCACCGTTACCATCGCGCACAGCCGGACCAAAGACCTTCCAGACGTGGTACGACGTGCCGATATCGTCGTGGCCGCAGTCGGGCGCCCCGAAATGGTGCCGGGCGATTGGATCAAACCCGGTGCGACGGTCATTGACGTGGGTATCAACCGGCTTGATGCGCCGGAGCGGGGCGAGGGCAAGACGCGTCTTGTTGGGGATGTGGAATATGAAAGCTGCGCCGCTGTCGCCGGGGCGATTACACCTGTACCGGGCGGTGTCGGGCCGATGACAATCGCCTGTTTGCTGGCCAATACTGTGACGGCTTGCTGTCGCGCCAATAATCTGCCGGAACCGACTGGCTTGACGGCTTAACCGCTAGCGGGGAACAGGCACCATTGTGCCTTGAAGAACCGCAATCAAGGTTTCCGAGCCCTCTTGAATGGCATGGACCTCACTGGTCACCACAATCAATCGCTTGCCCGGTTTGACCACCCGGCCAGTGGCGCGCAATAGTTCACCTTTGGCAGGCGCCAGTAGATTGATTTTGATTTCCGCTGTGACAACTTCCCGATCGAGGGGCAGGGTTGTTAGTGCAGCATAGCCCGCTGCACTATCCCCAATCGAAAACGTCAACGCCGCATGCCCAAGCCCTTGTTGCTGGAGGGCGCAGGTCAGAATTGGTGCCGTTATGACGACTTGCTCGGGCTCAACGGAGCTGAGCTCGGCACCAAAGGTATGCATCATGTTCTGAGCTGCAAAACTCTCGGCGATCCTTTGTCGATCAATATCGTCCATATTGAAGTCCTAGCGCGGCATTGGCACGCAAGTGGGCACGGGTCCTGTCAGAATTGCAAGAGCATTTGGCCCCATCAATTGAGACAGCGCGGGCGCGTCGCTGCGCAGACCGCCAGTGTAGGTCCCATAGGCTGGCATGATCAAGCGTCTGTCATCATGCAAAAAAGCTGGCCGTGATATGCGCCGACCGCGTGTTTGGATGTTGGCCTTGGGATGGTAGTGACCTGATACTTCCGCGATCGTGGCTTGCGTGGCGATATGACGAAATGTCAGCGCGCCGTGAGTCAAATCCCGTAGGTGCTCTCCGCCGAATTCAATGGGCCCGGCATCATGATTGCCCTCAATCCAGATCCAGCGGCGACCCGCTTGCAGCCGCGCGATCCATAATCTTTCTTCTTCCGGCAGCGCTCTCGCAGCTTGCAGGTCGTCAAAGCTATCCCCCAGACAGATCACAATCTGAGCTCGCGTGTTTTCAATATCTGCCGCAAGACGTGTCAAAGTTTCGCGCGTTTCATAAGGCGGGAGGGCCTGCCCGCCCCGACGCGCTATCCGTTCCGATTTCCCCAGATGCAGGTCAGACACGCATAAAAGATTGGCCTGCGGCCACCACAGGGCACCGGATCCTAGGGCATGAAGTGTGGCGGTAGCAAAGGTGAAAACGTGTGAGTTCATGATTTGTTCATGGCGTATCTTTCGGGGTGGCGCAAGCGATTCAGTACCCCACGCGCCAGGCAGGCTGATTGTTGTGAGAGGGTGTGATCTGCGCCAGGCCGGATTGCTCCATGAGTTTGGCGGATTCCTCGGCAAGCAGCTTTTCCTCCGCGGCACCCTTGACAGGGACACGACCCATTTCCAGGAAAAGCGGTGCCGCCAAAGGTGTTACCCGTGACAGCTTCATATGGTCAATGCGCCCTTCAATGCGTCGAACCATTTCTTCAATTCGACCAAAATCCACCAATCCGCGCAGTGCCTCCTCGCGGGTTATGTCCAGCAAAAGATGTTCCGGATCATATTTCTGCAATGTGTCATAGAGAATGTCGGAACTGAATGTGGCCTGCCGACCCGACTTGCGTGCAGAAGGCGTGTTGCGCTGAATCAGACCCGCAATTGTTGCGCTGGCGCGAAATGTGCGCTTCATTACTGCATTTCCTGCCAACCACGTGTCCAGACCATCCTGAAGCGCTTCCAACTCAAAAAGCGGTGCCGGGTTTTCGACGGCATCCAGACCCCAGATCAAAGTGGCATAATCCGTTGCAACAAAGCCCAAAGGGTTCAGCCCCATTTCTTCCATCCGCTTGCTCAGCAACAATCCCAACGTCTGCTGCCCGTTCCGTCCGGCGAACCCATAGACCACTGTTTGTTCGCGACCGTCATGCGGAAAGCTTTCAATCAAAAGCCGTCCGGGTCTGGGCAACTGGCTTACACGGCGCTGCAGAGCGAGCCAATCTGCCGTATGCGCAGGTAAATCAGGCCATGTATCTTGTTGGAACATCTCCACAACACGTGCGCTCAATTGCGTGGAAGTCGCGAATTTTGTCCCCATGAAGGTCGCAACCTTTGGTTTTTTTGCTGCGTTCCTTGTGACTTCGACGGTCATTTCCCTAAGACCTTCGTATTTTACGATTTGCCCACCGATCAGGAACGTGTCGCCGGGTGTTAGAGAAGCCGCGAAGCCCTCTTCAATTTCGCCCAGCGGTTTGCCCCCACGGTTACGTTTGAGACGAACTTTGAGTGTATCGGTGTCCTGAATGGTGCCGATATTCATTCGGATCTTCTGGGCCGTGCGCGGGTCGCGCAATTGCCAGTTCCCGTCAGTGCGCCGTTGTAAACGCTGCCATTGATCATAGGCGCGCAGTGCATAGCCACCCGTTGCGCAAAAATCCAGACAGGCGTCAAATTCCGCGCGGGTCAGTTGGGCATAAGCTCCAACCGTTACGACTTCTCGATATAATGCATCAGCGTTGAATGGTCCGGCCGCCGCTGTGATAAGAATGTGTTGGCATAACACATCTCGCGGCCCGCTCCCGCGTGGTTCACCGTCCAAAGCACCAGCGCGTACGGCTTCCAACGCGGCGACGCATTCCACGACTTCAAAACGGTTGGCAGGCACGAGTAGCGCTTTGGATGGTGCATTATACCGATGATTTGCACGACCAATTCTTTGTACCAGCCGTTTTACGTTTTTTGGGGCTCCAATCTGGATCACCAGATCGACGTCGCCCCAATCTATCCCTAGATCAAGACTGCCGGTGCAGACAATCGCGCGCAGATCACCCCGTACCATCGCGGCTTCCACCCGTTCGCGCTGCTGACGATCAAGTGAACCGTGATGGATCCCAATGGGCAAAGCGTCATCATTCGCCAGCCAGAGATTATGGAAGAATATTTCGGCCTGTGCCCGGGTATTGTGAAAGATCAGAGTGGTTTTATGTTTGCGCACTTCTTCGAGCACGTTGGAGATGGCGTAGGCAGCGTTACCCCCTGACCAAGGAGGAACCTCTGTTCCCATCAGCATTGAAATATCCGGCGCGGGGCCGGGATCGGCCTGCAGGATGTGGCAACGGTCGGGATCGCACGACAACAGTTTTGCGATGGCTTGTGGATCCTCTACCGTTGCCGACAAGCCGACCCGACGCACGTCCGGACAAAGCCGCTGTAAACGCCCAAGCGCGAGCATCAGTTGATCGCCGCGCTTGGATTCTGCAAGGGCATGGATCTCGTCAATTACCACGCGTTTCAAGCCGCTGAACATGCGTGGTGCATCTTCATATGATGTGAGTAGCGCGAGGCTTTCCGGCGTTGTCAAAAGGATATGAGGTGGATCGACGCGTTGCCGTTTCTTTCGGCTGGCGGGCGTATCACCGGTGCGGTCTTCGATGCGTATATCCAGACCCATGTCGGCAACCGGTGTGGTCAGGTTGCGCTTGATGTCTGCTGCCAGTGCCTTGAGAGGCGAGATATAAAGCGTGTGCAGGCCTGACGAAGGTCTTTCTACCAAATCGACTAGGGTCGGCAGGAAGCCCGCAAGTGTTTTTCCACCGCCGGTTGGGGCTATCAGCAACAGTGCACGCTCTTCTGCCCGGTCCAGCATTAGCTGCTGATGCGGGTGGACTTGCCAGTCTTTCGAAGCAAACCAATCAACGAATATCGAAGGGAGCGCACTCATTCGTGACAGTTAGCGCAGGCTTGGAGGTCGGCCAAGCGAAATGGCTATGGATGAGTGCATTCGCGGTCCTTATCAGGACGGATCGGACTCGCGTTTTCTTGCTGCTTTATGGATTGGCTACGCCATTGCTGTGTCTAGATTGAATGAGCTTTCCCGCCAAATCATTCCCTTTCAGTCGTCGTAAGCAATTCGCTTTCCGCATTTACGCGACGTTGCGTGTGTCATTGACCGATTGTGACACACGAAATCGCTGAGTGAGTTCGCGCATTGTGCGAGCGCCGTCGGACAGGTTCGCGCACGCCGCATTAGTTTCTTCAAACATTGCGGCATTTTGCTGAGTTACCGCATCCAGATCTGAAACTGACGCATTCAGTGAGGATATACCTGTACTTTGTGCATGGGTATTTTCAGAAATCGAGTTCATTTTTGTAGTGATTTCCAACACGGTCTCGACCACATTTTGGAGCGCACTCACGGTCTCGCCAATTTTGGTTGATCCGACGGTTACTTCCTGTCCGGATCGGTCAATGAGCGCACTGATGTTGGTTGCACTCTCGGATGATCGTTGTGCGAGGCCGCGTACCTCGGACGCGACAACGGCGAAACCGCGCCCCGCTTCACCTGCACGCGCGGCCTCAACCCCCGCATTGAGTGCCAACAGATTTGTCTGGAATGAAATTCCGTCAATGACTTCGACGATCTTTGAAATTTCATCGGCACCATTCCGTATCGCTTCCATGGCCTCTGATGCCTCCGAAACAATGGTGCTGCTGTTTTTCGCGCTGGACTGCGCGCCTTGCGCCGAAGTATTGGCATCATCCACGGTCTGAGCCGTGGTTCGAACTGTACGTGTCAGTTCTTCGAGAGCCTCTGAAGTCTCCCGCAGAGTTGCGGCTTGTTGTTCTGTTCGTCTTGCCAAGTCATCTGTCGCAGAGGAAATTTCCTGAACCTCTGTATCCATTTGCTCGGAGCGGTTGGCGACTTCCGATACCATTTCTTCCAGCGTTGCCAGTGCAGAGTTAAACGCATTTCTTAACTTTTCGTAGTCCGCAGGCAGGTTCTGATGGATACGTATCGTCAAATCACCGTTTTCAAGCTCTGACAGAGCAAGCTCCAGTGCCTCCACGGCCATCGTCTGCTCGTCTGATCGGGCTTGTTGGTTTTCGATATGTTCTTTTTGAAGTCTTGTCTGCTCCGTTTCAGCATGTTGCCTGACCAGATCTGCGTCGCGCGATTGGGCCAGAGAGGATTCCGCCTGTTGTTGTGCGGCCTCGGCGACCTCTTTGGATTTTTCGGCATCTGCCTGGGCAATTTGGGCTTGTTTTCGAGCATCGTCCGATGACTGTAGGCTGACGGCCAGGTCATTTGCTTTTTCCTGCATCTGTTGGTCCATGCGTTTCAACTGAATCACTGTCAGAACCAAGGCCGCAGTTTCAACTATGACGATAACCGCGTGCAGAGTTGTACGTGCAATATTCTGAGTGAATGCGCCGGATGGGTAGAGCAGGGAGGGCATCACCAAAGAGAACGATATATGATGGACCGCTATGATCACTGTTCCTGCCAGTATGGCCGGGACGCTGCGCAAACTGACCAGGCAGGCCAAAAGTGCAAAAAACATCATATGCGTGTCGATTTGCCAAGGATGTCCCTGAAACGCTGAGGTAAGGGCAATTGCTTGTCCGATCAGTGCTACTGCCGCGCCGACAGGTGCAAGGTTGCGTTGACTGCGCGCCATCAGGACGCCCAGTGCAATGAAAGACAGGGAGGTCATGGCAACAGAAACAACTGCTCCGCCGATCATGAAAGCCGAACCCGTGACAATGAACAGCAATACCCAGGATAAAGCAAAGATCATACTGACAGGGGAGGAAATGAGAGATTTAAACATGAGTCTAGCTCCTATCGGCGCGACGTTGAAGGGGTGTTTTAATGCCGCAAAGCGCAGCGATCGCCCCCGCGGGTAGGATAATATACCCGGCATTTTGCAGGGCGGCATGTGCCGAGGGATCTGCGTGGACCATTTGTGTGAACCACCCGCTCAGGGGTCCGATTTCGCGAACGCCAAGCTCGGCAATATTCCGTGGCGATCCTGAGCTAAATGGTGGTGAGATAACCAAATAGAGATCTGATGCATCCACACGCCCGGCCTGATTGGCGATGAATGCCAGGGGTCCGGCGCTGAACGCCAAGAAAAAGAGACAAGAAAACCAGAACGCAGACTTAACCATCTGGCGGTTATGACAAGTTTGCGTTTCTGAGTTGTTAAAAACCGTTTTGCAAAACGCAGAAGAATGAGTATCGCATTGAAGCACATCAACAATACGGCTTGAATCCGCTTTGCTATTTGTGACGGACCCAAGACGTCAGGGTGGTTTCCTGTCACTGTGAGCGACCTCTGCGTCCCAATAGGTCACAGGGGAACGTCCCTAATCGCGGCGCGGGCACGGCGTCACATCATGCACACTGACGGATTTGCCAAGTCTTACTTCACAATATGCTCATCTTTCACGAACATGTTGGCCCAGGCCCGATCAATCAGGTCGGGCGACATCTGGTAGGGGATGCCCTCGAAGTCACAGATCGATATCATTTGATCAATCAGGAAGATCGGTTGGTAATTGGCATAAATATTGTCAATTTCGGGATATTTGACCTTCAGCAAATGCACTAAAGTGTTCTCGTCCAATGGCATTTTACGCTTTTGGGCTACCATTGCAAAAATCTTGAGGAAGTTTTCCTGATTGGGCCCGTCAATCTTGATCTTGAAGAAAATACGGCGCAAGGCAGCCTGATCAAAGATCTCATTGGGGTGGAAATTGGTCGAGAAAATCACCAACGTATCAAAAGGCACCTCGAATTTCTCACCAGACTGAAGCGCAAGGATGTCTTTGCTCTCTTCCAGCGGGACGATCCACCGGTTGACCAAAGATTGCGGCGATTCCGCCTGACGGCCGAGGTCGTCGACAATGAAAATGCCACCTGTAGATTTGAGCTGAAGAGGCGCCTGATAGGTCCGCGCGGTCGGATTATAGACCAGATCCAACATGTTGAGCGATAATTCACCGCCGGTGATCACGGTCGGACGTTCGCATTTCACATAGCGCATGTCGAACTTTGTCGCACGGCGCAGGCTCGTCGGGTCGTCCTCTTCCATGGGCACAGCAGCATGCACAATTGGATCATAGACAGTGATCACTTGCCCCGCATATTCAATGGCGCGGGGCACATAGACATTGTCGCCCAGAGCATCTCGGATACCGTTCGATATTGATGATTTACCATTGCCGGGCGGTCCGTACATCAGGACTGAACGACCAGCCGATACAGCGGGTCCAAGCTGATCAAGCAGCGTTTCGGGCAGTACCAGATGCCCCATTGCCGCATTCAGTTGCGCGCGGGTGATCTGCATGTTGCGCACAGATTGCCGTTTGACCTGTTCGCGGTAAACGTCCAACGGAACAGGCATCGCGCCAAAATATTCGGATTGCGCAAGCGCATCCAATGCGCGCGCCTTACCCTGTTCGGTTAACTGATACCCCATCTCATTGCCGTTGTTTGCATTCAACGTGCCCGTTGCCTCCAGCAACCGTTGATCGCGCGCCAGGTCGATGAGCTCTTGGGTGACCGGAATGGGTAAACAAATTGTTTTGCTGAGATCGCTGACCATATCCACGTTCTTGCGAAACATGGTTTTGAGGATGATATCGCGCATCATCACTGTCGACAGTTTCATATCCGCGAGCGTGCGCGGAGGCGGGGGCGCCATGACATTGGCGGTTTGCATGTTCATCTGGAAACCCTTGTTCGTGTCAGTCCTGGTCGGCAGCAGGTGCCTGTTCAGAGTGACGCTAACGGGTGAAAATGGCGTAAATCAGGCGCCATTAAGGGCACCAAGGGTCAGATAAAGGACCAGCGTAATACCAAGCGCAAAGCCCATGGGAAACTTTTTGCCCTGATCCCAGCTTTGCCAATTGGGCGCGAGTTTTCGCAAACCGGTATGACGTGCGATCCGATGTGTGACGAAGGCTGCAAGCAGAGCTGCGGCCAGCAGGGCAATGATCAAGCGTAAGTCACCTAATGCGACGTATGGAGCGGATGCGGCAATGAACTTTGCATCACCCGCGCCCATGGCCCCCGCCGCATTCATCAGGATACCAAAAACCAGCATTATCGCCAGCTGCGCCAACCGCCAGAGATAAATGTCGATGCTGGGCAAGACCGCCCATCCCAAAACTAAAAACGCGCCACCGAGGGCTAAGACAGCCTTGTTGGTAATCTTCATGCGCGACAGGTCCGTGTAAATCACATGGACGCAGATCGGTATTACAAAGGGCAGAAACCACCAAGCGGAATAGGCTGTGATTGCCATGCCAGGGAAGCCTCAGGTTTTGGTTTCGAGCGCATCCAAGGCGCGGACTGCCGCATCAAAGTGTTGCGGATGGGTTTCGACCGCTTCGCGCAGCAGGTCCTTGCCGGTGTCTACATCGCCTTGTTTGATCGCGGAAAGCGCCATTGTGTGCAGGAGCTGTGCGCGCTCGGACTGGTCCATCGGGATGACCGGAAGGTTGTAATCTCGCTGCGCACCGCGCGCCAGAACGAGGTTATTCTTGGCAGTAAACAGGGAGGGGTCCTGCCGGATCGCTTCGCCAAACAGACGTTCGGCTTCTTTGTAATCACCGCGTGATAGCTTGGAATATCCCCAATTGTTCAACACACCCGATGGTTTGGTGGTCAGCCCCGTCGCAATCTCGTAAAAACTATCAGATTTGGTCCACTCTTCGTTGCTGTCGGCCATCATGGCTTCAAGCCGGTACCGGTTGAATGTTTCATGCGTCGGCGGCAGGTTATCCAGCGTTTTTTCCGCCTTGTCCCAGTCACCGGTTCGGATCAGGGCATCTGCCAATGCAACGCTGTCCTCGGGCAGCGCCCCTTGCATTTGAGTGACTTTTTCCCAGGCTGGAACGGCCTCGGAAAAGCGTTTTGCACGGATTAATGAATAGGCCAGACCCCGTTGCAAGTCGATACGATCTGGTTTCTGTTTTGCCGTTCGGCTGAAATAATTAGCGGCCTCATTCGGATCTGCCACGGTCAGCATCACGTCACTGAGGTTGGATTCATCCACGACATTTACGTCCTGAAAGGCACGCTCGACGGTGTCATCTTCTTTTTCAGCACAGCCTGCCACAAGCACTGAAACCGCCAGACAGGCGAAAAAATGAATAGGGTGGCGCATGTTGTGCGTCCTTTTACTGCTCTTGCCTCATTTATGGCGATTGGCGTATCAGGAAGTCACTGTCGCCACGCCGAACCAACTTATAGTCGTCGGTTTCAGTCGTTACGGTAGCAGGATTTTCAATTTTTGCGAGCGCTAAGCGCAAGTTATCCCGAATTGCGACACTTTCGCCATTATCCAGTGCGAAGGCGCGGCGGAAAATCTGTGCGGCTTCGGCGGTTTTGCCCATTTCCATTAAAACAACGCCTAGGTTGTTCCAGTCTTCAGGCTGTGCACCTTCGGTTGCAATGGCGCGCCTCAATAATGTTTCGGCTTGGCCCAATCGGCCCAGACCCAGATTGGCGCTGCCCAGTCCGGAGAGAATTTCCGCGTCGATCTTACCGCGATCCAGGGCTGCGCGGTTGAAGGCTTTAATAGCCAGTTCATATTCGCCCGCCGCGATGAGACGGTGCCCGACCGTTACACCGTCTACCGCATCCGCCGCAAGATCCACACCGGGGGCATCAACTTGCCCCGGGGGCAGGTCCTGATCACCGAGATCACTTGTCTCTGTGCAGGCCGCGAGTGAAAAAATTCCAGCGATTATGGCGGCTGGTGCAACCGCGCGTAAAAGCCTGTTGATCATTATGGCCCGCCCATATTTCCCAGTTGGGTAATGCCATGCGCAGAAGGACCAATCAGGATGATCAGCAGCGGCGGCACCGTGAGCATCATTGTTGCAAGGGTCATCTTTGTTGGCAACTTGTTTGCGGCCTCTTCGGCGCGCATCACGCGTTTATCGCGCATTTCACCAGCATAGACACGCAGAGCCTCGGCAATAGATGTCCCGAAGCTTGCCGATTGAATCAAAACAGTGACGAAGGAGGATACGTCCGCCACGCCGCAACGTTCGCCCATGTCCTTGAGCACGCTGACACGGTCCTTACCTGCCTTCATTTCATAAGCCACCACATCAAATTCCTGCGCCAAGGCAGGATAAGACGCCTGCAATTCACGCGCCACCCGCACAATGCTTTGATCCAGCGATTGACCAGCCTCCACACAAACCAGCATCATGTCCAGACTGTCGGGAAAACCCTGAGTGATCTCTTCTTTGCGTGCCTCAATACGCCGCGTGATCCAATAAGTGGGCAGGTAATATCCACAAAACCCGGGGACAATGAAACAGATCATCATTTTGTTGCTGCTGAAACCTTCGCCGCCCCCCATTACGATCAAATAAACGAATGCGCCAATCAAACCTAGAATGGCCAGGGCGAATTGCGCGAAATGGAACATGCGCACTGCGTCCTGGCTTTGATAACCGGCCTGTCGCAATTGCATCTGTTTCTTGCTCAGCTCGGCCACGTCCTGTGGTTCCAGAAAGCTCGCGAATTTCTGCAGTTGCTCGTTGCGCTCACCCTGGCGCAGGCGCTGCTGCGGCTCTGAACCTGATGTAGGTTCGTGTGCGGATCTTTTCAATTTGGCCATGGGGTCTTCAGGTTGATTGAGCATCAGCACAACCGTAACGGCCACCATGATCAGGCCCAAAGTCCCCAAAAGAATGATCGGCCCAAGCGGCCCCAACTTTTCAACAATGAGCGCTTGCGCCAAGTTCAGCATTTCCATGGGGCGGCTCCTTATACCTTAATGTCGGTCAGAATGCGCATGACCAGAAGGTTCAACGCCAGCAAAATGCCCACCGTAAAGCAAGCGGGAATAAACATCGCGTGGTCGCGCACCTCATCGTAATAAGTCGGATCTCCGACATTGATCACGATCAATGCGGCGACGGGAAAACCGGACAGGAATTTGCCGGACCACTTGGCCTCGGCGGTGATGGCTTTGACGCGACGAAACAAACGAAACCGCGCCCGGATTACCTTGGCCAGACCGGCAAGAATTTCCGCTAGATTGCCACCTGAAGTCTGTTGGATGGTCACAGCGACCGCGAGAAAACGCAGATCCTGCATGTCCAGACGTTCAGCCATTTCCTTGAGTGCATCGCCCACATCCCGCCCGTAGGCGGCTTCATCCGCGATCATGCCGAATTCAGACCCCAGGGGGTCTTGTACCTCCTTGGCAACGATCTGCACTGCGGAAGCAAAGGGGTGTCCGACCCTGAGCGAGCGCACCATGAGTTCCACCGCATCGGGCAGTTGCTCCTCAATCATGGACATGCGTTTGTTGGCTTTTGACGACACCCAGAAATATACCGCGCCGACGCCGATGCCAACGGCCATCAACGCACGCACACCCACGTCGGTCTGGGTGAAAATTGTCAAGCCGGCAAAGGCCACGCCGCCCAGCAGCGCCATCACCATGATCAACTGGCGCGGCGTGAACGCGATAGCGGCCTTTTGCGCCTTTTCCCCAAGCAAAGAATAGAGCGGGATCGTGCGCGATTTCATATGTTGCTGCATTTCCTTGCGCAGCTTTTCGAGCACCTCTTCGCGGCCATTGCCCTTGTCGAGCATCTCAAGTCTTCGATTGACCCGACTGTTAAGGCTGATGGATTTCCCAAAGGTCACAAGGTACAGGCCTTCGACCAGCGCCAGAACGCCGACAAAAATCAGGCCGTAGATGATGGGTTCAACACTCATTTATCAGGTCCTCAAGTAGCGAAGCGGTAGGACATATACCCGTCCTCAAGTAGCGAAGCGGTAGGATATATACCCGTCCTCAAGTAGCAAAGCGCTGGGAGACAAAACTACTTTCATTTGCCTGTGCTCGGCTCGTAGATTGCGGCAGGCAAATCATACCCCCACATGCGGAACCGTTCGGCATAGGCGGAACGCACACCTGTGGCGGTAAAGTGCCCGATAATCTTGTTTTCCGGTGTCAATCCGACACGCTGGTAGCGAAAGATTTCCTGCATCGAGATGACCTCGCCTTCCATGCCGGTGATTTCGGTGATCGATGTCATGCGGCGCGAACCATCCTGAAGACGGGAGGCCTGTACAATGAGATTCACAGCGCTTGAAATCTGGTTGCGTACAGCCTTCAGGGGCATTTCGATCCCGGCCATTGCGATCATGTTTTCCAAACGGCTGATACCGTCGCGCGCGGAGTTCGCGTGAATTGTGGTCATCGAACCATCGTGACCGGTGTTCATCGCCTGCAACATGTCGATGACCTCTTCCCCGCGCGTCTCGCCCACAATGATCCGATCCGGGCGCATTCGCAGTGCGTTTTTCAGACAGTCGCGGGGGGACACCTCGCCCTTACCTTCGACATTCGGCGGGCGGCTTTCCATCCGACCCACATGGGTTTGTTGCAGTTGCAGCTCTGCCGTATCCTCAATCGTCAAAATGCGTTCATTATCGTCAATAAAGGAGGACAGCGCATTCAATGTCGTTGTCTTACCTGAGCCCGTGCCACCGGAAACGATAATGTTCAGACGCGTCGCTACCGCAGCCTGCAAATAGGCGGCCATCTCTTCAGTGAAAGCTCCGAATTGCACGAGATCATCAATGCCCAGCTTGTCTTTCTTGAATTTTCGGATCGACACCAGCGACCCGTCCACGGCCACGGGAGGTACCATGGCGTTGAACCGCGACCCGTCTTTCAGCCGGGCATCGACATAGGGGTTGGATTCATCCACGCGCCGCCCGACCGCCGAAACAATTTTGTCGATGATGCGCAACAGATGCCGTTCATCCTTGAAGGTCACCTCGCTGAGCTCCAACTTGCCGTCGCGTTCGACAAAAATCTGTTCCGGTCCATTCACCAGGATGTCGTTGACCGTGTCATCCTTGAGCAGGGTTTCAAGCGGACCCAGCCCGGTCACCTCATCATAAAGCTCCGACGTCAACGTCAGGCGATCTTCCCGGTTCAGAACAATGCTGCGTTCTTCGAGGAATTCGCTTGATATCGCGCTTATTTCCTGACGCAAGTCCTGCTCGGTGGCATGTTCCAAGGCCGCCAGGTTAAGGTTGTCCAGAAGCACACGGTGCAGATCAAGTTTGATCTCCCCCATACGTTCCTTGCGTTTGCGGTCCTTGTCCTGCGGCACAGCGCGTGCGGGATTTTGTTGCGGTGTTTTGCGGGTGACGGTTGAGGCAACGGCCGCCATATCAGGCGCAGTCTCGGCTACTGGCGTACTTTCCACCACAGGGACAGCCGCTGTGGCTCCGGTTTTCTTAAACTTCGAGAACATGCGCGTTTTCCTTCAGGGATCAGGCCGCTTCAGCGTCTTGGTTGTTGAGCTCATGGATGGACAGGGCGAGCTTCTGGATTTCGCGCCGCAAAGGATTTTTGGCCGCGGATTGGGCCAGAGGCAGGCCGTGATCCGCCCCCTGAGCAATCGGTTTGCCGCCGTCGGGCATATGCACGTCAATCGATACGCCCAGACCTTCGGCCATGCGCTTCAGGCGGTTCTTGCCACTGAGATCGGTAAATTTGGGCGCGCGGTTCATCACAAAGCGCAGCTTTTCCACAGGCAGTTCTTCGGATTGCAGCGTGCGCTTGAAGCGCAGCGCGTTTTGGGCGGAACGCATGTCGAGTTCCAGCGTCGCCAGATATACGTGCGCCGCATTCAAAACTGTTTCGGACCAGCTGACCAGGGTCGAGGGCATGTCGATGATCACATAGTCAAAGTGCTTGCGCGCCATGCTCAGAATACGTTCGACATCCTCTGCTTCAATCAGATCAAGGGGCAGCATTTCCATCGGTGCGGTGAGCACCTCCATGCGATCATCAAAGGTCTGCAGGGATTGCGCAAAGATTTCGTCATCCATGCTTTCTGTATCAGACAGCAAGTCATACACCGCTTCTCTGCGGGGCAGGTCCAGGAAGGTCGCCACCGCGCCATATTGCAGATCAAGATCAAGGATACAGACACGGGGGTGGTCAGATTTCCTCCGTCCTTTGCCCGCATTCGCCAACTCCCAGGCAAGGTTCACACAGAGCGTAGTAGCCCCGGTACCACCGGCCAATCCGTGAACAACAATGACCGCGCCTTCCTTTTGACTGTTGGTTTCCAGCCGCGGAGCCGGGGCAGCCTCGAGCAAGGCCTCGCCAGCGCTGCGCACGCGATCAATCGCTTCGCTCAATTCGTTTTCCGCAAGCGGGTAGGCCAAGAACTCATCAGCACCTTGTCGGAGCAGCATGTGCAATGAGGCGACCGCAACGTCCTTTGTAATCAGAATGGTCTTGATGTTCTTCGATTTCGCCTTCGCGATGATTTCACTCAAGACGACCAGGTTCCGTTCGTCGTTTTCGTCAATAGCAAGTGCTATGAATTCAAGGGCCTGTGCGTCGGGCTGCTCGAAAAATGTTAGCGCGTCCGCAAATCCGAGATCTCCCCAGCTTTCGCCAAGCGCCAATTCCATGTCTTCTATCAACAGATCGAAATTCTGGACATCGCGGCTAACTGTGCAGGCGATGATGGAGGGTGTATCAGGGTGTTGCAGCATACTCATCGCCTCGTCTTCCTTTTGTGCAAAGGGTCGGGCAGGGTCTTGCGGGGTTAACCGTTCCGCGAGGTTTCCTGCGACCGCCCGTGCCCTGCTTTTCGGCGGGACATAAGTGTCTTTCTCAAGGAAATTCGCAGGAAACTGCGGCAAGATTAGGGCTTAATCTGCCCAATTGTTGGGTATCTGGACACAATAACGGCGCGACGCGCTGAATTTATTCGAAACGACTAGGCGTTTCTATTCGGTTTCCACGTCTTCGGTTTCGGTCTTTTGGGTCGCGCTTTCGACGTATTCCGAATAAATGATTTGCGCGTATTTTCCATCAAGACGTCCATCGCAATAGACCCGGTAAACCGGGTTTGCGCGCGTACTGACTGGATCAAGGGCAACAATCGGATCTGCCGGAGCAACGCCTGCCTTACCTGCTCCAAATCCACTGGTTCTGCAGGTTTGTGCCGCGATGTTCTGACGCGTCGCAGCGCCGAACGCGCCAGAATCGATCTGCGATCCCGCTTCTCGGTAAAAAGCGCCGGTGCTGCCTTGTTCACCACAAGCCGCGAGAGCGCTCAGGCCCGCCAGAAGCGCCACTGCGCGTGCGTTTTGATATGTCAGGCGTTGCATGGGATTACTCCATCACATAACCGTAAGAACCGCTGAAGTCTTGTTTTGCCACTTCACCGGCAGCACCTCTTTGGGGTCGTCCAGCATTGCTTGTGGTGCGCCCCAGCAGGAAAAGATCTCTTTCGGTCGGTGGTTTGATCCTGTCTGTCGGCAGGGCCAAAGCCTGACCCCGGGTGGGCGAGACCATATGCGCGGTGATGATGATCACCAACTCTGTCTGACTGCGCTGGTAATCTGCACTCCGGAACAGAGCGCCCAGAATTGGAACATCGCCGATCCACGGAAGCTGCGACGACTGGTCAGTAAAATCGTCCTGCAAAAGCCCGGCAATGGCAAAGCTCTCGCCATCGCGCATCTCAACGGTAGTGGAGGTTTCGCGACGTGAAAACGCATCCAGTTCAAAACCGTTGCCCAAGGAGACGCCATTGGATGGATCAATAGCAGAGACGGCGGCGGAGAGTTGCAGATTTATCAGGTTCTGGTCCACCACACGGGGGACGAAATTCAACTCAACACCAAAGGGTTTGAATTCTACGCTGATGGTATCGTTGTCCTGCGCCACCGGAACCGGGTATTCCCCGCCCGCCAGAAAATTGGCCTCTTGACCGGACAGCGCGACGAGATTGGGTTCTGCAAGTGTCCGGACGGCGCCTTTGCGCTCGAGGGCCTCGATCAAAAGGCCGACCTGTGTGGAGCCGACATTAAAGCCAAACAGGATAGCGCCTGCGTTTTCATTTGCCGCCGGTATGTTGCCCGCCAAGGAATTTATGACGCCGCCCACTGTATTCGTGGTTCCGGTTCCGGCCTGACTATCTGTACTGCCCAACGCCAAGGAGGAGCTGAGGGATTTGGAGACGGTACGGTTCATTTCAGCAAATCGGACCTTGAGCATGACTTGCTGCACGCCACCCACACTCATCAGGTTTGAAACACGATCAGGCGCGTAGCGTTGCGCCAGATCCAGCGCCTTCTGCAGCTTTTGCGAACTGGAAACCGTGCCTGATAGAACGATGCCGTCATTAGCGGTGCGAACCTCAACCCTTTCGCCGGGTAAAATCTGGCCCAGGCGTTCCTTGAATTCAGTCACATCCGGAGCAACGCGCACTTCGACATTTGCAATCAGCTGGCCCGTCGCATCCAGAAGCGTCAACGTGGTAATACCGGGCGTTTTGCCCAAAACGTAAATGCTGCGATCAGACAGCGACGAGATATCCGCAATACCCGGATTGGCAATGCTCAGTTCCGCAAACGGGATTTCGCTTTCGACCACAACCGCGCGATTCATCGGTACAGCCAGCGACTTGCTGGTGCCCTTGGTGACCACGCGCAACGCGTCTGCCTGCGCTGGTGCCGTAAGCGCCAGCGGTGACACGCCGATTGTCAGCCCCAAAAGGGCCGCTCTTAACAATCCATCGATTTTCATGTGATCTGCCCTTTATGATCACGCCTCTGTAGCAGGTCTTTTTGCCCGCATAACGAGAGTCTGCGCCAGATTTGAATTTTTTGCAAGAATCAAAGGGTTCGACGCTCTTTTTTATGTGGATTAAGGGCAACAACGCGCATGAAAAAAGGTGCCGCAGTTCACCGCGGCACCTTCCTAAAACCTTGGTTTCGCTTTAATTTGTGCAGGGTATTGGCATGGAAACGACTTCGGCACCACGACGTGTCCTGATGCTGCATTCGCGCGCTTGCTCTACAACAGGTGTTGGTTCCTGCGCGCTCAAGCCCAGCAAAGTCATCTGATCCACCTGTATTTCAGAGATCTGTGTATCATCTCCGGCCCCAACGAGAGACAGCGATAGATTGCCAGTGGACTGTGCTTGCGCCAGCGCCGCAACCTGTTCGGGTTTGACAGCAACCGTGACGGTCCGCGCGATCCGCGCACCGTTGATTTGCGCGTCGTTCTGGTCCACGGCGATCAGACGTACCGCGTCCTCGATCAGTTTCGTGACCTCGCCACTGTCCGGGCCCCTGTTGATGCTGCCTGTCCAATAGATATCGACGCGGTCGCCTGGGCGCAAAAAGCCTGACACGCCGCTGGCAACATCCACGCGGATCGCAAATGCGCGGGTGCCTTTTTCAAGGCGGGTCGTCAGGCCGATATCCTCACCCGGCTCGGTGACTTTCACCTGCATGATGGCTTCATCTTTTTCCATGGCGCGCACAATGAGGCGCACCTCGTCTTCGCCTTCAGGGAACATATCGACCATATCGCTGAAGGTGCCCTCCGGGATCGCACTCACAGGCCAGGCGACCGCGCGCACGTCATCCTGTTGCAAAACATCACCATAAATCAACGCACGCGATGCCACATAGACGGTTTGCGTTGGAACGACTGCCTTCTGATTTTGCTGAGCGCGCGCCAATTCCGCCTGATAGGCGCCAATGTAATTTTTGGCCATGAATACCGCACCACCCGCAAGCGCGATGCCCGCCAATAGTACCAATCCGAAAATCATACGCATAACTCATCCTCACAGGTCAAAGCGCCGGGGAACTCAGCAGAAGCTTAACAGAAGCATGTCATCGGATTATGGCAACTTCTGGATCAACACATGGCGACAGCGTGTTCTTTTGCGCTTTGCGCAACAATCAGAGCCAGTATTGGTGCTAATTGGGGATGGATGAGGCAAGTCTTGCAAGGTGGAGGCGCAAAACCCGAACAGCTTGAAGCCAGGGGAAAACAAGAGGTCGCAAAGAAACCACATGGCGCAATTTGGGTCGAGCCGGCGGGTGCGGTCGGGTGTAGAAAAGTCCCCGCACCCGTCAGTTGTTGCGCCGAATACTACTCGTCGGGCGCGCCAACCTCACCTATCGTCTGGCCCTCAAGGAACGCCTCCGTCGCTTGTGTCAGCGATGTCGCACCCTCTTCAATTGAGGTGTAGGCCGCGATTGCAAGACCAACGACTGCGGCTGTGAGCACAACCCAGTCAACGGTTACCGCGCCGTCTTCGTCGCCCCCAAACTTCATGACAAATTCTATCATCACAGGATTCTCCCAAAGTGTATTTTTGTACAAAGGGCCGCCTTCCGTGATCGGAAAGCGGCCCCCGCAAATTGAAAGCTAACGCGCTTTTTAGTCGGCTGGTGCTTCCGGAGCACCGATGCTGCCGATGCTTGTACCCAAGGTCGTGCCAAGGTACGTCGATGTGTCCGCCGTCAGGTCGGTCGCGCCTTCCTGGATCGATGTATAAGCGGCAATGGCCAGACCAACGACAGCCGCCGTCAGCACGACCCAGTCGACAGTCACAGCACCGTCTTCGTCGTTCCGGAAGTTCTTGATAAATTTCATCATAGTGTGTCCCTCCAAAGGATCCGTTCGATTTCGATTTCTAACCTTGCCAGAAGCCAGACCCCGTCTCTCGCCGGGTCCTTGCGGCTTGGTATGAAGCAATAAAGCCAAGAGAATACGGCATGATTTGGGCAAAGCCGGCAGCTTTTGCAGTTACAAGTTTCGGTTTTGCGTAAAATTCTCAAGCTATTGCTTATCAAAGGAAAAACATGCGTAGAATGCGTATCTTTCATTTGGCTCTCTGCCCAATATGGCGAAATTGGCGCGTGAAAAGCAGTGATTTTCTGGCGCGTGAGGGATTTTTCTGCGATGCTTTGATCAAAATAGCGCAAGAAAACAAACAATGAGCAGGTAATATGCGTGTACGTTCAACTCTCGCACTGATTGGTGCGATGGGGATGGAATTTTCGGTCGCGGCCGAAACCCCGCAACCCTTCCCGGTATTTGAGGCGAAACGTATCGGCGTGCCGGTTGCGGGCCAAAAGCGTAGCCTCGTCCAAATTGACCCCGAGGAACAACGTGCGGCACTCGCCGTACCTCAGCCAGCATGGGAACCGGTCGTGCTCGATGCGCCTCCCGCCGCAGTAGCGAAACCCATCGGCCGATATGGTTGGTTCTGGGACCGAGTGTCACCTTCTATTTTTGATACTGGGCCGGGAAGGCTCGAGCAGGTCATGGATGTGATCATTGGATCCGGAGAGATTGCCGCCCCGCGGCTTCAGCATATGCAAACCATTGCCAAGGCCAATGGCACGGACATCTTGAAATCCACCGTCGGTACGCGGGTGTCACCAGCCTTGGTCCTCGCAGTGATTTCAGTTGAATCTGCAGGAGCCGTCGATGCAGTAAGCCGGGCAGGGGCGATAGGGTTAATGCAATTAATGCCCGCAACGGCCGCGCGTTTCGGCGTGAAAGACAGCTTGACCGCGTCGCAAAATATCGCTGGCGGTGTGAAATATCTGGATTGGCTGATGGGAGAGTTTGCTGGCGACCCGGTGCTTGTGCTGGCTGGTTATAATGCGGGTGAAGGGAATGTGCGTACGCACTCTGGCGTGCCGCCTTTCGCCGAGACCCGAGATTACGTGCCCTCGGTCCTCGCGGCATTTCAGGTCGCGCGCGGTCTATGTTTGACGCCGCCTGAATTGATCACCGACGGCTGTGTTTTTGCGGCAATGGACTGAGTGCCCGCCCCCGACTCATTGTATCAACGAGGCACCCGCCGGGACGTCTATTGTCACGAAACTACCGGCCGCACCGCGCCCCAGTTGCAACGTGCCTTCCATACCCTCAATCAGTCCGGTCATGATCTGGCCGCCGACGGTGGACGGATCCGGCCAATTCATTTTGGAGGGTATCCCAAGTCCATCGTCCGAAATGATTATCCGAAGACCACCGCCGCTCAGTTGAGACATGCGCACTTCAATCAACCCGGTGTCAATCCTTTCAAAAGCATGTTGAAAGGCATTCGTCAGAACCTCAGAGGCAACAAGACCAACCCGCGATGCTGTTTCAATCGGCACATCAAGCGGCTCAAGTTGCATATTCAACCGGATGCCCGATCTGCCGTAGACATGACCGATCGCGCAACACAGCCGGGACAGGTAACTGCCAAGATGAATGCTGTCGCGGTTGGATTGCGTATCAGACAGCTGCATTTCCTCATACAGCAATTGAAAAGTCTCAATGCGGCGGGTGAGCGCGGTGTAATCGGCTGCAACGGAGGTGCCGCTGGATTGCTGTCGCACCATGCCGATGATCAAAGACATGTCAGTTTCAACACGATCCTGAATTTCGGCAAGTTGCCTCTGCACGAGGTCGGTCATTGTGTCCTGAGTGCCGGACTTCAGTTCTTTTTGAATACCGACGTAAAACTGAAGATTTCCTTTTTGGTCCGTCAGCGGTGCGATCAACAGCCGGTTCATGAAGGCCTCGCCATTGGCGCGATAATTGAGAATGTCCACGGAAACCGGCTCTTGCCGCGCGATGCCTTCACGCAGACGGTTGACCGCTTCAATGTCCGTTTCCTCGCCTTGTAAAAACCGGCAGTTTCGCCCGATGACGGCGCTCCGGGCATAGCCGGTCTGAGCCGTAAATGCGTGATTCACATAGACCAGCGGATTGTCTTCCAAGTGCGGATTGCTGACCACCATCGGGATCTGTGTTCGGCTAAACCCATCAAAAGATACATCTTCCGTTAGGATATCCTGAAGCGTATCTGCCACTGGTGACACCGTTGACCCCCTCTAAGCCGCGCGTATTGTACGTTGTTCGATGCGTTTTTCGTGGGTGCCTTGGATCAGGCGGTGCACGTAGATGCCCGGCAGGTGGATTTTGTCCGGATCGAGGCTGCCCAGCGGCACGATTTCCTCCACTTCGGCCACGCAGATGCGCCCGCACATGGCCGCCGGTGGGTTGAAGTTGCGCGCGGTTTTGCGAAACATCAGGTTGCCGGTTTCATCGGCCTTCCAGGCTTTCACAATCGCCAGATCCGCCACGATCCCGCGTTCCATGATGTAGGTTTCGCCGTCAAAATCCTTGTGTTCCTTGCCCTCCGCGATCACCGTGCCGACGCCGGTTTTGGTGTAAAAACCCGGGATCCCACAGCCCCCGGCGCGCATCCGTTCGGCCAGCGTGCCTTGCGGATTGAACTCCAGTTCCAACTCGCCAGACAGATATTGTCTCATGAATTCAGCGTTTTCGCCGACATAGGAGGAAATCATTTTGCGCACCTGTTTGGTCTGCAACAGGATACCAATGCCAAAATCATCCACGCCCGCATTGTTGGAGGCAAAGGTCAGATCGCGGGTACCCGCCTCACGGATCGCGCCCAGCAACAGTTCCGGAATGCCGCAAAGGCCAAACCCGCCCGCCGCAATCAACATGCCGTCCTGCAACACCCCATCAAGCGCCTCTGACGCCGAGCTATAGACTTTCTTCATTGTGCTTCCTTCACCCGGCTGGCAACCGGGCGTCCTCCCAACAATAGGCGTCCCACGACGTCAATTGCTGCACACCTCCGTATACAAGTGCAAATATAATCACCGTATATGCGCGGTCAATTGTTTCCCGCAACAATTGCACTTTTCGACGTCATTCCGCAGAAATCAGTTGAAGTCAGGCTTTTTTGGCGGCGGCCTTCTTTTTTGCTGGCGCTTTCCGGCGGCCTTTGCCTTTTTTGGCAGCCTTTTCTTCTATCAATAGGACCGCAGCTTCCAGCGTGACATCCTCGGGTTCGGTGCCTTTGGGCAGCGTCGCATTGACCTTATCCCATTTCACGTAAGGCCCGTACTTGCCTTCCATGATGCTCACCAACCCGCCTTGATCCGGGTGTTCACCAACCTCTCGCAGGGTTTTAGCGGCCGCGCCTCGTCCACCGCGACTGGCGACTTTCTCCGCCAACAATTGGACTGCGCGGTTCATGCCCACGGTGAACACCTCATCGATGCTTTCGAGGTTGGCATTTGTTCCGCCGCGCTCAGAGGTGCTGGCCGCGTGCTTCAGGTAAGGACCGTAGCGACCGATATTAGACCAGACCATAACGCCGTCCTCAGGATGTGGCCCGATTTCGCGCGGCAAGGAAAGCAATTTCAGTGCTTGTGGTAAATCCACGTCCTCTGGTGGCCAATCCTTCGGAATCGATTGTCGCGGCGGTTTTTTGTTCTCTTCCGTTACTTCACCACGTTGCACATAGGGACCGAACCGGCCCTTGAAAGCATAGATCTTGTCTTCGGCGTCTTCGCCAAGGACCTTGCCTTCCGGCGGAATACCGCTGTCATCTTCCTCACCGGGCGGACCAAAAGCGCGGGTGTAGCGGCACTCGGGGTAATTTGAACAACCGATGAAAGCCCCACCAGAGCGCGCCGTGCGCATAGACAACCGGCCGGCGCCGCAATTTGGGCATAACCGGGGGTCGGTTCCGTCTTCATTTGGCGGAAACAGGTGTGGTTCCAGGACTTCATTAATCTTTTCAAGTACTTCGGTGATGCGCAGATCAGCGGTTTCTGCGACGGCTGCCGAAAAGTCACGCCAAAACCGGCGTAAGACTTCCTTGTAATCCGCATCTCCGGCGCTGACATCATCCAACTGGCCTTCGAGGTCAGCAGTAAATCCATACCCTACATATTTGCGAAAGTAATTCTCAAGGAAAGCCGTTACCAAGCGCCCTTTATCTTCCGGGATCAGTCGGTTTTTGTCTTTGCGCACATATTCGCGATCCTGAATCGTCGTCACGATGGAGGCATAGGTGGAGGGGCGCCCAATGCCCAGTTCCTCCATCTTTTTCACCAACGTAGCTTCAGTGTAGCGAGGTGGCGGCTGCGTGAAATGCTGCTCGGGGTTGACGGCACGTTTGTCCATCGCATCCCCCTGTTCGATTTGTGGCAGGCGCTTATCATCCTCATCGACGACGTCGTCGCGGCCTTCCTCATACACCCGCAAGAACCCATCAAACATCACGACCTGGCCCGTAGCGCGCAGGACGACCTGAGAATCAGCGCTGCCGACATCAACGGTAGTGCGTTCCAGTCTGGCAGCCTCCATCTGGCAGGCCAGCGTCCGCTTCCAGATCAGATCGTAGAGTTTACGCTGATCCGCGTCCGATGTCTTCAGGTCCTCCGCTTTGGTCAGCATTTCGGTCGGTCTAATACACTCATGCGCTTCTTGAGCGTTCTTGGCTTTGTTTTTGTACATACGCGGGTTGCTCGGCACATATTCCTTGCCGTATAGCGTTTCGATGGCGCTGCGTGCGGCCTGAACAGCCTCGGGTGCCATGTCGATTCCGTCCGTTCGCATGTAGGTAATATAGCCCGCTTCATACAGCCGCTGGGCCGTACTCATCGCTTGCCGCGCGCCCATACCGAATTTGCGGCTGGCCTCCTGTTGCAGGGTGGAGGTCATAAAGGGAGCGGAAGGGTTGCGGTTGGCCGGCTTGGCCTCAACTGATTGCACCGTTAGCGCGCGAGATGAGATTGCCTGAACAGCCATCTCTGCCTGGGTCTGGTTTTCGATATCAAACCTGTCGAGTTTCTTGCCCGCCAAAACCGTGAGCCTTGCTTCGAATTCCTGACCGCGTGGCGTCGCTAAAAGTGCCTTGACGGACCAGTATTCGCGATTGCGAAAGGCTTCTATCTCCATTTCGCGTTCAACAATGAGACGCAGGGTAACCGATTGGACCCGACCGGCAGACTTGGCACCGGGAAGCTTGCGCCAGAGCACCGGCGAGAGATTAAATCCTACCAGATAGTCCAGCGCGCGGCGTGCGAGATAGGCCTCCACCAATGGCATATCGACTTGACGCGGGTTTTTCATCGCTTCGGTTACGGCAGATTTGGTAATGGCGTTGAAAACCACACGGCTTACCGGCGTGTCTTTCTTGATGGATTTGCGCTTGGTCAGCGCTTCTTGCAGATGCCAGCTGATTGCCTCGCCCTCTCGGTCAGGGTCAGTGGCAAGGATCAGCGCATTGTCCTCTTTCAGCGCATCTGCGATCGCCTTGACGTGTTTTTTGCTATCACTGGCGACCTCCCAAAGCATGTCGAAATCCTGCTCGGTATCGACGGAGCCATCCTTCGGGGGTAAATCGCGCACATGCCCGTAAGAAGCCAGTACTGTGTAATCATTCCCTAAATAGGCGTTGATTGTCTTGGCTTTGGCGGGCGATTCAACGACGACAACTGGCATGTACTACGGCACCTCTGGGTAGAATTTCTTTGCGTCTATGGCTTTGGCAGATGTGGTGTTCAAGTGGATTTGTCAATGCGCCCGCGATTTTAGGACCCTAAAACCCAAGAGGTTGGGAATTTGTCGCAGAAGCCGGTGGATCCTAGCGTGACCGGTTTGATTGGCCCGCAAATGGGAAGAAGCATGGGGGAATCAGAAACAGAAGTTTTTTTAATTTTGACGGAGATTCGGTGTATGGTCTGTCCTTACACACGCGTCAAAAGCCCGCCGGATCTGCGCGTGATCTGACCGTCCATTTCCAAATCAAGCAGAACGGGCGCCGCAACTGCCGCGGTGACAGCAAGATCACGGATCAATTGATCTTCGGCAATCGGTGAAGGGCTGAGGCGTGACAGTATCTTACGATGCAGTGTCGCAACGTCCTTCAAAGCTCTCTTTGTCTTTGTAGGCTGCTGGGGTTGTTCCCGGACCGCCGCAGGCCGCGGTATTTTCGCGGTCTGTCCGTGTAGAGGCGTTAGCGCTTCGATTACATCAGAGACGGAACGGATGAGTATCGCACCTTCGCGGATCAATTGATTGCATCCGGCCGCACGGGCATCGAAGGGATTGCCCGGCACGGCCAAAACATCACGCCCCTGATCGAGCGCATCGCGCGCCGTGATCAAGCTGCCGGACTTGGCCGCAGCTTCGACAACAATTGTGGCCTGGCTCAGGCCGGAAATGATGCGGTTGCGGGTTGGAAAATGACGCGCCATGGGCTGCAGTCCCATAGGCTGTTCCGAAATCCGCAGCCCGCTCTGTGCAATGTCCAGAGCCAGTTGCGTATTTTCCGTAGGATAGATCACATCCACGCCGCCCGCCTGTACAGCAACAGTTCCAAAAGGAAGTGCGGCAAGGTGGGCCGCAGTATCCACACCGCGTGCAAGACCTGAAACGACGACGTAACCCTCGCTGCCCAGATCTCGGGCGAGCGATTTACTCATGCGTGTTCCCAGAGAGGACGCGTTGCGGGCCCCAACCAGTGAAATCATCGGGCGTCCCAACAGTTGTGGATCCCCAATGACCCACAAAAATGGCGGTGCATCCACAAGTTGGGCTAATATCTCCGGATAGGCGGGGGTTTCGTGCATGATCAACTGCGCGCCGGCGGCACGGGCAGCGTTCAATTCGGCCTGCACGACGGCCTCCGGACATATTTCGTATTTTTCAACGCCGGCGGCACGCGCTACCTCAGGTAGCGCGGCCAGCGCGTTCTGCGCAGTGCCGTGTTCAGTCAGCAGTCGTTTGTACGTCGTTACACCAACCCGGCGAGATCGCAACAGACGGAGCCGGGAGAACTGTTCATCTTCCGAGGTGGGTGGGAGTGGGGGGTGAGTGGAAGAAGGATTGTGGTCCTTGTCAGTCATCCTGGGCTCCGTCCGTTGCAGAATCAGGTTTAAGCCGACTTGGTTAACAACGCATGAATAAAACCCATAAGATAAGCTCGCTATTTATGGGGAATGATTTCTATCAGGATGCCGAGCCCCCAACGGTCAATCCCCCGATCATAAGCGTCGGTTGTCCGACCCCGACCGGCACCCATTGCCCTGCTTTGCCGCAGTTGCCCATACCGGGATCAAGCGCCATGTCGTTGCCAATGCCTCTGATCTTTTGGAGTGCCGTTGCCCCATCGCCAATCAATGTTGCCCCTTTGACCGGGGCACCCACTTTTCCGTTTTCGACGCGGTACGCTTCTGTGCAACTGAAGACGAACTTCCCGTTGGTGATGTCCACCTGTCCACCGCCAAAGCCCACAGCATAAATGCCGTCCTTCAAATCCGCGACGATATCCTGCGGATCAGAGGACCCGCCGAGCATGTAGGTATTGGTCATGCGTGGCATCGGCATATGCGCATAGCTTTCGCGGCGGCCATTGCCGGTTGGCGCGACCCCCATCAGCCGCGCGTTCTGACGATCCTGCATGTAGCCCACAAGAATTCCGTCCTCGATCAGGACGTTCTTACCAGAAGGCGTGCCTTCATCATCAATGGTCAGCGACCCGCGTCGATCGGGGATCGTCCCGTCATCCAGAACGGTTACGCCTTTGCTGGCGATCCGTTGTCCCATAAGGCCTGCGAAGGCAGAAGAGCCCTTGCGATTGAAATCGCCCTCCAGTCCATGACCGATGGCTTCATGAAGCAAGATGCCTGGCCAACCCGGGCCAAGCACCACATCCATCACGCCAGCCGGGGCTGGAACGGCTTTCAGGTTCACGCAAGCAACGCGCAGCGCTTCCCGGGTCTTGGCCTGCCAGTCAGCCGACTCGAGAAGACCGTCCAAGCCGACGCGCCCCCCCCCGCCCACCGAACCAGATTCGCGGCGGCCATTCTCCTCGACGATCACTGACACGTTGACGCGGGTCATCGGACGCACGTCGCGCAACGATTGCCCATCGGGTCGCAGTATCTCGATTTCCTGCAAGCTGGCCGCAATTGTTGCGGAGACCTGCACCACACGGGCATCCAATCCACGGGCAAAGGCGTCAATCTCACGCAGTGTCTCCACCTTGACCGGAAAACCCGCACTCAAGATTGGATCTTGGTCCGTGTAGAGTTTCGCATTGGTATGATTTGGTGCCTCGGCCAGCGTACCACCGCCCTCCCCAACCGCGAGTCGGGCCGTCTCGCATGCGCGGCGCAAGGCCGCCTCGGAAATTTCTGTAGAATGTGCATACCCTGCCACTTCGCCGCACACTGCGCGTAACCCAAAACCCTGCGCCGCGTCATAGTTTGCGGTTTTGAGCCTTCCGTCGTCAAATACCAGTGCCTCGGAACGCCGCCGCTCCAGAAATAGCTCTCCGTCGTCGGCGCCGCGCGTGGCCTCTTGCACGACACCAAGCGCCACGTCGCGGTCCAGCGCGTCATCAAAGGGCGTGAAAGGCGTGTCTGTCATTGAATATTCCTCAAAAAGGCAGGCAAAAATGCCTATCGCGTCTCATTGACGCAAGCACAACTCTTTATCTCGTGATCAGAATATGATTGTAAGAGGAAAGATTACAACGGATCGGGACAGTTCGCACTCTATTCCCCGTCCCGCGTGCGCAACAATGATCCCAAGATCAGGACGACACATGAAACGTTTTTTCACTTTTTCAAGCCTTCTGGCCGGGTTTGCGGCAACTACTGCACAGGCTCAGGACAACCTTGAAATCATCGGAAGCCCGGTAGATGGCAAGATGGGTTTCCAGCCCGCTGTGACGGAACTGGCGACCGACCTGCAATGGCTCGATGGCATGATCCTGATCATCATCACGGCGATCACGCTTTTCGTGACCGGACTGATTCTATGGGTGGCTTATCGCTATAACGCCAAGCGGAATGCGACAGCGGCGAGCTTCACGCACCACACACCGATTGAGATTGCATGGACGGTTGTTCCGATCGTCATCCTTGTTTTCATCGGTGCGTTTTCTTTGCCGATTCTGTTCAAGCAGCAGGAAATTCCCGAAGCTGACATCACCATCAAAGTGACAGGATATCAGTGGTATTGGGATTACGAATATGTAGATGACGGTTTTGAGTTCTCAAGCTACATGATCGGCGCGCCAGCGACGGGCGGCACAAACATGAAGACACCAGAAGTGATCGCGCAGCTTGAAGAGGCGGGTTACTCTGAGCAGGAATTCCTGCTCGCAACGGACACATCCGTTGTTGTGCCTGTGAACAAAACCATCGTCATGCAGGTAACCGGCGGGGACGTGATCCATGCCTGGACCATTCCAGCCTTTGGTGTGAAGCAAGACGCAGTACCGGGTCGTCTGGCCGAACTGTGGTTCAAGGCCGAACAAGAAGGTATCTACTTCGGTCAGTGTTCTGAATTGTGCGGTTTGAACCACACCTACATGCCGATCACAGTCAAAGTTGTGTCTGAAGAGGCCTATGCCGCTTGGCTTGCTGAGGCAAAGGAAGAATACGCGGGCATCCCGCAGACCCGCGTGATCGCGTCAAAGTAAAGTGCCGTAGGGTGGGCTTTCAGGCCACCTTACCTCCTATCCGAACATGAAAGCGCGTGAATGACTGATGTAAGCTACACCAGCCCTGCCGGCGAATATGACACACAGCTTGGTGACTATTTCGCCCTGTTAAAGCCGCGCGTTATGTCTCTGGTTGTGTTTACAGCCTTGGTCGGCCTGCTTGCAGCGCCAGCCCCAGTGCATCCGATCATCGGCTTTGCCTCTATCCTGTTCGTTGCGATCGGGGCAGGAGCCTCTGGCGCTCTGAATATGTGGTGGGACGCGGATATCGACGGCGTGATGCAGCGTACGGCCAAGCGGCCCATCCCATCCGGGCGTGTGCCTTCGGGAGAAGCGCTTTCGCTCGGTCTGGCGCTTTCTGGTCTGTCTGTAATGATGCTGGGTCTTGCGGCAAACTTGCTGGCAGCTGGACTGCTGGCCTTCACGATATTTTTCTACGCTGTCGTGTATTCGATGTGGCTAAAGCGGTCTACGCCGCAAAATATCGTGATCGGCGGTGCAGCAGGTGCATTTCCGCCCGTGATTGGTTGGGTCATCGCCACGGGTAGTTTCTCCGTTGAGGCATGGCTGATGTTTGCGCTGATCTTCATGTGGACGCCGCCGCACTTCTGGGCCTTGGCGCTGTTCATGAAAACCGACTACAACGACGCAGATGTGCCGATGCTCACTGTGACGCATGGTCGGCGTACCACGCGCGTTCATATCATCGCCTATACGGTCCTTTTGGCGATCCTGGCTGTCGGTACAGCATTCACAGCCATCGGCGGACCGCTGTACCTTGCTGTTGCTGTTGTCCTCAACGGTCTTTTTCTCAAAGGTGCGGTGGACATATGGCGGCGCGATGAAACTTCGGCACTGGATGACAACTACCGTGTCGAGAAAAAGTTCTTCCGCCTGTCGCTCTGGTATCTTTTTGCTCATTTCGGGATGATTCTGGTCGAAGCCATGCTGCGCCCCTTTGGACTTGGAGGCTGGTAGAATATGACTTTTCGCCCCGAACATGAACTGCACACGCGTCGAAAAGGGCGGAATGTAGGTGTCGGCCTGATGTTGGCGGCTTTTGTTGTTCTGGTCATGGCGTTGACCTTTACCAAGGTCGCAGATGGTGATTTCGAACTGCCAAAGGCGGAGGAGTTGACTCAGTAATGGCGATGACCGGACCTGCAAAAACAGTTGCTCAAACGGTGAGCCTTGTGGTTTTCATGGGTGCGTTGGCTTGGGCTTCGGTGCCATTTTACGACTGGTTTTGCCGCGTAACGGGCTTCGGCGGTGTTACGGGCGTGTCGGATGTCGCTCCGGATGACGTGCTGGATCAAACCATAAGAATCCGCTTTGATGGATCAATCCACAGCGAAATGGCCTGGAGCTTCAAACCGGTCGAACGCGAGATGGAAGTGCGCATCGGAGAGACTGGCCTCGCCTTTTATGAGGCCTATAATCCGACAAATCGACCCATCGCGGGATCAGCAAGCTACAATGTCACGCCGTATCAGGCGGGCGGCTTTTTCAACAAAATCCAGTGTTTCTGCTTTGAAGAGCAGGTTCTGCAACCCGGAGAGCGGGTGCAAATGCCGGTGACCTTCTATGTGGACCCGGAAATTGTCGATGATCGTGACGGAAAATATATACATACCATCACACTCTCCTATACATTCTACGAAATCGACCTGCCCGAAGGCTATGCTGCCGTGCAGGACATGGAACAACCCTCAGACACAAGTCTGAACTGACCAACATAAGGCAAGGGACGGCGTCATGGCCCACGAAAAGAACCACGATTATCATATTCTGAACCCCTCAATCTGGCCACTTCTGGGCGCGCTTGCCGGGTTTTTCATGCTCTTTGGCGCTGTCTTGTGGATGCAGGGTATCACGCCCTTCATGTTCTGGGCCGGCTTTGTGGCCGTGCTGTACGTGATGTTTGGGTGGTGGTCCGAAGTGGTCGCCGAAAGCAAGATCGGGGACCACACGCCCGTGGTGCGGATCGGTCTGCGCTACGGCTTTATTCTGTTCATCATGTCAGAAGTGATGTTCTTTGCCGCGTGGTTTTGGTCGTTCTTCAAGCATGCAATTTACCCGATGAACGAATATGTCGGCTCTGAATACATTCCGCCCTACGTCTATCCTGTGGACGCACTACACCTGCCGTTGATCAATACGCTGGTGTTGTTGTTGTCGGGCTGCGCTGTCACTTGGGCGCACCACGCCTTGGTACATGAAAACAATCGCCGCGATCTGATCTGGGGTCTTGCCATCGGCATCATCCTCGGGATCGCTTTTACTGGCCTGCAAGCCTATGAATACGCGCATCTGTTGCACGAAGGCTGGGAATTTGGCGGAGACAAGTTCTACTCCAACTTCTTCATGGCTACGGGTTTTCACGGCGCGCATGTGATCATTGGAACGATCTTTTTAACGGTCTGTCTCATCCGCGCGATGAAGGGGCATTTCACCCCTGAAAAACACGTGGGTTTTGAGGCCGCCGCCTGGTACTGGCACTTCGTTGATGTGGTCTGGCTGTTCCTGTTCTTTGCTGTCTACATGTGGGGCGTTCCGGGTTAAGCGTACACGCTTGCAAATCCATAACGGACCCTTAAAAGACAATGCGCGCCCTTATGCAGGGGCGCGTTTTTTACTTGTAGGACCCTGAACCATCATGCGCCGACTGGCCTTTCTTTTGACATTCGGATTGGGCGGGGCGGCCATCCTGATCAGCCTTGGCATCTGGCAGGTCCAGCGGTTGGCGTGGAAAGAAGCGGTCATCACAGACATTGATGCGCGTATTGAGGCAGAACCTGTCGCGCTGCCACAACCGCTTGATATGCAGCGTGATGCCTATCTCCCTGTCGCTGTAACGGGCGTCCTGGGCGCAAGCTACTTGCGGGTGTTGGTCTCAAAAAAACAAACCGGTGCAGGCTACCGGATCATCCGCCCTATGCTGCGCGAACAGGGAAACATCATGATCGACATGGGGTTTGTCTCGGTTGCAGACGCTGATGCGCTGAAATTCGAAGAAGGCCCACCGCTGACGATTGTGGGAAACCTGCAATGGCCGCAGGAAACCGATGGTTTTACACCGGCCCCGGATCTGGGTGACAACATCTGGTTCGCCCGTGACGTCGCGGCCATGGCAGAAGCGCTGAAAACCGATCCAGTTCTAGTAGTACGCCGCGATGCGCCGCAATTAGGCGGTCCTTTGACGCCAATGCCTGTGGACACCAGCCTCATTCCGAACGATCACTTGCAATATGCGATCACTTGGTTTTCGCTCTCCGCCATCTGGCTTGCCATGACAGCCATCTTTTTGCGCCGTAACAGCGGCACCAACAAAAGCTGAAACCCATGCGTTATATCTCCACCCGAGGCACCGCGCCCGTTCTGAACTTTGAAGAGGCGATGCTGACAGGGCTTGCCCGTGACGGCGGGCTTTACGTGCCTGAAACGATCCCGCAAATGCCACTTGCCGATATTGCCGCCCTGGAGGGGTTAACCTACGAGGCAACTGCTTATCGCGTGATGCGCCCCTTTGTGGGGGATGTTTTCAGCGACAATGAGTTTGGGGATATCATTGATCGCGCCTACGCCGGATTTGGCCATGCTGCGCGTGCGCCGCTGGTGCAACTGGACCAGGGGCATTTCCTGCTGGAATTGTTCCATGGGCCGACGCTGGCGTTCAAGGATTTCGCCATGCAGTTGATCGGGCAGATGTTTCAGACCGCGTTGGGCCGCAAGGGCGAACGCGTCACTATTGTGGGCGCCACGTCGGGTGATACCGGGTCCGCCGCCATCGAGGCCTTTCGCGGGCTAGAGAACGTAGATGTGTTTATTCTCTATCCACATGGGCGGATTTCCGAGGTGCAGCGCCGCCAGATGACCACACCGATTGAACCTAATGTACACGCCTTGGCGATGGACGGTGATTTTGACGATTGTCAGGCGCGGCTGAAGGATATGTTCAACGATTTTGAATTCCGCGATGGTGTGCGGCTCGCTGGCGTAAATTCGATCAACTGGGGCCGGGTGCTGGCGCAGGTGGTCTATTACTTCTCTGCTGCCGTGGCCGTAGGCGCGCCGCACCGCCCGGTAAGTTTCACCGTTCCCACCGGCAATTTTGGAGACATCTTTGCCGGTTACATCGCCAAGCGTATGGGGCTGCCGATCGACAAGCTGGTGGTGGCGACAAACCAGAACGACATCCTGCACCGATGTCTGAGCGGGCAGGGGTACCACAAAGGCACTACTGTCCCCTCCATCAGCCCCTCGATGGACATCCAGGTCAGTTCAAATTTTGAACGCGCGCTTTTTGACGCTTATGATCGGGACAGCAACGCCATTGTCCAATTGATGGACGAACTCAAGGCAGGCGGCTTTGACGTCAGTCAGGGCGCAATGCAGGTGCTGCAGTCGCACTATATGTCCGGGCGCGCCTCTGAAGCCGAAACAATGGCGACCATTGCGTCTGCTTTGAAATCCAGCGGTGAATTGCTCTGCCCGCATTCCGCCATTGGCGTCAAAGTGGCCGAGGAGATGCGCGTCACCGGGACCCCAATGATCACGCTGGCAACGGCCCATCCGGCGAAATTCCCGGACGCGGTTGAAAAAGCCAGCGGACAACACCCCCCCTTGCCCCCGCGCATGGGCGACCTGTATGAACGCCCAGAACGGGTGAGCCGGGTGCCAAATGATCTGGCAGCCCTCACCGGGCATATCAAAAGGCATCGAACTGCGTGACACTTAATCAACACCGCCTGCCAAATGGCTTCCGCATCGTAACAGAAGAAATGCCCGGACTGGCTTCGGCCTCTATCGGGGTCTGGGTCACCGCCGGGGCGCGCCATGAAACGCCCAAGCAAAACGGCATTGCGCATTTCCTCGAACATATGGCGTTCAAAGGTACGAAACGCCGCACGGCTTTGCAGATCGCTGAAAGCATCGAGGATGTGGGAGGCTACATCAACGCCTATACCAGTCGTGAGGTCACGGCATATTACGCGCGCGTGTTGCAAAATGACGTGCCACTGGCGCTGGATGTGATTGCGGATATTCTGTTGAATCCGACGCTGGAAAATTCTGAAATCGAGGTCGAGCGCGGCGTGATTTTGCAAGAGATCGGTCAGGCGCTCGACACGCCTGATGATGTGATTTTCGACTGGCTGCAAGAAGAGGCCTACCCGGACCACCCCATGGGGCGCACCATATTGGGCCCGACCGAACGTGTGGCCAATTTCAGCCGCAAAGACCTGCAGGGCTTCATCAAACAGCACTATGGTCCGGAACAGATGATCCTGTCTGCGGCGGGGGCCGTAGATCATGATGCGATCGTCAAACTGGCTGAGACTCTGTTTGGGGATATGACACCTACGCCTGCGTTTGACGTGGATGCAGCCCGGTTTCTCGGCGGCGAAAAGCGCCAGAACAAGGAATTGGAACAGGCGCATTTCGCCTTGGCATTTGAGAGCCCGGGTTACCGTGAAGATGAGATCTACACCGCTCAGATTTACGCATCGGCCTTGGGTGGTGGGATGTCGAGCCGGTTGTTTCAGGAGATCCGGGAAAACCGCGGGCTGTGCTATTCGATCTTTGCGCAAGCCGGGGCCTATGCAGACACCGGCATGACCACGATCTATGCGGGCACATCCGCCGAACAGCTGCCGCAACTGGCGGAAATCACCATTGATGAAATGAAACGTGCCGCTGAAGATATGTCGCCCGCCGAAGTGGCGCGCGCGCGCGCGCAGATGAAGGCCGGACTGTTGATGGGTCTGGAAAGCCCCTCCAATCGTGCGGAACGTTTGGCGCGATTGGTTCAGATCTGGGATCGGGTACCGCCCTTGGAGGAAACCGTGGCGATGATTGACGCAGTGACCACCGGGGATGTGCGTGAATTTGCACAAAGCATGGCCTCGGCGTCACCCGCGGCCTTGGCGTTGTACGGTCCAATTGATGCAGCCCCCAGTCTGGCTGCATTGCAGGAGCGTCGAGCGGCTTGATGCTGCGGGGATTACGCAAACTGCGGATCGAAACGCAGCGTATGACGCTACGCCAACCCATTCATTCTGATTTTCGGCCCTGGACGGCCCTGCGCGCAGAAAGCAAGGAATACCTCACCTCCTGGGAACCTAGCTGGGCCAAAGATCATCTGACCCGAAAGGCCTTCACAAATCGCGTCTATTGGGCGCAGAGATCGGTGTCCGCTGGTACCGCGATGCCGCTCTTTCTCATCCGTCGGCAGGATAACGCGCTTTTGGGTGCCATTACGCTGGACAACATTCGACGCGGGCCTGCGCAATCTGGCACTCTTGGTTATTGGACCGGGGAACCCTTTGCGCGGCAAGGATATATGCGCGAGGCAATCACCGCCCTTGTTCACCACGCATTTACGCAATTGGATCTCAGCCGGATCGAAGCCGCATGCCTTCCGGAAAATGCTGCATCGCGCGGGTTGTTGGAAACATCTGGATTTAAATACGAAGGGGTGGCGCAAAGCTATCTGCAAATTGACGGACGCTGGCGCACCCATGTTCTGTATGCAGCCCTGCGCGGAGACCGACGCGGCAAAACCGGCGCGGGTTAGGACCACTTCCAAAAGACCTGCAGACAGCAAAACGCCAGAGCCTTCAGGCCCCCAGTGTCTGAAATTCAGGCAGATCGGCGAGGCGCGTGTCTTGCACACAGTTTTTTCTGGGAATTTCGCCCACTGCGCTATTTTGTCGATCATGGAGGTGGAGCCATGGTGATCCGTTTGATTGTTGCATTCATGCTTATGGCACAGGGGGCCATGGCACAGGAGCGCACGCCCAGTCATTGCGTTGCATTGGCCGACGCGGCTCCGGGACTTGAATATATCGTCCCCGCAAGCCTTGGACCCGTCGCTTCAGAAACGGTGCGGATCCACTATATCGCTCATGCGAGTTTCCTAATCCGAAGCCATGGTGGCTTGAACATGGTCACTGATTTCACAGGGTTCACCGGGTCCGCACCGGTGATTCCGGATGTTGTCACAATGAACCATGCGCATGACACGCATTGGACGGCCAACCCTGATCCTGCGATTGAACATGTGCTGCCCGGATGGGGGCCCTTCGGCGAAGGGATCACACATCGGTTGGATCTTGGGGAAGTTCTGATCCGCAACGTCTCTACTGACATCCGGTCGCAGTTTTCGGGCATCGAGGAAAAGGGCAATTCGATCTTTGTGTTTGAAATGGCGGGGCTGTGCATTGGCCATCTGGGGCATTTGCATCACGAACCGGATGCCGAGCAATATGCGGCACTTGGGAGGCTCGACGTGGTCATGGCCCCTGTTGATGGAGGCTACACGCTTGATCTGCCGACGATGGTGCGGGTGCTGAAACGCCTGCGATCTTCTGTGGTGATTCCCATGCACTGGTTTTCGCTCTTTGCGCTGGATGATTTCTTATCCGGCATGTCAGATGAATTTGCTGTGGTTGAAGTGGGCGGACCATCGCTTGAAATTTCACTGGATCGCCTGCCGGGACGTCCGACCATCATGGTTTTGCGTCCGGCCTGGTTGTCCGAGCCATAGTCAGGACTTGCATCAAGCCGCTGCGCGTTAGATCAATGCACATGAGTTTGAATTCCGCCGACCCCGCCTTTGCCGCCCTGCTTCATGAACAATTGCCCGAAGGGTCAGTAAGTGAGACGGAACCACGCCACCTGGAAGAACCGCGCGGGCGATGGCAGGGGCGCAACAGCCTGCTGGTCCGCCCCGCGTCAACTGACGAGGTTGCGCGGGTTATACAGCTTGCATCTCGAAACAGCGTCGGGGTTATTCCTTATGGAGGTGGGACAGGTCTGGTTGGCGGGCAGGTTTCACCTGAGGGGCCACTGCCTCTGATCCTGTCGTTGGAACGCATGAATGCAGTCCGAAGCGTGCATTCGGAAGAGAACGTGCTGATCTGTGAGGCGGGCGCGGTCCTGGCAGATATTCAAAGCGCCGCTGAGGACGTCGATCGTTTGTTCCCCCTTTCGCTTGCTTCGGAGGGCTCCGCCCGCATAGGCGGCAATCTTGCAACAAACGCGGGTGGCACTGCGGTGCTACGCTATGGGAATGCCCGTGATCTGTGTCTGGGATTGGAGGCTGTCCTGCCGGATGGGCAAATCTGGCATGGGCTCAAACGCCTGCGCAAGGATAATACAGGCTATGATCTGCGCCATCTTTTGATCGGTTCGGAAGGTACGCTGGGCGTGATCACTGCCGCAGCGCTGAAGCTGAGCCCGCGTCCCGCCAGCACGGGAACCGCGATATTCGTGGTCCCATCCCCGGAGGCGGCCTTGTCTTTGCTGGCTTTGGCACGCGATCATCTTGGCGAATTGGTCAGCGGCTTTGAGCTGATCAATGGTCAGGGCCTTCATTTCCTGCGCGATGTCCTGCCAGAGGTGCGCCAACCTTTTACAAGGCCGCCGGACTGGTCGGTCTTGATCGAGGTGGGACTGGTGCAGGGCATGGAGGCGCAAACCGCCTTGGAACAGGTGTTTGAGGTCGCCGCCAGCAAGGGTCTGGCGCTGGATGGCGTGATCGCGCAAAGCGCACAACAATCTGAGGATTTCTGGTCGGTGCGTGAACACATACCAGAGGCGAACAAACGCATTGGTGCCATCATTTCCAGCGATGTTTCCGTCCCATTGAGCCGCATTCCGGAGTTCATTTCAGTGGGTCATCAATTGATTGCTCAGGTCGGTGCGTTCCGTGTGAACTGCTTTGGCCATGTCGGGGACGGCAACCTGCACTATAATGTATTCCCGGTGAGCGGCGACGAGGCGTCCAACCACAAGGACAAGCGCGAAGCGCTTCAGCGCATTGTGCATGATCTGGCGGATCGTCTGGGCGGTTCGGTAAGCGCGGAGCACGGTATCGGACGTCTCAAAGTGGACGATTTGCAACGCTATGGCGATCCGGCCAAACTTGCAGCGATGCGCGCTATCAAAGCGGCGCTCGACCCGCAGGGCATCATGAACCCCGGCGCGGTTCTGAGCGGGTAACGGTAACGCAGGCGGCTTTCAGCCTGTTTGGATTTTTCCCGTTTGATGCTATAAATACCAGACGTTTTCCATTTGCACACTGTGCCCGATCGTATGTCACTCAGATGAGGAACACGATGAAGACGCCGCTTGCTCCAACAGCTGCACGTGCGCCCTTGCGCCCGAGTCCAGAACCCAAGGGACGTAAGTCCGCACATCGATCCGGGCTAGACGGACTTGTGGCCGCTGCCGCACAAAGCAGCACGGTACGAGCGCTGACCCGTCTACAGGAAATGGTCGCCGGGCCCGCCGCTGCGGGCCAATTCCAAGCGCGGGCCACGACGGTTCAACGCGCGGTGGTTGTCGGGACGGAGCCGCTCCGACGTCCGGCCGACGTGAAGGACTGGTTCCTGGCGCAGGATGCTGTAAAGGCCGAAAACAACCCTCAGGGATTATTCGACAAGCTGTTGGTCTTGCACGATGATCGCAACACGATCTTCACGTTCACCGATTTTAATCATCTGGTGCAATGCCTTATCGAAGACCGCAACGGGGACGCACTTACCAACCCGCCGGTGGAATCCGCTGTGCCACAGGCCTTTATGGCAGCGGCACATGAGCGCGCGCAGACGGAGCGGTTTTTCAAGCTGAACCAGCCTTCAGCGTTTCAGATTCCGGAACACGCCCCCGGTGGCCATGAGATAGATCCCAGAATGCTGCCACCTTCCGGACAGGGGCAGACGTGGTTTGGCAGCGGACCGACGGGTACACCTTCTCTGGAGCTTTTCTCCAGCATGATTCCAAGCCAGGTTCCCAGTGCGGAAACCGAGCCTGTGACCTTTGGCGATCCGAAGAATCCCTCCATGGTCATGGATCGCGATGGTATGAACCTGGGCATGCATATCAAACCGACTTATGATGCGACCCCGCATAAAAACAAGATGTCGCGCAAGGATGCGACCTATGCAAATTTACCGTCGGTGCCAGATCGGGTGCGCGGGCATCCCTATAAGTTGGCGGACAGTCAAAAGAGCACGGATCGCAATTCGACGCTAACATTTGACAATGACAGGCGCGCCTATACGGATGAGAGCGATGCCACCAAAGGCAAAGGCGGCACGTCGAGCTATCGCTATAACAAGCTGGAAAACCCGAATTTACCCTTCACACAAGTGAACGTTGACCCGGTTATCAGTGAAATGGAGGTGGCCCGGCCGGTTGAAATCGCAACGCGCAGTGAGCAGAACAACGGAAGTTTTGTGGACCGGCGGTGGGATAATTCGGGTACGTTCGATTTTCGCGGTCGGGCAGAAGCGGCGATAGAAGGGGGCTTTTTCGTCGGTGGCAAGCAGGCTCATCAGGATCAGGAGGCGATTGCGAATGCACAGGGCAATCCGTTTCCGGAAGCGCCCTATTACCCGATGGGCGGTGACTATCTGCCTGAAAATCGGCGCGATAAGCCGGGATATGGTTCGCCCTTGCCAACCCCTCTGATCGCTGATGCCTTATCGCGCGCCGCTACACCCGATGAGATCACCGTGAACGAGCGTGAAAGTTTCGTCACGGGTGTTGCGCAGGTGCGCACCGTTGTGGAGCATGCCGGGCACCACTATGAGGTTCTGGCGATCAAGGGGCGTGCCAGTAATGGCACGGTAACGCTGGAGGTTTCGCTGGTTATCTAGGGCGGTGTATCAAAGCCCCTCAAAAGCACAGAGGGCGTGGACCTCCATGCCCAGAGCCTCAAGCTTGGCCCGCCCCCCGAGGTCGGGCAAGTCGATGATAAAGGCGGTGGAAACAATCTTGCCACCAAGCCGCTCTATCAGTTTTATGCCAGCCTCAGCGGTCCCGCCGGTGGCCAATAGGTCATCCACCACAAGGATTTTTTCGCCCGGCTGGATGGCATCATCATGTATCTCGACAATGGCCTCACCATATTCGAGGGTATACTCCTGTGAAATGGTTGTCCCCGGTAGCTTCCCTTTTTTTCGGATGGGCACAAAGCCAACGGACAACTGATGTGCAATGGCGCCGCCAAGGATGAAACCCCGCGCTTCAAGCCCGACCACCTTGTCAATCTCCAGCCCCGCATAGGGGTGCAACATCTGGTCGATGGCCATACGAAACCCGCGTGGGTCGGCAAAAAGGGTTGTCACATCGCGAAACATGATTCCCTCATGGGGAAAGTCGACGATGGTACGAATATAATCCTGAACAGTTTTCATGACGTCTCTTTCAGTTGGCGCGGCGCAGGGTGGCGGTCAAAACCCCCATGCTGATGAGGGTGGCACCGCCTGCTCGGGTGATCCAGGTCAAAATCGAGGGGCGGGCGATCAAACGGCGCAACCGATCCGCCAGAAGCGCATAGGCCATTGCGTTCAGGGCTGCGAGGGTCACAAAGGTCGCGATCAGGATCATAAATTGCGGGATCAGCGGGGCCTGGGGCTGTAGGAACTGTGGCACGAAGGCGACGAAAAACGCGATGGACTTTGGATTGAGAGCGGTCACCATAGCTGTATGGCGAAAAACGCCACTTGCGCTGATTTGTGTGACGGGCGGTTGCAGCCCGCTGCCAGGAGCCGAGCGGATCAGTTTTATCCCAAGCCAAACAAGATAAATCGCCCCAACCCACTTCAGAACGGTAAAGAGCGTCGCAGAAGCGAGCACCAAAGCACCGAGACCGGCAAGCGATGCGGTCATTGCAACCAGATCCCCCGCCGCGACACCGGCTGCGGAAGCGGCGGCAACGGACCGCCCTTTGGAGAGCGCATAACTCAAGACCAGCAATACTGTGGGTCCCGGAATAAGCAGCAACGCGATAGATGCGGCCACAAAGGTGAGCCAAAGGTCAAAGGGCATGAATTGATCCTGTTAAAGTTGTCGATAGCTTTCAAAGTAAACATAAAACATCATCCCATCCGAAGTGTGAACAGGTTCACAGACGAATTCGCGCATATGTGGAATCATTTCCTTACTGCTAAATATTTACTCAAATTGGAGAATTCGTCATGCGCGCCATCGTACTTCTGGCACTTGCTGCCTTTTTTGTTTCCTCCGTCGCGGCATATGCGGCTTGTCCACAAGGTTACTACAACTGTGGTAGTAACCTGTGCTGCCCACAGTGACCGCTATGGAAACTGCACAAAAACCCGCCAAGACCAAAAAGATCGATTTCAAGTTCTGGACCATCGCCGGCATGATTGCCGCAGTTCTGGGGTTCAATATTGCCGAGACATTGGTCCTGGACGCTGATGAGGACGACATCGGATACGCGCGAAAGATCATTCCCGATACGCGCGTCAGTGATCCGCTGCCCGGAGATGTTTACGTTTTCAATCATGACATCAATGATTTCGTGGAAAGCAAGATCTGTTCCCTGCAGACTTTCATTGAGGTTGCGCCGGTCGCGGCAAAACTGTCTGCTTCCAATGTCTGGGGCACCGGGGTGAACAAGACGATGGACTCCGTCGGTGGTTGGGTCGGTGATAAAATCACAGGTCTTGCAAAAGTCGAGTCACCCCAGCGCGAATGGACCTATATGAAAACCCATCGCCCGGCGGTTCAGGCTCCAATGAACCCGGCCTGCCTGCAGACAGTGGTCGCGATGGCTGCAAACACGTCACTGACGCCTTTTGTCGTGGACTCGATTTACGAGGTGCACGGGAAAGACAGTACTTCCAAATGGGTGCGGTTTGCCAATCCGCTGATGATTGACCCCAACTCCTGCACCGAATGTCCGCAACCCAAGACAGTACGCGACATCATTCAGGCTGATCCATTCACACGGATAAAAGTGGATTGGAACATCGTCAAAATCAACTGACGGGCATCGGAGAAAACACTGACTGGTGTGGGGCTTGAAACCCTACGCCAGAACGCGTGCTGCCACAGCATCCAATTTCGACATCAACGCCGGATTACGCGCATCAGGCGCTGTTAAAATCGCGTATTCCAGCGCACGATCACAACCATGAGGGCAGGGCGCGCGGTCATTTCCTAGAAGTTTTGGCAATCGGCGGACCAGATCACGGCCCTTGTCGGCATTGCCCATAAGCGTTGCGATGATTTGCGTTACATCCACTTCGCCATGATCCGGATGCCAGCTGTCATAATCCGTGATCATGGCGACCGACGCGTAACAAAGTTCCGCCTCGCGGGCGAGTTTCGCTTCGGGCATATTGGTCATCCCGATGACATCCGCTCCCCAGCTTTCGCGATACATTTTCGATTCGGCCAGTGTTGAAAATTGCGGGCCTTCCATAGCCAGATATGTGCCGCCTTTGTGGACGGTGATGCCCGCGTCCTTGGCCGCAGTTTCACAGGCATCCGACAGGCGCGGACAGGTGGGGTGCGCCACCGAGACATGCGCCACACAACCTGTCCCAAAGAAGGATTTTTCCCGCGCGATGGTTCGATCAATGAATTGATCTACAATAACAAAATCACCAGGCGCCATTTCTTCGCGAAACGAGCCGCATGCAGAAACAGAGATAACATCCGTGCATCCAATCCGTTTCAACGCGTCAATATTCGCGCGGTAAGGCACCGTTGAGGGGCTATGAATGTGGCCCCGGCCATGACGCGGCAGAAAGGCCATTTCAACGCCGTCCAAGGTGCCGGTTAAGATCGCATCTGAGGGTGTGCCCCAAGGCGATGCCACGGTTGTCCACGCTGCATTTTCCAACCCGTCGATATCGTAGATGCCAGAGCCGCCGATCACGGCGATCTTGGTTTGAGTCATGAGGGGCTCCATTCGTTTGCGTTTCCCGATGGTGGCGGCGTCACGCGCAGAAATCAACTGCTGAGCCTGTCACCTTGATGTGCATTTTTGATCTTTCGTGCATTATTTACCGTGCTTATCGTGGAAGATAATCTGACGAGGCGCGCGTGGGATGCACTTTTTCTTTATCAATTGTTCACCATGCTATGTGAATGGACGCTTGGGGTTTCCATTCTGTTGGAAACCGTCTAGTAGCGCGCGAAAGGGGCTTGCGTCGGGCCGGCTTCTCCTCTGAACAGAGTTTAGGATATTTGGAATGGTGCGAACAGCGTTCCGCAGCTTCACTAAGAACCTTGAAATGACTGAATTGCGCTGGATGCCGGAAGATGGATTTTCTCTCGGACGTCTGCGCATTGAGCTTTTGTCGGGCCTCACAGTTGCGCTTGCGCTGGTGCCGGAAGCTGTGGCCTTTGCCTTTGTCGCCGGAGTGAATCCGCTGGTTGGTCTCTATGCGGCCTTCATCGTTGGTCTGATCACGGCTTTGATTGGCGGCAGGCCGGGGATGATTTCCGGTGCGACAGGTGCCCTGGCCGTAGTCATGGTGGCGCTGGTGGCGCAGCATGGGGTGGAATATCTCTTTGCAACAGTGGTGCTCATGGGATGCTTGCAGATGGTTGCAGGGGTGATGCGATGGGGGAAGTTTATCCGCCTTGTGCCTCACCCGGTCATGCTTGGGTTCGTGAATGGACTGGCGATTGTTATTTTTCTGGCCCAGATGAGCCAGTTTAAAGTGCCGGGCACGATTGTGAACACGGGACACGGCATGTCGGGTGGCGAATGGTTGAGTGGTACGCCGCTGTATCTGATGCTTGCTCTGGTGGCAGCCACCATGGCGATCATCTGGGTGATGCCGCGCATTACGCGTGTCATTCCCGCACCTTTGGCTGGCATCGGGATTGTTGCGGCTGTGGTGATCGGCTTTGGCCTGGATGTGCCGCGTGTCGGTGATCTGGCGTCCATTCAGGGAGGATTGCCGGCGCTGCATATCCCAATGGTACCGCTCAATTGGGAGACCTTTGAGATCATTCTGCCCTATGCCGTTATTCTTGCGGCGATTGGGCTGATCGAAAGTTTGCTGACGCTCAATCTGGTGGGAGATATGACCAACAAACGCGGCGGTGCGTCACAGGAGTGCATCGCGCAGGGCATTGCAAATACGGTAACAGGTTTCTTTGGGGGAATGGGCGGCTGTGCAATGATCGGTCAGTCGATGATTAATGTGAAATCGGGCGGTCGCACACGCGTGGCGGGGATCGCGGCAGCAGTCTTCTTGTTGTTGTTCATACTGGTCGGTTCTTCCGTTATCGAGCTGATCCCTCTGGCTGCTTTGGTGGGCGTGATGTTTATGGTGGTTATCGGGACCTTTGCCTGGAACAGTCTGACGATCCTGCGCAAAGTACCGTTAATGGATGCCTTTGTTATTTTGCTGGTGACAGTTGTGACGGTTTACGAAGATCTGGCCGTTGCCGTCGTCGTGGGCGTTATTGTGAGCGCGTTAGCCTATGCATGGAACAATGCGCGGCGAATTTATTCCAAAACCTACACAACGCCCGAAGGCGCGCGTGTGTATCAGATTCAGGGGCCGCTGTTTTTCGGCTCCTCTGAAGGGTTTTCAGAACTTTTCGATGTAAATGGTGATCCCTCGGAAGTTATCGTTGATTTTGCCGACAGCCGGGTCGTGGATCAGTCCGCGCTGCAAGCGATCGAGGCTGTGGCAGTTAAGTATGAAGGCGTAGGAAAGCGACTGCAATTGCGCCATTTGAGTCGGGATTGTCACCGATTGCTGAAGAAAGCGGGTCATTTGATGGTCGATAGCGATGACGACCCTGAATACGAACTGGCCGTAAATTATCAGGTGCGAACAGGCATTCTGGGCGGCCACTGACGCTGCGCGGCGCTATTGGCCTCTGGCCAAGGCGCCCCGCCCACCGTCCCGTATGGTCGCAACAATCATCTCAATTAGTTGGATACTGCGTTTTTGCATCGCAATGTTTTTTTTGAGCGGGCTACCCATAGCGATACAGCGTTTTGTTCCAATTTTTACATTTGGAATATTGGATTGTCCCTTGGCATCTCGCGACCCGACTTAAGCTCGAAGAAACCAGTGAATTATGACTGATCAAGGGAAATCCTTTTTCTGCATCGGTACTTGAAATCAGACCGGGGCATGTGGGGCATTGTGCGTCTGTGTTCGAAAAATACGGCGCGCTGGAAATAGGGGTGTTGCTTTCAGTCTTGGTGCACCTTTTGAAAAAAGGCCGGAACGGGTGTTGGAGAACGTTTTTGAGCGGTTTCATTACCAGCCCGTTGCAAACACGAAGAGGAGCTTTGCATCGCGTTACTTGCGGTCAGGTTTGAATGACAGAGGCGGTTCCAAATTTGCGAACCTCAGGTTCAATCGTCTGGACGGGCCAGTTCAAACAACTCGGTGACGCGGGTATAGTCGCGATAGCCCAGGCGGCTCAGCGGTTGAAATGTGCGCACGTCAAAACGCCCGTCAACCAAAGTATTGTCACGGATGTGCACGCCGACGACTTCTCCAAAAACTACGAAGTTGTTCTGACCCTCAATGGCGATAATCTGGGTCATGCGACATTCCAGAGACGCAGGCGCCTGCGCCACGCGTGCGCAATCGATTTCGGAGCACTCAACTGGAGCGACGCCTGCGATTGCAAATTCATCTGTTTCTTTGGGCAGCATTTCGGATGAAGCGTTCATCGCATCACGCATGGTATATTCGACAATGTTCACACAAAAAACTCCAGTTTCGCGCACATTGGCAACTGAATCCTTGGTGTCCCCCTGGTCATCTTTATAGCTGGTAGAGGCGAACATTACCTGTGGTGGCGTATAAGAGACACCGTTGAAGAACGAATAGGGTGCCAGGTTATTGTGCCCCTGCGCGGTCCGGGTGGAAATCCAGCCAATCGGACGCGGGCTTACGATCGCGTTGAAAGGGTTATGGGGCAGACCGTGGCCGTCCTGGGGGCGGTAGAACATTGCAAACTCCTGATCATTTGCAGGTCCTGTAACGCATGTGTTAGGGGCGGACCACCTGAAACCGAAGCTGGGGCCGCGCAGCCGCCGTGTATCACCTCAAGATTGAAACCGCGCAGGACCAGCATGAGGTCGAAGCCCTTTTTGACTTGTGTTTTGCGCCGGGGCGCGAGGCACTGTCGTCCTATCGATTGCGCGATGATGTGGCCTCGGTGTCAGAACTGAATCATGTAGCACGCGATGAGGATGGCGTACTGGCGGGGGCGATCCGCTTCTGGCCTGTTCTAGCAGGCGAGGCGGCGGCTTTGCTTTTGGGACCGATTGCCGTTCATCCTACACGACAGGGGGAAGGTTTGGCAGGAGATCTGATCCATCAAGCCCTTGCTCTCGCGGCGTTGCAGGGCTGGGCGCGGGTCATATTGGTCGGGGATGAACCCTACTATGGTCGGTTTGGCTTCGAACGGTTAAGCCGCATCACAATGCCGCCGCCGACCAATCCTGAAAGGGTGTTGGGGCATGCATTGCACCCTGATGCGTGGCGGGGAATTTCGGGCGACGTGATCCGTTGGTCGGACCCAAGTAAACACATTGATTGAATTTCGCCCCGTCCCGTCCCATTTCTATTTCAGAAGGGAAGGTCTCATGGAAGATATTTCGCACGTTGTGCCGATTGACGTGAACACTCAGCTTGACGCGCTGGCGCAGCGATATAAGCGTGCCGGCGGTGGCGCTGTGGAACTGCTCAATGTGGTCGGTGGCCGCGCTGAAGGATTGCTGGATAGATTGCCCGCTCCCGCGCGAGATGGGCTCCAGAGCGCCACGCGTCTTGCATTGGAAAAAGCCCTGAAGGTCGCCGGGTCAAGCCGACAGGTGGTCCCGGATCAAAAGCGCTGGTTGAACACGGCTGTGGGCACAGCCATGGGCGCAGTCGGGGGCGTGGGGGGGCTACCCACGGCCCTGGCAGAACTGCCGGTGACCACCACGTTGCTCTTGCGAATTATTCAGGGCGTGGCTGTCGAACATGGCTTTGATCCGGCCGCTGAAAGTGTTCAATTCGATTGTATTGAAGTGTTTGCTTCCGCAGGTCCTCTTGCGGAAGATGATGGAGCCGATCTTGGCTTTCTCTCGGCACGGGTCACCCTGACGGGTGGTGCATTAAAAGGAATAATTGCCCGGGTTGCGCCGCGGCTGGCGACCGTGTTGGGCCAGAAACTTGCTGCCCAGACTGTGCCCGTTCTGGGGGCAGTTGCGGGCGCTGCTACAAACTACGCCTACACCAATTATTATCAGGAAATGGCGCATGTTCATTTCGGGCTGCGCAAATTGGCGATAGATGCCGATGTGCCATTGGAGACACTGGTGTTGCAATTGAGGGATAAAACTCGAAGGCGTTCCATGGCCTGAGCCCAAGGCTGTCATACAGATCACAACATCCTGTGGGTAATAACGAAAATGGGGCCATAATTTGTTGGCAAACACGCATTAATCGTTCATGTTGTGCGATATCACAACTCTGACGTTGTTCATCAACCGCTGGCGCGACCCGGATCATGATAAAACAATTGCCAATATCTCTTTCTGGTGCCCGAAAACGGGATGTGCGCACGCAATTCGCCGCGCTGTGTTACCGGATCAAAAAGAAGAAAGTCCAGATACTCATGATCACGTCGCGCGGCACGCAGCGCTGGATTGTGCCCAAAGGCTGGCCCATGGACGGTCTTACACCAGCTGAGTCCGCCATTCAGGAAGCATGGGAAGAAGCGGGCGTGCGCGGCGTATCCGATGGCAGATGTCTGGGTATTTACTCCTACAGCAAAGATGCAAATGACCTCGGTGAATTGCCCTGTCTGGCCATGGTTTACGCCGTTCAGGTGAATGAATTGGCCACGGTGTTTCCCGAAGCCGGGCAACGAAAGCGCGCATGGATGACGCGCAAAAAGGCGGCGCGTGTCGTTGAGGAGCCTGAGCTGGCAAGGATTTTACGTGATTTTGATCCGCGCGAAGATACGGGATTTGCTTGACGCGAGGGATGATCGGCTCCATTTCGTAAATAAGCGGTAACCAATTTGGAGTAGCCTGCGCGACATGATTCAATTTGCGCTCAAATGTGAAAACGAACACACTTTTGACAGTTGGTTCAAATCCGCGTCAGCATTCGATGCCCTGAAGGCGTCTGGACATCTGTCCTGTGCAATTTGTGGCAGCAGCGATGTGAAAAAAGCAATTATGGCGCCAAGGGTGTCCACTGCAACAAGTGACACGCCGGAGAAACCGCTTCAAACCGCAATGACAGAGCAGGAAAAAGCCTTGAATAAAATGCGCCAACATGTGGAGAAAAATGCCGATTACGTCGGGCCTCGCTTTGCTGACGAAGCGCGGTCGATGTATCTGGGCGCTGCGCCAGAGCGCGCGATCTATGGCGAGGCCAATGCCGCTGAAGCTAAAGCGCTGATTGAGGACGGTGTTCCTGTCGCGCCTTTGCCGTTTTTGCCAAACCGAAAAGCGAATTGATGTTGTGACCATTGTTATTACAGGGGCCAGTCGCGGAATTGGTGCTGGACTGGTGAAGGCCTATGCGGCGCGAGGCGAGGATGTGATTGGCACCACGAGGCATGGCGAACATGTGCTGGAAGTGACGGATCCAAACAGCCATTCGGCATTTGCCCACACACTGGAAGGCCGCCCTGTCGACTTGCTCATTTGCAATGCTGGCGTCTATCTCGACAAAGGGCAGGTTTTGGACGGGGGCTACCCTGCCGCGCAGTGGGCCGATAGTTTTGCCACGAATGTGATGGGCGTCTTTCTGACCATTCAAGCGCTTTTGCCTAACTTGAGAGCCGCGCCTAGCGCCAAGATTGCAATCATTTCTTCGCAAATGGCTTCTTCGCAACAGGCACCGGGCGGCAGTTACATCTATCGCGCTTCTAAAGCTGCGGTGCTGAATTTGGGTCGCAATCTGGCAAGTGATCTGAAACCTGAAGGCATTGCCGTTGGTATTTATCACCCGGGCTGGGTGAAAACTGACATGGGCAGCCAAGCGGCCGCAATTGACGTCGCTGAAGCTGTGGCGGGGCTGACTGAACGATTTGATATCCTCGACCTGTCAAGCACAGGCGTCTTTGAAACCTGGGACGGGCGCGCGCACGCTTATTGATCCAAAGGAGGCGGCATGCGCCGCCACACGATGCTGTCAGGTGCGCAGGGCACCTGAATTGGCGCGTGATTTAAACAGTTTGCCAGATTTGAGATGTTTGCAGAGCCTTGTGTGTCGGATCAACAGCGCGTACACCCGCCGCGATTAACGCAAGGGGCGCGGCATGCCTGTTTTGGTGATGAAATTCGGTGGCACATCGGTGGCCACGCTGGACCGTATAAGGCGGGCAGCAAAACGTGTCGGCGTGGAAGTGGCCAAAGGGTATGACGTAATCGTCATCGTTTCCGCAATGTCGGGCAAAACCAACGAACTGGTGGGCTGGGTGGGCGAAACATCGCCGCTTTATGACGCGCGTGAATATGATGCTGTTGTGTCATCGGGTGAAAACGTCACGGCGGGGTTGATGGCGCTGACCTTGCAGGAAATGGATGTCCCGGCGCGCAGTTGGCAAGGTTGGCAGGTTCCGGTCAGGACGACGTCGGCACATTCGGCTGCGAGAATTGAAGACATTCCCCCTGCAAATATTACATCCAAGTTTGCTGAGGGTATGCGCGTGGCTGTGGTGTCTGGATTTCAGGGGGTGAGCCCGGAAGGTCGGATCACGACCTTGGGGCGCGGGGGCTCGGATACGACGGCGGTTGCTTTTGCAGCGGCTTTTGCGGCGGAGCGTTGTGATATCTACACCGATGTGGACGGTGTCTATACGACGGATCCGCGTGTGTCGCCTAAAGCGCGCAAGTTGGACAGGATTTCGTTTGAAGAAATGTTGGAACTGGCGTCACTGGGTGCAAAGGTCTTGCAGACGCGGTCTGTTGAACTGGCCATGCGGTATAAGGTCAAACTGCGAGTTCTGAGCAGTTTTGAGGAACAATCAGATGAGGCGGGCACATTGGTCTGCGCTGAGGAGGAAATCATGGAAAGCAAAGTAGTCGCCGGCGTCGCCTTTTCGCGTGATGAGGCCAAAATGACGCTTGTCAGCGTTGCGGATCGCCCGGGCATTGCGGCAAGCATTTTCACAGCGCTCAGCGAGGGGGGGGTGAATGTGGATATGATCGTTCAGAACATCTCCGAAGAAGGGCGAACGGATATGACCTGGTCTTGTCCAACAGATCAGGTAACGCGCGCTCAAAAGGCCGTGGCAGATGCAAAATCACAAAGCATCATAAATTACCACGAGGTCATTGCCGATACCGATGTCGCAAAGGTGTCCGTTGTAGGGATTGGCATGCGAAGCCATACTGGCGTTGCTGCAAAAATGTTCCAGGTGCTCAGTGCGGAAGGCATCAACATTAAAGTCATTACCACTTCCGAGATCAAGATTTCTGTACTGATTGATCGGAAATACATGGAACTCGCCGTTCAAGCGCTCCATGATGCATTCGAGCTGGAAAAAGCAGCCTGATCTGCGCGATCTGTGCAGAAGGATGGAATGATTGGGAGGCGCGCGCGTGGCTGAACGTCAAGAGACAGGTTCGCGCAAGCTGCTGGGGCGGCTGCGGGATGCAATGGCGGGCGATGTTGAGGGGCAGGCGCGCCTCAATAGAATTACGCACCTTATTGCCGACAGTATAAGCTGCGAAGTCTGTTCCATTTATTTGTTCCGCGACGAAGACACCTTGGAGCTTTGCGCCACCGAAGGTCTCAATCAGGACGCTGTGCATCAGACAAGAATGAAACTCGGCGAGGGGCTGGTGGGCATGGTCGCACGGCGCCGTCAGGTTGTGAATACGGCTGATGCGCCACAGACCAAGGGCTTTCGCTATATGCCCGAAACCGGAGAAGAAGTTTTTTCCAGTTTTCTTGGTGTGCCGATCCAACGCTTGGGCGATGCGCTGGGGGTGTTGGTTGTGCAATCAAGGAACATGCGCGAGTTTCTACCCGATGAGGTCTATGCGCTGGAAGTCGTCGCGATGGTTCTGGCGGAAATGACCGAGCTTGGCGCGTTTGTGGGTGAAGGTGCCGCGATGTCCGCGCGCCATCTGCAACCAGCGATGTATCGTGGGACGGTCGGGCAGGAAGGCGCCGCAGAAGGCCACGTCTGGTTGCACGAACCACGGGTCGTCGTCACCAATGTAATCGCCGATGATCCGGTGCGCGAATTGGAACGATTACGCGAGGCAGTGGAGCAGTTGCGCGTGGGTGTCGACAAAATGCTGGAAATCGCGGGCAACTACGACAAGGACCAGCAGCAGGTATTGGAAGCCTACAGGATGTTTGCAAATTCCAAAGGCTGGATGCGGCGGATGGAAGAAGACATCTCAAACGGGTTGTCCGCCGAGGCGTCGGTTGAAAAAGAGCAATCGCTCGCGCGTGCACGCATGGGGCAGGTGACGGACAATTACCTGCGTGAGCGGCTGAGTGATCTGGACGATCTGAGTAATCGCTTGCTGCGCATTCTTACCGGCCAGGGCGCGGATACCGGGGCGGAAATGCCGGCAGATCCGATCTTGATTGCACGCAACATCGGGCCGGCGGAATTATTGGAATATGGACGTAGTCTTAAAGGGATCGTGCTGGAAGAAGGCTCCGTGGGCAGCCACGCAGCCATTGTCGCCCGCGCACTCGCAATTCCGCTCGTCGTGCATGCGAGCCGGGTAACGACTGAGGCGCTCAATGGTGATCACATTATGGTTGACGGCGAGCAGGGCATCGCGCACCTGCGTCCGGATGATACAGTCGTCACCGCCTTTCGCGACAAGATCGCGATGCTCGCCGCCGCACAGGAGCGTTATAGCTCGATCCGCGATAAACCTGCCAAAACGCTGAATGGCGCCTGCATTGCGCTGCAAATGAACGCGGGCCTCATGGCCGATTTGCCATCCTTGCCCAATTCCGGTGCGGAAGGTGTCGGGCTGTTCAGAACTGAATTGCAGTTTCTTGTGCGCAATCAAATGCCGCGCCGTTCCGAGTTGGTGGCGCTATATGCCCGGGTATTGGATGCGGCACAGGGCAAGCGCGTGGTGTTTCGCACCTTGGACATAGGGTCGGACAAGGTATTGCCCTATATGAAGCCAAACGATGAACCGAACCCCGCATTGGGGTGGCGCGCCATTCGAGTTGGGCTAGACAAGCCCGGCATCATGCGCATGCAGTTGCAAGCTCTGATCCGCGCAGCGAACGGGCGCCCCTTGACGGTCATGTTTCCTTTTGTCGCCCAATTTGAAGAATACCGCGCTGCCCGCAGGTTGATGGACAAAACGCTGGCCGGCGAAGAACGGTTGGGTCACATATTGCCGGAAAGCGTTGAAATCGGCGCGATGTTAGAGACTCCAAGCTTGGCTTTTGCGCCCATCAAGTTCTTTGAAGAAGTTGATTTCCTATCCATCGGCGGTAACGATCTTAAACAGTTCTTTTTTGCCGCGGATCGCGAAAACGAGCGCGTGCGGCGCCGCTATGATACACTGAACGTCTCATTCCTGAGTTTTCTCCAGGGGATCGTTGAACGCTGTGCCTTGACACAGACGCCACTTTCTTTCTGTGGCGAAGATGCCGGGCGGCCGGTGGAAGCCATGTGCCTTGCGGCGATCGGTTTGCGTAGCCTTTCCATGCGTCCTGCGTCTATCGGGCCAGTCAAGAGCCTGCTGCGACGTACCAATCTTGATGAGGTCCACAAAGTCATCGCGGACGCCCGTCATCGGGGTGACATGTCCGTCCGGCCATCCGTCATGAAATGGCTCAAGAACCAAGGGTAACATTTGATAAGGGCGCAATCGGCTTTTGCAATAATTCTTTTTGGCAGAAGCGTTGCGGGCAGCCTCTAGCGCCTCACTTGGTTCCAGCATGTTGACCGCTGTAACACTGGATTGAATGATCCCGAATGCGCGTGCGAAAGCGCGCTGTACGTGCCCGGCGGGTTTCTAGAACATACCGCTACGAGACCAAACGCCAACCGCTATGAGCAGCACCGAGTGCAAGACAAGATTTCTGCTCCTTCTGATCCTGACAAGACTGATCATGTCCGCCCGGAGGCTGTGGTCGCGGTGCAAAACTGCATCTATCCAAAAACGCCATCTTGCAAGGTGCGATCGCGCTTCGAGCAATCGATTGTGGCGTTGAGATAGAGCGTGCCTATTCGATTGGCTCAAAAGTCGCTTGGTTGGCACTCACAGGTCTCGGAAATACGGATTGTGAGTGGTGTCAACGCCTGCCGGGTCCCGCCTTCAAAAAAGGGCAGACTTGGATTGCGATTTCGCAACACGCATCGTCACACACTGACGTTCCCGACTTCGTCGTTGTGACTGATGTTGACCCGATGTTTGACGGCCAAAAGTTGTCGCCATTTCAAATAACCGAAGCCTTCCTTCACGATAATTTTGACGGTTCGCCGTTCATTATGATGAGCCTTAACGGAATTTGGGATGAAATCGCGACAGTCCTCGACTTGTCAACGGACGCTATCCGGGAGGGCTTGCATTGATGGCAAGTCTTCGCTCCGCAATTCGTAAGGCCGATCTCGTCCCCGGGTTTGAGGCTGCCAAGGTGGCCGGATATGACCGCGTTTCAGTTGCGGCGGAGGCTGTTGATGGAAGTCGATTTCTGACTATCAAAGGGTTGAACAGCGACCCCGCCGGCGCAGATACATCACCTCAAAAAAAGTGGAAGGCGAGACGTTCCGCAAGCTGATTTGCCAAAGGGTGTCCACCGCGTCAGGCGAAAGCTGGCAAGCGGCAGGAGCAAGTTCCACTTCTATGCTTGGCGGGGCTGCCCCAAGTTCTGGGAAAACGATCACCGCAAGCCGCGCGAACCTGCTTTCTATCAGGCGTTTTCGGAAGCTGCCGCGCGGCCGAAACGGGCGAACTACGTGACGTCGCAGATGGCCGACGATTTTCTTTCGAGCACTGCCATGCCTAAGGGCGAACGGTCGCAGTCTGATATTCGTAAGTGGGGCCTTCAGTTTGCGGGCCACTTTAAAGATGCGTCAGCGGTCATTTGTGAGGAGCGCGGGGCGCGGAAAGAGGTGAACGTATGGCGAGCGCTCTGGAAGCATTCACCCAAGCAGCACGACATGGCTGGAAGTCACGCTGTCAGAATTCTCAACCGGGCGGTGGATGAGGGCAAGCTAGCTGAACATCACTGCCACGAGCTGCACCGCCTTTATGAAGTTGCCCGGTCGGAAATCATTTGGACCCCGGCGGATCGCGAGGCTTTGAATGCGATTGCGTCGGAGTGGGTGCGCCGGATTCTCTGTGTTGCTTGCGAAACAGGCTTGCGACCGGCTGATCTAACTAAGTTGCCCTCGGCCCACATCGAAGACACACCGGGCGGTCGTCGTCTGCGGGTAAGAACGAACACGCGCAAACGGCTTGCTCATATCCCGACTACGCCGGTCTTGGCCGAGGTTATCGACGCGACGCCGTCAGACCGAGTACTCATACTCACCAACGCCAATGGCAACCGGCTGACGCCGCACTTGGCATCCGACGGGGTGCGTCAGTGGCGCGACAAAGCAATGCTGTCAGATGAGCTGCGCCTCTATGATGTACGTGGAACGGCTGCGACGCGCCTGCTCAATGAAGGTCTGTCGTTGGCCGAGATCGCCAATCACATAGGCTGGTCAATTCGCTACGCGGCGAATTTGATCGAGCATGACGCGCGGGTTTCGCCAGACGAAACCGACGCAGTTCTGGTCAAACTGGCACGTGCCAAAGGGGGCGTAGCATGAACAAAACTGCAAACGCCGCTGTAAACGGCGCAGCCCGCGCATTCACGGTATTGAACCAAGTCATTGAAAAAAATGGAGGCGAGTACCGCAATCGAACCCGCGTGCACGGATTTGCAAGAAGCAGGCAGTTAAAAGTGCTATTTGAATTCAATGACTTCAGCGCGTTCAAAATTGATGTGTGCAAATCTGTGCACAAAGCAATGCAGCGCAGTTCCAAAAGTTCCACAACATTTTATCAAAATTTTATCAGTTGCTCGATTTTGATAGATAGCTTGGTGTCGATTGCAGGCATTTGCAACAGCTTAGGCTTGCTGATGCTATGCGGGCAAAGCGGAAACTCATGCGGGTTCTCCGAACGCCCGATTTTGGCTGAGAAATAGTTCCTTATCCAACTTTGCCGCCGCGATGAGATGATCGAAAACAACTCGAACCCGCGAATTCTGCCGTAGGTCGTTGTGGCACACGATCCAAAGCTCTCCAAACTCATGCTCAAATGGCGCAGAATGCCGTACCAGTCCGGGCCATTGCTCGCCCAGCAGAACGGGTAGCACGCATTCCGCCCCGCTGTTTGCAGCAAGGCTCGCGGTCAATATCAGGCTGTTCGAATACAACGCGGTCTTATCGGATGTCAGGCGCTGAAGCTGAAGCACCATCGTTTTTTCGGACAAAAGATCGCCTGCAAATCCAACACTCTCGGCCGCGTGTAGCACGTTTTCAGGCTTGGGCCTGTCGATGGACCCGTAGACCGCCCATCGAATGTCAGTTAGTTTTCGACCAAACAGCTGCTCATCTGTGGGCCGCTTTGGACGGATGGCCAGATCGGCATCGCCGTTTGCCAGACTTACGACGTGATTGCCAGAGAGCACCTGAACCTCAAGCCCGGGGTGGGTCTGCGTGATGGCATTGACGTGCCGCGCCAGAAAGAACGGAGCCAAAACTTCGCTTGCGGCAATCGTAACCTTGCCCTGCAATAGCTTGTCACGCCCCAAGAGTGTTCGCTCGACATGGGTGATTTCTTGTTCAATCCGTTCCGCAGCCAATATAATCCCTTGCCCAATCTCGTTGACCCGGTAAGCGCCCCTTGACCTTGTGAAGATCGGCGGGGCGAGTTCATCCTCAATCCTTTCGAGCCGTCGGAATAACGTCGAAACCGTGATTTTTACGGCAGTGTACGCGAGCCGGGCGATCAGGAAGAGCGTTGCGATCAAAGACAGGTGTGGATGGGCGAGATCAGGTGCAACGACTGCCAATGTAAGAACGGCTGGCACCCAAAGGGCAAGTGCCTCGCCATGATTGCTGCGCACCATTGCAAGTCGCCGCGCGAAGACACCCTCCTCAATGCGGGTATCGAAGCTTGAAAAGGCGTATTTCAGGCCAGAGCCCCCGACCCTAATCATGGGTTGGAGCGCGAAAAGAGCCCCAAGGAGAACAACGTTCCACAAAGTGATTGAGATGAGAGTTTCCATGGTATTTCCTTAGGAGTTCAGCTGCGGCTGGTTGGTCAGGGCGTTACTTCAGGCTCTGAGGTGGGCATGCCATACCAATTCGTGATGGCTGCACTGATGGCCTCCGGGGCATCTTCCTGAATGAAGTGCCCTGCGCCGGACAGCTCAATATCGAGATGATCTGGGAACACCTGCCGGAAGCGGCTCCGCTCCTTTTCCTTGAACGCGAAATCGCTGTCGCCCCATAAGATCAAGGCGGGCTTATTGCTTATCGCGGGTAGTCCGTTCTCAATCTCTTGCAGGAAGGCCCTAGCCGCGATGAGCTGCTTGGAGAAGATATGGGTCCGGTGACGTATGTTGCGGTTTTTAAATGGGGCCAGATACATGTTCCATTCGTCCGCTGACAGCTTTCTCATCACGCCGCGCGAAAAGAAGAAACGGATGACACCGTTGAACAAAATGGCGCTGGTACGACCAAGAAGGCCACCCATGACACCCGAAAACATGCGCACCCCAGCGTCTGACAATGGCCAGCCAAAAGTGTTGCCGATGATCAACCGATCAATGCGTTCCGGCCGCATTTGAGCCGCATATAGACCGGTGGGGCCGCCCCAATCCTGCATCATTACGCCGACGCCCTTTAGGTCAAGCTGGTCAATGAATTCGACCATAACCTGCGCTTGTTCACGGCCAGTAAAGCCAAAGCCATGTGCCGCGTCAGACAATCCGAACCCCGGCAGGTCCGGCGCAATGCAGCGAAACTGCCCCCTGAGCCGGGGAATGATGTTCCTATAAAGAAAGGACCAAGACGGATTGCCGTGCAAAAGAAGAAGCACCGGACCATGGCCTTCGTCGACATAGTGAATGCGCGATCCGCTTCCAAGTTCTACCCAGTTCGACTTGAACGGGTAGAGCGACGGATCGGGTTGGAACTTGGCCATTCAGGAAGCGGCCGCGTTTGCGCGCAACTCTGTCAGAGATTGTGTCGCTGCGATTTCGTGGACCTGTCCGGTTTCAACATCATAAAGCATCGCCGAAACGGTCAGGCCACCATGCAGATTTGTCGCGTCGCACAGGCGGGCCATATCAACCATCAGATCACTTTCCGGGTCCGTGATCGCAGAGGCGGACACATCGATGCCTGTGCTCTCCTTGATGTGCGCCTGAAAGTCCGGTGCGGCGAAGTGCTGGGCGCCGCATTTGGTGTGTTGCATGAGCATGATGTGAAACACGGGCGCGTCTTGGTCCGTGATCCGGCCTACCAGTAGGCTGAGCGCGGTGATTTCTTCGATGATCGCAGGTGTGATACGCCCGCCGTTGTTACGCATGATCACGGCGTCGCCCAAGTCAAGGCCAAGAACGGTGGTTGGGTCAACGCGTGAATCAGCACAGGCAACGATGATCATGCCCAGTTTCGGCAGCGCGACCAGATCGCCTTGCGTAAAGCCAGCGGCGAAGTTTTGGTTGCGGGTTTTTAAAAGATCGATGTTTGACATGAGGGGTCTCCAATTGTCTTGAGGGTGAATGCAAGCATTGCGCTCAGTCAATTTTGAAAGATTTCAATGCGCTGGGTGGTGGGGCGTGGGTCTGTGCCCATTCTGGGGAGTCTTGGCAGAAAAGCGGCTGTTTGATTTCGACGTAGTCGCGGTTGCTTTGAACCTTTGCCAGGTCCAAGGCCGGTGTCGCCAAAATCTTTAGGAACCCCGCAATTGCTGCCAGCCGTCGCCCAAAGCCGGGTTGCAGAGATGGTTGCGCGGCCACATAGCGGCGCACAATGTGCTCGAACGCCTCGGGCTCGCGCCCACCGACGACCGCCACATCTTGGGTCGGCGCAGTCACCGCAAAAGCGCCGCGGCGATATTCGTCGGCATAAAGCGCGAGCTGGGATACCGCCGCTTCTGAGTAATGCGACGGCGGGTTCGCTCGAAGCGCCTTGGTCAACATCTTCTGCGAAATATCCAAATACGTGACCTTGCGGCCCAATACCCGCCCCATAGCGGCAGCAATCTCGTTTGGGGACAAAAGCGTCGGTCCGGTTGGGCGGTAGCGTTTGCCAGCATGGGTTCGAGGATCGAGAAGTGCGCCAACAACAACCCGCGCAATATCTTCGTTGCTGGGAGGTGCGTTTTTCTTCTCGTCGCCCGCCCCGAGCGGCATCGTAAACATGCCAAGATGGGCCGCCACATCGAGGACCATCAGGTAGTTATCTGCAAACCAGCCAGGATCTACCGATGTGACGGTTGTGTCCGGAGTCAGGCGCGCCAGCGCGTCCGATAAATAGACTTCGCGGGTAAACAGCGACGGATGGTTTGCGCTGGTCAGCCATTGGCCGAGCGTCACTACATGTTCGAGTTTTGCTTCCGCCGCTGCTATCGTAAAGGCCGCATTGAAATGCAATCCGTTAGGTGCGGTTGGTGCGCATTGATAGGCACGCTGAACGCCTTGCATCGCTTTGCGCAGGTCGGACACGTCGTATTGGTTGCCGACAAAGACGTCCGCACCGGCGCGCTTCAGTGTCTCGGCGCGGTGATCTTTGCGCCGCACAAATGCCCGAACCGGCACGCCTTTCTCCAGCAACTGAAGCGCCACGTGCAAGCCAGTTTTTCCAGCGCCGCTTGTGACAAGGATTTTGGGATATGTTGACATAGGGAAGCCTCGGATTCATATGCTTGCACTGGAATTAAAGTTATCACTTTAAAAAATAAAGTAACAATATCGTGAGGTCGAGATGGCGAAACTGCGTTCCTACAAACTGCTCTGCCCAATCGCGCGTGGCCTTGATCGGGTCGGCGACCGTTGGACGCTGCTGATCTTGCGGGATTTGCATGCTGGTCCAGCCCGTTTCACCGACCTGCAGCGCGGCCTGACGGGTATTGCTGCCAACCTTTTGACAGAGCGGCTTGCGAAGCTGGTCGAGGATGGCCTTGCGCAGAAAACCCCAGGCCCGCATGCAACGACGCTTTACGAATTGACGGAACTCGGGCGCAAAACGCGCACGTTGATCTTTGAACTGGCGATGTTCGGAGCCCGGTTCCCGTCGGAAGGCGAAATCGTCGAGCCTGGCAATCTTAGAACAGTCGCTGTGACATTGGGCGCGGCCGCCGAGCAGGTTGAGGCCAGCGATCTGAAGGTGGTGACCAGCTTGATTGTCGATGGCGAGGAGATGGAAGTGAAAGCCCAAGGAGGCACAGCATCGGTATACTATGCGCCCGCAACAAACCCAGACGTCGTCTTACGCACAAGCTACAAGGCCTTAATGGCGCTGTCGGAGGGCGAAGTGGCTGAGCAGGAATTCATTCAGGATCATTGCCAGATCGAGGTGCACGTGCCGGGAAAGGAGAATGATCTGTTCCACTTATTCTCTCGGATACTCGCCGTGTTTAAAAAAGGTTAGGCGAACCAATGGGCCCCTTCAACCACTCCTGCCGCAGTCATAGGCGGGCAAAACGAAATCTCCTGATGAACGATACTTCGCCCAAGTAGTCGCTCGTGCGATCTGCAGCATCGTGCAAATTGAGCCGATTTTATTGAAAAACTCTTCCTAGATCGACGGATGACCTGCTGATTCAATTCTCTCAACGAGCAGGAGGATCTGGCGATGATGGGACCAAAGCAGGAAGCACAGGCTGCACTGTTTTACGAGTTTTCGCTGGAGGATCATGTCCCGCAGGGTCACTTGTTGCGGTCGATAGATCGCTTTGTTGATCTGAGAAGCATTCGGGCGCATCTTGCGGACTTCTACAGCTACACGGGCCGCCAATCGATTGATCCTGAATTGCTGATCCGCATGCTGCTGGTAGGATCCTGCTTCGGCATCCGATCCGAGCGGAGGTTGTGCGAAGAGGTGCATCTGAACCTAGCCTATCGCTGGTTCTGCCGCCTTGATCTGACAGACCGCCTTCCAAATCATTCGACTTTTTCCAAGGACCGGCACGGTCGGTTCCGTGAGAGCGATCTGCTAAGGCATGTGTTCGAGACAACCGTGGCACGCTGCATGGAAGAAGGGCTTGTCGGTGATCAAGGTTTTGCTGTGGACGCCAGTTTGATCAGCGCCGACGTCCAGAAACAGAACTCCAGCAACCCGGAGGACTGGGCAGCACGCGACACCGATCCGACGACAGCGCCACGAGCGGTGCGCGAGGACCTGGGTACGGCTGGCATCGGAACGCTTGGACCGGACACGACGGACGGCCGAACGATCAATTGGGCTTTTGTCACCGACTTGATGGCGCAAGTCGAGGATGCGGGCGCACCCATGCAGAGCCTCGCTTTCCTGTCGAATCCCAAAGTAAAGGCCAAGCTCTTGAGTACCCCAAAGTTTCCCGGCGGCGACTCTGCGATCCTGTCCACGTCAGGATCGGACCTCGCAATCGCAGGTCACAGAGCGGCCTTCAGGTCGCTTGTGCCTTCGAACTTCATGCTGGTTGCGGGAACCAACCTGTTGGCGCTGATTTTCGGCGCTTGGTCCGAACTCATGATCGGGCAGTGGGGCGGAATTGACGTGATCGTCGATGACAAAACCGAAAGCGATCGAGGCAACGTGCGCATCACTGCGCACAGCGAATGGGACATCGCCGTGCCGAAAGCCACAATCCTTCGCTGCTATCACTGATATCGTGACCTAAGCCCTCGGTGCGGCCCCCGCGGGCCGTACCTTCAACGTCGGAGAACTGACCAAAATGTAAAGGAAACGGACAATGAACTATCCCGGACTGTAAGCAAAGAAGACCTCATCATGGCGCATCAAGTATCTGCAAAGCTGGTTGCCCGATATTGTACTGATTTTCCTCCCGCTTTCTAGTGAATGGAGTGAGAACTGGAACGATTAGAAGAACTCGGGGAAGCTGTTGCACGCGCAGAGCGAGAGGTTCGCGCCTGGACCGAGCGATAGGGCCGCCAAACCTCGTAATTCAACTTGATTCCTCGATGCGCAGAAGGCGACCTTTTGCAAAGTCGCCAGCCGTTTTCGCCTTTCACGTTCAGGTCGGCCCGTTCCGGGCCTTTCCGAGGTAGTCAAGTGCCGCGCTGTGGCTTCACCAGACCGGACTGTTGCTGCGAGCGCAAAAACCGGGCTACATCGAACTCGCACACCTCGGACTTTCCCGCCATTCGTCATTTGGACTTCGCTGACGCAGCATGGCCTCGCGCTTGCAGCATGTCTGTCGCCGCGTTGCAGCTCAAGTCGCCAATGCGATCATTCAACCCGGCTCCACGACGTCAAATCCAAACCGAGCTTTAGCTGCACGGTATCAGAACTATCGAGACGCGGGACGAAGCAGACATTCACGGCGCTGTTCCAAAGACTGTTTTGTGCGCCCTTAAGCTTCGCCGAAAAAACAAGCGCGGAATGCTGGCACTCATTGCAACTTCAGAAGGAAAGCAAGCCGAGAATATGAACGGGCATTTGCGAACGCATTATGGCGCACGCAGTAGCACAAATGCGCTGGGTTTCTTGGCAGAGGCAGTCGTTGTGGCAGAATTACGCGCTTGTCGACTATCAGAGCCAGCATGAGAGTTTGTGCCCGGTCGGGCCAAAGAGGTCCGGTTCAAATTTACAAAGAAATGCGAATTCAAAAGCATCCGGCAACGGAACGTTTCGGGATCGCAGAAAAAGAGACCAGCGTTCTTTAGACCAAAGAAGATAACTTCAGCCTTTGGATTTTTCCAGATGGTCCTTTGGGCAATTCGCGTAAGAAATGGATGCAATCAGGCGCCTTGAACTTTCCAAGTCGCTTTTCGCACAGTTCGAGCAGAGCCGCTTCCGATAGGCTTGATCCCGGTTTTATGCTCACAGCTGCTTCAACAGTTTCCCCGTATGTTTTGCAGGGCCGGGCGAATGCCGCTGCTTCGATAATGTCTGGCTCAGAATACAGCACTTCGTCGATTTCTCGCGGGGCAATGTTCTCGCCACCCTTGATGATCAACTCTTTCAATCGACCCGTCACAAAGACATAGCCGTCCTCATCGATGTGGCCTAAATCCCCTGTGCGCAGCCAATTCCCGGCGAAGGTTTCGGAGGTTGCCCCCGGATTGTTCAGGTATTCGAGCATGACATTTGGGCCTTTGACCGCGATCTCGCCCTCTTGCAGAGGCGGCGCGATTTCGAGGTCGGCAGTGAGGATGCGGACTTCGTTCCCGTAGCTGATCCCAGGGGACCCAATTTTGCGAACCCCCGGCGGCAACGGGTTGGAAAGAATTTGCGCGGCCGTTTCTGTCAAACCCATGGTTTCAATGATCGGGACCTGAAAACGCTCTTCAAAGGCGGATTGGGTTTCAACAGCGAGAGCCGACGATGCCGAGCGGCCAAAGCGCAGGCGCGCAGCGGTGTCCGGACTGGGATTGCTGTCGTTGTGAAGCAAGTGACTGATTATCGTCGGAACAACTGAAAACCAAGTGATCTGCGCTGCTTCGGCCTGGTCCCAGAACTTGCTGGCCGAAAACTTCTCGGTCATGGCCAGCGCGCCCCCAGACACCAATGCTCCCATGAGAGTCACGCACAGACCGTTGATGTGGTAGATTGGAAGGACACAATAACCGCGGTCCTTTGGGGACAGGTCATGCGCCAGCGCAGTTGTCCACCCGCCCGCCAACAGGCTTGCGTGGCTGTGAACCACGCCTTTGGGCCGGCCTGTGGTGCCCGAGGTGTACATCAAGAGAGCATGTTGCGTGGTATCAAACGCAGGGATCGGGGCGCGGTTTGCCAGCATGTCTGGCGTTAAGATGGTCAATTGGCTGGGCGCGATCTTTTTGACCGCCTCACGCTGGCCATCATGCACGAAGGCGAAACGGGCGCCGCTGTGGTCCAGCGCGTAGGCCATCGCATCCGGCCCTGCGGCCAGATTGATCATGGTCGCGCGAAATCCGCCGTAGAGTGCCGCGTAGACCGCCAGCACGCCCGCTTCTCCATTCGGATGCACAATTGCGATGCTTTCGCCTTGCTTTGCCCCTAGCCCGATCAGCCCTTCGGCCATGCTTCGCGCTTCGTCCCGCAAGGTCATCCAGCTAAGTGTCAAATCTGTTTCAGGGAAAACAAATGCCGTGCTGCCCTCATTCGCGCGGGCGTCCAGCCAGTCCTTTACTGTTCCATTTGGGGGGGTATCGTTTTCGAAAATCATTTACCGGCCTCTGCCCAATACCCATTGAAGATGTCCGCAACGGCGGGTTCGTTTTCAGGGATTTCGCGCACCACTTTGGTGGACTGCATAAAGTGCCGCCAATGCACATTGGTGTCGATCGAATTGCCGCCCCAGGAACCACAGCCCATAGAAAGCGAAAATGGCATGCCGTTGGTGAACGCACCACCCGTTGCAAAAGTATGCGCTTGGTTCACAATGATGCGGCTCGTTGGGATGGCTTGGGCCAATTGCTCTGGTCGGCTCTGGTCGTTTGTGTGGATTCCGACAGAATGGCCACGGCCTTGGTGCAGCTGGATCTTGCGGGTGGTCATTATCGCATCTGAGAAGTCCTTGGCGCGGTACACCGTTAACACGCGGCTCAGCTTCTCTCCCGACAATGGATGCTCTGGCCCGATGCCGGTCGTCTCGACTGCAAGATATTCGGTATCGCCGGGAACCTCGCCCGTCAGACCCAAAGCCTCGATCAACTTGTCCGCGTCGCGGGCAATGGCCTGCGGGTTGAGATGGCCCTTGACCCAGAGTTTGCTTGTCACTTTCGTTTCATCGGTGATCAGAGCGCCACCGTTTTTCGCCATCTTCGCGGTAAAGGTGTCATAGACGGCGTCCAGTACGACAATCGAGTTTTCAGACGAGCAGGACGTCGCATTGTCGAATGTTTTGGAGGCGCGGATTTTCTCAGCGGCTGCGGCGAGATCAGCGGTTTCGTCCACGATCACCGTGACGTTGCCTGCGCCCACGGCCAAAGCAGGCGTGCCAGACGTATAGGCGCGTTTGACGTTGTTCTGGGAACCCGTCACGACGATGAGGTCAGAGATCTCTAACAAGCGTTGGGTTTTTTCCTTCGAACCGCGCCCGGGGATCATCTGGACCAAGTCGCAGTCGATGCCGGTCTTGTCGAATTCTTCGTAAATGTAGCCAAGCAATGCTTCGCAGGTTGGCACACCCTTAGGCGAAGGGGACACGACAATGGCGTTCCCGCATTTGAGCGCGTTGATAATGTTGTTGGCGGGTGTCGCTCCCGGATTGGTGGAGGGCACAACGGCTCCGATCACACCAATTGGGCGCGCGATTTCCGTGATACCTGTCGCAGCATCATCCTTGATCACGCCATAGGACTTCGCATCCGAGATGTCGCGTAGAAGACCCAGCGTCTTGCGGTGGTTCTTAGTGATTTTGTCCGGCACGTTACCAAGGCCGGTTGTCTCAACGGCCAGCTCCGCCAGATGGCGATTGCGCGCCGGTTCCATGATTGCCCAGCCGGCAGCCAATGCGGCGCGGTCATACAGCTCTTGAGAGCCGTTCGATTCGAACCGGGCCTGCGCGGCGCGGGCGCGTGCAACAATGGCGTCGACTTCAGCAATGTCATCATAAGCGTTCATCGGAAATGTCCTGTCAGGGATGGCGGGGCACCGATCTGGCGCCCTGCCAAGATGATTTTAAAGACCGGCAAGCAGTTCTTTCAGCGTCTCTTCTCGCTGTTCCCACATCTCGAGCACTTCGTCGCGCGTCATGATGTGCATGGGCGATCCACCTGCTTTCATCTTGCCAGCCACCCGGCTGTTCTCGAACATGGCCGGCACAGTCGCGGCAAGCTTGTCGATGATGCCCTGAGGCGTGCCTTTGGGAACCATGACACCGCGGAAGTTCACGGAAGAATTGTCCACGTCATACCCTTGCTCCATCAGCGTCGGTACGTCTTCCATAAAGCTGTTGCGTTCCAGATCGAAAACGCCCAGGATTTTGACGTTGCTTGCTTCACGCGCACGAAATGCGTCTGACAGGTTGTTTACGCCCCCCATCACGTCGCCCGCGATCACGGCCTTCATGGCTGCTGCGCCGCCGCCCTTGGTGGGGATGTATGCCATTTTCACGCCGGCCGCTTTCTCAAGCTGCAGCGCCGCAATGTGGTGGCCCACAAAAAGACCAGCGCCGGAAAATGTCAGCTTGCCAGGGTTTTCCTTGGCAAAGTTCACCACGTCATCCATGGAATTCATTTCGCTGTCGGCGGCTACGATGAAGACAGCCGGGTCTGCACCCCAATTTGCAATCGGCTCAAAGCTGTCGCGGGAATACTCCACACCACCTTTGATGGACTGCGCGATGAAATGCGGGACGTTGTATGCGCCCAGCGTGTAGCCGTCCGCATCTGCTTGCGTGGCCATCCAGTTCCAACCCACACGGCCGCCTGCGCCGGGCTTGTTGATGATGGCGATGGGCATACCAAGCGCGTCCTCGTTGCCTGCTGTCATGGTAACGATGCGCGCCTGAAAGTCGGTCGCGCCGCCGGCGCCATAACTGACCATCATCATGACGGGGCGTTCTGGATAGTTTTCGTGGCCATCGGCCATCGCAGTGCCCGTCATTGAGGCCAATGCAATGGCCGCTCCTGTTAGTAGTTTCTTCATGGATAGTTCCTCCCTAGGATATAAGGTTCTGCCGCCAATGCGGTTCAGAACAAGACCTCTCGCGGTGTGTAGACTGTCAGAAGTTGTGCGAAGAGCCCGTACATGACGATCATAAAGATCGCTGTGATTGCGATACGCTTGAGCCATGATCTCGTTTCGCTGTGCGAGGCGGGATCATAAAGGCTCAGCAGAATGAAAAAGGCGATGGAGGTCGCCGTATAAAAGCCCAGCCCCTTGGCCGCCCAGAAGATGTAGACCAGCGCTACTAACAGCCCCGGTAGCAAGTTGGTAAACTGCGTGACCGAGATACCGTTGCCGACCTTGGTCCAACCAAGGCAGGCCTTTGCAAAGGTCCACAGTGCAAGCACCACAAAAACAGTCGAAATCAGGCGCGGAAACAGAAACGCCTCAGAGGGTTGCTGCGTATAGCTGACATATGTCACCCAGACACCAACGACCGCGACGATGCCAGAGCCGATCATGTGCTGAAGCCGAGGCAGAGATGGCGCACTCATGCGAGAATCTCCTCTTTCGACGTGTATCGGCGGGCACGCAGTTCCATGTAGGCCGAGTAGATGATCGAGGCGACGACAACCGCAATCAGGAAGAGGTTCAGGCTGCCTGTCATGAAATAAGGTGCCATGCCGTCTGTCGCACTGGCGATCATGCTGCCTTGGATAAAATTGGCCTCTGCAATCGGGCCGAGGATCAGGCCCAAAACCAACGGCGCTGCGGAAAATCCGAAGCGTTCCAGGAAATACATCATCACCCCAAGACTCGCCATTACGTAAACATCGCCCATAGAAGACTGCACCGAATAGCTGCCAAAGACGGCAAGCCCCAGCACGACAGCCGCCATCACGCTTTGCGGCACTTGCGCCACGCGCGCAGCTAGGCCCGCCACGTACAGGCCAAAGATACACATCAGGATTTGCCCGATCAGCATGGAGTTGATGAACGTCCACGCCACATCGGGGTGATTGTCGAACAGGTCAGTGCCGGGAAAAATCCCATGAATCAACAGACCGCCCAAAAGCACAGCTGCTGTAGGCGAGCCAGGGATCGACAGGGTCAGGAGCGGTACTAGCGACGGGCCGACCATGGCATTATTGGCGCTTTCCGCCGCAATCACGCCTTCCGGGTGGCCTGTGCCGAACTTCTCCCGCTCGGGGCTGAATTTCTTTGATTGATCATATGCGACAAGTCCGGCGATCTGGCCGCCCACACCGGGGATCAAGCCAATGATCGAGCCCGTCGCTGTACCAATTCCCATTGCGCGTTTGTTGCGCAAAAGCTCGCGGATAGCACCGCTTATGGGATGCTTTTGCACGGCGATGACTTCCGCGCCATCGCCCTTGCGACCTTTGGCGAACATGGTGATGACTTGCGGAATTGCAAAGAGACCGATCAGAGCTGCAATGATATTGATGCCACCACCAAGACTGGGATGAAAAATGAAGCGCTGCGCGCCCATGATGTCGTCAAACCCAATCGTGGCGAGCCACAGGCCGATGCAGCCCGAGAGTAGCCCTTTTACAACCGATTTGCTATCGAGCGAACCGATCACGGTGACCCCAAGAATCGCGAGCCAGAATAGATGGCTCGGACCGAAGGCGAGCGCCCATTGGGCCAGTACGGGTGTTAGAAAAATCAGCAACAGTACGCCAAATACGCCGCCCACAGCGGAGGCGAGGAAACTGATTTGAAGGGCTTTGGCTCCTTCGCCTTTCTGAGCCATCGTATGCCCGTCAAGGGTTGTCGCGATGTTCGCTGGGGCCCCGGGAATTTTTAGCAGGATCGCAGAGACCGCACCGCCCGCAACCGTCGAGGTATAGGCCGCACCCAAAAGGATAAGGCCCTGAGCCGCCTCAAGCTGAAACGTGAAGGGGATGAGCAGAGCCACAGCCATTGTGGGCGACAAACCTGGTGTGGCCCCCAGGATAAGTCCGCCAATGGTGCCCACGAGCAGCAAGGCAAAGTTAATCGGTGTGAAAACGTCACCCATATAGAGCAGGAATTCCATCAATGCCCCTCCGGCAAATTGGCTTGACTAACTACGGTAAGCGATGAAAATAGTTTTGCAAATGTTTTCATTAATTGACGCTATCGAGAATTTAAATGTCTGAAAATAAATCTAAAAAAGCCGATATCGTTACTGTCGCGAACGTAGCACGGGTGTCTGCGTCGACAGTATCAAGATACTTTAATCACCCGGAACTGCTCAAACCCGCCACGCGAAAGAGGATTGATTCCGCCGTGCGCCGCACAGGCTACATTCGCAACCGTGCCGCGCAGACGATCCATGGGATCAGGTCCGGCACCATCGGTGTTTTGATCCCGACCCTCGACCACGCGATATTTGCCGAAGTCGTACAGGCCTTCTCCGACACAGTCGCCGACCAGGGCTTTACGATCATGCTGGCCTCGCACGGGTATGACCTGCAGCGCGAGTATGCGATCCTTCGAAAATTCCTTGAACATCGCGTCGATGGTGTTGTTCTTACGGGTCTTGAGCATGACGAGGCTGTGTTTCAACTCGTCGATCGTCAGGACATACCTTGCGTGCTTATGTGGAATTATGCCGAAGACTCGCGCTATCCATCTATCGGCGCTGACAATGAACTGGCGGGCGAAGTCATCGCCAAGCACGTGCTTCAACTGGGTCATAGGGACATCGCTTGCATGTTCCCCCCGACACAAGGCAACGACCGGGCCCGGGCAAGGCGCGAAATCACTTTGGCCACGTTGGCTGAGGCGGGCGTCACTGTGCCGGACAATTGGACTCTGCAAACCGTGTACAGTATTTCCGCGTCCAAGGTCCACGCGCAGCAATTGTTCTCCCAACCCACACGGCCGAGCGCTTTAATTTGTGGCAATGACATCCTCGCAACCGGGTCCTTGTACGGAGCGCGCGCTTCAGGATTGCGCGTTCCGGAGGACATTTCAATTGTTGGAATTGGCGATTTCAAAGGCTCTGCGGAAATAGAACCATCCTTGACTACTGTTAGGGTGCCGGCAAAACGTATTGGTCATGAAGCAGGTAAAGAGCTTGTTTCAGCGATCATCGGCAAATCGGACAAAGCACAGGCAAGTTTGCACTGCGCGCCCGAGCTGATAATCCGGAAATCCTGCGGTTTACCGTGGCCCGGCCAATAATCTTGCACAGGGACTGTGCCGACCTCGCGAACTTTTTGAAATCAAGCAAGTGGCCGGTTGGCCTAAAAAGACGAAAGGGCGATAGGCATGGACCGACTTTTCCAATCACCGCGCTGCACATAGTCATCGGCGGAATTCATGTGCCCTGTGATTTGATTGCGTGTAACACCAAGCGATTGCATCCATTCGAAACCCGTGCAGCATAGGTAAATTTAGGCTCGCAATCGGCCTCCGCTGCGGTCGACAAGAACGTCGCCTGGTCAGACGCGAATATCTGTTTAATGTTGAAAAAGACGAAACATCAACAAGGTAGCCCGAACAAGGAACGACGGGTCCTGCGCGGTTCGGCCCTTTGATCATGCTGCGCTAGCACTGGGCAGTTCTAAGTCCGTTGGAGACATGAAGGTCTCAAATTCGTTCGGCTTGGATTGGGCTCTGTTGCGACGGCTGCGGAATTGGTGCAATATTTCTCATCTGAACAATGGGATGAGGATATTCGATGATTGAAGCCCCGTCGACGCTGACCATCAGCACCGCATTTCGACGGCCTACTAAGGCGCAAGTTTCAGCCTTTCAGGGGGTACCATCAGGATTTGTTGTGGATGCTTTGCTCGGTGGAGGCGCGTTATCATACAGTATAAAACCGATTGGAGGGGGACGTGATTTGCATTGCGTAGCCGCAGGTTCCGCTTTGACCGCGGATTGCGGTGCAGCAGATGTGCTCGCAACCTTCGCGTCCCTGAAATTTATCAAACCCGGAGATGTGGTTGTTTCCGCGTTTGCGGCCCATACCGGCTGTGCCGCAGCAGGTGATCGGCTTGTTGGCATGATGAAAAACAGTGGTGCTGCCGGTTTCGTCACAGACGGTCCTGTCCGAGACTATGAAGGCATCGTGCCTTTAGGGTTGCCGGTTTGGTGCGCAGGTCTGACACCTGCGTCGCCGCACATGTCCGGTCCTGGATCAGTTGGCTTGCCAATACAGATAGGCGGTCAGGAAATTGAAACTGGCGACATGATTGTTGCTGACCGAGATGGAGTAGTCGTCGTTCCCTACGAGCGAATAGACGAAGTGATCCAAAAACTGGCGCATATCTCTGAACTAGAGAAGGCGTTGGACGCCGAAGTGGCACAAGGATTAAAAGTACCCAATTGGGTCGAGGAGTATCTTGCTAGCGACAAAACTGTTCGGAAAGACTGAGTAAATTCGTACCCTATGCCAATGACAAGATTGTCCTGCACCTTGAGCAGGTTGATCTCGCTGCGGTTCGCTTCAATGACCGGTTTTGCCGCTGCGCAGCGGCGTAGTGAAATGCGCTGCTGCAGAAATATCTGTGCTTTGTGCGCGCGCAGCGAGCAAATCGAATTCACAGATTGGGCTCTTTGCGGCCATCGTAGGCAATGCAGCATCCACGGTGCCTAGCGACTACACCACCTTCAAGGACGGCCCTTTCCGGACCTTCACCGAGCCGTTCCGATTCTGCGTTGCAGCCCGTTAGACCGGCCGTCCGCCGCAAGCGCGAAACCGAGCCGCGGGCGGCCTCACAGATCGCGGGACGAACCGGATGTAACTTAGCTGGAGTGGGCAAAACTTGGGGGTCTCATGCTGCGATCATGGTGTTTGCAACTGACAGGCGTCCGTCTAGGACTGCGGCTCTAATGACGGCCACGTTGTGAGCACCTTGTCGTGACCATCGCGTCTGCTGTTTCTATACGAACCGCTTGGCGACGAGCGCGTTCACAGCGCCGGCCTTTGGCATTACAGTCATCGCGGGCTTACTGTGCTATGGTTGTCGCCACTGCCCAGACCATCGTCGATTCCATGCGAGTTGCGAGTAACATTGGGTAAGTTGCTCCTCCTTGGCGGGTCTGCAGGCCCAGGTGCTGCCTGCTAGCGACGCCCAAGTTCCGCCACAGATGCTCGCTGAGAACGGTTGTAGGAGTGACCTATGAACAGCGTGTTTTTATTGAAGACGGCCGCATCCAATTTGCCGCTCACCATACCGGAAGGCGCAAGATTCTTTGAGATCAGTGGACACGCGGCAAGCTTCTGCGATCCCGTCTATTGCCCGAGCGAAGCGCCTGGCAAGATTTCAGGGACCTATAACTTTTCAATCGCGATGTCAGGCCTGCACGATCCGAGTACGGATTTTTTCGAACTTCATTCGTCTGGATTTCTCCGGAAGTGTCGACCTGAAGGTGTTGGGCAACAATCACTCGGTTATCGACTTCCAGTGCACATGCATCGGACGAGAAGGATTAGACAACCAAGTCGATTTTCGTTTTTTCTCAATGGGCCAAGAGATATTTCAGGAAACTGTTGTTGGATCCGGATCAGAAACTGCCGAAACGGTAGCTGACGTCGACCTTCACCTCGGAGGCGAAGTGCTTGCCTCGGAACTGGTGGAGATGCCGCCACTGCTGAACTTCAGTTTCAACAACTACATGGTTGAGTATTTCCTGGCAGACAGCAGTTTTGTGCGCCTCCTTCTGGTCGCCGGGGACGATCACGTATTCTTCACACCGGTAAATGCTGTTGAGTTTTTTGAAGTTGATGTCAACGCGCGGGTCACGAGCGTCGTGCATCCATGGGTGTCCGTTAACACGGACCCGGATTCCGGCTGGCTTGATGGCGAGCGGCTCGGGATCAGTTTCGAAACCTCCCCAAGAGCGTCGGTCGAACGGAGCGTCGATGCCCTCGGGATAACCCGCTATTCGCACAACGTCTCGCTAGCGACGGAAACACGCTTTCTGCGGGGCAGCTATTTCAGCAGCGACAGAATTAGACTGATGCACCAACTGGCCACGGAAGCGAACCAGATCACCGCTCCGCCGCCCGACACCAGTTATCTGCTGCATCCCAGTCGCGTCTATCAGATACATGATGTGAAGGAGGAAGGTTTCGAGACGATCAACGATCAGGAAAAGTCGCTCGATGTGCAACAAGTGACCAACAGCCGCGGGGGCGTATTCGAAGGTGCGTATTCCGATAACGTACAGCACCCATCGCGAGTATGATTCAGCACCGCATACAGAAATGTGCAGCACGTAACAGCATAGCAAAGGCGGGAGGCGCGGAGACTTCAAATATCGCAGCGCGTCCTGCCTTTGCGGCAGAAAGGGTGATGTTGGTCAATCATTGAGGCGAGAGTGACTGCTTCATTCAGCATACCTTCGAGTGAGTGGAGCGGCTTCCCGGCAATCTATCTAGGTGTCGAACTTGAAGATGCTTTAGCCATAGCAGAAACCGTCGAAATCTAATAACTGGTGTCGCTTACAGGGGCGGCCCAAAGGAGAAATCCCACCCACTGTCTCGATGCTGCGGTGCGGCCCGTCAGACCAGACGTTCGCAGCAGGTGCAAAATCAAGCCGACGGCGAACTGGTAGTGTGCAGGGCAAAGCCGCCTCAGGCCGAGGCTGCAGACTTCGCATTTCCATCCACAACCCACCAACACATCATTGCAAACACAACCTCAATCGCAAATGCGGCAAGAATGCTGTCAGATGGCCAGCCATCGAGAGCAAAACTGATTGTCCTGCCCATGGCAAAAGCCGAGAAAACCGTTACCCCAAGCCAGGCTGAGGCTTGGACTAACTTTTGGTAAATGCTCCGCACAAGATAATTAGGCCAATTGCCGCGAGATTGGCAGCTGGTGCGCGCAACTCACTCATCAGATTTGGCTGCGGAGAAAGCACGATGCCGTAACTGGCGTAGAAGGAGTGCGGGTCCAGGGTGATGGCCAGACCTATAGTGAATGCCGTCAAACCGGACATACCCAAGGCAAATCTGCGTTTGAGATCGAGTGTCATAATTGTCTCCAGTGTCTATTGGTATGGCTCAAGCGGCTCTGGTCCACACGCCAGAAATCGCGGCTTTGTGTGCGAAGTCGGCGAAGTCGCGTGGCGCGCGTCCAAGCGCACGCTGGACACCGTCCGCGAGGTTAGCATTGCGCCCGTCCAGCGTTTCGCGTGCGATGGCAGTGAGTACATCAGCAATTATCTCACCATTCGCATGCGCAATTTCCGCATGGATGTCTTCAAAGGAAATTGGCCGGTATTGCACAGTCCGTCCCATGGCGCGCGAAAGCTCTGCGGCCATGTCCGCAAACGTCATGAGACGGGGGCCGGTGACCTCGTAAAGTTCGCCTGAATGTCCGTCTTCGGTCAGAGCGGCTACGGCAACATCGGCAATGTCGTCTACGTCGATGATTGGTTCGCGCACATCGCCCGCAGGCATTGGCAACACACCTGCCATGACTGGACCAAGCAATGCCCCTTCTGAGAAGTTCTGTGCAAACCACGCGGCACGAACGATTGTGAACGGAACTCCGGAATTGCTAATGACTTCTTCCGCCTTTTCCGCATGAAACTCGCCACGTCCGGTCAACTGGACAAGACGCTGTAATCCCTTTTCACGTGCAAATGCTGTGAATGCTTCGACCTGCTAAACCGCGCCAGGAAACGCGATATCGGGAAAATGGGAAATATAAGCAGCCGATACGCCTTCCAGGATTGCAGGCCAAGTCTGCGGTTCATTCCAATCAAATGGCGTTTCACTGTTCCGCGATCCACACCGGACCGTCTGCCCTTTTTCCTCCAGGCGTGTCGCGATCCGCGATCCCGTTTTGCCTGTTGAGCCAAGTACGAGAATGGTTTGCTGTGTCATTGATCATCTCCATGAGTTCAATTGATGACCCGAAAATAGATACCAAAGAGAGATGTTCTATTCTTTAAAATCCAATATTCTTATCCAATCGTCCAAAATGCATAGACGAAGAGCTGAATTTCAGCCAGACTCATGTCATGAACCAAGTTGACCCACATGTCCCCGACCCAGATGCGCTGGCACAGCCGATCGGCGATCCACTGGGGGAAATCCTCCATTTGCTAAAATTGACAGGTTCATTCTACTGCCAGTCTCGCCTGACTGCGCCATGGGGCGTATCCATTCCGGGCTTTCCAGATGTACTGAGTTTTGCGGTCATCACACACGGACGGTGTTTCATGAAGGTCGGTGACGATGACCCGTTCGAGGTCGAAAAAGGCGACTTGGTGCTGATGACAAGCGGCGCACCGATCGGTTTCTTCAGTTCGATAGACACCCCGCTTTTGACGCTGGAAGAGCTGCCCATACGAAAGGTGACCGAGCTTTACGAAACACTGGAATACGGCAGCGGCGGCGCGGAGACGGGCATCATGTACGGCCTGGTCAGAATAGATCATGCCGCCAGTGGTATGTTGATGCGCTTGCTTCCGGATGTGCTCAAAATCGACCCGTGGGAAGAGGACGCCGGAAGCTGGCTCCAGTCAACTTTGCAGTTTATTGCAAGGGAGGCGCGCGAGCTACGGCCGGGTGGAGAAACAGTCATCACACGACTGGCAGATGTGGTTGTCATCGAGGCCATTCGGCGTTGGCTGAACAGCGCACCAGACGCGAACCGCGGCTGGTTGAAAGCGGCGCGAGACCCGCAGATCGGACGCACAATAGTCGCCATTCATCGAACGCCTGCTGTTGCTTGGACAGTCGCGTCTCTCGCGGAGGTTGCCGGAATGTCCAGATCCGCGTTTGCGGCGCGGTTTTCTAAGTTGGTAGGCGTTCCAGCAATCCAGTATCTTGCAACGTGGCGTATGCATCTGGCGCGCGAAAAGTTAGTGTCTACCGATCAGCCTATTTCGCAGATTGCCGCTGATATCGGATACATGTCCGAGCCAGCTTTCAACAAAGCCTTCAAACGGGTTTTTGAAGTGCCACCAGGCACAATCAGGAAGAACGGAGGTCACTCCGTTCTAAAGTGAAATTTAAGAAACTGAGCGCCTTCGTATTCGATCTCGCCGACTTGTTTGGCACCGAGCTTCCGGAGTGCACCCAGGTTCTTTCGGCTTGGTGGCAACAGAAATGTGACAAAGGGAATGCGTTTATCGGCAATCGCAAAGTGGATCGCCTTTTTGGAGATGCGTTTTCCGAGTCCAAAAGCATCGGGCCTCAAGACCAGTCCAAAGTCCCACTCGTCATCTTCTTTTTGGAAGCCTCCCCAACCAACATACCGGCCGTTGGACAAAAAAGCCCAATGTCCAAGACCGTCCCGCGCCCAGTAGCCTTCTTTTTTGGCGACAAATTCTCTTGCGACCTCAACAGTCCATTCGAACGTCAAAAGCGGCATATGCTCCGCTACTCTTGGATCGGACATATGAACCGCAATGTCGTTTGGATCGATTTCCGAAAGGCGTGTAAATGAAATCTCGTCTTTCACTATTGTACTCATTTGATTGCCCGAGTTGTCCCTTCCATGCAAAACAGTTTTGGCCCGAACAAATCAAGGTGCAGTTACCATGAGAAGCTTTGTCAGCCGATTGTCTGGGTCCGTAAGATGGATATCATGAATACAGTTTCAGAGCTTTCGCGCGACAATGTATCGGCTCGGCAATAACCCGGCTTGATCCGCGATCTCAAGGATATCGAAGCCCGCACGTTCCATTGCTTGCTGGAGTTCAGCTGCGGATACAAGATTTACGAACGGGGCTTTCCCGAGAGCCTGCATAATCGGGATCGCTATTCGACTGATTATGCCATATTTGAAGCCTCCACTCTCTGGAGCGCAAACGGTCTTGGAAATGAAAACCCCACCAGTTTTTGTAAGGGTCGCAATGTGTTCGAGTGCGTGGCCCATATCGGGTACAAGGTGCAGCAGATTATGTGCGAGGACAGCGTCGTAAGAACCGTCATCAGGATCGTGCTGCAAAACCTCGGACACTTTGAATGTGACATTCTCCAGCTCTTCTTCGGCGCGTTTCTCCTTGGCAATTTCGATCATCCCCGGTGCGAGATCGGAGGCAGTAATTTGAGCCACATGCGGCGCCAGCAGCAACGCGGTTGATCCGGTCCCACAGCCGATTTCCAGCACGCTATCGTCAGCTTTTAGGTAAGATTTTGTACGTTCGAGCGTGTTCAGATACCCTTCCATGTTTCGGATAGGATCAGCCGCATATTTGCGCGAAATCTTGCTCCAAAATGCAGCCTCTTTGGACAATGCAGCCATGTCGTTTCTCTCTTCCTTTGATGTCGCAGCAGCCAATATCTTAAAACGCTGATTTATTAAATTGCCAGATATTGCAGAACTGTTATGCATTAATGCATGAATTGGAAGGCTATCAATTTCGATTGGAATCAGGCTCGGTCCTTTCTTGCAACGGCAGAAGAAGGCTCGTTTTCAGCAGCGGCGCGCGTGCTTGAGCAGACGCAGCCAACTGTCGGTCGCCAGGTCGCCGCGCTGGAACATGCGCTTGGCGTCACCTTGTTTGAAAGGGTTGGCAAGGCGCTTAACCTGACAACAGCCGGTGCTGAGCTTTTGGTGCATGTCAGTGAAATGGCAAATGTCGCGAACAGGATTTCTCTGACCGCTACAAGCCAGTCACAAGCAATTGAAGGGCAAGTCAGGATCACTGCGTCCGACGTAATGTCAGCCTATCAGCTTCCGCCTATTCTAAAACAGATCAGGCTCGCGGCACCGCGGCTTGAGATCGACGTCGTCGCAGCAAATGACATACGAGACATACAGCGGCGCGAGGCAGATATAGCAATTCGACATGTGCGCCCAACTCAGCCGAACTTGATTGCAAAGCTCGTGGCAGAAGCGACGGCGCATTTTTACGCTGCGCCTTCATACCTCGAACAGGTTGGGCGACCACGAAATGAAGACGAACTTGCTAAATTGGATTTCGTCGGTTTTGGCGATGTTGACACGATGATTGGTTTTCTCAGTCCGGCGGGCATTGAAGTAACCCGCAAGAGTTTTCGGATTGGCTCACAGAGCGGGATAGTGTCATGGGAGCTTGTGCGCCAGGGCTTCGGCATCAGTGTTATGTCAGACGATGTGGCGGCTTTGACAGCTGGCGTGGAGCGTGTTCTGCCAGGACGCGAGCCATTCAAGTTTCCTATCTGGTTGGCCACACACTCAGAGTTACAAACAGCGCGCAGGATCAGGCTGGTGTTCGACCAACTTGCAGACTATCTAGGCACCCGGCCAATTCTCTGAACCTGAGTTCGTGTGGTGTCGCAAACTGGAGGCTGCTTCGGGCTCTTCGCGGCCATCGGAGCAACGCGTCATCAGCCGCATGCAGCGGTTGCTCGACTATCAACGAACGGCCCATTGCGGACCTTGCCAATGCCGTCAATCGCCGCGGTGCAGCTTTACCAAATCTGACTTTCGCTGCAGGCGCATGGTGTTGGCACCCACGAACTAACAGTCTGCGGACGAAACCGTTATTTGGTCAATTTGTTCGAACAGCCGTGCACATTCTTCCGTTACCGCCGTTCAAGATTTCGGATCTCGCTGCATTGCAATTTCGCGGTACCGGACGTTCGATACATTACCAAAAGCAAAAGATGATCGGCAGAAACTTGAAGTCGTACCCTGCTAGTTGAGTTTGGTTGACGAATTGCGATTTTCCTAAGGCACCTACTGGGGCACTGTTCACACCCAGATTCAACCAGCTAGGTTTTAAGCACGGAGATGCTCGAATAGCCTCGTTTGATAACTCCTTTATCTTCAAGCACACTTAACGCTTTGGCGACTGCACCGCGAGAAAGCCCGCAGATTTCGGCGAGTTGGTTCTGCGTAATGGGTAGGCGGCAAGGTAACGGTTGTCGCCCAACGAGACGCACAAATGTCGCGGCACAGCGATCGGTCGGCGACTTTATCATCTTCTCCCGTCCGCTGCTGATAGCGATTTGGGTACCCGCGACGGCCAAAATAGCGATACCACGCCATAATGTTGGGTGTACTTCAGCTACACGCTCTATTGCGCTTTTGGGTATTTTCAAACCCTGAACATCGCTTAGTGCAGAGCTGCCAATTATGCGTGCGCCATCAAAGAGGATAGCAGCCACGCCGAACCAGTCCCCAGGTCCGAAGATGTGGGCAATGACGTCATGGTGTTCTTCGTCGTCGGTGTGTATGCCGACAAACCCATCGCGCAGTGCGATCAGGCAATCTGCCGTGTCTCCAATGGCTGTCAATCGACGGCCAGAGGACAATGCGAACGGCAACGAAGTTGATCTCAACTGGGCAATCGCTTCAGTGGGCATCCCATCGAGCCAAGGTGCCGAAAACACCGACGTGTTAAATTTCACTTTGCTTTTCATCAATTGTTCATAGGATGACAATGCTTGAAGTTAAAGTGGGTTAGTGTCTCCAAATAAGATTCTGGATGCTCGAGAGACAATTTGAAAAATACAAACAAAAAACGTTTCTATTGTGCGTACACCAGATGTCTTAAAAGACTTGCGTACGGCGTCGCGTTAGCCCTGTACGTTCTGCCTTCTGCCTCAACCGCGCAAGCACTTGAACAAGATTTGTCGTCGGCAGCAAACGACCCGACAGCGTCGCTGATGTCCTTTCAACTACAGGACTTCTACGTTTCTGACTTTCATAATCTGGATGATGAAACACAAAACACTGTGCAGTTTCGAGCGGCTATCCCTTTCAACTTGGCCGGCACGAACAATATTGCGCGTCTAACACTTCCCTACCTGACCGACACCCCTTCTGGTGATACCGGTTTGGGTGACACGACGCTTTTCAATCTGACAGTTTTTCAACGAGAATGGGGACGCTGGGGCATTGGTGCCGTGGCTTTGCTTCCGACGGGCGAAGACGGCGTAAGTGCCGAGAAATGGGGCTTAGGGCCTGCTGTCGGCTTTTCCGCCCAGGAAGGCTGGGGCCTTTTGGGGCCTGTTCAATCAGAACATATTGACCGTTGCAGGGGACGAAGATCGCCCCGACGTCAACATCTCTACTTTGCAACCCATTCTGAACGTGCCGATCGGCAGTGGTTGGTCGTTTGGGTTTTCAGAGATGACGTACGTCTACGATTGGGATGCAAACGAATTCACATCGCTCCCACTCGGAGTAAAGCTATCCAAGCTGACAGGTCGCGGGTCCGGTCGCGTGCCAATCCAGTATCAACTCAGCTACGAGCGCAATTTCTATGACGACCGCAGCGGCCCGCGCGACACGATCGGGTTCACAGTCAAATTTTTGGTCCCCAAAGGAGTCTGACATGAAACACTTTCGCCATTACCTGTTTTTTGCCCTCATGGCATTGCTAGGTTTGCCCAGCTTCGCGCAAGAACTGCCGGCACCCGCGTCGAAATTGAGCCGGGCAGAAGCAACCGCTGCTAACCGCCAACCGTCTATCCCCCGCCCGGAACAGGATGCAGCCGCGTTAGAAAAGCTGGAAGCTTTCGAAGCGCGCAGCGGACAGAAGCCCAACATTCTGATCTTCATCGTCGACGACATGGGCTACGGTGATCCAGGCGCATTTGGCGGCGGGGAGATGATCGGAGCCGCCACGCCTGAGATGGACGCCCTTGCCGCTGAAGGGCTGAAGCTCACATCCACCTACGCGCAATACACCTGCACGCCTACACGGGCGTCGGTTTACACCGGCCGTTTGCCATTTCGGACGGGACTGATCCGTCCCATTCTCGCAGGCGACGCCATCAGCGTGAACCCATGGGAAGGTGAACTTTCTGTGGCCGGCCTTTTGTCTGAAGCAGGGTACCATACGCTTCTCACCGGCAAATGGCATATCGGAGAAGACGAAGGAATGCGCCCGCATGACGTGGGTTTTGACGAATTCTATGGGTATTACAAAGCGCAAAAGGAGTACACGCAGGATGTCTATGAGATGCGCTTTCCGGACCTCGTTCTCGATGAAGACAAGCGCGCACGCTACGAATCCATCGGGTCCAACAACGATCTGATCTACGGCCTCGCGGATGGTACGACAGACACGGTGGAAACCATCGACTCCATCGAAAAAATGGCCGAGGCGGACGTGCGATTGAAGGATTATACGGTCCAACGCATTCGCGAGCTCAGTGATGGAGACCAGCCGTTTTTCATCAGCCATTCCTTCATGAAGGTACATGCGGACAATTTCGCAGCAGAAGATTTCAAAGGTGCAAGCGCGTCGAAGTTTCCCTACCGCGACAACATGGTCGAGGTAGATAGTCATATTGGCGAAATCGTCGATGTGCTGGAAGAAGTTGGTCAACTCGACAACACATTCATTTTCGTCACGTCTGACAACGGTCCGCAAATGGATAGCTGGCCCGACAGTGGCTACACGCCGTTCCGTGGCGCGAAAGGCACGACGTGGGAAGGTGGCGTGCGCGTGCCGGGGATCGCCTATTGGCGTGGGATGATTGAACCGGGCCGCGTTTCAGATGGACTTTTCGATCTGATGGATCTCTTTGACACGTCACTTGCTTTGGGTGGTGTCGACACATCAACGCTTCCCACGGACCGCTATTGGGACGGGATTGATCAGACGTCGTTCTTCATTGTGGATGATGGCGAAAGCAAACGTGAGCATGTGTACAACTGGCTTGGATCAACGCTGGCAGCCATGCGCATGCGCGAATACAAAGCGCATTTGCATGTTGCACTGGCGCAGGAAAAGTTTCTCTGGATTGATATGGCAACGGTCGTGCCCACGGGCCTCGCGCCTTGGCTCTTCAACCTCTACGTCGATCCGAAAGAAGAGTATCCGGTTGGCCATCGCATGAACGCATGGACAGCCTCGCTCGGCGCCGAGATGCGTGCACACGCCGCCACCTTCCGCCAATTTCCGCCTAAAGATCTTGGTCTGGGCATCGATTAAATTCACAGGATAGAGCCATGTTTTCAAGATTTCTCATAATTGCCGCTTTGCTGGCCACGCCGGCGTTTGCGCAGGAAACGCCCCCTGACCAAGCCGCCGATGTCCTGTCGGGGCGGCCGTATTCGCCAAACGCGGATCGTGGATTTCCCGAACAAGTCTATTTTGGAGACACGCATGTGCATTCTGCCCTGTCCGCTGATGCAGGGGGCGGCGGGACGACATTGATGCCGCGCGACATGTACCGTTTTGCACGCGGTGAACAGATCATGTCGAATACTGGACAGCCCGTGAAACTTCCGCGCCCGTTCGATTTTTACATGCTCACAGAGCATACGGACGGCATGGGCGTGATCACAGACATCAAACGCGGTGCGCCCAACATCATGTCAGATGCTGACGGGAAAAGGTTTCATGAAGCTTTTGCGCAGGGTGGAAACGCTGCAAAAGAAGCCTCAATCGAACTCATTGCAAAGTTCAGCCAAGGCACCTTGAGCGAGGCTCTTCTCTATCAGCCGGGTAGCCCGGGCTATGACAATACCTGGCGCGACTTGGTTCAGGCGGCGGAAGAGTTTAACGAACCGCACGTATTTACTGCGATTATTGCCTACGAATGGACCTCCCTCGTCGCTGGCGACAATCTGCACCGCAATGTGCTCTTTCGCGATGGACCCGAACGCGCATTACAAGTTGTTCCTTTCCTGACAGCGCCGCCAGCCGGAAGTTCTGACCCCCGCGACCTCTGGGCATGGATGCAGAACTACGAAGACAAAACCGGCGGCGACGTTCTCGCGATCCCGCATAATCCAAACTTGTCCAACGGACGCATGTTCGCGCCCAACGACACCTTTCGCGATGGTCAGGCCTTTGACGCAGAGTACCTGCGCACGCGCGCAAACTGGGAAAAGCTTCTGGAAATCCAGCAAACCAAGGGTGACAGCGAAACGCATCCCTTGATTTCACCGACGGATGAGTTTGCGGATTATGAGTCCTGGGACTGGGCCAACCTTGATGTTTCTGCGTCCAAGACGCCAGAGATGATCCCTTACGAGTACGCGCGCGGCATTCTCAAAGAGGGTTTGCGCTTTGGGTCCGAGCAAGGGATCAACCCGTTCAAGCTTGGGTTTGTTGGCGGCTCAGACATCCACACTGGCTTGACGACGCAGGACGACAACAACTTTTTTGGCGCATTCACATGGATGGAGCCTTCGGCCACGCGCGCAAACAGCATTGCCAAGGGCAATGACAACTTGGGCATATCTTACAAGGGGTGGCAATACGCGACGCCTGGTCCGACGGCTGTCTGGGCAACAGAGAACACCCGGGCGGGTATCTTCGACGCACTGGAACGTCGCGAAGTGTACTCGACGACGGGTCCAAGAATTATGGTGCGCTTGTTCGGAGGCGACTTTAACGAAGACGATATCAAACATCGTGATCTTGCGCGCATCGGGTATTCCAAAGGTGTACCTATGGGCTCTGACCTGCTTCCACTGGAAGATGAAAAAGCCCCGGCCTTTCTGGTCTATGCTCTGCGTGATCCAATTGGAGCCAACCTTGACCGTATTCAGATCGTAAAGGGGTGGGTGGACCTCGAGACAGGAGAGACACAAGAGAAGGTTTACGACGTAGTGTGGGCCGGGGATCGAGCACAAGGAGACCATGGCAAGTTACCGCCCGTTGGCAACACAGTTGACCTGAGCATACCGTCATGGACCAATGATATCGGCAGGGCTGAGCTAGGCACAGTCTGGGCTGATCCGGACTTTGATCCAAATGAACATGCTTTTTACTATGCACGGGTCATCGAGATCCCCACTCCGCGTTGGACAGCGTATGATGCGGTACGCTTTGGAATTGAGATGGATGAGGGCACCGAAATGATCACACAGGAACGGGCGTACACATCCCCAATTTGGTACACTCCGAAATGAAGCACTCTCTTTTGAAGTCCGCGCACACCGCTGTCTTTGCGAGCATGTTTGCGCCGGCGTTTGCCTTCGCTGGTGAAGGTGGAGGCAGCCACTATGTGCCCGGGACTCAGAACGAGTTTCTTCTAGGTGTCTTCGGTCCCCCTGGGGTCTATCTACGCAATGACATCTGGTACTACGACTACGATGTAGGTGCGCATATTCGAAACGGTGTCGCCGTGGGAGGCGCCGAGCAGTCCGTGCTGCTGAACACGACAAAGGTTTCGTATCTGAGCGATTTTGAAGTGTTCGGCGGACGCTACGGCGCGTCGGTTGCTCTGACCTATGTCTTCGACGCAGATATCTCGGGGGATGTGGTTAGCGGGCCGCGCGGATTCAGCGTGGGAACCTCAATTGACGGGTTTTCCGACATCTACGTGGCACCGGTTCTTTTGAATTGGGCCAAAGACAAACAGCATTTCACATTTCGGCTTGGTGCCTATGCGCCGACCGGGTCTTTCGACGCGGATAAGGCGCTGAACACCAGCCGAAATTATTGGACCGCTGAGCTTGGCGGGGCTTACACTTGGTTCAATCCCCAGACCGGCTTTGAAGCTTCCGCAAGTTTCGGATACCTCCACAACTGGGAGAACTCGGACACTGACTACACCACGGGCGATGAAGTCCATCTGGACTGGACTGTCGCACAGCACTTTTCCAAGACCTTCACTGCAGGGATTAGCGGCTATTTCTACGCGCAGGTCGAAACGGACGAAGGTACGGTCGTTGGGCCTATTGACGCGTCAGACATCAAGGCTTGGAGCTACGGTCTTGGCCCGTCTGCGCAATGGACCGTACCGGTCGGAGATACGTCCATCGGTGTTATCGCAAAGGCACTGTTCGACATTGACGCCTCTGATCGCCTCACCGGAAATATGTACATGATTTCGGTCACATACGCATTTTAGAACATGGAGTTTGTTATGCTCTCCAAGACCAAAGCTAATATCTTTGCGACTATGTTGATGAGCGTCTGTTTAACGACGCCAGTCAGCGCATAGTCCGATGGTGTTCTGACGGATGGATCCGTCTGACCATTCCCGCCAGAACCTATGGCAGGAACAGCAGAGCGCCGCCTGCAAGACAGCGCTATACAGTGGCCTGATCCGGTGCAGCGACTGCCCGAGGATGCGCCCAACATCCTTATCGTGCTTTTGGACGATGTCGGTTTCGGCATACCCGAAACCTTTGGGGGCGGGGTCAGTACACCCACGCTTGACTCATTGGCGGCAGAAGGTATCGCCTTCTCCCAATTTCACAAGACGTCCATTTTCTCGCCAACGCGTGCAGCCCTTTTGACAAGACGCCATCACCCACGTTTTGGCTCTGGGACGATTGCCGAGCGCGTGGTTGCCTTCGGCGGTTACACAGGCGTCATTCCGAAAGAGGCCGCGACAATCGCAGTTATCCTGAAGGAATATGGTTACCACACCTCCGCTTTTGGGAAGTGGCACAACACGCCCGCAACCGAAACCACAGCCATCGGACCAAAGGATCGCTGGCCAACTGGCTATGGTTTTGAATATTTCTACGGCTTCCTGGGAGGTGAGACCTCGCAATGGGAGCCTCGGCTGACCCGAAATCTTGATGCCGTTGAGCCGCCGGTGGATGACCCGACTTACCACCTGACGGAAGATCTGGTGGATGATGCCTTGAACTGGCTCGACGATTACCGGGGCTTTCGACCCGGACAAACCGTTCTTCATGTATTGGGCGCCGGGTGGAGTGCACGGACCCCACCACATTTTCCCGAATGGGCTGACAAATACGACGGTCAGTTCGATGACGGTTGGGATGCGTACCGCGAAGCAACCTTCCAGCGTCAGTTGGATCTGGGCGTGATCCCCGAAGGCACGCTGCTGACACCGCGCGATGAAACCATGCAGGAGTAGGCTGACATCCCCGCCGATCAGCATGAGTTCCAGACGCGTTTGATGGAGATCTTCGCTGGGTTCGTGGAGCACACGGACGCGCAAGTCGATCGGCTTTTCCAAGGGTTGGACGACCGTGGTCTGCGTGACAAAACGCTGATTTTCCATATCTTCGGTGACAACGGATCGTCGTCCGAGGGGCAACGCGGCTCGATCTGCGTGCTTTTGGCGCAAAACAACATTCCCAATACGATCGAGCAGCAACTCGATGCGCTCGAACGAATTGGTGGGATTGAGGAATTGGGAGGCCCGCGCACCGATAACATGTACCACGCAGGCTGGGCCTGGGCGGGAAGTACCCCTTTCAAAGGCACCAAGCTGATGGGGTCTTGTTTTGGCGGGACGCGCAACCCGATGGTCGTGTCCTGACCTGACCTGGAAAGATCGAACATGACGGCGAGATGCGCACGCAATTCCATCATGTCATCGATATTGCGCCAACCATCTACGAGATTCTGGATATCCCCCATCCCTAGGTCGTGAACGGCTACACGCAGATGCAGATGGATGGGGTGAGCCTTGCTTATACTTTTGACGAGGCAGGGGCCGCACCGCAGAAGTCCGAACAGTTCTTCGACAACAATGGCAGTCGTGGTATCTGTATCGACGGTTGGTTTGCCGGAACATTTGGGCCCTTCACGCCTTGGGACAGCGCGGGGTCAGCAGCCGTGATTGCGGACTGGGACTCCGACGACGACGTTTGGGAGCTTTACAATTTAGCCAAAGACTCCAGCCAGGCCAATGATCTCGCAGCCGATATGCCAGATAAACTTGCTGAAATGCAGGCGCGTTTCCTCGAAGTAGCCGAGGATAACAAGGACTTCCCAATCGGTGCCGGCAACTGGTTGCGTATCCATCCACAGGATTGCATCGCGTCTGCCTACGATCAATGGACGTTTGGGCCTGAGACCAAGCGATTGCCAGAGTATGCAGCACCCGGGGTTGGCCGGCAGTCAACGCGTGTGACCGTCGACGCGGAATTTGAAGAAAACACCAATGGTGTTCTCTACGCAGTTGGCGGTGCGGGCGGCGGTCTGAGCGTTTCCCAGCGATGGGATCGACCTATTGGCGGGACATCTAAGTGCATTGGCTCTATGTTTTACGAATGTCCGCTTTAGGCATCGACACCCAGAAACTTCGCATCGACAAAGCAAGCTACTTCCCGCCCTTTTGACCATCGCGACGGAAAAATCCGACGTCGCCTTTGGGCTCCTTTGCCCACTTCGCCGCGCGGTAAACGAAAGGCTGGTCTGGTGTCGAGCGCTCTTTCGCTAAACCGTGCACGTACTGGAAAGACGCGGACTTTCCCGTCATTCAGTTTTCAGGTTTTGCCAGCGCAGCATCGCTTCGCGCGCGCGGCACTCTTTCCGTTACGTTGCAGCTAATGTCATCAGAGCGGTCCTTCTGGAGTGATTTCGGTGACATTGTCCAAATAGATCTTTTGTTTCAATTCGTCTTTGCATCTCGCATGCTCTTTCATTTCATTGGCGCGAAAAGCCTGAGCGCTACCCCAGCGTCATTTGCCAATGACACTGGGATAGCGCAGAGTGTGGATCAAGATGAAACAGATTTGGTGTTTAAGTCTGCGGGAGTCATGCAGGCTTTGTTGGTTGTGGCCCTAAATATCCAACACGATCTTCCCCCCCGCCGCACGAGAAACGCATAGGCACATAACACGCCCGGACCTGCGTTGATGCGCCGACAGGAAACTGTCGCGGTGGTCGGGTTGCCCGCTGACAACATCGCAGACACACGTGCCGCAGACGCCTTGCTCGCAGGAAAAGGCGGCGTCGATTTGATTGGCTTCGAGCACTTCAAGGATGGTTTCATCGGCCGCAACATCCAATGAGACACCACTGCGTGCCAGTTCAACGGTGAAGGGTTTAGAAGACGCACCAGCAAGTGCCGGTTTCGCTGCAAATCGTTCTAGGTTTATCGCGTCAGACGGCCAATGGACCTGCGCCGCCGCCTCCGCACAATCCATAAAGGGTCCGGGACCGCACATGTAAACTTGGCCGCCTGGAATGGGTTCCACCAGAATGTCACAAAGTGCTTGGCCGGTTGCAGTAACATCCAAGCCCTCATGGAAGGTCACCTTGGACCCATAGTTGCCCTGCTCCAAACGGGCCCGAAACGCGGTATGTTCTGCGGCTCGTGAGAAGTATTGCAGCTCAAACGATCGACCAAGCGCATGTAAATGGTCCGCCATCGCGATGATCGGTGTGATCCCGATACCAGCGGCCAGCAGAACGCTGTGTGCGGCACTTTCATCCAGCGGAAAATTGTTGCGTGGTGCGCCGATTTCAAGCCGGTCACCTTCATGTACGGCGCGGTGCATTAGATCTGATCCACCGCGCGAGGGATCAACTTGCCGCACGGCGATCATCAAACGTCGTCTATCGTTCGGATCACCGCACAGCGAATACTGCCGAATGATCCCTTCGCCGCAGTGCACGTCAATATGTGCGCCTGGAGCATAGGTGGGTAGTTTGAACAGGCCTTTTTTCACCAGCACAAATGCACGGACGCCTTCCGCCTCTCGCGTCACTTTCTCAACTGTTACGTTGATCAGCACCATGACGGCTTACCGATGTACCGGCTGCAGCTTTTCGAGCCTTTCGCGCAGTACCTCAAGTTCGTCCGCGGGCATGAATACTGTTGTACTCTCATCCGGGAAAGCCTTCTCCATTACCGCCGCGTGGTAGCTTTGCAGCGCACGGGTACGCTCCGCGCGCAATTCCTTGCGGATACGGCCAACATCACCAAAAGCACGGGCGTGACGTGGCGGGTTTTCGGTGTCACCGCTCAGATCAGACATGTAGGACAAGATGATGTCGCCGGATGATCCCGCGCCGATGGTCACGGTGACGAGGTTCGTGTGCTTGCCGATCTCGGCCAGAGCTTCCTCGGCCACGCACTCCACTTCCACGGCGTAGGCACCGGCGTCTTCAAGTTGACGGAAGTAGTGCAGCAAATCGAGCGCCTCCTGCGCTGTCTTGCCGACGGTCCGCAAACCACCGAACTGCGTCGCGCGAGCGGGAAAGAGGCCCGAATGGCCCTGAACGCTGATCCCTTCGCGCGCAATGCGTTCGATGTGGCGCAGGCTGCGCGGGGTGTAAATGGCATCGGCACCCTGCACCATCGCGTTGATGGCTCCGCCAAGAGCGTCATCCTCGGTCACATGTTCGCGCATCGCTTGGGCGGCGGTGATGAAGATATGTGGGGCGGCGGAGCGGATGGTTTGAACCGTATCACAGCCAATGGTCAGCGTGTCGATCTGCGCATCTGCTGCAGCGGCGGCTTCTTCAGCGCCAAAGGCGGTGACTTGTGTCATGCGCTTGCCTGCGGCCTTGTTCTTCAGGATACAGCCGACGGTCAAATGCCGCGCAGCGAGTTGCCCGCCATAGGTGTAGATGTGCTTCATACGGGGTGTCCTATTTCGGGGCAAAGATCAGTTTTTTGCGCGCGCGTATCCGTTTGGTTGCGGCCTCGGTCCCGTCATGGAAACTCCCAAACCAGCGGTCCAGCGGCATCTCCTCAGAGCCATAGTTACACTCAAAGTATCGATGGTGGAGTTGGTGGTGAAACGATCCGGCCTTCATCGCCTCTTTGTCCCTGACAATCAGCTTGTCAAAACCCGCGTGCGAATAGATCGCGCCGAGCCCAAGCGCGTACATGTGGAAAATCACATGCAGAGGGTGAGAAGGCAGCACAAAATGGATCAGGATGCCCGAGAAATAGAGACACCCTTCAACCGGATGCATCGCAAGGCCCGACCACGGGCCGACATTGACGTTGCGGTGGTGCAGTGAATGCACGTGTTTGAACGACAGCGGCATATGGATCAACCGGTGGATCCAGTAGAAATGGAACGATTGCCAAAACCGGAGTACAAAGAAAAACAGCACGAACCAGACAGGCGATTGCCCGATGCTGTCCAGCGTCGGCACCCAGCCGTTTGCGGCCAAGTAAAAATATAAGATCAACCACAACGTCCAGAAGGTGACGGAAGAGGCCAAACTCCAGAAAATGTTGTCCCAGACCTGATGGCCAAATGTGAAGCGGCTGGATTTCTCCATCGGACGCACGTCGAATTTGAGCCGCATTTTTTGACCTGCAAAAACATAGAGGTAGAGGTGCAAAACCGACCCCAAGAGGATTGCCAAGCCGAAGTTGATGGAGGCAATCTGGAGCATCCAGCCAGCGTCCAGCGTATGCATCGCGGTCATGGACGGCAGCAGAAAGGCCACCGTGATGATTGCAAGAGCTATGTGGCTAAGTGGTGGGGCCAGCTTGAACCAAGTTCCAACCAACCAGGCAAAAGCGGCACGAGGTTTCGGGGGTATATCAAATACCGGGGACATGCCAATTGGCAGCTGGGGATGATAATTCCACGCCCGTGACGTGTGTGCGGGCACCTCGATGTTTTGGTCACTTCTGGGCATTACACCGCTCCTTGCTGTGCCCGTTCTGTCAAACAGAGACGATGACGTAGTGTTTGCGGATGTATTTCTTGACGTGCCAAACGGGCTGCAATCCGTTGTCCATCACGAAAGCATCGCCCGCCTTTACAATGCGCGACGCGCCATCCGCCGTCTCAATCCGCGCCTCACCTTCCAAGATATGACAAAACTCAATCTGGTCATTCATCGGTCCGCGAAACACGCCCGCCGTGCTGTCCCACATGCCGGATTTGAAGGTGCCCTCTGCGCCTACAAAATGGCTCCAGACATTTTGCTCCGGCGTGCCCTCGATGATGTCTTGAGCGAATTCCTTCTTGCGCGGCTCAGTGTTCAGGTCGGCAAAGTTCACGAATTGCATATCAGGTCTCTTTTTTTGAGGCAGCAGGCGTGATCCGATCCCAGATCACGCTGGCGTGGTCTTTCATTGACATCGACGGGGCCATAAGCGGCACCATACGGCTGGACAAACTGTGGAACGGGATGGGTGAAATTGACGATATTGGGAACGGCAGATCATCGTTGTGACCACCCAGCACTTTGCGCGCGAGACTACGGCCCATCACAGATGTCATCGCGATCCCGCGCCCGCTAAACCCCAGACCGGCCAGCACGCCGGGGGCCGGTTCGTGCATCTTTGGCATCATATCCTGCGTTACGCCGATGCGGCCCGCCCATGTGGTCTCGATCTTGATGCCCTTCAACTGCGGAAAGACGGTATGCAACCCGTTCAGCAACCGCCCCACACCGCCCAATGTACGGGCGCTGTCGTTGCTGCCGACACAGCCAAAGATCAGCCGGTTATCTGCATCGTAGCGCGCATAAAAGATCGCTAGTCGTGTGTCCGAGATGGTCTTGCGCCCCGGCAGAACGGTCGCTTGCTGCTCTGGCGTCAGAGGTGCTGTGGCCAATGAGATGGAGTAGAGCGGCAACATCGTCTGGCGCAGCCCGGGCCAAAGGTCATCGGTATAGGCATTGGTTGTCAGGACCACGGTATCTGCAGTGATGCTGCCGGTCGGCGTCGCGATCCGCCATTTGGTGCCGTCCTTTGTGATCCTTTGCGCTGGTGCCTGTTCAAAAAGCCGCGCGCCTGCGGCCTGTGCAGTCTTGGCATAGCCGCGTGTCAACGCCATGGGTTGAACAAAGCCACCCTTGGCGTGGCGCAATGCAAAACCGTATGTGTCTGAGCCAACAGCCGCGTGTGTTTCGGGTTGCGACAAAACGTCAATGTCGGCTCCTACATCAGCCCATGCTGCCTGAAGCTGTCGCAGATCATCCGCTTGTTTGCGTGTGTGCGCGGCCTGTATCCAGCCATTCTGCTCTGCTCCACAGTCTATTTTGTACCGTCTAATATCATCAAAGAGGGCGTCGGCTGAGGACAAAGTCGTCTTGATCAACCGTTCCGCCTGAGTGTCACCAAATTTGCGGCGCAAGTCGTCCGGTGTTGCGCGCCAGATCGGATTACACTGACCTCCTGAACGCCCCGACGACCCGAAACCAATCTTTTCGGCATCCAGAACAGCGGTATCCACGCCGCTCTCTGCAAGCGTAATCGCCGTCCGCAAACCGGTCAGCCCCGCGCCGACGATCACAACATCGGCTGTCTTTTCGCTCTCTAACGCTTCGCAGTCAGGGGGCGGCGGTGCGGTGCGGTGCCAGTGGATGCCTTCAGGTATCACGTGCAGTTCCTTGCAATATCGACTCGGCGTGATCACGCTCTGCAAATATTGTAATGCAAGACTATAATTTTACAATACACAACTCTCAGATGGACAACCTTGAATAGCCAGCTCTTTCGCCTCAGCTCAGTTGGCCGAAGCGCGCTGATATTTCCTTGGTCTTCGTCAGCAAAGCAGGCGCGCAAGCAAGAAGCGCTTTCAGAGACGCAACGCGCAACGGTATCCACAGGCTTATCGCGCCGAGGATACGACCATCGTGATCCAATACAGGTGCCGCGATCCCGACGACTTGATAAAACTCTTCGCGATCAGACACCGCAAATCCGGTGGCCCTGATATTAGAAAGGATCGCCTCAATTTCTTGTCTGGTGGTAAGCGTCGTCTCGGTGAACTTTTCCAGCTCAGCCACTGCGAAATAAGCGTCCCGCTCATGGTCCGTCATGTGCGCAAGAAACACCTTGCCGACGGCGGTGTTGTGCAACTCTGATTGACCACCCTCTTTGACTGCCAATCGATAAGGGTGCGCTACGTTTGCGCGCGTGAACGTCACGGTATGCTCAACTCGGACGGCAAGCGCGACATTCATTCCGGTCTGTTCAGCAAGATCGCGCAGATCCTGATCTTTGACCAAGCTCAGGTCCATCTTTTCCCAAGCTGCACGCGCCCAGCTTATGAGCAATGGTCCGGTTGAATAAGTCCGGTCGCGTTCGTCAAACTCGACCAGTTCCTGGCCGATCAAGATAGTAAGGATGCGGTGTGTCGAGCTTTTGTTAAAGCCAGTGGTCTGGGCAATTTCTGTCTGGGACAACCCGCTTTTTTGATTGGCTAGGAGGTCGATGACGGCGACGCTTTTCTGAATGATTGAGCTTTGAACCTCACGCGACATACTCAACGCCTCCGAAAGCACGATCCGTTTGTGTGAAACAGGTTAACGTCTTGAGACATGTCCTACAATGTCGAAGGTGCATCGAGGATTTTTATGACAACATGCGCTGAAAAAAGGACGCGCAAAAAGCGCGGCCAGTTTGATCTGAAACCTCGCAAAAAATTTCAGGGAGATCAAACCTGATATAACCTTTCGCACAAAGAACTTAGTCTTCTGCGGTACTCAAAGGTTAACAGAATTTGCATCGATGCGGGCGCATACCTTAGCGAAGGGATGCGCCCGTTCTTGATTACATGCCCTTGGCAGCACCAAGCGGCCCGGTGTTCACGGCACCCTCGTAGCTGTCGAGTGCTGAATCGATGGAACCCGCGTTTACGAACACGTCGCCAACGCCTTTCATAAAGCTGGCTGCATTGCCGCCGAGCCATGCTTCAGACAGCTGGTCATCAATGCTTGGGAACTTCATCGTGGCAATCGCAGATTTAGCCGCGTCAAGGTCCATGCCCGCTTCCTTTGCAATCACAGCTAGCATCTCATCGGATGGGTTTGCAGCCCACTCGGCATTGGCGTCCGCAGTGACTTTGAGGAACTTCGCCAACTCTTCACCGTTCTCAGCCGCATAGGCCGAAGGCACAGACGTCACGTCAAACACCAGAATGCCGATCTCTTGCTTGGCGTCGCCGTCCAGCAGAACGTCACCGTACTCCTGCATACGCGCCCAGCCACCGCCGTAACCACAGGCAAAATCAACTGCTTTCTGGCTCAAAGCCGAAGCGCCTTCCGGAGGAGCCATGTCAACAATCTGCAAGCTGTCCAGAGGCACACCGAAATGGTCCATCTGGCGAATAAAGCTATAGTGCGCAGCAGTGCCCAGCGGCACAGCCACTTTCTTACCCGCCAACTCGCTGGCTGTCTCCAGCGTGATCTCCAGATCGGAGTGCACCGCACAGCCTTGGTTTTCTGCGTAGCTTACTGCAACATCGACAAGCTGCAGGTCTTGGCCACCGGAAACGGCAACCACGAAGGGCGGCAGGCCCTGAGACAAGGCGATCTGAACGTCTCCGGACGCCATCGCCGCAGACATTGCTGTCCCTGTCTCGAAGGAAACCCAATTCACTTTCTTGCCGAGCGCTTCGTCATAAGCGCCGGAAGCTTTGGCGGCCATCATTGGCATGGGCCACTCAAGGAAATATGCCACGGTGATTTCGCCGTGGCCGTCTGCGATTGCGGCTTGGACCGACAAGGCCATGACGGCACCCGCCATCAAACCTGTGAATGATTTCTTCATGATGTGTACTCTCCCAATTGTTGCATCCGCGTTCCGTTATGTGAGACGCGATTTTTGCATTGCAACCATTCTGTAGATTCTCGCGAACGTCAATCCATTTACGAGAGCTATGGCTGCTTTTCTGGCCGTTGAACGCGGCGGGGACTAAACATAGGCGGGAAATTCATGCGAGACGCAAGGAAAACTCATGCCATGACATAGCTTCCAACTGGACGTCAGATGCGGTGCACTAGTGGCTGTTTCTTTCGCCGCGCAACGGCATAGCAGTTTTCGCTCACACAGCATTTCCAAATTTCCGAGCGCGCGCAGAATGAAATCCCAGTGACCGGCTTAGTCTCTCCCGACTCCTTCGCCGCGCTGGTCACGAAAGGCTGGTTCGGGAAGCACCGACTTTCGCTGCACCACGGGCGGCCCAAACCGGCCATTACCAAAGTAGTCAAGTGCTGCGGTGCAGCTTCACCATACCGGACTTTCGCTTCGGGCGCAAAATAAAGAGGTGGTCGAACTCACAGTTCGCGGGACAAAGCCGGACTTCGCCGCGGCTGCACGAAGGTCAGCTATACTTTGAATTCCATATACGCCGCCTCATTTCGTCTCGGCTCTCGTAGGTCTCGATCACGCCTGCTAAATCATCAGGCGAAAGCGTAGCACCCCATTTTGCATTCTGAGTGATCTGCATCGAGTACCACGCGGTCACACCGCCTTCTGGTGGGTTCTTGAAACGTGGGAACTGCGGCTCGCTGCGCTGACCAAACAGCCAAAATGATGGAAGTTCCGGATCGACCACCAGCGCACGAGCCAACCCGATGAGATCTGCCTTGCCTTCGGCAATAGCTTTTTCGGCCTGAGCGCGTGTCTTGAACCCACCAGTGACCATCAAAGGTATCGTTGTTTTTTCGCGGGCGCTGCCTGCGAATTCCAAAAAGTAAGGGCCAGAGCCTGCTCGATCAGACGAGGATACCGCACCGGGGAAATACGTGCCGCCGCTGATGTCGATAAGGTCAATTGCCATTTGGTCTACAGCGGCGACGACCTCAAAGGCCTCATCCTCAGCAAAACCGCCCGCGAGCTGATCCGTTGCGTTTAATTTGATGCCGACCGGATATTCAGGGCCGACAGTTTTTCGCACTTCATCAATTACTTCGAGCAACAGCCGCATTCGGTTTTGGAGCGAACCACCATAGGCATCTTCTCGTTTGTTGAACAAAGGTGACAGAAACTGACTGAGCAGAAATCCATGCGCCGCGTGTACCTGCACTCCACCGAATCCAAGTCCCTTTGCAAGGCTGGCAGTATGCGCAAATTCGGCCGGTAGCGCGTGAATCTCTTCCAGAGTTAACGCGCCGCAAGTCAGCCCGGGTAAGTCTAGCGCGCTCGGTCCTTTTGGTTTGCTGATTGGTGCATCCGCCATTGCGCCCGCATGTCCAAGTTGGAGCCATAGCTGCGCGTTGTCGGTTGCACCTGCTTTTGCTAGGCGCTCAAGCACGTCGCTGTCTGATTGGTCATTTAAAATCAGGTTGCCGGGTTTCTCTGCAAAGTGGGGTGTGCCTTGAACCTCTCCAATTATGGACAACGCCAGACCGCCCTCGGCCCATCTTTCATAAAGCCTGATTTGTTCGGGCGTAGGGTTGCCAGCGCCGTCGCCAAGCGAGTCCGACATCGCTGACTTGGCGATCCGGTTCTTTAGCGTAGCGCCGCATGGCAGTGTCAGCGGTTGGGCGAGTGGTGAAGTTTGCGACTTGGTCATGAGGCCTCGCTAGTCTTTTGTTGTGATATATTAAAGCAGACATTCGTGCAAAACGCAGCATCAGTCATTAAGGGCTCAAACCGGCCACTCGGCCGTCCCGCCCGATGCTGCGCTTTGGCTCTTCGAAGGAGACATTGATCAATTGATTGAGCGCAATTATCCGGAGATCTACAAAGTAGGAAAGCCGAAAGTAAATATCTTTGAAGCCAGGGAGGCGCCACCCCCAGACCGACGCATCAGTCTGCGATTCTCATTCTGATCCACCGACGCACCTGACCGAGACGACATCAGTCCGCAGACGGATCGCGCGTTGATTTAGCACCATGTACGGAGGCAAAGCCAGCGTGGTCGTCGCGCAGGACCTGGAAAACGCGATCCGCGAATGCCGTGGCCGTTTCGAGATCGTTGGCATCGACGGCCGCTTGAAACCCAGGCAAATCGTCACGCAGCGCGTTGAGCGCCGACCAGCTTGCGTGGTGCAACTCTGCGCGTTTGCCGTCGGCTGTCGCCTCCCCCCATTTCTCGACCGCGGCGGCCAGCGCAGGAATGCTCACGCCGAAGATGGCCAGCGCGACAATCAGCGTCTTCGAATCGAACCCCGTCAGGGCCGTTGCGAGGGCTGCTAGGGCTGCCAGCAGGGCGGCAACGATGATCCCTTGAAAAGCCGCGCTGTCTTTGCGCCGCGCGCTCTTGTCGAGATGCCCAAGCTGGACTTCTAGAAATCCGACGAACCACTCGGCGGCCTCGCGGAAGGCGTCCTTGCCGTTTTCATGCCCGATCGACAGCGCCCGCGCCGCAAGCGTCAACCGGCCATCTTCTGCCCTCAGGCGCGCGGCCACCCAGCGTTTTCCAGGTTCTCGTTTCCCGAGAACATAGCCGCTGGCCGCCGCCGCTGCGAGGCCAAAGGCCTGCACGATGATCAAACCTGTCCGCAACGCGCCACCGGCCAGCCAATGGACGAGGATCGAGTCGCTCTCGTCCGGCGCGGTGTTGGTGCCATAGAGCACCAGACCACCCGCGATCGCCGCCAGTGCCGACGCCACAACGAAAACACGTGTCATCTGGAAATAGAGCGCCCGCGCGGCACGGGCTTCGGCCGCGTGCCGCTCGCGCTCGTCATGAACGCGGCGGTAGCGCGGGTCATCTGTGATTTTCGATGGAAGGTCGGTCATTCTGGTTCCTTGTCAGGACGCTTTAGAGGTAGAGGAGATGACGCAAAGGGATCTTTATCGTCATCGAAACCTGGGGGCGCGGGGGGTGGCAGTGAAGCATTGGATGGCATCGGCGGCGTGTCGACCCCGAACGGATCAGAATCCTCAAGCCAAGACGGTGCAGGAGCTATGGGAGGCGGTGGCAGTGGCGGCAGAAGATCCTCAGAGGGCAAATTCGCAGGAAGAGGTAGAGGATTGTCGGATGGCGGCGGAAGGTCGTCCGAGGTTGGAGGAGCGCCTAACAGATCGCCCCGATTGTCAGGCACCTGAGGCTCGCGGTGATTGATGGCTGGATTTTTTGCGAATGCAGGAATTCGATATCCAAGGGCCAGGTCACGCGCTTCCTCTGCCTTGACCCGAGGCACGGGCACATCATTGGGCAGCGGTTCTTTACTTGAATGCACTTGGTCTTCCAGCGCCATGCCGAACTCGCTGGCTATAGCGGGTGACGTCAGGACAGGCATAACCCGGTAGACGATATCGAACAGCGTGCCGGTTCCATACGCCACGTTCCACCCCAGAATCGAGCCGTCGCCCTGTCCCACGAAGATATGATTGCCATCGGGTGCAATCGTCATGCGACTGAAACCACCCGGGCAAGGCAGGTACGCAACCCGCTGCCCCGTCCCGACGTCGTAAAGCGAAACGCCTGTGCCATACTGTGCAACTTCTGCTGTGGATCGAGTGGGAACCGCAAGCCTTGAACCGTCCGGTGTAAACGCGATTTCATCAAAACCATCAACTGCTTCGTCCGCAAAACGTAGCTTCCCGAAGCGTTCGCCGCTGGCCGGATCATGAAAGCTGATTTCTGCATGATCGCGCCCCCCAATGAGCGCAACCATTTCTCCTCGCGGGGAAAAGAGCAGGCGACCGATGGCAAGCGCTTCACTCTCGAGCTCTTCCCCCCCCACTCCGGTGGGGTACGGCTTCGACATGAAAAGGTCTTTATCGATATTTTGCCATTCAGACCAAAGGCGCGCATGCCCATCGCGTATGGTCCAAAACCGGACCTGTGGACCGAAGGGATTGAGAACACACCGGTCGCCGTCGCCGTCGTCGTCGACGACTAAACTGACCCCTTGTTCGTACGTCACCAACGAAGATCCATCCGGCGAAAAGGCTGCCGCGCCGACCAACCCTGTCAGTTCGAAATTTGGGTACTGCCATTCCCCGTCAAGACATGGATAGAGCGTTATGAGATCCTGGCCCGACCGAATGTCATGAAGCGAGACGGACAAAGATGACCGATCCGTGTACAGGGGCCCTTCACCAATAAAGCGCACGTTATACCTGACCGTCTCCATGACCGAGATTTCGTTGCCCGAAGCGATTTCGATCACGCGATTGTTCTCTGGCAGGAACGATTCAGAGCCATCGGATTCGTTTGTATAAGGCTTTGTTATTGCCGCCACCACGGCCAGCGTACAATCCGGGGACAAAACGACGTCGGGCGGCTCACCCTTAGTATTGACTGACAGCTCAAGGGACGCGGTACGACGACCATCCTCAAGGTTCCACCTGACGACATCGACCCCTTTTTCGGTCGGCACGACGGCGGCAAGGCTCTTACCATCCGTCGAACATCGGATGTCGCGAACTGATCGATCTGTCGCCCGCCTAGGCTTAAGTGGCTGTTCTTTGCGTGAAAAATCAGGCGCTTTGGGAACAATGGCTATATTGGATCCGCGCCGAAGATCCCACAGGCGGACCTGCACCTCTTCCGTATCGCGTATCGGAAAGGAAAGGCTCGCAAAGAGAGACCCGCATGGCGAAAAAGAGCCAATGATATAGTCTGGCTCCCAATTTTGTGAAGTTGTATGTGCTCGATCAATGGAAACCAACTCCCGCTCGGAAACACACTCAAAAACCTGGACCTTGTGTTGTACCCAAATGGCCACGAAGGCCCCGTCCGGGGAAAGAACGATCTGTGCCTCAGCCGTTTCAAGGCGATCCTCAAATAGGGTGAACTCCCACTTTTTAGGAATACTCTTCAGAATCTCTCTAGGTTCGTCTTCGGCCAGAGCCCATAGCCAGATACGGTTTTCATCATCGACATAAGTGATATGCGCGTCACCGCGATGAAATTCATTTAGGAGGATCTGACCAAGTGTAGGAACGGGCTTGATCAATTCTCCGGTCTCCCGGTCGGCCAACTCCCAACCGGAGGTTTCGAAGGCGTATCTCAGAAAAAATTTGCGCTCCGGTAAAGGACCAGGACCATCGCCCGCGAAGCCTCTCCCGGACGGTCCAAAGATTTCATCGAGGTCCAGTACCTTTTCATACTCGGGCCATCCTTCCTCCGACGATCCGTCCTCGTCGTACCACCTGTATCTCACCACGAAGGTGCGGGTATCAGGCGAAAAGGAGTACCCCCCGAGCGTGAGCCGATTGAAGCGTTCACTTTTCGGCTGAATCTTCAGTTCATGTCGGGATATGCTCCCGTCATTGTGCAGGCGACAAACACAGAATTGATTGTTGTCATCCTTTAGCGCGATATGGATCCCGTCGGACGACACCGCCAGATCTCTGTAAAACCATGATCCGTCTCCCACTGCCCCGAGCGGGAATCGTCTTATTTCGCGAAGCGCCGGCAACGCCGCGGCAAGCGCATTGAGGACAACCGTCCCGTACTCACTGAGGTCATCGAAGTCGGAGCCTTTCCGAGGCCACGCGGCCAGCGCGAGATAGGCCGCTTCATCGGGCCGCCCGGACTTCAGCGCGGTAGAGGACAGCGCCGCAAGGCTCAGTCTTTGGCTGCGCAGTGCCCGCCGGGCTTCTGCCTCGGCCCCGGCCTTTTGCTGTTCTAACTCTTCAAGGTGTTTCTTCTCCTGTTCGTACCGTTCGGTTTCCTTGGCCTGACACGCCTCGATGTATGCCTTAGCACACCCGTCGAAGCGGTCGGCATAGCGGGGGCTGGCCAGTAACCGGACAGCAGTATCCAGACGGTCGCCGCCATGTGTTACGTCAGATTCATTTTCGTTTGCCTCGGTCCAGTTGGCCGCGGCCGCCTCGATGCGGGCGATGGCGACGAGGTCATCGCGCGCTTCGGCAACCCATTTTTCAAGCTCGGTCCATTGCCGCAACAGCGCCTCGTGCACGACCTCCCACATGTCGTTCTTCAGGATCAGCAGGCGCTGGTTTGCGAATGCCATCAGAAGGGCCGTTTGCCGTTCACTGAGCGCGGACGCAGGTGCACGGTTGCGCACTGCAGCGCCGCTGGCCGCGTTGATAGAGACCAACAGCCCCAGAAAAACTTCACGGACGTCATCAAGCAGCACTTGCCGGTCGTCATAAGCCGCGTCAAGCCGTGCGCAGTCCTTGATCGCTCGATCCTTGGCCTTTTCCAAAGCTTGGCCCACACCCCCGAACTCCTTGTACTCCGAGAGTTGCAGGACACCGTCTCGGATGAAATCTCTGCGCCAGAATTCATCCAGAAAGAACGCAAGCAACGGCAGCGCGTCCGGCCCCTTGTGGTCTTTGCAAATCCGGGCGAAGAGCTTATTTTCGTACTTCACGCCAAAGAGTTCCGCCGGTTGCCGGATAATGGCGCCAAGGTGATCTTCAGGCAGCGGGTCGAGTGCCATCGTCTCGTATGCAAGCTTCGCGTCTGGGCCGATCAGCCGGTTCTTCTGGAATTCGTTCAGGAAATCCGAACGCATTGTAGCGAGCACGACAACCCGTCCCCTGCGTTTCTCGAGCAGCGCGCGCATGACATCGAAAAATGTGCTGTCCCTTTCTTCCTCCAGTAACTCCTCCGCCTGATCTATGCAGATCACGGCACGCTTGTAGGACTGGTTTGCGCATTTCATTGATGCAGCGATCGCATCAGCCATTGCTTCGGCATCAAGGCCGTCAAGTGGCGCGTCGAGAACCTCTGCGATCTCGTCGAGCGCGTCGCCGCCTGGGATGATCGGCCCAATGCAGAGGTTCTCCGGATCGGCTTTGAATTCTGGGAGGAACCCTGCACGCATGAGCGAAGATTTGCCGGAACCCGATGCCCCGAGAACCAACAACATGCGAGGCGTTTTCGGGCGGCCCTTGAACAGACTGTTGACCTTGTTGACCAAGTCGCGGGTCTCGTCTTCGCGGCCAAAAAAAACCGCCGCGTCCTTCTCGTCGAACGCGGCGAGGCCCGGATAGGGGCGATCGGGTAGCTTGTGGGTCGTGCGTAGCGCCTGTCTGAGTTCCTCGAAGGCCCGGATCTCGCCGTGCTTCTCAAGGCGGATGGATTGCGTATCTCGGAAGGGAACCTCGCACTCTTCGGCAATAATGAGGATCAACTTCAGGCCCAGCAGCCGCGCCATGCGCGCCTCGCTTGTACACCAGTGGGACTTGAGCCAGTCATTCGACACGATGGCGATAACGACCTGCGCACTACGTATGGCGGCGTATATCTCGTCCTCCCATTGCTGACCTACCTGAAGTCCGTCCTGAATGTCAAAGTCGAGAAAACCGTTTATGCCCTTCTGATTCTTGATCCATCGGTGTATCTTCTCGGCCCGGGAATTGTCGGCAGAATTGTTTTGATGGCTGATGAAGATGCGGCCCATGACTGACGACTTCCTTCAGATACCGATGACTGCCCAATAGTGACTTGACTGTTCCCGATACGCGCCATGCAGTCAACTTGGCACTGCGCGCAACGCATAAGCATGCCGGGGTTCGATCAAGGTTGGCCTCGTCGCCATGTTCTCAAGCGTAAAAGTGCCGGAACATGCAGTTTCATCGTCCCAAGAAAGGATCTGCAAGTGGCCATGTAATGCCTTGCGGTAACGAAGAGGAAAATCTTTTTCAGCTTTTGCTGAATGTCGGCTTTCACGATGCCAGAATGATCGGTTCGCACCTGCAGCGAAGGTCCGGAATCCGCCCGATTCTGTAGAAAGACAACTTTTTGCGAGTGCAGAACGTGGCGTTCCAAATAAAGTTTGAGCGCCTTTTTTATCAGGCTTTGCACGTTTGCTGCGGTGCGGGAAAAATCTTGACTAGTTTGCGGAGGTTTTGGGCGGTTGCGGCGAGCAGGAATTCGTCATTTGCCCCGCATGGGCCGCGAAGTCGAAGCCGTCCCAACCCTAGGATGCGTTTGAGATGTGCAAAGAGCATCTCGACTTTCTTTCGAAATCGCATTGAGATCGTATATTGCTTTGTCTTGGCGATGTCGCGAGCGACTTGTCGGGCATCTTCATGTTCTTCGCGGGTGATCTTGCGCGCCTCTGCTTTTGGGCAGCACTTCATCTTCGATGGACAGGCTTTGCAGGTGTGTTTGAGCGCTTGATACTTGGCGACGCCCTTGCCGGTGGGCCCACGGTTGGACTCAGAATAGTCGCGTCGGAAATGTTTCGACGGCTCGCCCTCTGGGCAAGCGTAGTGGTTGTTTTCAGGGTCCCATTCAAAGTCTGTGCGGGACCATGTGCCATCTGTGCGACCTGCTTTATCCAGCACAGGGATGTGGGGTTTGATATCGCGATCCACCAGCCAGCCCAACATCGGTCCTGATCCATAGGCACTGTCTGCGATCAATCGTTCGGGATAAATATTGTGCATATTCTTGATGCGATCCAGCATGGTTCGCACAGAGCCGACTTCAGCTTGTCGGATTGATTTCGTACCTTCGACGTCAACAATTACGCTGTGATCGGTGTCGATCAGGTAGTTGGTCGAACAACTGAAGAATGCAGGGCCTTTGCGGGCCGCTGTCCACTGACCGGCGGGATCAGAATGGGATGTGAACTTGGGCACAACCTCCGATGCTGCGCCAAAAGCTGCGTCATCTAAGACATCCAGATATTCCTTCACGGCACGCGGCGCATCGGTCGGATCAATGGCACAGCGATCCCAATCTTCCTTTGGCGTCGAGTTCTGTTTGTTCGCATCGGCCTCAATCAAACTGGCGTCTGCTGCAAGGCGCTGGCCGCTGACCAAGCCATCTGCGATACACAGCGCAACAGTCTTCTCAAACAGATGCCATAGCAGTTTGCTTTCCCGAAAACGCCCGTGTCGGTTCTTTGAGAGGGTCGAGTGGTTTGGGATCGGATCGACTAAATCAAGCCGGCAAAACCAGCGATATGCGAGGTTCAGATGCACCTCTTCGCACAAACGGCATTCTGACCTGATACCGAAGCAATAGCCCACCAACAGCATGCGGATCAGAAGTTTGGGATCAATCGATGTACGGCCTGTATGGCTATAGAACTCATTCAAATATTCCCGGATGTCGTTCAGATCGAGGAACCGATCAATCGAGCGCAGCAGGTGATCTTGCGGGACATGATCCTCAAGCGAAAACTCGTAAAATAGCGCCGCCTTAGCTTCTCGTTTCGCTCCCATCAGCGCCAAATCCTCCAACCAATTAAGGAATTGAATCAGCGAACGGACACCCGATCAAGCAAGAGTTTTTCAACAGAATTCGCCCGAGGTGCGGGGCCGTCATGTCCGCTTTGGGCTGGTATTGCATCTGCGTCACTTTGACGGCTCATTTTCTGTATGACCCCTTTCAAGCATTCATCGGGTTGTCGCATTCTGAATTCTTTTGACACATTCTCCGTGCTGCCGCCGACTAGCAAAGAATTAGGCCAGCACAAATCGGTCAAAACGGGGAATATTTTCGCCTTTTGCCCAATCTTTTCCCGAAAGTGGTTCCGAATCAAACTCCCATACACAGCGATTCTGTTGTGTGAAGTAGGAATACATCTTGCACCTTTCTGAAGGTGGGTGGATGACTGTAGAGGACACGTCTATGATACCAGAAGACAGAACCTTTCCGGCAAGCCGGGCCGTTGGCGTTATGGGTCCCAAAGGACGGCGTTGGTATGGGCATAAAAAATACGGAAAGATTGTTGATATTGAAAACCACGCTGGCGCAGACGGTCTTGGGGGTGGCAAGGAAGTTATGCTGTCGGTGGAAGCCGTTATCCAAGGTTGCACTGCGTTAGGGTTGATCCATTGCGGAGTCGAAGTATTGAGGGCCTACAAGATCGGCGCAAGGATAGCTTATCTAAGGAAAGAGTGTCCGCCGGGCTTAGGAGATAGCTTGCCGCATAAGTCGAGCAAAGCCCAGTCACATGATGCGGAAAAACTGTTTCGCGATGGTAACACTTGGCTAGTAGTATCGCCATGGGGCGATAGTGGGGGCACTTAAATGCTGAAATTTTCTTTGATGCTTGTCTAGATGGCGTGGACGGTCAGAAAGCACTGATTAGCAGACCCACCCCAGTTGATGCAGATCCGCAGCCCAATATCTTTCTGAATTTAACGGAGGTCTGCCAGTATATCGCAAGGTGTTTGGACTTGCCGTTTGAGGAAACTTTCGTGATGGAGGTTGTTTTATGAAACGTGAACCGCTTCCCATCCTAGTCGGCGAGCGGCAAGCCGCCAGACTCTTCGACCAAAGACTCGCGCAATTGCGAGCGTTGGTTGAAGGCGGTGCGTTGCCGAGGCCGAAGACAATCGGAGAATTTGAGCGCTGGGACACAATGGAGCTATGCCGAGTCGCCTCGGGTGACGCCATTGACGGAATGGGAGACGTACAATGGTGAGTCGCTGGGGAGGAAAGAAGTATCTGCATGAACCCAAAGAAGGCTTCGTCTATGTGCGTAAGAACGGGAAATACATCGGCAGGATTACGGCCCCCGAAGGAACGGCCGAATTTGATCGTCAGTAGTGGGAAATCGTTGCTGGCAGGCGGGCGGCGGTAAAGACGTCTTGGGTTGCCCTCATTCCCGCGATGCGCGAGACAGATAAGTGGGCTGATCTTTCGCCTCGCTATCGCAAGGACCTGGAGCCGGTCTTCAAGTATCTGATTGAAAAAAAATCGGAAAACGGGATGTTTCCCAACTTACTCAGGCTGACATCTATGACGTGATGGACAGAAACCGGCACCGCGTCCGTTTTGCAAACTGCATCCCGACCGCGATAAGCATGCTGTCAAAGCTGGCAATTCGCAAGCATTGGCGAAAAGACAACCCTGCAATAAATATCGAACCGCTCAAGGTTCCAAAGTCACGCCGAAAACCGCATCTACCATGGACCGATGCGGCACTTGAAAAGATTCGATCTAAGGGTGAGGCGTTGCTCCTTTTGATCTTTGAAATGGGTGTTGGAAGTGTCCAGAGGCCGGGAGATTTGGTAGATTTCCAGTGGGGTGACTATGATGGCGAGAACCTCAAGCTACGCTAGAACAAAACTGACCAGCCGCTGCTTCTTCCATGCACAAACGCGCTCAAGACGGCGCTGGACCGCGCCAAGGTTAACTTGGAATTTTCACCACACCCGTCGCGCCACATCTTAACGCGGCCCGATGGCTCTCCCATGAACTATGACGCGCTAGCCAAGGAAATGGTGCGCGAGCGCAAACGGCTGGGTCTTATGGCATATGACCAACATGCGCTGCGCTATCGTGGTGTAATGGAATAGGCTTGGGCTGGTTGCACCGATGATGAAATCGCCAGCTACAGCGGCCACACGTCAAAAAGACATGATTGTTAAGTACGCCGGAGAGGCAAGACAGGTCATGAGGGCGCGTCAGGCCGCAGCAAAGCGCAAATGAACAGAACAAGCCCAGAACGCGAACCTGATAACCGTTGTGATGACCGCATTTCCCGTGAAGGCGCTAAGTATATGAAAATATTGGAGGCGAGTAGGAGAATCGAACTCCTGTACACGGATTTGCAATCCGCTGCGTAACCACTCCGCCAACTCGCCGAAGCCTTGGTTTCTTTACGGTTTTCCTAAACCGCCTGCAAGTGGTTATCACACAGGTTATCATGTTTCTGTTCTATGCTTGTTCTGTTCACTTCCGTTTTCTCGATGCCTGTGTGGTCCTCATCTTTTGCCGCGCCTTGCCAGCAGCCGAGCTGGAGATGTCCATGTATTCCATGACTTGTGACCGAAACCTATCGATCGAAGTTCCATCGGCGATAGCGTTTGACACGATCAAGGAGGCCATTTCGAACCGTTGACCGATCGCGGTGATGTCGGACGCGCGGGCGCATCCTGAGCTATGCCCGAAAATTGGTGACGGAGTGATCAGGCGGCGTTTTGAAGTTACTCGATCCCGTCCTTGAATTTAATCCCTTCAATGTTCTCAGGCATTCGGTTTGCGCCGTCGAGTTTGCGCCGTTTGCCTTGCGCTGACATCATCAATTTTAAGGCCATAGCGAGGCCGGTTTTGCGGCTGAGGCACCCTTTGGTTTTTCCAGTTCGATGGCGAACGGTTACGAAGGTACTTTCGATCGGGTTCGTCGTGCGGATGTGCTTCCAGTGCTCGGCCAGGAAATCATAGAATGCCAAGAGGACGTCACGGTCTTTTGCCAGCTTTTCAAGGCCTCGTTGTATTTCACGCCGTAGGACACCACGAAGTAATCAAACGCGGCCTCCACTTCCACGCGCGTCTCTGCTTGCCAAATATCGTGCAAATGGCCCTTTGCTTTGGCCTGAACCGATTTGGGCATCGTGTTCAGCACGTTGCCCGTTTTGTGGAACCAGCAGCGCTGTTCTTTCGTGGCACCAAAGACCTTGCGCAGCGCATTCCAAAACCCCAAAGCACCATGCACAATGGCAAGATCAGGCGCATGGGTGAAGCCGCGCCGTTGCAGATCGAGCAGCAGTTCGCGCCAACTCTGGGTACTTGCGCGGTAGCCTTCGGCAAGGCCGATGATTTCCTTGCGTCCCCAGTCATCCGCGCCGGTCAACACCAGAACACATTGCTTTTAATCAATTATTATGAGTCGAATGTAGACGCCGTCAGTCCAGACATAGACGAACCTTCGGGTGCTCAGGTCGCGCCGCTGCCAGCAGTCGTACTCATCCCACCGGTCGGCCTTGAGTCGCGAGATCGTACTTGAGGAAAATCCCGCGGCACTGGGGCCGAGCAGAGCGGCAAGCGCTTCGTGAAAGTCACCGATGGAAATACCTTTGAGATAAAGCCAGGGCGGCAGATCTTCGATGGATATGGCTTTGCACAGATAGGGCGGCAGAATCGTTGATGTGAACCGGAATTCCTCGGCTTCATTGCCTCTATTTCGCACGCGGCGCACCTTGACCGGCACCGCGCCAATCCCGGTGATCACCTTGCGTTCAGGCAGGTGGCCATTGCGAACGAGCCGAGCGCGGCCATCGTCCGTTTCATCAGATGCGTGCGCCTCCAGCAAAACAGAAAGTTCAGCCTCACCGCCAACTGGATGAGGGGTTGAGCACCAGATTGCAGAATATCAGTTAATGGGTCAGGCGAAAATCCCTGTGGATCGCCCAGTTGGGTAATGGTATTTGTGATCATGTGGCATATACTTTTCTCAAACGAAAATTGCGGCGCTTGAACAACGCCATGATATGCCACCCCTCAAGGGCCATCACCAACTTTCAGTTGTATCTCGCGTATTATTCGGTGCTTACACTGTGGGGGCTGACCATCTTCAGGTCCGGGGTGGCGGCCGGTGATAGGGCTCGTCATGGCATCTCCTCCATCCGGGAAGACGGGAGCGGGTCATACAAGTTCGTCATCTTCCTAACCGGGATCTCCGCAATCGCGATGTCACGACTCTTAAGTGCGCATCAACCCATGTGCCAGGTTTCTTAACGGGGTTTGACCCTCCAATAAACGATCGGCAGCTGTCCTTTCGGCGCAGGATAGCAAAGGCTGTTTATACCGAGCACAGGCGGGCTGCAGCCCGGAACGAGTCTTTACATGAACACTTTCAGTCGCCGGTCTTCCTCAATCGAGTGGTTTTGAGGTCCTATACCCGCTGGCCTTAGTGGTCGCATCAAAAGGAACTGTGATTTGTAGAGCGTCTGGAGTTTCGGCGATCAGGCAAGGTAAAATGAAGTCGATCTGTGTCATGCAATGCCAGTCGCCTGGCATTTTATCGCTTCAGGTGCTGCAAGTATCACAGTTGGGCAAAATGCGACGTATGGACGTTGCCGCAGCGGCGCGAATGTGGCACATCTGAGTCTGAGTTACAGAAAAGATGAGCTTGAGCACATGAGCGAATTCGCCGCCCGCCGTACGATGATGGTTGATACGCAAGTCAGGCCATCAGATGTGACGAAATTTCCAATTATTGATGCAATGCTGACTATACCGCGCGAGAATTTTGTGCCTGCGGCCCAACGCGAAGCAGCTTACATGGATGGGAACCTCGACCTCGGCGGTGGGCGGGTTCTGCTTGAGCCGCGCACTTTGGCAAAAATGCTGGATGCACTGGATATTTCGAATGATGATTTGGTTATAGATATCGGCAGCGCCATGGGCTATTCGGCGGCAGTTATTGCGCATATGGCGGCTGCTGTGGTTGCGGTGGAAAACGACGAAACTTTGCTTTCTGAGGCGCAAGAAGCACTTATGGACGCTGGTATCGACAATGTGATCCTACATCAGGCCGATCTGGCTGAAGGCGCACTTCAGCATGGTCCATATGATGTGATGATTGTCCAAGGTGGCATCCAGCAACTTCCCATGACACTTCAGGATCAGATCAAAGAAGGGGGCCGCGTAGCCTGCCTATACATGCAAGGCGCTCTGGGCGAAGTGCGGATCGGCCACAAGCAAGGTGGCCGTCTATCCTGGCGTATGTCATTCAATGCAGGAGCCCCGGTGCTCTCCGGGTTTGCTAAAGAAAAAGCGTTTGAATTCTAAGAATAATCAAAGCCCGCAATAGGGCACGATCACAAAGAGGCACGCTGAAATGGGCGAGATGAAAAATACGGTTGGTTTGCGAAGAATGTATCGTGGTGTGGCGATGTCCGTTGGCATGATAGCCATATTTGCCGGACAGGATCTGAGATCAGAAACGCTGGCGGATGCGCTAATCGGCGCTTATGAAACCAGCGGACTTTTGGAGCAAAACCGCGCTTTACTGCGTGCAGCCGACGAGGATGTGGCGACCGCGATCGCGGCCCTGAGACCAATTATCAGCTACACGGCCAGTATTGGGCGTGATTTTGGCGACCGCGATTCCCGTACGGCCACCGGGTTACCCACAACGACAAATCTGGAAAACACCACAGCTACGGTTGGGCTTTCAGCTTCATTGCTCTTGTTTGACAACGGCGCGACGGCGCTTGGTGCTGAAGCGGCAAAAGAGACCGTATTGGCGACGCGACAGCAATTGATCAGTATTGAGCAAAACGTGTTGATCCGCGCGGTTGAAGCCTATTTAAACGTGTTTGCTTTCAGAGAATTCGTCGAGTTGCGCCAGAACAACCTGCGCCTGCTGACACAGGAATTGCGCGCGGCCCAAGATCGTTTTGAAGTCGGCGAAGTTACAAGGACAGACGTCGCACAGGCGGAATCCAGTCTCGCAGATTCTCGCAGCGGTCTGGCAACAGCGCAGGGGGACCTCATTCAAGCGGCAGAGGAATATCGCAGCGTTATCGGGCGTACGCCCGGCGATTTGGCACCGCCACCCTCCTTGCCCCAATTGGACAGCAATGTTGAGAACGCGCGCGCTTTCGCAGTGCAAAACCACCCGGATTTGCGCGCTGCACAGCATCTGGTGGCTGTTGCCGAGCTCAACATCATGCGTTCAAAAGCGGCTTTGAGCCCGACGATTTCAGCCATTGGATCCCTGAGTTTATCAGAAGACCTTGGCTCGATCGCTGACTCGGAATCGGGCACAGTGGGCGTTGAATTGACTGGTCCGATCTATAACGGCGGCGCGCTGTCATCTGGAATTCGTTCTTCAATGGCGTCCCGGGACGCGCAGCGCGGCAGCTTGCTGGATACGCGCAAAACGATTTCACAGAACGTGGGATCTGCCTATGCGGCACTTTCCGCGCAACGGGCCAGCCTTCAGGCCAGTGAGGAGCGCATCCGCGCCGCACGCATCGCCTTTGAGGGTGTGCGCGAAGAAGCCACCTTAGGCGCCCGGACAACTTTGGATGTTTTGGACGCGGAGCAAGAGCTTTTGGACGCAGAGACGTCACGTATCTCGGCGCAGGCCAATCTCTACATCGCGGCCTATTCTGTGTTGCAATCGACTGGTCGGCTGACTGCGAAGGACCTATCCTTGGATGTTCAGCTATATGATCCAAATGCTTACTATGATCTGGTAAAAGACGCGCCCATCCCATCTTCCGCACAAGGCCAGCAACTGGACCGGGTTTTGCGCGCGCTTCAAAAGAACTGAGGTTGGTCGTCCCCATTGTGAAACAACCGGTTGAGCGGTAGAATTGCGCTGTTCAGTAATGGTGTGCACATGTCCAAACCTGTTTCAGGATCTGATAAGAAGGGTGTCCTGCCTTCCGTTCGTCGTCTGGTTGATGACAGCAAAGCGCAAGACGGCGCATCTGAACGGCTTGTGCTCTCTTCAGACTTGCGGGTCCCGGGTCACGGCGTTTTGCGCCTGGAACCACAGCATGCGGTAAAGGCTGAGAGGGACAGGGAGAGCATCGACACCAGTTCCGAGCAGGGATCGAAAGAGTCGATCACGCCCGCTGCGAAACAGGGTCCGGGTGATGAGAGACAAGACATCGGGCATCATCTTGTTCAAGCGGATGCGCCAGGTTCGTCACAGGCTGACAATTCACCAAGTGAAGTGCCTAAAGCTTTCGGAATTAGTGAATTAACAGCAAAAATCGCTGCCCTTGAGACAACAATTGCTCGCACCGCAGATCAGTGGGAGCCCGATGGCATGAGCAGGGATGCCTATTCAGGCACCCAGCCCAAGGCGATGTCGTGGCAGGACAGCGTGGAACTTGATGCCAAAGGCACTCCGCTAGCCGAGGAGTCACCGGCGCAACCCGCGGACACCTCCGGCCACGCGGAGATCCAGCATGTTGTGGACCAAACCGTTTTGCGCGATCTTGTTGCAGAAATGGTGCGATCCGAACTACAGGGCGCGCTTGGCGAGCGGATCACACAAAACCTTCGAAAACTGGTGCGCCGCGAAATCCAACGTGCTTTGGCGTCGCGTGACCTTGGATAGATCGCCTATGCTTGCCGAGGTCGACACGGGGCGGCCAAAGAAAGCAGCAGATCCAGATCCATGTGTTTTTCAAGGTGATCAGCCAATGCATCGAGGGTGGTCTCTACAGTCTGATCATAAGACGTTTTTGAGGTCAGATCGAACTGCGCCAACCAAGCCGCGCGAAACGTATCTGAATTGAACAAGCCGTGGAGATAGCACCCTTGTACCAGCCCGTTTTCTGACGCTGCGCCCTGCACACCATCATCCAACTGCAACCATGCGCGGTCGCAATCCGGGCCGATCGTCCGGCCCATATGGATTTCATATCCGCTGAGAAAAGCGCCGCTTGGCATGTGAATACCCTCAGTCAAACTTAACGTTTTTCGCGGTTGGAGCACAGTATCTACATTCAGATGGCCAAGGCCCTTGGCGGAGCCGGGCGTCCCTTCCAATCCGTCCGGGTCTGCGATCGTGTTTCCTAAAATCTGATAACCTCCGCACAGACCGAGGACATGGCCACCACGCCTCAAATGTGCGGCAATGTCGATGTCCCAGCCTTCATCACGCAGGGCCCCAAGATCTGCGAGCGTGGCCTTGCTACCTACCAGCAAAACCACATCGGCATCGGCAGGCAAGGGTGTGCCGCCAGGTACGATCACAAGCTCTACGTCCGGTTCGCCCGCGAGTGGGTCGAGGTCGTCAAAGTTTGATATGCGTGGCAACTGCGGTACAACGATTTTAAGTCCTCGTCCCTTGGAACGGGTGCGCGCAGGCAAGTCCGCGACATCTTCGGCAGGCAACTGGTGGGCGTTTGCAAACCAGGGGATGACACCAACACAGGGCCATCCGGTGCGTGCAATGACGTCGTCCCGCCCTTTGTCAAAAAGTTGAACATCGCCCCGGAATTTATTGACAGAAAAGGCTTTTATGAGTGCATTGTCGGAACTGTCGAGAACGGCCTGTGTGCCGACGAGTTGTGCAATGACACCGCCGCGATCAATGTCGCCCATCAGGACAACCGGCACCTGAGCCGCCTGCGCGAACCCCATATTCGCGATGTCGCGCGCCCGAAGATTGGTTTCCGCAGGGCTGCCTGCGCCCTCTACTAATACCAGATCGCATGTTTGTCCGAGACGATCAAAACTTTCCAGAACGAAAGGCATCAGCCTATCTTTTGCGGCCCCGAAATCGCGTGCATCCTGCGCACCAAAAACCTGACCCTGAACAATGATTTGAGCGCCGGTATTGGTTTGCGGCTTCAATAAAACCGGGTTCATATCCGTATGTGGTGCAACACCTGCTGCACGCGCCTGCAAAGCCTGGGCGCGACCGATTTCACCGCCATCCGTCGTCACAGCGGCATTGTTCGACATATTCTGCGGTTTAAAGGGCCGCACAGCCAGACCCCGGCGTGTGAAAGCGCGTGCCAAGCCTGCCACGATCATGGATTTGCCGACATTGCTGCCCGCGCCTTGGATCATTATTGCCTGGCTCACGTGCCACCTCTTTTTGTTTGGTGCAACCTGACGCATGATAAGCAGAAGGAAAAGGAGCAAAAATGAATACGCCCGCACATCTGCTGATTGGTGCCGCAGCGTTTGGACGAGGGCCGCAGAAAGCGGTCGTCTGGGCGGCCTTTGCGGGCGCGCTTTTACCTGACCTTTCGCTTTATGTATTGGCTGGTAGCGCATTGTTTGTGTTTGGCCTATCGCCGGACGTGGTGTTCAACGATTTATACTATTCGGATGCGTGGCAGACGATCTTCGCTATTGATAATTCCTTCTTGATCTGGGGCGCGGCTTTTGGGGTTGCCTTATGGTACCGAAAGCCTTGGGCCATAGCGCTATCGGGGGCAGGTTTGTTACATCTTTGTCTTGATTTTCCGCTCCATCATGACGATGGACGTGCCCATTTCTGGCCGGTTACAAGATGGGTATTTGAGAGCCCGTTCAGCTACTGGGATCGCGCGCACTGTGGGTTATGGTTTGCCCCGCTTGGTGCGTTTTTCGCAGTTATAGCCGCAACCGCCCTGTGGCGACGTAAACATGGCTGGCCGGTTACGGGATTGGTTGGTGTTCTACTGCTTGCAGAGCTTTGGGTGGTCAGCCAATGGATGTTTTTCTTTACCGACAGCTGACAAAAAAACACGCCCCGCGAGGGACGTGTTTTTGATTTGAATTCCTTGGATCTGCCTATGCGGCTTCCGCTTGTTGAGCGGCATTTCTGCGCTCGGATTCCTCTCGAGACAGTGCAACCGACGTCCGTACGCCTTTTCCTACAAAGTCCATCAAGCCAGTCACAACCCGCTCATTGGGATCAATGCCAGCACAGCTCAGCACTTCGCGCCCATCTCTGGAGCGCGCCCAGCGTGCGATCTGCTCAGGTCCATTTCCATATTTCTTATCGTCCGCAATTGCGTCGTCCAATGCTGCCAGTACCACGGCTGCAAAAAGTTTACGTGCACGGTTGCCTTGCTCGTTATTAAAGGCCGTGCCGTCAACGAAATCCTTCATTCGTCGTCCTTTCCATTATTCTTGCTCTTGTCTTTTCGGCGTGAAGCCTCTTATGACGGAGACGAGATGATTCGGATAGCCTGTTTTTGCATGGCACCCATGCGCTTGGCGCATGGCTTTTGCACTTGCAGCACGAGATATCGTTGTCTTGTCACCCACTCACCTGCCAGATATAGGGTGCTTTAGTAATTCATCAACCTTTTGTAAGGGTTAGGTCATATGCCGAAAATTAACGGAAACGAGATACGCCCCGGAAATGTCCTGGAACACAACGAGGGTCTTTGGGCTGCGGTCAAAGTTGACCACGTCAAGCCGGGAAAAGGCGGTGCTTTTGCTCAGGTTGAGTTGCGCAATTTGCGGAACGGATCAAAACTCAATGAACGCTTTCGCAGCGCGGACAAAGTCGAACGCGTGCGCCTGGAACAAAAAGATCAACAGTTCCTCTATGAGGATGATGGTATGTTGGTCGTTATGGACACGCAGACATATGAGCAAATCCAACTGCCAGCGGAGTTGTTGGGCGAACGCCGCCCGTTCCTCCAGGATGGTATGACAATCGTCGTGGAATTTTACGACGATGAGGCTCTGAATGCGCAGTTGCCGCAAAAAGTCACGTGCAAAATCGTTGAAACTGAACCCGTGGTCAAAGGTCAGACAGCCGCCAATTCGTTTAAGCCAGCGGTTCTGGAAAATGGCGTCAAGGTTATGGTGCCGCCATTCGTCGGGCAAGACGAAGATATCGTGGTCAATACCGAAACCATGGAATATTCAGAGCGCGCCTGACCCGACACTGCCGTTAATGTACAAATAGCCCGCAGTGTTTCAGCGGTGTTCAAACCTGAGCTTGGCCTGTTGGGCCTGCATTTCACCTTTTGCGCGATCAAACCGCAGATAAGCGATCGCACTATCGGATGCACGGCTGAGAAGCGTGCCAGCAGTCTTGCCGTCAGCAGTGATCTCGCTGCCCGTTTCGGCCTCACCGGATATCGATACGCGCGCCAGTCCTTTGCGTAACTCGGTTTTGTGTTTCATCCGAGCCGTCACTTCCTGGCCTACATAACAGCCTTTGCGGAAGTCGACACCCGATAGCCTTTCGAACCCGGCCTCCAGGATAAATGTGTCGGGTGTAAGTTCGATACCGGTTTCCGGGATCAGATGGGCGACGCGCAGCGCTGTCCAGTCAACCACATCGTTCGTTTGTGGCGCATCGCGATAAGCGCGCCAGCCCATTTCCGCGTGACGCGGGTCGCTGAACCCGTCCTCTGGACGGTCCCCCAGCCCGCGATGAAGATGCAGTTGCGTTTCATCCAAAATGACATCTGCGCGCAGCTTATACATGTTCAGGCGCTGAACCAAAGCATCACCAAGGCTTGCAGCAACATCCAGTAAGACATCATCCTTCGCCGGGATCAGGAAGAAATCAGCGATATATTTACCTTGGGGTGTCAATATCGCCGCGTAGACCAGTCCGGTATCCAGATGTTTGATGTCATTGGTGATCAATCCTTGAAGGAACTCCCGGACATCGGAGCCCGACAGGCGTAAAATGCGGCGTTTGGTCATAGGGGCTTCCTCTCTTGGCCTTGCATGACATATAAAAGTTTCGCCGCAAATAAGAAGGGGCATAACCTATGCGTGCACCGATTTCGGTGATCATACCCACACTGAACGCCGAGGCGCATCTTGGACCGTGTTTGACCGCTTTGATGTCGGGTCTGGAGGCCGGCCTGATCCGCGAGCTCATCGTGTCTGACGGGGGGTCCAAGGATGCCACTGTCGCGATAGCGAAGGCCTGGGGGGCAGACGTGGTGACAGGCGCACCGTCACGGGGGGGGCAGTTGGCGCGTGGATGTGCACAGGCCAAAGGCGATTGGCTTTTGATATTGCACGCCGATACTGAATTGCAATCGGGATGGGCCGGACCCACAGCAATGCATCTGGAGAGCCGCAAGGCAGGCTGGTTCCGCTTGGCTTTTTCCAAGGGTGGCCTTGCGGGGCGACTGGTCGCGGCTTGGGCAAATTTGCGAAGTCGTTTTGGTTTGCCCTACGGCGATCAGGGCCTGCTGATGCCGCGCACGCTTTATGTGGGGACAGGCGGTTATCCGGACCAGCCGTTGATGGAAGACGTGGCGATGGCGCGCATGCTCAAGGGCAGGCTGACTGGCATTGATGCGGTGGCGGAAACCTGTGCAGCGCGGTATCGACGCCATGGGTGGCTGCGGCGCGGTACGCGCAACTTGTGGACCTTGATGCGGTATTTTGCAGGCACATCTCCGGTGCGTCTGGCCGAAGGCTATCGACGTTGATCCCTTATACAGCGGTGTCCGCGATGCTGATATTCCATGCGGGATACGCGCTAATTGACCGTAGAGATCTGCAGGTTAATGTCGGCGTGATTTGAAAAAGGACGACCCAAATGACACTTAAGCCGACCCGTGCTGCAGGCCGCGGATATCTTGCAATCCCCGGTCCATCCGTGATGCCGGAAGCGGTGCTAAACGCGATGCATCGGCCAGCGCCGAATATTTATGCCGGCGAGCTGCCGGATATGATGCCTGCATTGGTGGCAGACCTGCGGCGTGTGGCGCGCACCCAAGGGCATGTGGCAATCTACATTGCCAACGGTCACGGCGTTTGGGAGGCGGCCCTGTCCAATGTGATTGCGCCCGGCGAAAAGGTTCTCGTGTTGACCACCGGATTTTTTGGCCACGGTTGGGCGGGCATGGCGGAAGGAATTGGCGCTGAGGTTGACGTGCTGGATTTCGGTAAAGCGGCGACGATTAATGCAGAGCGTGTCGCGCAGACTCTCAAAGAGGACAGTGGGCATCAGATCAAGGCTGTATTGACCGTTCATGTGGACACATCCAGTTCTGTGCGCAACGATATTGCGGCCGTTCGCGCGGCTATGGATATGGTGGGGCACCCGGCACTTCTGATGGCCGATTGCATCGCGTCTTTGGGGTGTGATGTCTTCGAAATGGACGCATGGGGCGTCGATGTCATGGTCGCAGGCTGCCAAAAGGGCTTAATGGTGCCGCCCGGGGTCGGTTTTGTGTTCTTCAATGACAAGGCCGCCGAGGTGCGCACCGCAATGCCCCGGGTCAGCAGGTATTGGGATTGGGCCCCGCGTGCCAATCCACAGGGGTTTTATGAATATTGGAACGGCACGGCGCCGACCCATCACGTCTATGGTTTGCGCGCCGCCCTCGATTTGATTCATGCTGAAGGGATCGAGGCGGTGTGGGAGCGGCATGCAATGCTGGCGCGGGCCATCTGGGCCGCCTGTGACACCTGGGCTCAGGCCGGCACATTCCGTTTGAACGTTCAAGACCCCGCGCACCGCAGCCACGCCGTGACGTCGTTGCATCTGCAGGCACCGCAGGCGACGGCGCTGCGCGACTGGACCGAACGGGAACTGGGCCTGACGCTCGGTATCGGGCTGGGTATGGTGGATGCCAATGATCCGGCATGGCACGGGTTTTTCCGACTTGGTCACATGGGATATGTCAATGGCCATATGATCCTTGGCCTTTTAGGGGGGATTGAGGCTGGCATGCGCGCGTTGGATATTCAGCATGGTTCCGGCGGGTTAACTGCTGCGGCTGCTGTCATCGCTCAAGGTTAATTGGTTGGCGTGCGCGCCCAGCGTTGTTCTTCGCTACGACGTCTGAAATCAAGCCAGTTGAGCCAGTGATTGACAGTCAATGCGACGAAAACCGCAACCACCAGCCCCCAGAGTGCAAAAAGGAACAACAACAGAAGTGTCAGGTTCACACCGAACATGACAATACAGGCGTTTGTGTAGTTTGGCGCGCTGCCAAGCTTATGATTTTCCATAATATGCATCTCGTTCTACCAACACTCGGAAAATTATAGCTCGGAAATGGTTAACGCCAGCTTTTTTCCACGGCGCGCAAGGCCAAGGGCAACACCTCAGCGAGAATGTCCAAATCTGCCGGTGTACCACAGCTGATCCGAATACATCGATTTTGTGGCGCGACCATAGGCATGCGGATGAAAACGCCGTGGTTGATCATTTCGCCGAGTAGTTTTTGGGCAAACACTTCGTTTTGATTGCAATCAATTGTCACAAAATTAGTGGCGGATTTGAGAGGTCGCAAACCGCTTTTGCGGGCGATGGATGTGATGCGGTTTCGCGATGCCGCGATTCGCGCTTGCACAGAGCGCAGCCATGTCTGATCGTCCAACGCAGCCAAAGCGCCCGCTTGCGCAGCCCGGTTCATGCCGAAATGATTGCGTATTTTGTTGAACAATCCAATCAGATCTGGCGCCCCAATGGCATATCCCACGCGGGCACCGGCGAGCCCGTAAGCCTTTGAAAAGGTGCGCAACCTAATGACCCTTGGATCATCCATTGGCAGCGGTAAAGCCGTGCCTTCCGGCGCGCACTCAAGGTAGGCCTCGTCCAGCACCAGCAATGTCCCTTTGGGCAATTTTTCCATCGCCGCGACAATATCCGCGCCGTCATGCGCCGTTCCCATCGGATTGTCCGGATTTGCCAGATAAACCAGTTTCGCATTCACTTGACCCGCTTTTGCAAAAAGCGCATCGGGATCCTCAAAATCGCTTGCATAGGGGACCTTGTGAATCACCCCGCCATATCCGGCCACGTGGTAATTGAATGTCGGATAAGCACCATCAGAGGTCACAACTGCATCACCGGGCGCGACCATCAAACGCGCAAGATAGCCAAGCAAGCCGTCAATGCCTTCGCCAACCATAATCATTTCTGGTACGATGCCGTGATGATCCGCCAACGCCTCACGCAAATCAAAGCTTTCCGGGTCACCATACTTCCACATTTGCGTCTCAGCCATTGCGCTTGATGCCATGGGAGAGGGGCCAAAGACACTTTCGTTGGCGCCAAGGCGCGCATCAAACAGCCGTGCACGGGCGCGCTCCTGCGTCTCGGGTCCAACGAATGGCACGGTATCGGGCAGGGTATCAGCGAGCGGAGTAAGGCGATAGTGAGTCATGGCGTCTCATAAAACGGGTTAGCGGTCTGGGGCAAGCCAGAGATTGCGCTAACCTTTGTCTGGTCAAAAACACGCCACATGGGTCACATAAGAGCAACGCAAGGAGAGCACGATGTCGCATGTAACTTTAAATGTCTCGGAGCACATTGCACACGTCCAGTTAAACCGCCCCGAAAAGCGCAACGCTGTGGATCAACAGATGTTTGATGATCTCATCGCGGCTGGTGCACAGGTGGCGGCTTCAGATGCGCGCGCGGTGGTGTTATCCGGCGCGGGAGAAAGCTTTTGCGCGGGGATTGATATCGCAAGTCTGGGCGCGATGATTGGCAAGGACATTGATGCGATGATCATGCCGCGCACCCATGGCCTGGGGACAACGAATAAATGGCAAGAGGCCGCTCTGGTCTGGCAACGCCTTGAAATTCCAGTAATCGCTGCGCTGCACGGTGTTGTCTATGGGGCCGGTCTGCAGATTGCACTTGGGGCGGATGTTCGGATCGCCCATCCAGACGCCAAACTGGCAGTGATGGAAATGAAATGGGGCATTATTCCGGATATGGGCGGTATGGTGTTGCTGCCGCGTCTGGTGCGCTCGGATGTGATGCGGCGGTTAATCTATACCGCAGCTCCCTTTGAGGCGTCGCAGGGCGAAAGCTGGGGGTTGGTGACGGAGATCGCCGAGGATCCACTGGCCAAGGCATTCGCGCTGGCCGCTGAAATCGCGGGTAAAAGCCCAAAAGCCGTGCGTGCGGCCAAGGCTCTGATTGACGTTGCGGAATCTGAACCGCCAGATGCGGTGCTGCTGGCAGAATCGCGCTTTCAAGCCAGGTTGCTGGGCAAGCCGGAGCAAATGGAGGTGATTGCCGCACAATTTGCCAAACGTCCTGCTGTCTTTGACTGATTGCGGCCGAGCCCCGGGTTCAGGTCATGAACTTGCGCCTTGCATCGCGGGCTATGCCATAGCGTAATTCGAGGTCGGCGAGCTGTTGCATCGCCTCTTTGCGCTCTGCGTCCGTTTTACACTTGGAATATGTGCTTCGCGCCGATTCCAGTTCCTTTTTCAGCGTGAATTCTTCTGGCAAAACGCCTGCTTCTGCCATGATGCGCATGCCTGCAGAGATTGACGCTTCACCACGGGCTTCAACGCGACGGTCGGGCAGGGGGTGGCCCGCCCCCTTCAGGCTGCTTAGAATGCCAGAGGCTTGAGCTTTGGCGATCTGGCGTTCGACAAGTGATCTCAGACTACGCATGGCGCAATCCTACCCCAATTCGGCCAAACGCGCGAGCGCCTCTTTCAACTTGCCCTCTTCCTCTTCGCGCAAGGCGAGGTTGGCGCGGGTTTCCGCCACTACTTCTTCCGGTGCGGAGGCTGCAAACTTTGGGTTGTTCAAGCGCCCCTTCAGACCGCCCAACTCCTTGGCTAGCTTGTCGAGTGTCTTTTGAAGGCGCGCTTTTTCTTCTGCAACATCAATGATATCAGCCAAGGGCAGGCCAAAGCTACCGCCCGGTACCCCCAAAGTGACGGATCCTTTGGGGAAAGCATCGACTTCACTCATCGCCTCAACCCGTGCCAAGCGTTTGATCATGGCCTCATTGGCCTCAAATTCGGCGCGTGCCTGATCTTCGAAATCAACTACGACAAGGGGCACATAAGCGCCAGCGGGCACATGCATTTGCGCGCGCGCCGAACGGATGGCGTTGATTAGCCCGATGGTCCAATTCAACTCCTCATCCGCATCCGGGTCCACCAGATCGGCCGCCTTGTAGGTTGGCCAGTCGGCGTGCACGAGCATGCCGGGACGCTCCTTGAGGCCCCACAATTCTTCTGTGATGAAGGGCATGATGGGGTGCAGCAGGATCAGACATTGATCCAACGCCCAGGCGTAAACGTCGCGGGTTTCCTGAGCCGCTGCGTCGTCGGCGCCTTCAAGAACCGGTTTACTAAGTTCCAGATACCAGTCACAGAACACGCCCCAGACAAAGGCATAGAGCCCGTTGGCCGCGTCATTGAAACGATAGGCGGTCAGGCTGGTGTCGACGTCTTCACGGACCTTGGCAACCTCGCCGATGATCCATTTGTTCAGCGCAAGGCTGGCCGTTGGCGGCGCATCGCGGTGCGGAACCATATGCACGTTGTGACGTTCGCCGAAAGAGGCGGCGTTCCACAGTTTGGTGGCGAAATTGCGATACCCAGCAATGCGTTGCGAGCTGAGCTTAAGGTCGCGCCCCATCGCCGCCATCGACGTCAGCGTAAAGCGTACCGCATCCGCGCCGAATTCATCGATCATGTCCAGTGGGTCGATGACATTGCCAACCGATTTGGACATCTTCTTGCCCTTCTCGTCACGCACCAGCGCGTGGACATAAACAGTGCTGAACGGTTTTTGGCCCGTCACGGCGTATTGCATCATCATCATCCGGGCGACCCAGAAAAAGATGATGTCAAATCCGGTGATCAGCACGGAAGTCGGGAAGTATTTTTGCAAAGGTTCGTTGGCTGAATCATGCTCCGCGTCGCCCGTCCAACCCAGCGTCCCGATGGGCCAGAGACCAGAAGAGAACCAAGTGTCGAGTACGTCAGGATCGCGCCAGATTGGAATTGGCTTCGATTTGTCCATACGCCAGCGGGCGAATGCGCCGAGCGCTGCGTTAGAGTCAGCAACTTCTATAACTTTGTTGTTCCCATAGTGCGCTGATGCCGACTCTAATGCTTCCGTTTTTGTGGGTTCACAAAATACATCTGTGAGGGGTTCGAGTAGTGGATTGATTTCGGTAAGTTCATCGTTTTCTTGAACTTTTGGTCCATACCAAACCGGGATCTGATGACCCCACCAGAGCTGGCGCGAGATGCACCACGGCTCGATGTTTTCCAGCCAGTTGAAATAGACCTTCTTGTCCTGTTCGGGCAGGATCGTCACGTCGCCGTCACGCACCGCATCAATTGCGGGCTGCACGATTTTAGAGGTCTCAACGAACCATTGATCGGTCAGCATGGGTTCGATGACCACTTTTGAGCGGTCGCCAAAAGGCTGCATGATCTTCTTGTTCTCAACAAAGGGAACGAGCGTGTCGACTTCTTCGCCATCGTCATTTTTGACCGTTGCGGTGGTCATGACCGCGAGACCTTCCTCGGTGATTTGGCTCACCACCAGTTTGCGCGCCTCAAACCGGTCCAGCCCACGCAGAGCGTCGGGGATCAGGTTGACCGCGTCCGCTTCCGTCTCATTCAAGGTTTGCTCGCCCTTGGCCACAGCCATCGCAACAGAGGCCGCCTCGCCATAGGGTGCGCCATCGTCGCGCATCGCGCCCTTGGTATCCATCAACCGGTACAGCGGGATGCCCGCACGTTTGGCGACCTGATAGTCGTTGAAATCATGCGCGCCCGTGATCTTCACAGCACCGGAGCCAAAATCCTTATCCGGATATTCATCCGTGATGATCGGAATCAACCGGCGATGCTCTTTCGGGCCAACAGGAATTTCACATAATTTTCCGATGATTGGCGCGTAGCGCTCATCTGATGGGTGAACCGCAACCGCGCCATCCCCCAGCATTGTTTCAGGCCGTGTCGTTGCAATTGAAATGTAGTCACGCGTTTCGCGCAGGGTGACGTTGCCATCCTCGCCTTTCTCGACGTATTCATAACTCGCACCATCCGCCAGCGGGTATTTGAAGTGCCACATATGGCCGTTGACTTCGGTATTCTCGACCTCAAGGTCAGAGATTGCCGTTTCAAAATGCGGGTCCCAGTTGACCAAACGCTTGCCGCGATAGATCAAGCCCTTGTTGTACATATCGACAAAGACCTTGATCACGGCATCATGGAAATTCGGCCCCTGGCCAGCATCCGGATCGCCTGGCGCGCCGCCCATGGTAAAGGCTTCACGCGACCAGTCACAGGATGCGCCCAGTCGTTTCAGCTGGCCAATGATCGTGCCGCGCGATTTGACTTTTTGCTCCCAGACCCGTGCAACAAACCTTTCACGCCCCATGTCGCGGCGGTTCGGTTCCTGGTTCAGCATCATTTCGCGTTCCGTCACCATTTGGGTGGCGATGCCCGCATGATCCGTGCCCGGCTGCCACAGTGTGTCAAACCCACGCATCCGGTGCCAGCGCACCAGAATGTCCTGTAATGTGTTGTTGAACGCGTGCCCCATATGCAGGGACCCCGTTACGTTGGGCGGCGGGATCATGATGGAGAAGGTCTCATCGCGTGATGCATTAGCGCCCGCTTTGAACGCGCCTTGCTGCTCCCAGGCGTCGTAGAGGCGCGCCTCGGCTCGTTTTGCATCGAATTTTTTTTCCATCGGCATCGCGGCGTCATCCATCAAAACAGTGATTGGACTGTGATCTACCCAAACTAATGCTGGAGGGAAAGAGGTCTTCCACGCCTGTCAATTTGCCGAGGCGCCATGGAACGCCACTGCTCATGACTTGGATCGTCCAAATGGCCTGCGTGTTGGGGCTGCAAGCACAACAGCTTTCCATCCCCTCACGATCAAATCGGGTCACACGCGTTTTGCCCAACGTGTCGCGACGACACGCTTGACGGCCGATTTCAGGGGCTCCCAGTAGCGTTGTCATTTGCTGGATGGGTTTCATGATCTCAGACACATTCCTATATGGGGGCTACAGGACGAAAGGGAACTGCGCGCGCCGGGGCATATGTCGGTGCGGGCCGAGAATACCGGGCTTCATGCGCGCCTTTTTTGGTAAGCGACGAAAAAAACCATGGCGTTTGCGTGCGATGGATCGCTTCGGCTGGACAAGTGCCTGCGCGCCGCTAGTGTCCCCGAAGACATCGCACACAAAAAGGAGCCTCCCATGGACAAGTTCGGTAAGTCACAGTCGGTCAAACGGGTTGAGGATGTGCGGTTTCTCACCGGGCACGGGCGGTATGTTGATGATATTGCCCCGTCAGAGGCTTTGCGCGCCTTTGTCTTTCGCGCCCCGGTGGCACATGCCATAATTACCTCGCTGGATGTGAGTGATGCGTGTGATGCGAAAGGGGTGCATGCGGTCTTGACTGTGGATGACCTCGAAGCGGCTGGCATGGACATCAACATGTTCGCTGCGACGGTGAAAAACATTGACGGAACGCGCGGGGCGAATCCTGACAGGCCGTTGCTGGCCAAGGCAAAGATGCGATTTGTGGGTGAGCCGGTTGCATTCATCGTCGCCGAGACGCTGGAGCAGGCGCGGGATGCGGCGGAATTGATTGACCTGCAATATGATGATCTGCCTGTCAAAATGGATATGGGCGTTGGTGGCGCTCCGGTGCATGATGATGTGCCGGACAATCGAGGCTTTGACTGGGGCATGGGCGATGAGGCAGCGACAGATGCGGCGTTCAAAACCGCTGCCCACACTGTCAGTCTGGAGATCGGTGACAATCGCATTCTGGTCAGTTCGCTGGAGCCGCGCGGTTGTTTTGCGCAGTGGGACGGCGAGCGGGTGCATGTATCCTTGGGCGGGCAGGGTGTCTGGGCCCACAAGGATGCGATTTCCAAAGCCCTGGCGATTGATCCCAAGAACGTGCGCGTGACCAACCCGGATGTGGGCGGCGGGTTTGGGATGAAAGGTTTTCCCTATCCTGAATACCCACTAGCGGCCCACGCCGCGCGCGTCACCGGTCGTCCTGTGCGCTGGATGTCGGATCGAACCGAGGCGATGCTGACTGATAACGCTGGGCGTGATCTGACCTCACTGGCGGAATTTGCCTTTGATGAAACCAACAAGATCACCGCCTATCGCGTTCACACGCGCTGCAACCTCGGCGCCTACAACAGTCATTTTGGGCAATTCATCCAAAGCGAGTTGTTCAGCAAGGTATTGATGGGCGTCTATGATGTGCAGAATACGTGGCTGCGCGTAGAGGGGTTTTACACCAATACGACATATGTCGATGCCTATCGCGGTGCCGGGCGACCAGAAGCGATTTATATCCTTGAGCGGTTGATGGACCGGGCTGCGCGGGAGTTGGGTGTCGATCCGATCGCCCTGCGCCGTCGCAATTTCATCAAACCGGAGCAGTTCCCCTACACGACGTCAACGGGGGAAACATATGATGTTGGTGACTTTGATAAACTGCTGAACCGTACGCTGAATGAGGCTGATCTGGCCGGGTTCGAATCGCGTAAAAAGGCTGATGCAAAGAAAGGTCTGCTGCGCGGCGTCGGGGTGTGTTACTATATTGAAAGTATTTTGGGTGATCCTTCGGAAGGTGCGAAGGTTATGTTTAATGAGGATGGTACCGTGACGATTTATGTGGGCACGCAATCCACAGGACAAGGACATGAAACGGTTTATGCCGCATTTCTGTCCGATCAAACCGGTATTCCTGCGGACAAGATTGCCGTCGTGCAAGGCGACAGCGACCAGATTGCGCAGGGTGGCGGAACAGGTGGATCACGTTCCGTGACGGTCCAGAACAACGCAACACTGGCGACTGTTTCGCAAATCACCGAGAGCTTTACCGCGTTTCTTGCGGATGAAATGGGCGTGCCCGCATCAGAGATCAGCTTCGATGACGAACGTTTCCGAGCGGAAGGGTCCAACCTGACGCCGACCATGCTCGAGGTCGCAGAGATGGCGCGCGCCAAAGGGCGGAGTGATCTTTTAGTGCATGAAGCGCGTGCAACATTGCCTGCGCGCAGCTTTCCCAATGGGTGTCATGTTTCAGAAGTTACAGTTGATCCAGACACGGGCGTTGTAGCCGTGAAACGTTACACGGTCGTTGATGATTTTGGAAACCTTATCAATCCGATGCTGGCCGAAGGTCAGGTGCACGGCGGTGTTGCGCAGGGCATCGGACAGGCGATCACAGAGCATGTTGTTTTCGACGAAGAGGGCCAATTGCTCACGGCATCGTTCATGGACTACGCCTTGCCCCGTGCGGATGACGTCCCCACTATTAGTTTTACGTCAGAGCCTGTGCCGTCCACTGCCAACATCATGGGCATGAAGGGGTGCGGCGAGGCCGGCACGGTGGGCGCATTGGCCGCCGTGGCGAATGCAGTACAGGATGCGCTTTGGGATCAGGGGGTGCGACAGGCGGACATGCCATTCACCCCGCATAAAGTTTGGGAGTTGTTGAACAGTGAGGCCCTCGCGGCAGAATAAGAAATGGCTCGGTTGGTTGCGCAGCAGGTTCTGGCGCCGACCCGATAGCGATTTTGGCCCCCGCCGCGGCCCCGTTACTCACGTTGTGATCCTTGATGGCACCATGTCCTCGCTTGAACCGGGGAACGAAACCAACGCCGGGCGGGCGTACCAGCTGTGTCGCGAAATGACTGGATCCGTATCGATCTATTATGAGCCGGGTTTGCAATGGAATGACTGGCGCTCCGCAATTGACGTGATGCAAGGGCGGGGCATCAACCGCCAGATTCGCCGCGCTTACGGCTATCTCGCATCGCGCTACCGGCCGGGCGACAAGATATTCCTCATGGGGTACTCGCGGGGTGCCTATGCGGTGCGCAGTCTGGCAGGCGTTATTGATCTCATGGGGCTGCTTAAGGCCGATGATGCGACCGAGCGAAACATTCGCGAAGTATACCGGTTTTATGAAGGTGATCCCACCAGCAAATGCGCGCAACGTTTTGCAGCCGCTCATTGTCTTGACAAGGTTCAGATCGAGATGATTGGCATATGGGACTCGGTGAAGTCACTTGGGTTCAATGCGCCGATCCTGTGGCGTTTGAGCGAAAAACGTCACGCTTTTCACAGCCACCATCTCAGCCATAACGTCAAAGCGGGTTTTCACGCCTTGGCCCTTGATGAGACACGTGTCGCTTACAAACCGGTCATGTGGACATCGCCGGAAGGGTTTCAGGGGCGTGTGGAACAGGTCTGGTTTTCCGGGACGCACGGCGATGTTGGTGGGCAGCTGGGTGGATTTGAGGAGGCGCGTCCGCTTGCCAATATTCCACTGGTTTGGATGCTTGAACGTGCGCAAATGAACGGTCTGCCCTTGCCGGATGGATGGTCCAGCCGGTTCCGACAAGACCCCAGTGCGCCGATGCTCGGAACATTCCGGGGCAATGGCAAATGGTTTGTGACGCGTCGCGCGCGCAAGGTGATGCAGGACCCATCTGAGAGTTTTCATGACAGCGTTACCCTGCGCAAAGCGGCCAATCCAGTGCCGCGCGGTTGGATGCGATTTGGTAAAACCGTCTGAGGGGATAAGCGCGTCGCTAAGCGGCTTGCGCGGCCAGCCGTTTCAGCCCTCGCAGATAGGCGTGGGACAAAATCGCGGCCGTCAGCGCCGCAGCAAAACCCTGCCAAGGTCCGAGGACTGCTATTTCGATCGCGACGCCCAAGGGTGTGAAGTCTTTTAGATGACTCCAATCCAAGCTGTAGACCCCCAAGGCTTCAAAAAAGACAAGTGCTGCGATTGAAAGCAGAATGATCAGTCCGGGCCCCAACAACAAGGCAAAGGCGACGGAAAACACCGTGTATCGAGCGCGACGCAGCGCCGCCCAGAGACTTGTTTCATGGTTCAGGGCAGTTGCGGGAATGGCGGTGCCGAAAAGAGCCAGAATGAGCCAATAGATGGGTATGAAAAACATAAACATCAGACCGAAACGTTGATCTTTGTCGAAGCTTAACGCCGCGGCGAGTGGATCAAGCAGATTGATGAGACCAACCATCAACGCGATCATTGTTACAACCAATCCGCCCACCAAAACCCACATCTTGAAAGGCGGGTTTTTGGGGTAAGACACGTTTGGCAAAATCGCATCTACGGGCACGGCCGGGCCAGAGGGGCTGCCAAGCAAAATTGTGCGATGCAATAAAAACAGAACATAAGTCCACAAGAACATCTTTGGGACCAAAGTATTAAACCCGGTATCGATCAGCGATACCCCGAGGTCAAAAATAGGCACCAGACAGAGGATCAAAATATTTGCGCGGAATGCCTGAATTGCGGATTTGAAAATGGCCATACTCGATACCTGAAATCTCTTATCCTAAAACACGCTCATATCTGGCGGGCGCTTGACCAAAGTCAATACTCCGCGAAGTCAGGAACTGCAGCGCGCGCGCAGGCGATACCAGAAAACACTGCGTCAACGTAATTTAGATGCCCGGGTCAGGCCATCTTCATGATGATGCAGGTCGTCGAACCTGTTGCATAGAGCTTGCCATCCTCCACGCCGCGGATTTCGCCATGCGCGACACCGGTGGACCGCCCCGCATGATCCACTGAACCGATACATTCAACAGTCATGCCCAGTGGAATGTTGCGCGTGATATTGGTTTTGAATTCGAGCGTTGTGTAGACCGAACCGCGCGGCACCCGTGTCATCACCGCACAGCCCATGGCTGAATCCAACAGCGTGCCATACCAACCACCATGAACGGACCCCATGGGGTTAGTAACGTTCAACTCTGGTGTGCCGCGAAAAATCACTTGCCCCTCGCGGACGTCCCACAGGGTGTAGCCCATGGTTGCACCGATCGGGGGGCCGGGGAGTTTTCCGCCAATAATCCCTTGCATGAATTCCAAACCAGACATGGACAGGATATCGGATGGGGACATCAAATCGGCGGGGGATTTTGCAATTGGCATCGAGCGCTCCGAGGTATGTTTTCCCCCGGCAGCTATGCGCATCGATGTCGCAGTTTCAAGGGCTACGCGACGTCTCTGATACCCGTCGCCGCTTGCGTGACACCCAGTGCATGGCAAATTTGACGCGTCATTTCTGGTCGGTTCAACGTGTAGAAATGCAAGTTCTCCACGCCTTCATCAACCAGTTCCGAGCAGAGTTCCGTGCATAGTGCCGTGGCCAGCAGATCATGGCGGTCGTCCCGGACGGCTGCGTCAAAGGCCTGATCCAGCCAGGCGGGTACCGTCGCGCCGCACCGCAGAGCAAATTTGCGTGCACTGCTCCAATTGATGATTGGCAGGATACCGGGCGTGATCGGCGCGTTGATACCAGCTTTGGCGCAGTCATCGCGAAAGCGCAGGAAGGTGTCCGCCTCAAAAAAGAACTGGGTTATTGCCTCATCCGCACCGGCATCTATTTTCGCTTTCAACCAATCAATATTGGCCTGTTGGCTGGTGGCATCGGGGTGTTTTTCGGGATAGGCACCCACACGTAAAGTGAACTGACCGGATTGTGCCAAGGCCTCGATCAATTCGCAGGAATTGGCAAAACCATCGGCATGCGGGGAAAAGCGATCTTGCCCTTCGGGCGCATCGCCGCGCAACGCGACAATGTCGGTCACGCCTGCTTTGGCAAACCGTTGTGCCATGGCCAGCGTTTCGGCCTTGGAGGTCCCGACGCATGTTAAATGCGCCGCAACCGGCAGGCCAGAGGATTTGTGCAAAGTGTAGGCGGCGTCATGTGTAAGGTCACGCGTGCTGCCACCGGCGCCGTAAGTCACCGAGAAAAACCGTGGCTCCAAGGGGGCCAGCGCCTGTGCCGTCTCCCAGAGCTTGAAAGATGCATCGATCGAGCGGGGCGGGAAGACTTCGAATGAAACAGCAGGCGTTGGCATCGGGTGGTTTCCTCATGATTTCTTGTCTTGTGCCACAAACAGCTTCGTGAGACAAATTCATAACTCTCATCTTTAATATGAGGATCGTATGCATATCGAGTTCCGGCACCTGCGCACCATTCAGGCCATTCATGATGCAGGCGGATTGGCGCGCGCCGCGGACCAGTTGCACATCACGCAGTCGGCTTTGAGTCATCAGATCAAAGGGTTAGAGGATCAGGCGGGGGTTGAGTTGTTTGTGCGTCGCTCAAAGCCTCTGAAACTGTCACCTGCTGGCATGCGTTTGCTGAAGCTTGCACATCAGGTTCTTCCGCAGGTGCAAGCGTTGCAGGACGAGTTCACCGGGTTGCGCGCGGGCAGTACAGGCCGCATGCACATCGCCATCGAGTGTCATGCGTGTTTTGAATGGCTGTTCCCTGTGCTGGAGCAATTTCGCAAAAGCTGGGGCGAAGTAGATGTCGATATTCGTCCTGGATTGGCATTCGATGCCTTGCCTGCTTTGCTCAAGGAAGAAGTGGATTTGGTTGTGTCTTCGGATCCAGAGTCTCTTCCCGGTATTGAGTTTGTGGAACTCTTTGATTACGCACCGGTTTTTGTCGCGGCAAGTACGCACCCTTTGGCGCAAAAAACATATGTAGATGCCACTGACTTTCGGGGCGAAACGCTGATCACCTATCCCGTAGAGCGCTCCCGTTTGGATATATTCAGCCAATTGTTGATCCCTGCAAAGGTTGAACCTGCCGCGATCCGGCAGGTTGAACTGACCGCAGTTATCTTGCTTTTGGTGGCGTCTAATCGGGGCGTTTCGGTTTTACCCGATTGGGTCGTACGCGAGGTTAAATATTCGTCGGACTATGTGACACGCCCCCTCACGAAACAGGGTATCACGCGCAGGCTCTATGCGGCGGTACGAAAGGATGATCTGGATAAGCCCTTCATGCAGCAGTTGTTGAAACTTGCTGGCGAAGAAGCACGCAAATTACAGGCGCAATAGTATGCGGCGGACAAGGCATTTTGTATTATGACGGTCGCAACCTGAGTTCTAAACGCGTCCTGAACCGGCGGTCGGCTTGCGACAGAAACAATACTGTTCGCCAAACAGCGCAGACCAGTGGCGGAAAAGCGAGTACAAGCGCAAAAAGAAACCGTCAGTGGCCACCTTGCTGATTAGCGTGCAAGTCGCGCTGCCCGTCCGCCGCGTCGTTTGGTGATCTGGCCTGTTCTGAGCGGCAGCTCCTTCATCACCGCGCGCCGAGCTTCTGGCGTCATCCGGGACCACTGCGTGATTTCGTCAATAGAGCGCAGACATCCGGTACACAGGCGCGCTTCAGGGTGAACGACGCACACTTTTATGCAGGGGCTTTCCACCTCGTCGCGTCGCCAGATGTCGTCTGTCATTCTCTACCCTTCCGCCGTTGCGCGAATAACGCGCATTCGGTCCAATGCACCCTGCAAGATATACCCTGCCGCCACGTGATCAATCACCTCAGCGCGACGTTTTCGCGACGTATCCGCCTCCAATAGCGCGCGTTCGGCGGCCACGGTGGACAGACGCTCATCCCAGAAAGTGAGCGGAATGCCCAGACCCTCGGCCTTTTCGAGATTACGTGCAAAGGCGCGGGTGGATTGGCAACGGGGCCCCTCTGAACCGTCCATATTGCGCGGCAACCCGAGAACCAGGCCGCCGATGCGGCGTTGTGCCACGATCTCGGACAGCCTTTCCGCGTCGAGCGTGAATTTCCGGCGTTTGATGGTCTCCAGCGGCGTGGCGACGGACAGGAATGTGTCGGAAACGGCCACCCCGATGGTCACCGTCCCGAGATCAAGGCCGGCGATGCTGTGCAATGTCGGGAGCGCCTGAGCAAAGGCGGCAATGTCTTCAAATATCATTTATCATTCCGCGACTTGTGCGCGTTGGCCTGCACGCAACAAAAGATCCAGCGCGCGGGTATCATCGGCAAAGACCTCAATCGCGTTTTCATACACGGCGCGCGCCTGACCTGTGCGGCCAAGCACGCCCAGAGCACCAATGAGCTGCGCCCATTCATCCACGGTGCCGCCTTCATTGGCGAGGCGTTCTGAAAGACCGCCTACCATGCCTTGGATCATTTCCATCCGCTCGGCTGGGCTCATATCACCCGCCGCTTCAATGTCCGACGCGCTTGGTCCGCGTCCCGCACCGATTTCAGGAATCTGATAGGTTACGCCTGCGCGAAACGCCATATCCTCGATCTGCGCTAGTATGGGAGAGATCCAAGGCGCGCTCTGGGGTCCTTCGCGCAGCAAAGCATCCCACATGCGAAACGCCGTGTCGGGCCGTCCGGTTTGTGCCATCATCAAGCCCATGTAGTATCGCGCGGTACCGTTGGTCTGATCGAAACTGAGGGCACGGTTCAGTGCTGCTTCGGCTTCCGGGGATACATATCCCCCTGCCGCGAGCACCAGCATGTCGGCATAATCAACAAAATCTGCGGGTCCGGCATCTGCCCCTTTGATCCGCAAGACTTCGCTTTGAGCGCGTGAGGCTGCAATGAAATTGCCGAGATTCGCTTCGTTTTGCGCCAAAAGGACATTGCCTTGTAAATCATCCGGACGCGCCGCAACCGTTTCGCGCAATTGCTCTACAAGGGCCACATAGTCCGGACTTGCGCCTTCGGGCGTGCCACTTTGAGGCATGGAAGCTTCGGCGGCTTCCTGACTGGGACGCTCCGATCTTGCGTTATCTGCCATTTCTATGCGGTCCGCGAGGGCAAGATCGCCATATCCCGGTGCGCCCAGTTGCAGGTAAATTGCGAAGCTTCCGCCGATCAGCACCACAGCAAACACAGCAGCGACGAGCTTGGGAGACCCTTTATCTGCGTCCAGAGAGACTTGATCTGCTTGGAGATTCGCATCTGCGGCGAGAATACGGCGTGATACTTCAGTGCGAATGCGTTCGGCATCGGCCTCGGTGACCACGCCGCGCGCCAAATCCTTGTCGACCTCTCGCAACTGGTCACGGTAAACACGCAGGTCGTATGCCGCTGCCGGTTCTGCCGTGCCAATGCGAGGCGCACGTAGTCCCAGCGCAAGCAAAAGCGTTACAGTCAATGCCAGCACACCAGCCGTGATCCAGAAAAACGTCATATTCCACTGCTCCCTGACCACTGCATGTAGTGAGGAATGAGCCGTTGCAAAAGGGACAAATGATCACGGCATTAACGGTTTTTCGCGGAATTGCCTGAATTGTCGCAAACTTGCGAGAAAGTGACGCCCCCAGTATCCTCTTTTCCCGATATTAAAGCAGAACAGGTGACATCTGGGCATCAGTCTGACACCGATGTTACGCGTTTTAAGGTGATTTTGTCATGAAACGATATTCTGTCTTTGCGGTGGCACGGGAAGCTGCCCGGTATCATACCGGATGGGAACGCGCGTGGCGCAATGCGGCCCCCAAGTCGAAATACGATGTGATTATCATCGGAGCGGGCGGACACGGTCTGGCCACGGCCTATTATCTGGGCAAGCGTTTCGGTATCAAGAATGTCGCGATCCTGGAAAAAGGCTGGCTTGGCGGCGGGAATACGGGTCGAAACACCACGATCATCCGGTCCAATTACCTGCAAGATCCGTCTGCCGCGCTCTATGAAAAGTCCCGTTCCTTGTATGAAACCATGTCGCAGGATCTCAATTACAACGTGATGTTCAGCCCGCGCGGTGTGATCATGCTGGCCCAGACCCATCACGAAGTGCGCGGCTATCAACGCACCGCACACGCCAACGCCTTGCAAGGCGTCTCGACGGAATTCATCAACCCGACGCGTGTGAAGGACTTGGTTCCGATCATCAACATCGACGGTCCGCGTTATCCCGTCCTTGGCGGGCTGTGGCAGGCGCGGGGTGGCACAGCGCGTCATGATGCGGTGGCATGGGGCTATGCGCGCGCTTGTTCGGACATGGGCATGGATGTGATCCAGCAATGTGAAGTTATCGGTATCCGTCGCGAGGACGGCAAGGTGGTTGGTGTCGACACTTCCAAAGGCGCGATTGATTGCGACAAGATGGGAATTGTCGTGGCTGGCAATTCCGGTCACGTGGCTGGGCTTGCGGGTTTTCGGTTGCCCATCGAATCCGTTGCGCTTCAGGCGCTTGTGTCTGAGCCGATTAAGCCTTGCATGGATGTTGTGGTGATGGCCAACACGGTGCATGGGTACATGAGCCAGTCCGACAAAGGCGAGATGGTCATCGGCGGTGGGACCGACGGGTACAACAATTATACCCAGCGTGGCTCATTCCATCATATCGAGGAAACCGTGCGCGCGCTGGTCGAAACCTTCCCGATGGTCAGCCGGTTGAAAATGTTGCGCCAGTGGGGCGGCATTGTGGACATCACCGGGGACCGTTCGCCGATTCTGTCCAAGACCCCGGTGGAGAATGTGTTCATCAACTGCGGCTGGGGCACGGGCGGGTTCAAAGCCACGCCTGGATCAGGCTGGGCCATGGCTGAACTGATTGCCAAGGGGCACGGGCCACTGACCGACGCCTTTGGCATGGAGCGTTTCCGCGAGGGACGGTTTATCGACGAAAGCGTGGCGGCAGGAGTCGCACACTAATGACCGCCATGACCCTCATCGCCGGCCTTAAAACCGTGTCCGCGCTGTCCTGTGTTGGGGGCCGGGACGTGCTGCTTGCGCCACGGCGCTTTGCTTTTGGTCCAAATCAAGACCGTACCAACAATGATTCAAATCGCCAAAAGGCTGGCAAACAAGCGCGTTGGGGAACGCATTTATTCGGGTGTCTTCGTTTTCTGTGCCTCGCCCGCCGCCGAGCCAAAGGCGATCAGGGAGCTGACATCCACCTCTCGTCCGCCGCGTGCCGCTTTGCGGGCAGCAATACCACGCCGTTCCACGATCAGCATGACTATTGCAACGGCGGCGATGACGCCAAAGGCCAAAACGGCCATCATTTCCTTGCTCATTCTGGGGTCTCCTTTTCCTTTGCTTTTACAAGTTTAGCGAAAATAATCACGTATGGCGACGACGAAGTATGTCCGGCGCAGAACACCAGATTTTTTCACAATTGTGAAAACAGCGTCCCTCGGCAAACACAAAAAAATGTCAGTTCGGCACGATTTGGCCACCATGAAGGCGCGCATCCGGCTCACGTGCGCCCAAAACGACCGGGGATTTCCGCCGATATTGCGATCACAGCACAAGCCGCCAATTTGGTGTCCCGTAACAAGGAGACACAGATATGGCTGACTATACAACCCACAATGACGGCGTCAGTGGTAAAGGCATCTTTATCGCGCTTTTGGTTATCGGCGCGTTTGTCTTCCTGCTGGCAGTGCTTGGAACAGGCACTGTCCCCACTGATCCTGACGGTGCTGCACAACCCGCAGCAATCGAATCTGCGCCTGCCGCTCCGGTTGATCCAGCACCGGCTGTCGCAGAATAACACCAACTTGAAAATGCGAACCGCAGTCGGCGGGCGTCTCTTGACGCCCGCCTTTTTGTCGTGCCGTGCGCCGAACGTCGGAGCTTTGCCATGCTGACCCTGACCTGTCCTGTTTGCGGCGTGACCGCAGAAGAAACCGAATTTCATGGCGGCGGCGAAGCGCACCTGAAACGGTTTGGCCCGGGCGCATCCGAGGATGATTTTGAGGCTTATCTGTTCATGCGTGAAAACCCGCGAGGGGTGCATTTTGAACGCTGGCGCCACGTTTATGGGTGCGGCAAGTGGTTTCATGCGGCGCGCTGCACAACCACATTGCAGGTATTCGGCACCTATTCGGCGCAGACTCTGGAGCCGCCCAAAGAGCTATGTGACCTGATCAGCGAAGCGCGCCCGGGTTGGACCTGGAGGGGCTTTTCATGACGCCTTTCAGGTTTTCGTTTACTCACAATTGTTTCCACGGGCGACGCCCCGAATTCCCACTTCTGGTAAAGGCCGAGCTATGAGTACCCGTTTGTCCACAGGGGGCCGCCTGCTCAACAAGCAAAATGCGGTGAATTTCAGCTTCAACGGTAAGCGTTTGCGCGGCTTTGAGGGCGACACGCTGGCGTCGGCACTTCTGGCCAATGACCAGATGCTGATCGGGCGTTCGTTCAAATATCATCGTCCGCGCGGTGTGGTTGCATCCGGCGCGGAAGAGCCCAACGGGCTGGTCAACCTCGGGGCTGAGGGCACATTCGAGCCAAACCAGCGTGTCACGACCACCGAACTCTTTGATGGGTTGTCGGCAACCAGCCAAAATCACTGGCCCAGCCTTGAATTTGACGTGGGCGCGATCAACACGCATCTCAGTCGCTTTTTGCCCGCCGGCTTTTATTACAAAATGTTCATCCATCCGCGTCCGTTCTGGAAGTACGTCTACGAGCCGATCATCCGGCAATCCGCTGGTCTGGGTCGCGCACCTAAGGCGCGTGATGTGGATACTTATGAGCACTTCTATTTCTTCTGCGACGTGATGATCATCGGTGGTGGAGTAGCGGGTTTGCAAGCGGCCAAAACCGCGGCGCAATCCGGCGCGAAAGTTCTGCTGGTCGAGCAAACCGCGCATTGGGGCGGGCGGGCCCCTGTTGATGGCGGCACCATCGACGGCGCGCCTGTGGAAGGCTTTGTGGAGCAAATCGTTTCTGAACTTGAGGCGATGCCCAATGTAACACTGCGCAAGCGTATGATGGGCGCGGGGATTTATGATCATGGATACGTTCTGGGTTATGAACAACTGCGCGATCACGCGCCGGAAAAATCCGGTCCTCGCCACCGGTTATGGCGCATCCGTGCAAAACACATTGTGACTGCAACCGGTGCGATTGAACGGCCTTTGTCCTTTGCTGGAAACGATATTCCTGGAGTGATGCTGGCCTCCGCAATGCGCGACTATCTGGTGAACTATGGCGTCTCTACCGGGGACCGGACCGTGGTTGTAACCAACAATGATGATGCGTATTTGACGGCTTTCGCCCTGAAAGACGCGGGTCTCGATGTACCGGTAATCCTTGATGCGCGCCCTGCAAGCGAGGACAGCCCGGCGATGGAGCAGGCCAAGGCACTCGGTATTCGGGTCATGATGGGCCATGGCATCGCCAAGATCAAAGGCGGCAAACGCGTCATTGGCATTGCGGTATGCAGTCAAGCCGGGCAGGGCGCGGTTCTCGAAGAGATCGCATGTGATGCTGTCGCGATGTCCGGTGGGTGGTCACCTGTCGTACATCTATGGTCTCATTGCGGTGGCAAGCTGGTGTGGGACGCGCAACAGGCCCATTTCCGTCCGGATGTGGACAAAGCGCCGACCGGTGCGGATGGGCAACCCTTCGTGACGGCGGCAGGGGCAGCAAATGGCGGTTTGCGCTTAGGCGATATTCTCGGTGATGGCGATCAGGCAGGCAGGCTCGCGGCCTCAGCCGCGGGGTTCAAAGTAAAGCAAGCTCAATGCCCTGTCGCAGACAGTCCCGCAGAGGCCGCGATGGCCCCCGTTTGGTTGATGCCACAAGGTGCCAGCATCGAATTACGCAGCAAAGCCTGGCTTGATTATCAAAACGACGTCAAGGTGTCCGATGTGCAACTTGCCGCTCAGGAAGGTTTTGAAAGCGTCGAGCATGCCAAGCGGTATACGACGCTGGGTATGGCGACGGATCAGGGTAAACTGAGCAACATCAATGGTCTCGCGACGTTGGCCGGGTCGCTCAACACCACCATTCCGCAGGTGGGTACGACAACGTTCCGCCCGCCATACACACCGATTTCCATGGGGTCGATTGGGGGCGAAGCACGGGGCGATATATTCCAACCATTGCGCCGTACGCCGATGCATGATTGGCATGAAACGCATGGTGCTCATTGGGAACCGGTCGGGCACTGGCGTCGTCCCTACGCGTATCAGCGCAACGGCGAGAGCGTGAATGATGCGGTCATGCGCGAAACCAAAAACGCGCGCGAAAACCTTGGGCTGCTGGACGCCTCGACGCTGGGCAAGCTGGTGGTGAAGGGTCCGGATGTGGGCAAATTCCTCGACATGCTCTACACGAACATGATGTCTACGCTCAAACCGGGCAAATGCCGTTATGGTTTGATGTGTTCGGAAAACGGGTTCCTGATGGACGATGGTGTTGTAGCGCGGATCGATGACGATACGTTCCTGTGCCATACGACTACAGGGGGTGCTGAACGGATCCATGCGCACATGGAGGAATGGCTGCAAACCGAATGGTGGGACTGGCAGGTCTATGTAGCCAATGTCACCGAACAATATGCTCAGATCGCCGTTGTCGGACCTAATGCGCGCAAAGCGCTGGAAAAACTCGGTGGTATGGATGTGTCCAAAGACGCGCTGGGGTTCATGGAATGGACGGATGGCGTTCTGGGTGGGTTCAAATGCCGGGTCTACCGCATCTCATTTTCTGGCGAGTTGAGCTATGAAATCGCGGTGGACGCGGGGCAGGGTCAGGCGTTTTGGGATGCGTTGATGGAGGTCGGCGCGGATTTAGGTGTGATGCCCTATGGCACCGAAGCCTTGCACATTCTGCGCGCAGAAAAAGGCTTTATCATGATCGGGGATGAAACCGATGGCACCGTGATCCCGCAGGACCTTGGCCTGCACTGGGCGCTGTCGAAAAAGAAAGAGGATTTTCTGGGCAAGCGTGCCCATGAACGTTCGCATATGACCGATTCAGCACGCTGGAAACTGGTGGGGTTAGAAACCCTTTCCGGCGCAGTTTTGCCGGATGGGGCCTATGCCATAGGAACCGGCGAAAACGCTAACGGTCAGAAAAATACTATCGGGCGGGTGACCTCGAGCTACTATTCGCCCAACTTGGGCAAGGGTATCGCCATGGGGCTTGTTCTGAACGGGCCGGATCGTATGGGCGAGGTGATCGAATTCCCGGGCACTGAAGGAGCAACCTTCAAGGCGCGCATTGTCGATCCGGTTTTTTATGACAAAGAAGGGGAGAAGGGGAATGTCTGAAGCCATCACCGCCCTCAATGGCGCGCATTCTGATGCAGGTATCGCGACAATCAGTGAAGTTCCGTTGCAGGGCATGATCACTTTGCGCGGCGATCTTTCTTCCGCGGTGGTTAAAGACGCGGCCACTCGCGCAGCGGCTGTCGATATACCCGCGCCCGGTCACGCAAGCTGCGGCGCAAATGAGGGTATTTTCTGGATGAGCCCGGACGAGTTGTTGGTTTTATGCCCCTACGCTGAGGTCGCTACGCGATTAGACGCAATGAACGCAGCTTTGGGCGATGCGCATGCTCTTGCGGTTAACGTTTCGGATGCACGTGCTTTGTTCAGCGTGCAGGGTCCTTTCGCGCGTGAAGTCATGGCCAAGATCTGTCCGGTCGATTTGTCGGGTGCTGCTTTCGGACCGGGCATGTTTCGCCGCACGCGTATGGCGCAAGTACCTGCCGCCTTTTGGATGCCTAATGAAGAAACGTTTCAGGTCATCTGTTTCCGCAGCCAAGCACAATATGTCTATGATCTTCTTATTGTTTCCGCGCAGTTGGGTTCAGAGTTGAATTGTTACTAGGATCCCGCTGATAGAGCGTTGACCTCCCCGCCAATTCAACGACAGTAGTCCCTATTGGACATGGCTTTGCGAAAGGTCGAACTGCCCGCTGTTATCACTTGGGTTTAAGGGGTAAATTTTTATGAAAAAGACATTTTGGGCTGCACTTTTGGCGCTTGCCGGTGCCGCTACAGCTGCGACCGCCGCCGAAGTGATTTACGACTGCAGCGCATCTTATAACTCCAGCAAAGGTTTCATCGGACCCCGTGTGGTGTTTTTCATTGATACGGAAAAAGCAATCGTGCGGGTGCTAGACGGCGTCGTTCAGGGCACTGTCGGAGCGCCAATCGAGGGTAAACTGACCAAACGTTCCGACAAGGTCTATCGCATCGACTGGCGTGTCATAAACGTGCCGACTCAGGCTGGCGCCTTGAATGTCACCTACCGTGCGGATCTCAACCACGTCGCCAAGAGCTACACTATGGAAGCGAGGGTCGGCGGTTATGACAATGACGCACGCGGTGAAGGCCGCTGCAAGATCGCAGGCTGAGACGCGGGCGATGACACGCAAGTTCAGGTTGTCGCATTGTCTGGCCGCGGTCTGCACCGCGATTGCTCTGATGGCGAACTTTTCGGGCGGCGCTGCCGCGCAGACAACCGGTGGGGTGTTTTATGACTGCGATATGACACGCTCTGAGCGGAACGCCTTCTGGATTTCGAATAAGATCGGGATTGTCCTGCTCCAGGATGGCTCCGCTGTGGTGTCCGATGGGGTTATACTGAATTATCGGCGTAGCACGCTGAAAGCATCGCGTCTGACCACCACGGAGCGCGATATCAAACTGGACTGGCGTTTGACCGGTGGCCTGCTGCAGGCGAAGGACCGCGAGATCCTGCTGCCCGATGCCGAATACTCTGCGGTGATCTCGAAACCTTCCAATCAAATCAGGGTTCGCGGCAATCTGCCCGGGCACCGCCGCAGCTTTTCTGGCAGGGGTCAGTGCAAACTACGGGTTGAGTAGCAACACAGCCATGGCGGAAAGCGAACGCTCTGCGGTTGAACATCGGCCTATTGCCGACCAAGGCGGCTGTTGCGACGGCTCGGGCCTGCAACCAAAGACCACGCGGGTCGGAAAATAGCCGGATACGGGCGTTTTTACTCCGATAGGACTTGAACTCAGGCGAGCGTGCGCTTCATGTGCAATATACCCAACTGAAATAACAAGGGGGCCCACCATGGCTTTTTCACTTCCTGATCTTCCCTACGCCCACGACGCGCTTGCGGCGCATGGCATGTCCGCAGAAACCATGGAGTTCCACCATGACCTGCACCACAACGCCTATGTGACCAATGGCAACAAGGCGATTGAGGGCACCGAGTGGGATGGCAAATCTCTCGAAGAGATCATCAAAGGCACCTATGACAGTTCAGCCGTGGCGCAAAACGGCATCTTCAACAACATCAGCCAGCTTTGGAACCACAATCAGTTCTGGGAAATGATGGGGCCCGGCGCGAGCGCGATGCCGGGAGAGCTTGAAAAAGCAATCGTCGAGAGTTTTGGATCGGTCGATCAATTCAAGGCTGACTTTTCCGCAGCAGGCGCGGGTCAGTTTGGCTCGGGTTGGGCGTGGCTGGTCAAGGATACGGATGGCAGCCTCAAAGTGACCAAGACGGAAAACGGCGTGAACCCGGTCTGCTTTGGTCAGACGGCGCTTTTGGGGTGTGATGTGTGGGAGCACTCCTACTACATCGATTTCCGCAACAAGCGCCCTGCCTATCTTGAGAACTTCCTCAACAATCTGGTGAATTGGGAAAACGTCGCATCGCGTATGTAATCGACCGCAATTTTTGTGATGAAAGGCCTCACCATCTGGTGGGGCCTTTTTGTTTGTCGGTCTCCGCTTCCAAGACCGCAAGTCAGCTTGGTGTAGGCATATCACATGACGACCGACCGGGTCATAGGGACTGGCGGTTTGCCGATCTCTTGCAAGCTGTTGCCGTAGGTTGGCGAAATGCATCAGGTGACGGCCTGTTCTTGCCGCGGGTTTTTCTGATAGTGCAACGCCGGTTGTGCGATGGGATCCAGGTCGGAAACCGGGCCGGAATCGCGCATCTTGCTTGCAGTGGCATCATCAATCATCGCGCCGAATTGAGTTCTGTGTGTTTGATCTGTTCAAACCCAGCGAATGACACGGGTCTCATCCAACAGCGTTCTTTCAATCTGCCTGCGTAATATCTATCGGCTAAAAGTTGGCAGCCTGATGTCGGAAATCAGTTGGGCGCGTGGTACTTGCTATGTGCCACGTGCCGATCAGGTTTGGCACAGTATTTTACCAGAATGTTGTGCTGTTATTCGGACTTTTTTAGTCGAAAAAAAAGTGTATCCGCAGGAAATCATCTTTGCTCCCGCTGAATAGCCGTCTCTTGTTGCTGGTGCAGCGACTATTATGTTGCAAACCTATCACAGCAGGCGGCCTGTCTTTGCGGAAGATCTGCATGTTTCAGGATTAATAATCCTTGCAGGTCCAAAGGCAAATCTGGCATGTACCCGGGTCATCTTCGCGATCCGAAAGTGTGGAATATACCGCTGAGGCGGCTCCAATGGATCAATCTGGCGCGGTATTTTGACCATGCGGTTTTGATGTGGGCAGAACCCGTCGCACCTCAGCATGTAACCGTTTTAGTTTGATCAGGACGCAGCGCAGGCGCCCTCTTCCTTCCGCTTTGCGTCAGGATAAAACCGTGCGCAACGCCGCGCGTGCAGCGGCGCTGTCAGGCACAACGCTGTAGTAGTCATGCAGCGTTTCAGCAGCAAACCCGTGATCGGTTACATGGCGCAGGAGAGCCATGAGGGGAGCCCAGTAACCATTTGTATTAACAAGAAAAACAGGTTTATCATGCAAGCCCAGCTGGCGCCATGTCAAGACTTCAAACAGTTCATCAAGCGAGCCTGCGCCACCGGGCAAAACAACCACTGCGTCACAATTCATGAACATGACCTTTTTGCGTTCATGCATCGTTTCAGTGACCACATAGGTTGTCAGATCTGTCTTTCCGACTTCCCAAGCCACAAGGTGCTGAGGGATCACACCGAATGTCGTGCCGCCGGTCTTTTGTGCCGTACGCGCTACCGCCCCCATCAAACCCACATCGCCCGCGCCATAGACCAGGCGCCAGCCTTCCTCGGCCAGCATGGTACCAATCGACTCTGCGTCGCGCATGTAGGCGGGATCGCCGCCAGTGCGCGCGCCGCAGTAAACGCAGACGGACTTCGGTCTCATGTGGTCATCCCTTGCAGTTGTTATTAAAGGAAATGTGACAGTGCATGTTTTGACCGGTGATAGAGCAGTTGTTATGTAGGCTCAACGCTTGTCGCTCTGCTCGTGACATGTGTTTTGATAGAAAGAAGAAACGGTTATGCGAGAAGATGGCTCGATCACCAAGCCCGGTGGCACAGGATTGCTGATGGCTGGCCTGATCGTCGCGGGTTTGATGGGGATGGGTACCTACATCACCATCCGTTCGCAAAACACGCCCAGCCAAGAGGATTTGTCAGCGGTTCTGGCTCCTGCGTCAGAGACAGTGGACCGCTCTGGCGAACCTGCTGCGCAAGCCGAAGGGCAGACAGAGGCGGACACTGCGGCAGTTGCAACTCAAGAGGAAGCCAAATCTCCCCCACCTATCACGCCGAGCATCAGCGAGGTGCGACTGGAGGATGACGGGTTGGCAGTGATCGGGGGTCGTGCTGAACCTGGCGCTACCGTTTCGGTCTTGATCGATGGGACCGAGGTTGCCACGACACAAGCGGATGCACGCGGTTTTTTTGCTGCAGTGGCTTTTGTCGGGCGCGATGAGGGCGCGCGGATTCTAACGCTTCAGGCAGAGGCTGCGGGGGTGACAATTGCGTCGACGGAAGATGTGATTTTGGCGCCGGTCGCAAGGCAACTGGCGCAGGTCGATCCGACAGCCGAAGAGTTGAAAACCACCGATGAAACCGATGCGGGATCCGTTGGACCTGCTGACGGTGTCGAGGAAGAAAAGCGCAAGGATGACCGGTTGGCGCGCATCGTGCCAGACGAAACTGGCGGCAATGACCCGGACCCAGAAAACACACAGGTTGGACGACAACCCCAAGGGACGCCACCGCCGCCGGTCGATGATGTGCTTGCATTGTCGTCCGACGTCACCACGCCAGCGCCGAGGCCAAGAGCACTGGTTTCCGAAGCTTTGGAGGACGTATCCTCAGACGGACCGGGCGATCTGCCGGACGATGTGTCACCAGAAGCCACGAATGACTTCGCTGTGGACGTTGGATCGCAACCCATAAATCCGGACCAGGCTCCAGCCACGTCCGAGGAGCCATCGCAACAGCCTATCGCGGTTTTGAAGTCTACCCAAGAAGGCGTCACGCTGTTGCAAACAGACGCGCCACCAACCGTCAGCATTGGCATTGACACCATTGGGTATAGCGCCCAGGGGGAAGTGGAACTGTCAGGGCGCGCCACGCTTGGAAGCTTCGAAGCGCGCTTGTATTTGGACAACCGTTTCGTGTCCTCACTGCAGGTCGACGCGGATGGTACGTGGCGGGGCACCGTACCGGACGTGGACACCGGCATATACACCTTGCGTGTGGACGAGGTAAATGCAGCAGGTGACGTCACAAGCCGGGTGGAAACCCCTTTCAGGCGCGAAGCACCGTCTGTCTTGGCGCAAGCGATCGCCGGACAGGATGGCCTGGTGCAAGCAGTGACCGTGCAAACCGGTGACACGTTGTGGGCAATTGCGCGGGAGCGCTATGGGGAAGGGCTGCTTTTTGTGCGGGTTTTTGAAGCCAATAGTGATGCCATACGAGATCCGAACCTAATCTACCCCGGTCAGGTATTCGATCTCCCTATTGAGTAACAGATCTCCTCCAAGTTACCGTTTTTAAGATCCGAAAGCGGGTCGCACTGCCTTGAGAACGGAATAATACCCTGCGGGGCTGGCAATAGGGTGGGGAGTGAATTAGGTAACGCTTCTAACGCAAGCGGGACATTTCATGCCGACCGACACCACTGCGACGCCCGACGCCAAAACGGCGCAAGGGTCACAACCAACCGACGCCGAAGAACGCCGCTCTGGACTGCGCACTATTCGCAAAGTAGCCCCCTATCTTTGGCCAGCAGATCTTGCGTGGGTTCGCCGCAGGGTACTCGGTGCCATGGCATTGCTCATTTTTGCCAAGGTTATTTCAGTAACCACACCCTTCTTTTACAAAGGAGCCGTGGATGCTTTGGCCGAAGAAGGGGTGCCAATGCTTGCGCTCGGGGCGATTGGCCTGACCATCGCCTACGGTGTAGCACGCCTGATGACCGTCGGTTTCCAGCAGTTGCGTGATGCGGTTTTCGCGCGGGTGGGACAGCGCGCGCTTCGTATGCTCGCCCTGGAAACATTCCAACACATTCACCGGTTGTCCATGCGGTATCACATTTCGCGTAAGACCGGGGGGCTAAGCCGCATCATTGAGCGCGGCGTGAAAGGCGTCGATTTTCTACTACGGTTTTTGCTGTTTTCGATCGGACCTTTGATGCTGGAACTGGTGATGGTGGGTATCATTTTGGCTCTGGTTTTTGATATCTACTATCTGTTGATCGTTGCCGGAACGATCGCCTTGTATATTTGGTTCACCTTTGCCGTAACGGAATGGCGCGTGAAGTTGCGTCGCGAAATGAATGACCAGGATACCGACGCCAACCAGAAGGCCATAGACAGCCTTTTGAATTATGAGACGGTCAAGTACTTCGGCGCCGAGGAACGTGAAGCGCGCCGTTATGATGCCGCGATGGAGGGTTACGAGGCGGCGGCGATCAAAACCAATTACAGCCTCGCGTTTTTGAATTTTGGTCAATCATTGCTGATCACGGCCGGGTTGATTGGCGTGATGGTGATGGCGGCCATTGGTGTACAGAACGGGTCGCTCACCGTTGGCGATTTCGTGATGGTCAACGCCTATATGGTGCAGATCACCGTACCATTAAATTTCCTGGGTACTGTATACCGCGAAATCCGGCAGGCGCTTGTGGACATGGGCGAGATGTTCGATCTGTTGGAGCAGCCCCAGGAAGTCACTGATAAACAGGATGCGAAAACGCTTGCTGTGGAGGGCGGTCGCATTGAGCTTGATAACGTCGAGTTTGGATACGATCCGGAACGCGCCATTCTCAAGGGGGTATCGATTACTGCGGAACCGGGCGAAATGGTTGCAATTGTGGGTTCTACGGGGTCGGGGAAGTCCACGATTGGGCGCTTGCTGTTTCGCTTTTATGATGTGGGCAAAGGCGCTTTGCGGATTGATGGTCAGGATATTCGGGATGTCACACAAGACAGTTTGCACGCAGCCATCGGTGTGGTGCCACAGGACACCGTGCTGTTTAACGATACAATTCGGTATAACATCGGGTATGGGCGCGGTGATGCGACGCAGGATGAAATTGAGGCCGCTGCAAAAGCTGCGCAGATTCATGACTTCATTCAGAGTTTGCCCGATGGGTATGACACGGCTGTTGGTGAACGCGGTCTCAAGCTTTCAGGTGGCGAAAAGCAACGCGTCGGGATCGCGCGCACCTTGCTGAAGGACCCACCTATTTTGCTGTTGGACGAAGCCACCTCGGCTCTGGACTCCGAAACAGAGCAGGATATCAAGGAAGCGCTGATGCAAGCCGGACGGGGTCGTACGGTGCTCACCATTGCCCATCGGCTTTCCACAATCGCAGAAGCAGACCGGATTGTCGTTCTGGAGCAGGGAGACGTGGTCGAACAAGGGACACATGAGGCCCTGTTAGCTAATGAAGGGCGCTATGCCCAATTGTGGTTGCGCCAGCAGTCCGACGAAAGCGCAGCAACTGTGGCCTGAGAACCCACCTGACGGTTTACGGCGTAGGGTGGGCTTCAGGCCACCCGGATCACTCGGTTGAAGTCGCTTTGGCAGTCAGTTTGTTGAGCGCGCCCGTCATGGTTTGAACAAACGGAGCAGATGTTTCCACGCCATGGGCATCTGCCACAGCCGCCGGAGCATGATAGACTACGACGGTCTCGCCACTTTCATTTTCATACGCCAGCACCCGCAAAGGTAAATCCAAGCCCATGGTTTGCGCCGCTTGCATCGCGGGCGTTCCAATTTTCGGGTTGCCGAAGATCAACAGCTGTGTCGGTCGCAATTCCGCATCAATCTTTGCGGCGCCAGCGGCGTGGTCAACACGTGCAAAAACAGTGGCGCCAGCGCCCTGCACAGCTTGTTCCAGCCTGTCGATGGTCTCAGAGACAGAATGTGGACTAGTTATTGTGATCATGTCGTCTGCCAGTGCCGGTGCGGAGAGAAGAGCTGTGCCAAGAGCGAGGTTGAGAGTGAGTGATCTGATCATTGCGCATTCCTGTTTCAAAATTCTTGGGCACATTAGCGAATTGACGGGTGCGCGCACATCACAACGCTGTGTTCGCGCATTATTCTGCCGCTTTCAAGGCTCCTGTCGTTTCAGGTGTCGCGCTCGGGAATGAGGGGTCGTCCCAAAGAATCTCACCGGAAATCACATTGCGCGCATCTTTCTGGAGCGCCCAATCACGCGCGGCACGCGAAGCCCGCCCCATCGACATCTTGGCCAGGAGCGTCGCAATCCACTGTAAATAGGTTGAGGCCCATACTCTTATGGCCAACATCGATGGGGTCACCATCAAGGTCAGTACCGTCGCAATCCCAAGACCAAATACGACGGCTGTGGCCAGTTGTTTCCACCACAAGGCTGTGGGGCTGTTGATGGTATAACCGCCATCGGCAAAATTCAGACTCAGCCCAAACATCATCGGCGCAAGGCCCGCCATGGTCGTAATGGTGGTGAGCAATACAGGGCGAATGCGTGCTTGTGCGGTGCGAATGATCGCCTCGATCCGTGGCATATATTGGCTGTATTCCTGATACGTGTCGATCAGGATGATATTGTTGTTCACCACAATCCCTGCAAGCGCGACGATCCCCGTGCCGGTCATGATGATCGAGAAGGTCTGACCCATCACCAGCATACCGATAAGTACGCCCGTGGTCGACAAAACAACAGCCAAAAGTACGAGGATCGCGTTGTAAAAGCTGTTGAACTGCGCCAGCAGAATAATGAACATCAAGCCCAAGGCGGCGGTGAAAGCAGATGACAGAAAAGCCTGACTTTCAGCCTGTTCTTCTTGGTCGCCGGTCCATTCAAACTCGACACCTGCTGGCAGCGGGTTCGTTTCCAGCCATTCCGACAAAACGCCAATGCGCTCATTTGCGTTGACAGGGATAAGGCGCAAATCACCTCCACTTACGCCATCCTGCAAATCTGCCACGCCATCATCCAAGCGATCCGTAATCTTGAACGCTGACCCATCAAGAGCAGTCATATCGCCGTCCGCCCCGGCGGGTCGCAGAACAGCCAGCGTTTCATTCACATCGACGCCATCTACCCGCCGGGTTTCGACTACTTTCATCAGGCCCGGTGCAACATCCGCTTTGACATCGAAATATCGTTTCTGTTCGATCCGGTTGATTTCCGCCAGCTTTGGCACGGGCGTGCGGATGATGAAGTTTGACAGGGGAATCAAACCATCCTGGGTGCGGACCTTCAACGTATCGAGCGTGGATAGCACGCGGTCCTTTTCGGGAAGGCGCACGCGGATGTCGATCTCTTCATCTGATGTATCCACGCGCATCGTATCCAACCAAAGACCGCGTGTGACCAGTTGTACCATCGCGCCCACTGTGGCGACATCTGCGCCGTATCGTCCGGCTTTTTCAACATCCACGTCGATCTGCCAGTCAATGCCGGGCAGGGGGCGCGTGTCCTCAATAAGGGTCAGGCCGGGGGTGCGATCAAACTCGGCGCGCGCGAGGGTGGCCGCGTCGATCAAATCCGGGAAACTGTCTGATTTTAACCTCAGATGCACGGGTTTGCCCGACGCTGGCCCGCGTGCTTGTGCGAGGATTTCGATTTTAACACCGGGCAGTGCTTCAAGCTGCTCGGTCAACTCGGCAATGACGATGTCGCCGTCCAGTTCGGGCTGATCTGCGCGGTCTTCCCAGGGGATTGTTTCAAACTGAACCTGGCCGATCATATCCTTGGGTGCCGTGCCGCCGCCCGTATCAGTGTTCAAACCGCCTTCACCGGCAAATGAGAATGCGTTGATGACGCCGGGATGACCCAGCACGATGTCTTCGGCCTGACGAACGAGGGCGTCTTTCTCTTCAAGGCTGAGGTTGCCGCGCGCCAGCACATAGACGATGCCTTGCTCGGGTTCTGATTCCACAAAGAATTCAACGCCATTGTTGTTATTGGTGAAGAACATCAACACGGTACCGACAAATATGAAGACGGTTCCAGCAACCACCAATGGCATCACCGGGTTCCCGGCAATGGCCGCGATGACATGGCCAAAAGCGGAGCGTTGATACCCAGAGCGGATGCTTTGAGGTTCAGCCCGAAACAGGCGGCTGGCGAGCCATCGTCCTCTGCGGCCCATGCGGGTCAGAATTGCAAAGACTGACACCAGCCCCAGCATAAACCCTCCAAGCGCCACGAAAAGGCTAGCTGCCGCCACCAGAATGAACAGGAAGACCACAAACAGCGTGGGGATGACAGAGCCCAGAAGATTCAGGCTGTCCATGATGGCAAAACGCGCGCCAATTGCGGCAAAGATCGGACTCATCAGACCGGACATCGCCATCATCACAGCGGCGATCGGGAACAGGGCAACGTGCAGATACCAGCGCAATCCGGCGATTGCGGTCATGTAATCGGCCATCCAGCGTTCCAGGCGACCCGTGACCCCGCCCATCACAGGCAGATAAATCAGCGCCACAACCAGAGAGGCAGACAGCACAAAGATCAGCGTGACCGGCAGCATGCCCATGAATTCACCCGGAACACCGGGCCAGAAGAGCATCGGCAAAAAGGCGCAGAGCGTGGTCGCGGTAGAGGAAATGATCGGCCAGAACATGCGCTTGGCGGCCTCGACGTAGGCGCGCATCGGGCCTTCGCCTTCTTGTTGGCGCTTGTCGGCGTATTCCACCACCACAATGGCCCCGTCGACAAGCATGCCAACGGCAAGGATCAGACCGAACATCACGATATTGGAAATGGAAATGCCCATGACGGCGAGGAACGCAAAGCACAATAAAAACGAGGTCGGGATTGCAAAACCCACCAGCAAGGCAGCTCGAATACCCAGCGCTGCCAGGACAACAATCATCACCAGCGCGATGGCGGTAAAGACAGAGCCGAGAAGCTGTTGCACCATGCCATTGACGATGCGCGACTGATCATTGGAGGTGCCAACTTCTACGGCGGCCTGCAGTCCTTCGGGCCATGTCTGGGACTGTTCGGCCACCAGTTCCTTGACGATGGCAGCAGTGTCGATGAGGTTGAAGCCCTTGCGCTTGACGACTTGTAACGCCACGGAGTTTTCGCCATTAAAACGGGCAGTTCCAACGCGATCTTCAAAAGTAGGATTGATTTCGGCCAGATCGCCCAGCGTCACAACGCGGTCGCCATTTGTCTTAACAGGCAGGTTGTAAACATCACGCGGATCATCAAACGAGGATGGGATTTTTACCGCAAATGAACCCTGCGCCGTGTCCACTTCGCCTGCTGCGATCAACTGGTTATTGTTGCGAACAGTATTGATCAGATCAGCAGCCGTGACATTATAGGCTTCCAAGCGCAACGGATCGATCAGGACCTCCAGCATCTCGTCTCGGCTGCCAGCGATTCCTGCCTCCAAAATGGCATCTACGGCTTCAAGATCGTCTTGCAAGTCCTTGGCAACCCGCACCATTGTACGTTCCGGTACCGGACCGGTGAGATTGACAATGATGATCGGAAATTCAGAGAAATTGATTTCATTGATGGTATATTGTTCGGCGCCATCCGGGAAATCAGCTTGCGCCTTGCTCATCGCGTCACGCACATCCGCGAGCACTTTGGTTTTATCCCAACCGAACTCAAACTCCAGCGCCACGCCCGCGTAACTCTCGGCAGCCGTGGCGGACATGTCCTTGAGGCCGTCCAGATCGACAAGTTCCGTTTCCATCGGTTTGATCAGCAGCGTTTCGCTATCGGCCGCTGAGATGCCGGGGAAGGCAACAGAAACAAACAGTGCCGGAATTTCTATGTCCGGTTCGCCTTCCTTGGGCAGGGTGGTGTAAGCATAACCGCCCACAACAAGGGATAGCAGGATAAAGGCAACCACCATCCGCGCCCGGTTGGCGGCCCAATCGACAATCCCGGTCATTGGCTGAGTTCCCTGAATGTCGGGGCAACACGCACCCCGGCGATCACATATTCCTGACCGAGAACGATAACGTCCGCCGTATCGGCCAGGCCAGTCAGCCAAACCCCGTCAACGGAATCGCGTATCAGGGCGACGGGATGGAATTCAACAATCGCATTGGCATCAACGGTGCGCACGCCCAACGTACCTTCATCGTTCAGGGTCAGTGCAGATTGCGGCAGCAAATGAGCGGTTGCACCTTCTGCGGCGATCATGATTTCGGCGGTCTGCCCATCTCGAATTTTGTTTTCGCTGTTCGGAACTTCAATTTCGACGCGGAACGTGCGGGTCGTCGGATCGGCAGAACTCGACAGGAAAGTGACTGCGCCGCGCACTGCACTGCTGCGCGCCTCCGGCCCTCCGGTCAGCGCACCACTGCCCGCAACGAGCCGGGCAGAAGCCATCGCGCCAAGCGAGACACGGGCCACTTCGGTTTCCGGCACAAAGGCCACCAGCTTGATCGGATTCAGCTGTATGATTGTACCGCAGAGCGATCCCGGTTGTAGCAAGGTACCCAATTCGGCAGTGTCGCTTTCCAAAAGGCCCCCAAACGGGGCTTTGATGGTCAGGCGTTCGATTTCCTTTTCTGCGGTCGCTACAGCGGCTTGAGCGCTTTGAATGCCGGACTGGCTGGCCTGAAGTCCTGCGCGCGCGCTCTCAACACCGGCTTGTGCCGTGGCGACGGCTGCGTCTGAATTGGCGACGCGTGTGGTCGAGGCAAAACCGCCCGCGCTGAGTTTGTTTGAGGCGTTTTGGTTGATCTCTGCCTCATCCAGCTGTGCCAGAGATTGATCCAAACGGGCCTCTGCTTCTGGCACACGGGCGCGGGCTTCTTCCAGTTGAGCCCGGGCTTGGGCCAACCCTGTACCGCGTGTTCCCTCGTCGAGCTGGCATAGGACCTGCCCTGTCTGCACTCTGGTCCCCTTGCGCAGCGGGTCAGAAATCACTGTCGCAGAGGTCTCGGCTCGGACGCCTACAGTACGCGCCGCTTCAGTTTGGCCGCGCAACACGACAGCGGTATCTATCTGCCGCGCTCTGGATTTCTGAACAACGACTTTGACCAGCGACGCTGTGTCTATGTCGCCAGCCTCGTCGATTTCAGAGTCTGTCGCATTTTCGGTCACGGCGGAGTCGCCGCCAAAAATCGCGAATAGGCGGGGACGATCCAGAATAAACAAAGCCAATACTGCTGATACCAAAAGGGCAGCAATGATTGAAAAGAACCGCATAAGTTTCGCCTCAACCTTTTTTTGTCTGTGCCAACTGCAGCTACAATTCGCGCGTTCGAGCTTAGGTGGTTTGTACGACACGAAAGCTAAACTGACCAGTTCAGTTTATGAGTTTCTTTCGGCCTGCGCAATGGTTCGCTGCAATGCAATTAATCGCGCCTCTTGGCTTGCTGCGAGGAGCACGCTAAGAGGGGCGCAATTGCAAACCAGCAGGTAGCCATGAGCGACACCGATAGTTTTATTGAAGAAGTGAATGAAGAAGTCCGACGCGACAGGCTATTTGGCCTGTTAAAGAAGTACGGATGGATCGGTGGCCTTGTCGTGGTTCTGATAGTTGGCGGCGCTGCGTGGTCTGAGTACCAGAAATCACTGACCAGAGCGCAGGCGGAAGCACTTGGGGATGCCATGCTGACCGCGTTGGCAAGCGATGACGCGGAGACGCGCACGGTGGCCTTGGCCGATTTGAGTGTCGAAAACCCCACTGCGCAGGCACTGGTGGCGATGCTGACTGCGGCTCAGGCCCAGCAAGCAGGTGAGGCTGAGGACGCAGCGGCCCAACTCGACGCTGTCGCCACCGACGGGGATGTTCCCGAGATCTATCGTCAGATCGCGAGCTTCAAGTCCCTGACCCTGCAGGCGGGAACTTTGGATTCGGCAACGCGCCGGCAGGGTTACGAAGCTTTGGCCTTGGCTGGATCGCCTTTGCGCTTGCTCGCGGTCGAACAGTTGGCTTTGATGGATGTTGCGGGCGGTGACGATGCGGCCGCCATAGAACGCTATCAGAGCATTCTTCAGGACGCCGCCGTGACCTCGGACTTGCAACAGCGCGCCTTACAGGTGATTGTGGCGCTCGGAGGCACGCCAGATCTGGAAAACTTGCCAGTAGCAGGAAACTGACCTGCGGGTCTGGGATTGTTTTGGGTATCGGGTGTAAGAGGGGAAGTACAGGCAGGTCATGATGCAATTTCGAAAGACATCTGTGCGCAGGCCTTTCCCCTTCGCGGCGGTGGCGGTGGCGGTATTTTTGTCGGCGTGTTCTGAGCCGGACATCATTTTGCCGGGCAAACGCGAAGACATTCGCTCTGTCGTACAAAGCGAGGACGCGCCAGCCGCCGTTGAGGTGCCGGCAGATCGGGCACAGCCCATCTCGTTGCCGTCGGTTCAATCCAACGCGAATTGGACGCAGAGCATTGGAACCCCGTCGACCCGTGTTGGTCATGCTGCGCTCAGCGCCGCACCACAACTCATCTGGTCCGCTAACATTGGCGCGGGCGACAGCCGTCGACAACGGATCACCGCGGACCCTGTTGTCGCGGGCGGCGTTGTCTATACTTTGGATGCGGACGCCCTGGTAACTGCGACATCCACGTCAGGTCAAACCATATGGCAGCAAGACACCAAACCTTTGCGTGACGATTCGGGGACCGCCACCGGGGGCGGGCTGGCGTTCAAGGATGGAACCTTGTTTGTATCGCTTGGGTATGGGTCTCTGGTCGCGCTGGATGCCTCCACCGGAGGCGAAAAATGGCGTCAACGTCTCGAAGGTACCGGTTCAGGAAGCCCCACGGTCTTTGGCGATCTGGTTTACACGACCTCCGGCGACGATACCGGATGGGCGCTGCGGGCCGAAGATGGCCGAATCGAATGGCAACTTACGGCCTCTGAGGATTTCAACAATGTTTTGGGGGCGCCAGCGCCTGTTGTGTCGGATGATCTGGCGATTTTTGCGTTTGGATCGGGTGAGGTTCAGGCCGTTTTTCGCCGGGGTGGGTTGCGCCGCTGGGATGCATCGGCCCTGGGCAAACGTTCGGCACGCGCGCTGGGCGCGGTCGGGGATGTAACAGGTTCTCCTGTTGTGTCGGGCAATCGGGTCTATATTGGAAACCAGGCGGGACGCATCGTTGCACTTGATTTTGCGTCGGGCGCACGCGTGTGGACCTCGCGGGAGGGGGCTGTTGGCCGCGTCCTTCCAGTGGGCGACAGCATATTTGTCATCTCCGAATTGGGAGAGCTTTTACGCATAAAAGCTTCTGACGGGGTGCGAATCTGGGGTACGCAGCTGCCAAACTTTGTGAAGGAAAAACCCAAACGCCGTTCCGAGGTTGTGGCGCATCACGGACCAATTCTCGCAGGCGGTCGGATTTATATTGCTTCAAATGATGGCTTGCTGCGCAGTTTTGATCCGGCTTCGGGCGCACTTTTGGGGTCAATCGAGATCCCAGATGGCGCGACAAGCGCTCCTGTGGTGGCTGGCGGTGTTCTCTACGTTGTCTCCACAAAAGGGCAATTGCACGCTTTCCGTTGACCGCCATGTAGGGTACAGCGCGTTTTTAATCCGGATGTCGGAGCCTCGGTCATGTCTTTCACGCTCGCCATTGTAGGGCGCCCAAATGTGGGGAAATCCACGCTGTTCAACCGTCTGGTGGGCAAGCGCCTGGCGCTGGTGGATGATCAACCGGGCGTTACGCGGGATTTGCGCGAGGGTGCCGCGCGTTTGGCTGACCTGCGTTTTACAGTGATTGACACCGCCGGCCTCGAAGAGGTGACCGATGACAGCCTTCAGGGCCGCATGCGCCGTCTGACAGAACGCGCTGTTGATATGGCCGATATCTGTCTTTTCATGGTGGATGCACGGGTCGGGATTACCCCATCGGATCTGGTGTTTGCCGATATCCTGCGCAAACGTTCCGCCCATGTGATTCTGGCCGCCAACAAAGGCGAAGGATCTGCCGCTGATGCAGGGGTGATTGAGGCCTATTCGCTGGGTCTGGGAGAGCCGATCCGCTTGTCTGCGGAGCACGGAGAAGGCTTGAACGATCTTTACACGCACCTCATGCCGCTGGCGGATCAATACGCGGAACGCGCCGCTGAGGATGCCCCCGAAACGGATGTGACACTGGATGAAGAAGATGGTGACATGGAAGCCGCCATTCCAATGCCCACCGATAAAAAGCCCCTGCAGGTGGCTGTGGTCGGGCGCCCGAATGCCGGTAAATCAACGCTGATCAATCAGATTTTGGGCGAGGACCGCTTGCTGACGGGCCCCGAGGCCGGGATCACGCGGGATGCGATTTCTCTGCGCACGGACTGGGCGGGGCCAAAGGGCGAGCCGGTCCCGATGCGCATTTTTGACACCGCGGGCATGCGCAAAAAGGCGAAGGTTCAGGAAAAGCTGGAAAAGCTATCGGTTGGGGATGGCTTGCGCGCGGTGAAGTTCGCCGAAGTCGTCGTCGTTTTGTTGGATGCGGAGATTCCTTTTGAACAACAGGATCTGCGCATTGCGGATTTGGCGGAACGCGAGGGCCGGGCCGTTATCATTGCCGTAAACAAATGGGACATTGAAGCGGACCGTCAGGGCAAACTCAAGGAGCTGAAGGAGAGTTTTGAGCGTCTGTTGCCGCAGTTGCGGGGCGCGCCTCTGATCACTGTGTCGGCCAAGACCGGGCGGGGGCTAGATCGTTTGCAAGAAGCCATCATGCGTGCCTATGAGGTCTGGAACCGCCGGGTTACCACGGCCCAACTGAACCGGTGGCTTGCGGGAATGGTCGAGGCGCATCCGCCGCCCGCACCGCAAGGCAAGCGGATCAAGCTGCGCTATATGACGCAAGCCAAAACCCGGCCGCCGGGATTCGTGGTGATGTGCTCACACCCGGAAAAGGTGCCGGAAAGCTACAGTCGCTATCTGGTCAACGGATTGCGCGTCGATTTCGATATGCCGGGCACGCCGATCCGGTTGTGGATGCGCGGGCAGAACGATGCCAATCCCTATAAGGGTCGCAAGAAAGCACCACCCTCAAAGCTGCGCAAACATACAGATGGGCGGCGTCGGGACTGACCGCTAAGCGCGCGCCGCTTTCCAGGTGGGTACCAAGAGCGCAATAGCACCACCGCCCGCGAGGGCGGCGACGGTTTGATCACCGTTCAAATTATGAATGACAATGCCCACCAGCGCCCATATCACCGCAATCCCATAGGTCGGCGCACGTCGCAATGTGGATTGCACGGATGATGCGAACACGAGAGCAAAGAACACGAAAACCAGCGCGGCTGTTGCGGAGTCCAGCCAGCCATAACCGGCCGTAATGAGGCCCAGTGACACGCAGCTTGCAGCACTCAACCATCCGGCATAGAGCCCCACCGGCAATGCCGCCCACCAGATGTCTTGCCTTGGCGATCGATAGAGCGCGACCAGCGCGCTCAACAGCATGGCCCAGATCAGAACAGACGCCCAGATCGGGCTGCGCACGGCCACGGCTAACCAGATGCTTCCGATTGCCAACGACAGACACAAAGGCAAACGCATCGCATGCCAATCCGTATCATCTGCGCGCCGCAAAGCGCCAAATCCCAAACCGATAATCAGCCACACATAGATGATCCCCCAAATGGCAAAGGCATAGCCAGCGGGCTGCACCGGGGGGTCGATTTGCGGGACCGGAAACTGGTCCGGATCAAAGCCATTGAAATCAGCAACGAGTAAAGGCGAGGCTGCAAAGCCCAGTGCCAATGCCACAGCGGCAAACGCAACAGTTTTTGGTGTCATGTATTTCTCTCTTCAGGCGGGATATGCCGCAAAACAGTTAGCGCACCGCGCGGTGCCTTAAGCGCATAAGATCATTGCCCTGCCATTCTTAGGTCGCAAAAGGGGAATGGCAAATGGCACATATCGCAATTTTCTGCGACGGCACATGGAGTTCTGCGCATGATGGATCGAGAACGCATGTCTTGCGGCTTTCATCTGCCTGCCAGCGCAGTGACGCGCAAAAGGTGCTTTATTTCGATGGGGTGGGTACTGGCACCGGCATGACCAGCCGTTTTGGTCGTTGGATCAGCAGGATTGGCGGCGGCCTGTTTGGGTGGGGTTTGAACCGTAACATCAAGACTGCCTACGGGGACTTGTGCAAGGTTTACAGACCCGGTGACAAGATCATGATCTTCGGGTTTTCGCGCGGGGCTTATACAGCACGTTCTTTGGTCGGGATGATCCGTAAATGTGGCATCTTGCAATTTCCCACACATGCAAACGTGGCGCGCGCATTTAAATTATATCGCTTGCGCGGTCCCGAAAACGCACCAGATGCATCGCTTATTCACGCCCAGCGTCGCAGGCTGTCGCCTCAATTCGCAACCAGCCAGGCGGATATCATGGCGCGGCAAGACGACAGCGCCCTCGTGCGCATTTCTTATCTGGGTGTGTGGGATACCGTGGGCGCGCTTGGCATTCCGGAAAGCTTTTTCGGGGGTGTCGCCCGTTGGTGGAACAAGCGTTATGAATTTCATGACACGCGGCTGACCCATCTGGTCGAAGCGGCGCGTCACGCCAGTGCGCTGGATGAGCGGCGGGTCTTTTTCAAACCGAGCCAATGGGATAATTTGACGTCGCAGGGTGGCGTTCCGGGGTTGAATGGCGCAGACAATGGCCCCAACCGACCATATCAGCAAAAGTGGTTTGTGGGTGATCACGGGAGTGTTGGAGGGTCTCGTGGAAGAAGCGCCTATAGTGAGGCCACTCTGTCATGGATACGAGACGGGGCTGTCAGTGGTGGTCTGCTGATGGCTTCCGATATGGATGCCGAGCCAGCACCAAAGCATGCTGAAAAAGCGACCATAGATCAGGCTGAAACCAGGTGGGTTTATAAGCTTTTCCCGTGGTTGTTGAAATGGCGCGCAGGCCCCGAACATCCATGGGATCTGGATGACAGCGTGCGCTTGCACGTTGCGGGTGAACCAACCTACCGACCGGGCAGTTTGACGCGACTAATGCCGGGATTGCTGCGTCGCGGCCATGCAAATGTCCCGTTTTCGCTTGTGAGCAAGGGGAGGAGCAAGGTAGGAGGCTGAAACAGCAAGCAAAGAGCCTCAACCAGATGCAAGATACAGACGAGACCGAAGTCCTCGCGACAGTTGCCGCCTCCGCCGGGCGACGTTTTCTGGGCATCGGGATGCTTGCTTTCCTGGGTGTGCTGGTGATCTATGTTGCGTTCGTTTCTCCACCGTCCTTTGGCTGGCAGATGTTTCTGGTGGCTTTGGGGGTGATCTCGCTGATGATGGCGGACGCGATGCGTCGCTCTACTGCGCATCGGCTTGAATTGACCAAAACCGAGTTGCGTGACAGTGGCGGTATTGTCATTGCGAAGGTGGAAAATATTGTCGGGATTGATCGCGGCACCTTTGCGTTCAAGCCCTCAAACGGCTTCCTGCTCCGGCTCAAAGCGCCTGATGCTCGCAAATGGCGACCCGGATTGTGGTGGCGGGTTGGACGTCGGGTTGGCGTCGGGGGAATGACGCCGGGACGCCAGACCAAATATATGTCCGAGATCATCGCGGTAATGCTGGCGGAACGCGACGGATTGATTTAGCGCGTAGCGTCTATGCGCCTCCGGCCGGTTCCCATCCAACGGCTGGCGAATAGCGCGGCCGTGTAAAGGTAAAGTTGTGTAACGTCCGATCGCGCATGCCGATCTTGAACACCGGGCTGAAACCGGACCATGTTTCAACCACAATCACGGTGGCAGTATCATACATGACCGGCAAATACGCATGCCAGTCCTTTACCATGTCACTGGTCAATGCGGTATCCGCGCCACGTTCCTGTGACCAGAGCACCGAATATTCATCCTCCTCCGCGTCATATGTCACGCTGGTGACGCGAATGGCGGTATCGGTATTGGAACGCACCAATGTGTTGAAAACGGAATGCGACCCGTCGATGAAGTCAGAATTCACGACCGCCTGACGCGAGATCAGATCAGCGACAGTAAAGGCGGCTTTCTGATTGATCGTCTGTTCTTTGAAAGCGTCAAAATATGTGTACATCGCCATGTGAGTCCAGAACATCAAAGGGCAGATGATGACAAACTCAAGAGTGACATTGCCATCTTCGCGCCGTGCGAACGCTTTGGCCCATCGGTGCAATCTGTTCAGGGCGTGGGTCATTGGTTCGGCTCCTGTACAAAGGCTGACATTGCAACCATGCGCGGCAGGCCTGCTTGCTGATCAAACTCGAAACCGAGGCCGGTCGTCGGAATAACCGGGTCAAACACAAGGCAGGCGCGGATCAGCATCAGATCATGGTTGCCACCTTGCACAAAGGTTCGTGGCGGATTGACCTGTTGGCTGGTGTCCACGCAATCTGCCGTCGCCGGCAGCCCGGCAAATGCAGTGGGGGTTATCGGGGTCATCTCCAGTTTTAACCGGTTCGTGCAATCGGGCAAAAACGGGGCCTGATCACACACCATCTGTTTCAACTGATCATGCTGGGGCGCGCTGCCGGTGCTCAATCGGACGCTGCGGACTGCAATTTCCAACCCGCGCTCCATCCACATCTGACGCATCGAATAGATGCCGAGCTCGACAGAGGATAGGAAGATGGAGAAAATCAGGGGTACGAAGATCACGAATTCGATTGCGATCTGACCATCCTCATCCTCGCTGAAATGGCGAAAGTATTTCGCGGTCCGCGCTTTCATTGCGTCAACCTCAACTGCGTGATTTCATGGGCGATGGCGGTGAAAGCATCTGCGATTTCCAATCCGTCCACATCAAAGTAGTGGCTTGCTGAACTGGCGCAGTTCTTCAGGACGGTCTGACCGTTTTCAGGTGCCTCAAAGCCGATGGCGAAAACAACAATCCCTGACTCTTTGGCCCGTGCACAGATGTCATCCGTCCGGTTGTTTTTGGTGCCGGAACCGACACTGTCAAAAACGTTGTAATACCAGCGGTTGGCAGCGCCGGACTGCCACGCGCTATAGTTTTGGTAGTAGTTTTCCTTGATGGGCGTATGGGCCCAGAGGCTCGGAAAACTGATGTTGTAAGCTCCGCCCTCAGAGGCGTCAGGACTGCAATCCCAATCCTCCTCGTCTCTGGAATTGGAGGGGTTATCACAGCCGTAAGGCGCACGTCCCCAGCGATCACCGTTGCGCACGTCGCCGTCGCCGTTCGTATCGAAATGTCGCGAGTAGTAAAACCGCTCGTTGTCTTCATCATAGGAAGAATATGTTTCCTCCTGCGCATTCCACCAAATGTCGGTTTGACCGGCACGATAGCCGTCTTCGATGAAATACTGGCTGGTGTTTTCACCATCTGTCATCAGAACGATCACCTTCAGGTACTCATCCGAATTATGTGGCGCCGGGCGGGCATCAAATTTAACGGATACAGTGCCGTCCGCGATCAGGTCGTCCACCAAAGGCTGCAGGCTGGGATCGAGCAGTGCTGTACCCCACTTCATACCAACGTCAATCGACGTGTTTCCGCGCGCGGTCAGCGCCTGAATGTAATTCTTCAGGACGTCGCGATCTTTTTGCAGCACCATGATTTCGCGTTTCGAATCTGCTTCGCAGACCGGACTACTGACCAATTGGTGTGGTTCGGAATACCGACCATCGCCTTGGCTCAGCGCGCTTCTGTAGGTCCAGGGGTCAAAATGCATGGTGCGCTCGTAGGCAAGCACAGCCGGCGCACCGGCCTCGGATGAAGGCACCCGCATTCCGGCTGTCGAAAAATCACTTGCCGCGAAGTTAATGCAGTTGGAATGGGCATTTGTTCCTTCAAGTTCAAAGACGTTAGCGACGTTGTCCGGAATGGACACCTGTGTGGCATAAGGAATAATCGAGATCGCCATTCGTCCGTCCAGACTGTTGTTCACGATCTGATCCACGAAGTCCTTGGCCGCCACTTTCAAATTCACCAGACGGCTGTTGGTATTCATCGAACCGGACACGTCCAAAACCAGCGAGATCTCCAGATTGCTCACAACTTCTTCGGCCATGCCAGACACATAGAGTGGTAAATCGTCTACACCGGTCATCGCCATGTAGGGCGAAGCTGTGCGCGCGCGTGCCGAAGCCGTCACAGTACGGAAATAGTTGGTCGGCAGGTTGTTTCCGGGGGTCACCGTTATATCACCAAGATATTCTTCGATTCCGGCTTTTTCAAAGTAATCCGTGACAACGACGTCCGGATCCAGGGTCTGCTGTAAATCGGCAGCGGCCAGAATGGCGCGGTCCAACGTGTTCTGGACTTTCACCCGTTCCATTTCGTTGCGCATGAGATCCACCGCGATGCCACAGACCATCAACAACATGAACATCATGAAGATGGTAAAAATTGTTAACACCCCATCTTCTTCACGGGAAAACCGATTGAGATGGGTGCGCACGACCGACTCTGATCTGGGATTCTCCCCGGAAAGCTGTGTCATTCTAAGTCCAATTCGTTGCGATGGGACGTCTCTCGACGCTCTGAAGCAACTTTTGGACATCGCAGTATTTTGTGGCAAAAAACGGGCATAAACGCGCCATAGGCGTGTAAGGCGTTAAAGTTTTAGGTTTTTATCACTGTTTTTTAAGGGTTTTTATCGACGATGCGCAGGGAGCGCGCTGATTGTTTTGTTTCCAAATGCAGGTTTGATTTAGTGGAGTTCATCTCTTTTTCACAAAGCGCCCAAAAAACTGGCAATGCACGTTTCACCGACCTAGGGTGGAATTGTTGTCAAAAGTAGAACACTGATTTTCCAACAGGAGATAGACATTGAACCAGCACAGCAGCGAACCAAGCTTCAGAGAAAGCGTCGACCAGATGTTCAACCGGGCGGTGAGCCTGATGGATCTTTCGCCAGGGCTGGAGGAAAAGATACGCGTCTGCAATGCCACATATACCGTGCGGTTCGGCGTCCGCCTCCGGGGTAAAATCCAAACCTTTACCGGGTATCGTTCAGTGCACTCCGAGCACATGGAACCGGTGAAAGGTGGCATACGGTTTTCGCTGGGTGTCAATCAGGATGAAGTTGAGGCGCTTGCCGCCTTGATGACCTATAAATGCGCGCTCGTAGAAGCACCTTTCGGGGGTTCCAAAGGCGGGCTCTGCGTGGATCCGCGTGAATTTGATGATCATGAAATGGAACAGATTACCCGGCGGTTTGCCTATGAGTTGATCAAGCGGGACCTGATCAACCCAAGCCAAAACGTGCCTGCCCCGGACATGGGAACGGGCGAGCGAGAGATGGCATGGATCGCGGATCAGTACAAACGCATGCACACGACGGACATCAATGGCAATGCCTGTGTAACCGGCAAGCCGCCAAATGCCGGCGGAATTGCCGGCCGCGTGGAAGCCACCGGTCGTGGGGTGCAATATGCATTGCGTGCATTTTTCCGGGATGATGTTGGCGTCAAGAAAGCCGGGATGAGCGGAGATTTGGAGGGCAAACGGGTCATCGTGCAGGGACTGGGCAATGTGGGTTATCACGCGGCAAAGTTCCTGGGCGAAGAAGACGGATGCCTGATTACCGGCATCATCGAACGCGACGGTGCGCTGTTCAACCCGGATGGTCTGGATGTTGATCGTGTGCGCGAATGGATCGCCAAACACGGAGGCATTGCCGGATATTCCGACATGCATATGATCAAAGAGGGTGCCAAGGTCCTGGAAGAGGATTGCGATATTCTGATCCCGGCGGCGCTGGAGGGTGTCATCAACCTGCAGAACGCGGACCGTATTAAGGCCCCCTTGATCATCGAGGCTGCGAACGGACCTGTGACGGCGGGTGCGGATCAGATCCTGCGTGAAAAAGGCGTTGTGATGATCCCGGACATGTATGCAAACGCGGGCGGTGTGACGGTCAGTTATTTCGAGTGGGTCAAAAACCTCAGCCACATTCGATTTGGTCGCATGGGACGGCGGCAGGAAGAATCGCGCCACCAGTTGCTGCTGGATGAGTTGGAGCGACTGAGTAAGGACAAGGAACTTGGCTGGTCGCTGAGCCCGGGGTTCAAAGAGCAATACCTGCGTGGCGCCGGCGAGTTGGAGCTGGTGCGCTCCGGCCTCGATGACACGATGCGCATTGCCTATCAATCCATGGCCGAAGTCTGGCATTCGCGTGACGACGTGGGTGATCTGCGCACCGCCGCCTATCTGGTGGCCATCGACAAGGTAGCGGCGAGCTACCGCGCGAAGGGGTTGTGACGCAGCTTCTGCCGGACTACTGATACTTGGACAAACCGCGCAACAGGTAGTGATGTTGCGCGGTTTTCAACATGAGTGGGGCGGTAAATGGCATGACGACATCCGTGGATTTTGCTTGCAATTGTGGCGCCCTCAAAGGGGTTCTTCATGACGTATCGCCTGCGACCGGATGTCATCTGATCTGCTATTGCAAAGACTGCCGCGCGTTCGCCCGGCACATGGGGCAAACCGACGCGCTTGAGCCAGGGGGCGGCAGCCCTTTGGTTCAAGTGCTTCCAGCCAAGATAGAAGTCACCGAGGGTGCGCAGAACATTGCCTGTATGCGGATGTCGTCCAAAGGCTTGCACCGCTGGTATGCGGCGTGTTGCAAAACGCCACTGGCCAACACGGTGGGAACACCCAAGATGCCTTTGGCAGGGATGTGGCGGCCGCTTTTTGCAAAAACGGATCCCTTTGGGCCGGTCGTTACACTTGGGTTTACCAAAATGGCGCTGCGCGAGGACGGCGGCCCGCGCAAAGACAAAGGGCTTGCGCGGATGATGGGGTCTCTGATCAAGCGGTCGCTGTCGGCCTATATGTCTGGAACTGCGCGTCAAAGCCCGTTTTTTATGCCTGATGGCACGCCAATCGCGCAACCACATGTGGCAACACCAGCAGAGCGCGAAGCAGCTTACAGCGAGTAAAACTCCCATCACCATTTGAGATTCTTTCTGCGACAATATCCGTCGTTAACGGCCATGGAACCCGCGCCACTCTGTTGTTAGGCTCTGCTGAAACGGATGGAGCTTAAGATGTGAAATTTTCTGGTTTACGTGTTCTCAGGGAAGGTCTCACAGGCAACAAAGGCTGGGCGCCCCATTGGCGCAATCCTGAGCCAAAAGCCGAATATGACGCGCTGATCATCGGCGGCGGAGGGCATGGCTTGTCTACCGCTTATTATCTGGCCAAGAACCACGGCTTGACCAATATCGCCGTGCTGGAAAAGGGATACCTCGGCAGCGGCAATATCGGACGCAATACAACGATTGTACGTGCCAATTACTTTTTGCCCGGAAATTCCGAGTTTTACAGCCATTCACTCAGGCTTTGGGAAGGGCTGGAGGCGGATCTCAACTACAACGTGATGCATTCACAGCGCGGGCTGATCAATCTGTTCCACTCTGATGGTCAACGCGATGCCTTTGTGCGACGTGGCAATGCAATGGCCAATCAGGGTGACGATGCGGTTTTGCTGGATCCGGATGGCGTGCGCAAATACCTGCCTTATCTTGATTTCGAAAACACGCGTTTTCCGATCTATGGCGGATTGATGCATCCGCGCGGGGGCACGGCGCGCCATGACGCGGTGGCCTGGGGGTATGCGCGCGGAGCCGATCAACGCGGAGTGGACTTGCTACAGAACTGCGAAGTCACCGGCATCGACATTGAAAATGGCGCGGTCAAAGGCGTGCAGACCAGTCGCGGTGCCATCAGGGCCAAAAAGGTCGCCATTGTCGCCGCGGGGCGCTCCGGGCAGGTGGCCGCCATGGCCGGCATGCGTTTGCCCATCGAAAGTCACGTATTGCAGGCCTTTGTCACTGAGGGTTTGAAGCCGTGCATTGATCATGTGGTCAGTTTTGGCATGGGCCATTTCTATATCAGCCAATCCGACAAGGGCGGTTTGGTTTTCGGGGGCGATCTGGATTTTTACGCCTCCTACGCACAGCGTGGCAACCTTCCGATGGCAGAACACGTGATGGAAGCGGGCATGACGCTGATGCCGATGATCGGTAAAGCCAAGGTCCTGCGCAGTTGGGGGGGCATCATGGATATGACGCCGGATGGTTCACCTATCATCGACGCCACCGATACCCAGGGCTTGTTCCTCAATTGCGGCTGGTGTTACGGCGGATTCAAGGCGGTGCCAGCGTCGGGCTATGCGTTGGCGCATCTTGTGGCAACGGGGCAAAGCCATGAAACGGCTGGGGGGTTCGGTTTGAACCGTTTCCGAACGGGGCGTGGGTTGATTGATGAAGAGGGCACCGGCTCTCAACACAATCTGCACTGATCGAAAAAGCTATGATATCGGTCCGAAAAACTAAAATTTTCCATATAAATAAGGGGATAGCGCCATGAGGCTAAGCTGCCCGATCTGTGGCGAGCGGGATCGCCGGGAGTTTTACTATCAAGGCGATGCCATCGCTTTGCAGCGGCCGGCTCCGGACGCGAGCGATGAAGCTTGGGACAACTACGTGCACTTGCGTGACAACCCCGCGGGACAAACCCGTGATCTGTGGCAGCACGAGGGAGGATGCGGTGCGTGGATCGTCGTAACCCGCAACACAGTGACCCATGAGGTGTTTTCCACGTCGCTTGCCGAAGATGAAGTAAGGGCAAAACCATGAGGATTGACGGAAAGGGTCTGATTGATCGGTCCAAACCAGTGCGCTTTCAATTCGATGACATCGGCGTCACCGGATTCAAAGGCGATACGGTGGCTTCGGCGCTTCTGGCCAAAGGGCAGCGCCTGATGGGGCGGTCGTTCAAGTATCATAGACCGCGTGGCGTTTTGACCGCTGGGAGCGAAGAGCCCAATGCCCTTGTGATGGTGGGTCGTGGAGCCGCACAGGAGCCCAATGTCCGCGCCACAGTGCAAGAGATTTACAATGGTTTAAACGTTCGATCCCAGAACGCATGGCCGTCCTTGAGCCACGATGTGATGGGCATTAATGACTATGTCTGGCCGTTTTTGGGGGCGGGTTTCTATTACAAAACCTTCATGTGGCCGCGCGCTTTTTGGGAAAAGCTCTATGAACCTATCATTCGCCGCGCTGCGGGGCTGGGTGGTTTGAGCGGAGAGCACAATCCCGACAAGTATGAGCGTGCCTATGCGTTCTGCGATGTCCTGATCATCGGGGCCGGGCCAACGGGTCTGATGGCTGCTTTGGTCGCCGGGCGGGCAGGTGCTGATGTTCTGCTCGTGGATGAAGACAGTCTCATGGGTGGGCGTCTAAACAGCGAAACCTACACGATTGATGGGGCGTCGGGGAGCGACTGGGCGACCTCCGCTGTTGCTGAATTGCAAGGTATGGACAATGTCCGCCTGATGACGCGAACCACGGTGACCGGTGCCTATGATCAAGGTACCTATGGCGCATTGGAGCGCATCAATGCCCATCGCCGTGTCCGGGAAGAGGGGGCGGCGCTGGAGTGTTTCTGGCGCATTGCTGCGAAACATACGATCCTTGCGGCGGGCGCCTTGGAACGCCCCGTCGCGTTTGAAAACAATGATCGACCGGGCATCATGACTGCCGGTGCTGTGCGCAGCTATCTCAACCGCTGGGGGGTCAGCCCCGGGAAGCGGGTCGCGGTTTTCGGCAATAACGATGATGCTCATCGCACCGCCGCTGACCTTGTCGCGGCCGGTGTCGAGGTTGCTGCATTGATTGATAGTCGCGCCGAGGCGCCGATCGCTGGAGGGGAGTTCCCGATCCACAAAGGCTGCGTTGCGAGCGGGAGTTCGGGACGTAAGGGGTTGACGTCGGTCACGGTGAAAGGAGCAAACGGCGAGCATCATATTGATGCGGATTGTCTTGCGATATCGGGGGGCTGGAACCCCACAATCCACTTGACCTGTCACATGAATGGGCGTCCGCAATGGTATGAAAATATTGCGAGTTTCGTGCCAACGCGAGGTGCAATACCGGGGCTGCTGGCAGCGGGTGCCTGCAATGGGGAATTCAGTACGTCCGCTTGCCTGAAAGCGGGTGTTGAAGCCGCCAATAGCATCCTAAAAGAACTTGGACTCAAAGTTGCACGGGCTGACGTGCCTGATGCAGAAGACAACGCGTATAATGTATCACCGCTTTGGGCGGTACCAGGCACTGGTCGGGCCTGGCTCGACTTTCAGAACGATGTGACCGTGAAGGACATCGCGCAAGCCGCGCAGGAAAACCTCCGATCTGTCGAGCACATGAAGCGCTATACCACGCAGGGTATGGCAACAGATCAAGGCAAGAATTCCAACGTTGCCGCTCTTGCGGTTTTGGCGGACGCGACCAGGCGCGGGATCCCAGACACCGGCACAACGACGTTTCGCCCGCCCTATGTGCCGATTTCAATTGCGGCGATGGGCGCCGGTGGTCAAGGCGCGGGGTTCGCGCCGCAACGCTACACGACCTCGCATCAGGCCAGCGTCGCGCGTGGCGCACCAATGATCGAAGCCGGGCTGTGGTATCGCCCGAGCTATTTTCCGCGCGCGGGAGAAACTACATGGCGGCATTCCTGTGACCGTGAAGTCGGCCACGTGCGCAACGCGGTAGGCGTCTGTGATGTGTCCACATTGGGCAAGATCGACATTCAGGGACCGGATGCGGCGACATTTCTGGATTTCGTTTACAGCAACACGTTCTCAACGCTGAAACCCGGGCGCGTCCGATATGGATTGATGCTGCGCGAAGACGGGCATGTGATGGATGATGGCACGACTGCGCGCCTTGGGGAGCACCACTATGTGATGACCACCACCACGGCGGCAGCAGGTCCTGTGATGCGTCATCTGGAGTTCGTTCATCAAGCGTTGAAGCCAGAGTTGGATTTGAACTTTGCTTCTGTGACAGAGCAGTGGGCGCAGTTCGCCGTGGCAGGACCCCGGTCGCGTGAGTTGTTGAATGGCCTGCTGTCCGCACCGATTGATAATGAGACATGGCCGTTTATGGCTTGCGGCGCTGTCGAGGTTGCGGGTGTCCGTGGGCGATTGTTCCGCATTTCCTTTTCAGGTGAGCATGCCTACGAGGTCGCGGTTCCAGCGCGTTTTGGCGAAAGCCTGTTCAATGTGCTGGTCGAGCGCGCTGAAAGTTTGGGCGGCGGGGCCTATGGGATGGAAGCGCTCAATGTTTTGCGCATTGAAAAGGGCCACATCACGCATGCCGAAATCCATGGCCGTACCACGGCATTTGATATCGGATTTGCGCGGATGGTCAGCCCAAAGAAAGATTGTATCGGCCAGCGGATGGCCGCGCGCGAAGGCCTGATTGATCCTGAGCGCGCCCAATTGGTGGGGTTGAAGCCAGTCAACAGGGGCGGGGAACTTACCGCTGGAGCGAGCATTTTCAAGCGATCTGAAATGGCGATCCGCGTGAATGATCAAGGCTATGTCACATCTGTTGCATATTCGCCGACGCTTGGCCATTTCATTGCACTGGGGTTTGTGCAGCGCGGGCCCGAACGGATCGGGGAGGTTATGCGTATCGTCGATCACATGAGAGGTGTCGAAACCGAAGTAGAGGTTTGTTCACCGGTGTTTTTTGATCCGGAAGGAGGTAAGACACGTGGTTGAACTTGTTGCCAAAGGCCCCTGTGCGGGCCTGTTGCCGATGAGCGTGGCGGATTTGACCCTAGCCGAGCTGGATCTGGGTCAACTGACGTCAATTGCGCCGTTCTCGGGACAAGAAAACGCAGTCGCGAAGGCTTTGAAAACCGCACATGGGGTTGGCCTCCCACGCCCCAATCGCAGTTCGGACAAAGAGGGCGCGCGCGCAATCTGGTTTGGCCGTGGCGCAATTTTGCTGGCGGGTCCGGCTCCGGATGCAGGACTTGCAAACATCGCCGCGGTTGTTGACCAATCAGACGCATGGGCCTGTGTCACGCTGTCCGGCGAAGGGGCTGAGGACGTGTTGGCGCGCCTTGTGCCTGTGGATTTGCGCGCATCAAAGTTCAAACCTGGACACACGGCGCGGTCGCAGATTGGGCACATGAACGGCTCTATTACGCGCACGGGTGCAGATGTTTTTCTGATCCTCGTTTTTCGCTCAATGGCGTCGACTTTGGTACATGAACTCAAAGAGGCTATGGAAGGGGTCGCTGCACGCGGTTAGAGTGGGCGCAACTAAAGTAATACGGAGACACCAAATGTTGCGATATTCTTTGGCCTGCGCGATTACGCTATTGGCTCAACCGACCTTCGCCCAAAGCGAAAAAGAGATCAGCTGTGGCTATCAGGCGGATGTCGTGGGGGCGATCAAACAGGCGCGCCTTGATCGTGTTTCAGAACGCAAGCTGCGCGAAGAATTGGCCAAAAACGCGACTTGGCCGGAAAAATACAACAACATCATTCCGATCGTTGCGCCGTCCATTTATGAAAAGAAACGCCGCGATCTGCGCAACGAAGACCTTGCAGGGTGGTGGCGCGAACAATGCATGGCGCTTGAGCAATAAGCGTAATTACCGGTGATACAAACAAGGCCTCTGGGCGCTGCGAGGCTTTGAAAAATGCGCTGCCCTATGGACTCTGAAACGGGCAACTACGATATATAACGGATGAGCCTACCACCCGGATTTCTCGACGAATTGCGCACCAGAATGAGCCTGACCCAGGTGGTTGGACGCAAGGTCATGTGGGACCAGCGTAAATCCAATCAGGGAAAAGGCGACATGTGGGCGCCGTGCCCTTTTCATCAGGAAAAATCAGCCAGTTTCCACGTCGATGACCGCAAAGGGTTTTATTACTGCTTTGGCTGCCATGCCAAAGGGGACGCAATATCTTTTGTGCGTGAAACCGAGAATGTCGGGTTTATGGAGGCGGTTGAGATCTTAGCGCGCGAGGCTGGGATGCCAATGCCCGCACGCGACCCACAGGCCCAGCAAAAGGCGGACAAACGCTCGCAACTGGTTGAGGTCATGGAACTGACGGTTCAGTTTTTCAGGCTGCAACTGAACACCGGCGCGGCTTCAGAGGCGCGCGGTTATTTAGAACGTCGCGGCTTGGACGGTGCAACCCTGGAACGCTGGGAAATCGGGTATGCGCCGGATCAGTGGCAGGGGCTCTGGGATCATCTCAAAGGTAAAAACGTCGAAGATCAGTTGATCCTTGATGCGGGACTTGCCAAACCTTCAGCTAAAGGCGGCAAACCCTATGATACGTTTCGCGGACGCATTATGTACCCGATCCGGGATGCGCGCGGACGTGCAATTGCATTTGGCGGTCGCGCGATGGACCCAAATGACAATGCGAAATATCTGAACTCACCTGAAACGGAGCTTTTTGACAAAGGCCGCAGCCTTTACAATCAAGGACCTGCGCGCACGGCAGCCGGCAAGGGGCAACCTTTGATCGTGGCCGAAGGTTATATGGACGTCATCGCGCTGGCCTCCTCTGGATTCGAGGCGGCCGTGGCGCCCTTGGGTACGGCGATTACAGAAAACCAGTTACAGATGCTGTGGCGTATTGCTCCGGAACCGATCATTGCGCTTGATGGGGATACGGCAGGTTTGCGCGCGGCGATGCGTTTGATCGATCTGGCCTTGCCTTTGGTCGAGGCCGGGCAATCCTTGCGGTTTGCGATCATGCCTGCGGGCAAGGATCCGGATGATCTGTTGCGCGAACAAGGGCGCGCCGCGCTGCAAAAGCGTCTGGATGAGGCGATGCCCATGGTCCGGTTGTTGTGGCAGCGCGAGACCGAGGGACGCGTTTTTGACAGCCCTGAACGCAAGGCGGCTTTGGACAAAGCGTTGCGTGACAAAATCATGACGATCAGGGACGCATCGATCCGAAGCCACTATGGGCAGGAAATCAAAGACCTGCGGTGGCAGCTTTTTCGTCCACAGAATACGGCAAGGAAACCGCAGCGAAGCGGCAATTCGGGTAAGTGGACACCCCCGAAGGCGGGGGCCTCACCCACGGCGAAGTCTTCCGTGTTGGCTGCGGCAGAGGAGGCGGATTTCACCGATCACTTGCGCGAAGCGGTTATTCTGGCGGCGCTTTCGACCTGTCCCGAACTGATCGAAACCTACGAGTCCGGCATTGAACAAATGCGCTGTGACGATACGGTGCATTCCGAAATTCGGTTGTTGCTATTGCAACACATGGATCTGGATGCGGCCGCCCTCAGAGACAAAATTTCGGATGCAATGGGGCCGGACGCTCTTGAAATTCTCTTGGCGCAACGCCATGTCGCCCTTGAACCATGCATCCGACAACGCGGTAACGTGGAAATGGCCACCATGACCATCGCCGACTATCTGGCAAAGCTGCAGAGTGCGCGAGGCCTGCGTGTCGAGATTGAGGAAGCCGCTGAAGACAATATGACAAGTGTTGCTGATGAGGGTCTGACATGGCGTTTGTTGGAGGCGAAACGCGCCGCAGACTCGGCGCAGCGGAATGAGGAAAACAGGGGCGGTGATTTTGAAGTTGCTGACAATGGTGCCCTCGTTGACGCGAATCAATTGAAAAAGAGTCGCGGTTTTTTCGAATCAATTGACTTCAAAAAGCGGGGCCGATCTAAGGATTAACCATATTTGAACGGGAAACCTTCAGAAAAAGCAGTTAAGTGGGTGGCCGAATCACCCAAAACCGCTAGATCATCCGTAAGTGATTCGTGCAAGCGAATCGACGAGACCGTTAGGAGCAGCAATGGCCGCCAAAGATAGCAATACCGACGCAAAACCGGACGATCAGGACGCAGGCCATTCTCTCGACATGAGTCAAGCCGCCGTCAAGAAAATGATCGGCGAGGCGCGTGAAAAAGGGTACATCACTTATGACCAGCTCAACACGGTTTTGCCGCCCGATCAGGTAAGTTCCGAACAAATCGAAGATGTGATGTCAATGCTGTCGGAGATGGGCATCAACATCATCGAAGACGAAGACGCCGAGGAAGAGGAAGCCAAGGGCTCCACCGAACTGGCAACTACTGAAGGCACGCGCGAAGTAACGCTTGGTTCCGGTACATCCGAGAAGCTCGACCGTACCGATGATCCGGTCCGCATGTATCTGCGCGAGATGGGTTCCGTTGAGTTGCTGAGCCGCGAAGGCGAAATTGCCATCGCCAAGCGTATCGAGGCGGGTCGCAATACGATGATCGCCGGGCTGTGTGAGAGTCCGCTGACATTTCAGGCCATCACGATCTGGCGCGACGAACTTTTGTCCGAAGACATCCTGTTGCGCGACGTGATTGATCTGGAGGCCACATTTGGCAACCAGATGGACGAAGACGGAGCCGTGGATGAGCCCATCGTGGCGGCAGACGGCAGCGCCGTCAAAAAGGAAGAAGAGGCCAGCCCAGAGTTGGACGCCGATGGCAACCCCATTGCGCAAGATGATGATGATGATGAAGACGAACAGGCCAACATGTCGCTTGCCGCGATGGAGGCCGCGCTCAAACCTCAGGTGCTCGAAGCGCTCGATATCATTGCTGATGACTACGTCAAACTCTCGGAAATGCAGGACAGCCGGATTTCGGCCACGTTGAACGAGGACGGCAGCTTTACAGAAGCGGATGAGGCGCTCTACCAGAAATTGCGGACAGAGATTGTGTTGCTGGTGAATGAACTTCATCTGCATAACAACCGGATCGAAGCGCTGATTGACCAGCTCTACGGCATCAACCGCCGCATCATGCAGATCGACTCTGCGATGGTGAAGCTGGCAGATCAGGCGCGCATCAACCGTCGCGAATTTGTCGACGAATACCGCGGCTATGAGCTTGACCCCAACTGGATGGAGCGGATGGCCGAAAAGGCGGGTCGCGGCTGGCAGATGTTCATCGAACGCTCCTCTGACAAAGTGGAAGAGTTGCGCACGGATATGGCGCAGGTCGGACAATATGTCGGTTTGGATATTTCAGAATTCCGTCGCATTGTTCAGCAGGTTCAGAAGGGCGAAAAAGAAGCCCGTCAGGCCAAGAAAGAAATGGTCGAAGCCAACCTGCGTCTGGTAATTTCGATCGCCAAGAAATACACGAATCGCGGCTTGCAGTTCCTTGATCTCATTCAGGAAGGTAACATCGGTCTGATGAAGGCCGTGGACAAATTCGAATACCGCCGTGGCTATAAATTCTCGACCTATGCCACATGGTGGATCCGGCAGGCGATCACGCGTTCCATTGCGGATCAGGCACGCACGATCCGTATTCCTGTGCACATGATCGAGACGATCAACAAGCTGGTGCGCACGGGCCGTCAGATGCTGCATGAGATTGGCCGCGAGCCGACGCCAGAAGAATTAGCCGAAAAGCTGCAGATGCCGCTTGAGAAGGTCCGAAAGGTGATGAAAATTGCCAAGGAGCCGATCTCGCTCGAAACGCCCATCGGCGACGAGGAAGACAGCCAGCTGGGCGATTTCATCGAGGACAAGAACGCCGTGCTGCCGTTGGACAGCGCCATTCAGGAAAACCTCAAGGAAACCACGACACGGGTGCTGGCGTCGCTCACGCCGCGTGAAGAACGCGTGCTGCGCATGCGGTTCGGGATCGGCATGAACACTGACCACACGCTCGAAGAGGTCGGCCAACAATTTTCTGTGACCCGCGAACGCATCCGCCAGATCGAAGCGAAGGCGCTGCGCAAGCTCAAGCATCCTTCGCGGAGCCGGAAACTCCGTAGTTTCCTAGATCAGTAGCTAAAGCGTGAGCGAGGGCCAGACGTTCCCGGTCTGGATGCGGTGGTCGCTGTGGATCGAGGCCAGCGTCTTTTTTGTGGGCACTGCTGCTTGGTTCGCGATTTTCTTCTTCCCCATCATCCGGTTCGCGGCCAGTAATGAATGGGTGGCGAAAGTTTGGTGGATCGCTGTTCCCTGCTTGTGGTCGCTGGCTTTGCTTCACGTGCTAATGAAATACTCTTTCAAAGAGCAGTACGATGCATTTACCGCTGACCGTTGGAAACGAAAAGGTTGGAAGGGGGACCCGCCGCGCATTTCGGAGACGCCAGCCAAATCCTTGGCAATGTTCCTGGGTGCGGTTTTGGTGATGAGATTTCTTTCAGTCTGCATTTTGGTCATGTGGGTGCCTATGGCGACCACGATTTTTGTGAGGGGCCCGATCACGCACGATTTCACTGTTAAAGCGCTTGATGAAAGAAGTAAGGGTCCCGACGTACTTGAATTTGAAGGGAATTTTAAATTCACAAGTGGCGTTCCGTATCCGCCGGATGAAATCTGGAATTCGGCAAGCCCCGGCGATACGATCCGCCTGTCTGGCACCGGTAACCGCTGGGGCGTTTTCTACGACGAGATTGAACTGATTAATTAGGTATGATGGCACGCACCGGCATCCCGCTTTCAAGTTGTCACCTGCCGCGTTAGGTTAATTCAAAAGGAACAGGGGAACGCCAATGTCATTTCTCAAGAAACTTTTCGGCGGTGGGGGCAGTGCGCCGGAAACCAAAGCGGTAACCGAAACCTATGAAGGTTACCGCATTACCGCCAAGCCGATTTCGGAAGGCAGTACGTTTCGCGTCTGCGCAACGATCGAAAAAGACGTTGAGGGCGAAACGCTTAGTCACGAGTTGATACGCGCCGATACCGTGCAGGGTTTTGAGGATGCGCAGGCGGCCTGTTTCCGCAAGGCCAAGCAAGTTATCGATGAACAGGGTGATAGGTTGTTTCGGTGACATCTGCCCTCCCCGATGAGATCACCATTTCAACACAAGGGCCGGGGCTTTATGAAGTTACCGATCAGATCACACACCTTACAGGCTCGGGTCTGCTCACGCTCTTCATCCGCCATACCTCGGCGAGCCTGCTCATTCAGGAAAACGCAGACCCTGAGGTGCAGATTGACCTGACAAACTTCTTTGCGCGTCTGGTGCCACCATCCTCGCATCCGGCGATGTCCTACCTGACCCATACTTATGAGGGACCGGACGACATGCCCGCCCATATCAAGGCGGCCCTTTTACCCACACATCTCTCGATCCCAGTGAGAGACGGCCGGTTGGCGCTTGGCAGATGGCAGGGCATTTTCCTGTTTGAGCATCGCACAGAGGCGTATCAGCGTCACATCGCAGTGTCTTTTCTCGGCAACGGTTGATCTACCACATCTGGGCGCGCATTTCCCCCCTACCCAAAACCTAGCCGCTCCCCTATAAGTATGCCCAAGTGGGGCGATGATCCCACAAAAGAGGCGGATAAAAGAAGGGGGACGGCCCATGCGCTGCCCGTTTTGCGGAAACATTGACACCCAGGTGAAAGACAGCCGCCCGGCAGAGGATCATGTTTCGATCCGTCGCCGCCGTTTTTGTCCGGCCTGCGGCGGGCGGTTCACAACCTATGAGCGTGTGCAATTGCGCGATCTGGTCGTGATCAAATCCAACGGTAAGCGCGAAGACTTTGACCGGGACAAGCTTGAACGCTCGATCCGTATTTCCATGCAAAAACGCCCGATTGATCCTGAACGCATCGACCAGATGATTTCCGGCATCGTGCGCCGCCTCGAGAGCATGGGTGAAACCGATATCGGATCGAAACAAATCGGCGAGATCGTGATGGAGGCCTTGGCGCGGATTGATACCGTCGCTTATGTGCGTTTTGCCAGCGTTTATAAGAACTTTCAGGCGGCAGATGATTTTGACAAATTTGTCAGTGAATTGCGCCCAGACGTTCCACCAGAAGAGTGAATGACCCGCAACGTTTTATGGCGCTTGCGTTATCCTTAGGCAGGCGCGGGCAGGGACGTACTTGGCCGAACCCGTCTGTGGGTTGCGTGATCACCAAACAGGGGCGCATTGTGGGTCGGGGCTGGACGCAACCGGGCGGGCGTCCGCACGCTGAAACACAAGCGCTTTTGCAGGCAGGTGAGGCCGCCCGTGGGTCGGATGTATTCGTGTCATTGGAACCTTGTGCGCATCACGGCAAAACGCCGCCTTGTGCGCAGGCTTTAATTGATGCTGAGGTTGCGGCGGTTCATGTGGCGACGCTTGACAGTGACCCGAGGGTCAGTGGGCGGGGTTGCGACATGTTGCGTGCTGCCGGGATAGCCGTGCATACAGGTGTGCTGGAAGCGGAAGCCCGCGCATCAAATGCGGGGTTTTTCACTCGAATTGAGCGCAACCGTCCGTGGGTCACGCTAAAATTAGCGAGCAGCTTTGATGGCCGGATTGCCACTGCAACGGGTGAAAGCCAGTGGATCACTGGCGCTGCTGCGCGTCGTCACGTCCATATGCTGCGCGCACGTCATGATGCGGTGATGGTCGGGGGCGGGACTGCCCGACAAGATGATCCGAGCCTGACCGTACGCGGGCTTGGGACGGATTGGCAACCAACGCGTATTGTGGTCAGCCGCCGTCTGGATCTGCCACTGATGGGAGTACTGGCCAGGACCGCGCAGGACGTGCCGGTGATCCTGTGCCATGGCAGTGATGCGGACCCGACGCTGGTCCGAACGTGGGAAGATCTGGGCGCGCATCTGCTTTCTTGTGGGCTCAGCGGCAACCAATTGGATCCGGCCGATGTGTTGAAGCAACTTGCGGGTCACGGGGTGACGCGCATTTTTTGTGAAGGCGGCAGTGCTTTGGCCGCCAGCCTCATAGAGGCGGACCTGGTTGATCAAATGGTAGGATACACGGCGGGGTTGACCCTAGGCGCTGAAGGCTTGCCGTCCGTCGGGGCTCTGGGCATCAGTCACCTGCGCAATGCTGCGCGTTATTCACTTGTTGACTGCAAACCAATTGGCAAGGATGTCCTTCACATCTGGCACCGGATGGGCGGCTGATCCAGTTCCGTGCTTGCAAGCAAAAAATGGTGTGATCCGCAGGTTGGTGCCCGTGTTTTGCGTTTGATCACTCCGGCTATCGTGATTGAATGACCAGATTGCGTGAAGCCGAGCTCCATACACAATAATGATTGCGCAGAGTCATTGTCCCGCAAACCATGAGTTTCTGGTTGCTGCGTGTTCAAATTTGCTACGATGTGTTCTGAGCCTTTCTCATCCCGGCCGACAACTGGGTCTTGTCAGCAATTTCATGCGAGGCTAGTTCATGGGCAAGGATGCAAGAAGGATTGACCATGTTCACAGGCATTATCACCGACATCGGCACGATTACTTCTTTGGTGCAGGAGGGCGATTTACGCGTCCGGATCAAAACCTCTTACGATACCAAAGGCATCGACATGGGCGCTTCCATCGCATCGGATGGGGTGTGCCTGACCGTCGTGGACCTGGGCGCGGATTGGTACGAAGTTCAAGTCAGTGCAGAAACCGTGGAGAAAACCAATATCGGGCGCAGCAACTGGTCACAGGGCAAACGCGTCAATCTCGAACGTGCCTTGCGGGTTGGGGATGAATTGGGGGGCCATATCGTCTCCGGACACGTCGATGGTGTTGCCGAAGTTGTATCCGTGCTTGACGAAGGCGACAGCACCCGAGTGACGCTGCGCGCACCGGAGGCATTGGCGCGCTTCATTGCCCCCAAAGGATCTGTTGCATTGAACGGTACGTCTTTGACGGTCAACGATGTCTCCGGCACGGATTTCGGGATTAACTTCATTCCCCACACCAAGACCGTCACCACATGGGGCGACGTTGCGGTTGGTGATCTGGTCAATTTGGAGATCGACACTCTGGCGCGTTACGTTGCGCGCCTTGCCGAAATGCCCGCGCATTGAGCATGCCGCAGATCTGGTCAATGATGTTTGGCTGAGGTATGAGCCAGCCAAGCTGAATGAAAGGCATGTGCGCGATGAGTTTTGAAACGCCGGGACCGGTAGAAATAGACCTGAGCACAAGCATCTCAGGAATTTCAGAGATCATTGAGGACGCCCGCAACGGACGCATGTTCATTCTGGTGGATCATGAGGATCGTGAAAACGAGGGTGATCTGGTAATCCCGGCGCAGTTTGCCGATGCTGACGCGATCAACTTCATGGCGACTTACGGGCGCGGTCTGATCTGCATGCCGCTCACGGCAGAGCGTATTGAGACACTGGGTTTGCCGATGATGGCGGTGAATAACTCTTCGCGTCATGAAACGGCTTTTACGGTGTCTGTCGAAGCGCGCGAGGGCGTTAGTACCGGGATATCTGCCGCGGATCGCGCGTTGACCGTTGCTGTTGCCATCGATCAGGACAAGGGGCAGGCGGATATCGCCACACCGGGCCATGTCTTTCCTTTGCGCGCCCGGCAAGGGGGTGTTCTGGTGCGGGCGGGACATACGGAGGCGGCAGTGGACATCAGTCGTTTGGCCGGGCTGCATCCGTCTGGCGTAATCTGTGAAATAATGAAGCCGGATGGCGAGATGGCGCGCTTGCCCGACTTGGTGGATTTTGCCAAAGCCCATGGTCTGAAAATTGGCACGATCAGCGATCTGATCGCCTACCGCCTCAAGCATGACAACCTTTTGCGCCTGCGCAGTGAGCGGACTGTGACATCGGCATACGGTGGCGAATGGCTGATGCGAGTCTTCGCCGATGAGATCACCGGGACTGATCATGTGATGCTGTCCAAGGGCGACCTGGCAACGGGCGCACCGGTTCTGGTAAGAACCCACGCGCTCAACGCGCTTGAAGATGTGTTGGGGTTGGGGCCCAGCCCGGCGGATGAACTGCCCCGCGCGATGCAAATCATCGCAGAGGAAGGCAGAGGTGCGGTGCTTCTGTTTCGGGAACCGCACCCAAAACTGCGCCTTGAAGGAGATGAAGACGAAGGTCCTCGCACCATCAAACGAACTGGGGTGGGGGCGCAGATCATGTCAACACTCGGGCTCAGCGATCTGATTTTGCTGACGGACAGCCCGCAAACCAAATACCTTGGGCTTGAAGCTTATAACCTGACCATCGTGGGCACGCGCCCGATCACCAAGGAATAGACCATGGCCACAGCCGAACAACACTATGTCCTGCCCCGCCCTGAATTTGACAAACCGGTCAAGATCCTGATCGTGGTTGCGCCTTATTACAGGGACATTGCCGATAATCTGGTTGCGGGCGCGCAGGCGGAGATCGAAGCCGCGGGCGGCACATGGGAGTTAGTTGAAATGCCCGGCGCCCTGGAAGTGCCCACCGCGATTGGCATCGCGGACCGGCGCAGCAATTTTGATGGCTACGTGGCGTTGGGATGTGTGATCCGTGGCGAGACAACGCATTACGAAACCGTGTGCAATGACAGCAGCCGCGCTTTGCAATTGCTGGGCCTTCAGGGGTTGTGCGTCGGCAATGGCATATTGACCGTGGAAAACCGCGCCCAAGCCGAAGTACGCGCCGAAACAGGCGGCCAGAACAAAGGTGGCGGCGCGGCGGCCGCAGCCTTGCATCTGGTGGCGATGGCCCGTAAGTGGGCCTCCCAATCCAAAGGCATCGGATTCAAGCCAACAGGGCAGGATATTCTGATCGCCAGTTCAAAGGACGGATCCACAATCGCATGACATCACTGCACGGCAATCTCTCTGGCAATCAACGCCGAAAAATGAAATCGGCGGCGCGCCTTTACGCAGTACAGGCGTTGTTCCAGATGGAACATTCAGCGCAAACCGTTGATGTGGTGCGCGCCGAGTTTCTCGATCACCGGTTTGGGGCCACCTATGACGGTAACGAAATGCAGGACGGGGACATCGACCTCTTTGCCCTCATACTTGACGGTGCCGTGAATTATCAGGCTCCCATCGACCAGATGACGGATCGCGCACTTGTGGTGAAATGGCCGTTGAAGCGCATTGATCCTACATTGCGGGCTTTATTCCGTGCAGCAGGCGCAGAGTTGAATGACAAGAAAGCCCCGCCCAGGGTCGTCATTAGCGAATATGTTGACGTGGCGCGGGCGTTCTTCCCAGATGGTAAAGAACCGCAATTCGTGAATGCGGTACTGGATCACATGGCGCGCGAAGCCCAGCCCGAGGCGTTTTGAAGCATTTGCATCGCGCTTGTGTTGGGCTATTTTTATACCAACAGCGCGATAGGTATCTCATGCCACGGATTTTCCGATTATACATCTCCAGTGCAATCATCGGTTTTGCGGTTTCCGCAGTGTTTGTTGCAATGATCATTGGATTCAATGTGGTGAACTTGCGCCATCTGATTTTCACATCAGACATCGGGGTACTTGCAACCTTGGCGTTCTGGATTCTGAATGGCATTGTTTTTTCAGGCGTGCAATTCGCTTATTCCATGGCGCAGCTCGCCAAGAAATCCGATTGATGTCCTGTGGAATATTGCGGTTTTCTGTCGGTTTGTTTACCTAAATTTCAGATTTACGGAATCTTAAGCCCATTTGTTGACAGTACCCTATGGACTTTTGGCATTCAGATGCCATCTTACATATGAGGAGAGCGAAAATGATTGATACCATCCTGCAAATAATCCGAAGTTTGTTTTCTCAGCCGCAGCACGAAGCATTGCTCATCCCTGTGCGCGCCGACGATGAGCGGAAACAACCGTTCCGCCGCTGATACGGACTTTTTTTGAATGAGCTGACGGGTTCGGTGTGACGGGCCCGTTGCAACCGTTTTGGTTCTATATTCCCGAGGACCTGTATATACAGGTGGGCGCCAGGTAACCAGGCCAGGGCCAGGACAGAGCCAGCTCCCTCGGATTTGCTTAAGGCCACTGGAACGTAACCAATCACGCGAAGAGCAGAACCCGCCACTCAGCTTATGTAGGTCGACAAGTCACGATCGACAAGAGGCAAACTGCCCGACGTCACCGAATAGGCTTGCATGATGTTCTTGAAATGTTCATATCTGCAGTATGCTACAAAGTGACGTTAAGACATTCCAACCCGGACAGTTGATTGCGCGCGGAGTAGCACGCTGTTTGGCGGAGCACGGTTTCGTCAGCGTCGAGGAACTCGTGCCAGCGCGCCATTTGCGTGTTGATGTGATCGGATTGGGGCCAAAAGCCGAGATTTGGATCGTAGAATGCAAATCCAGTCGCGCAGATTATCAATCAGATCATAAGTGGCAGGGGTATCTGGAATGGTGCGACCGCTTTTTCTGGGCTGTCGATTCGGATTTTCCAACCGAACTGTTACCTGCGGAGACCGGTCTGATCATAGGTGATGCCTATGGTGCGGAAATCATACGCACGGGGCCAGAGCAAAAATTGGCCGCCGCGCGCCGCAAGAGCATGGTTCAGAAAATTGCGAACACGGCGGCGCGACGCCTGCACATGTTGCGTGACCCTGAGTGCGGCGCGATCTGGGGTTAGCGGCGGCCACCTTGCATGGACCGGGCACGATTTGCCGCCGCGGCGATTTCTTCGGCAATCTCGTCCGCATCATCGGGGGAAAAATCCATTGGAATTTCCGCACCTCCTGCCTCGACATAAATGCGCACCATACCCTTGTCTGTCGGGCCGATTTGCAGATTGGCTTCAATGTCGCGTTCGGTATCAATGCCCATGTCTGCTCTCCGGAATAAATTGGCCGCATGGCTAACGCGGACAGGCTTGAAACGCAAGCTGACATGCGCTTTTCTGTGAGTATGGATCAGGTTCGCATTCGCAGTTTTACCGCCGAGGACCGGGACTGGTTGGTCGAGCAGCACGGCAGTCTCTATGCAAAGAACGACGGGTTTGACGCCAGCTTTGGTGTGCTTGTGGGAGAAATCCTTGATGCATTTGTATTAGGACATAACCCCGAGCGGGAAAAAGGCTGGATTGCCGAGGATGAAGGCGCACGGTTGGGATCTATTTTTTGCGTCGGGCTGACGGCCACGACGGCGAAGCTGCGCTTGTTCTTACTGGTTCCCGAGGCACGTGGTCAGAGATTGGGCAAACGCCTTCTGATGACCTGTATGGGCTTTGCCAAAGATCACGGTTACACCGATATGCAATTGTGGACTCATGAAAGTCATTCAGCGGCCTGCGCGCTGTATCGTTCGGTCGGATGGCGCATGATCAGTAGCAAACCAGTGCATTCTTTCGGTCAGGATTTGGTGGAGCAGAGCTGGACCTATCGGTTCTAACCCTCTTGCAATCTGCGATCCGGGCCGCTAAATCCACATCAGTGCCGCCTTAGCTCAGTAGGTTAGAGCGCCTGATTGTGGATCAGGAGGTCCCCCGTTCAAGCCGGGGAGGTGGTACCATTAAACCTCAAGAAAAGTGGCATCTTAGGGTTTTTTTTAGCCACTTTTTGTCAGAATTAGTTTCTTTTACCTCCTGATCTTTTATCGGGAGGTCTAAAAAGATAAACAATTCCAGGTAGTTGGGAGAGGCTAAACTGGCCTCTTTTTCAGAAGAGACTAAGAATGGGACTTATCCACAGGGTGTGGTCGCAGGATTTTGGGTTTGTGGCACCATGAGGTCACATGGAATTCAATGAAAAGCTAAACATTCTAAAAGCCAACTGCGCAAAGCACATCAGTAAGGAAAATTAACGTTGGTTGGGACGAGGCCATGTCAGGATGTTGGTTGAAGCAAGGGAAGCTCAAATTAAGCTTCTGTTTGGAGAGCACAATCTGACATATGAGACGATGCTAGCAAACAGGTCCGTGCTGTCCATTGAACAACATGGTAATCATGACGACGTTGTTTTGGCCAAGGTCTCAGGGGCTCGACCACTTCCGAAGTTGGCTACTGAATTACTCGACCCACTACCCAAGTGCGGTACCTGACCCTAGTACAAACATACCAACGGTCGCACCAGTAGCTAGCGTAGCGAGTAGTAACTCATAACCTCTCAGTCGAACTACTGTACTGGTGACAATCTCTTTACCGTCCCAGTACAGCTTTTGATCCTTCTCATGAATGCCAAGAAATGTGAGGCCTTCCAAAGAAATCGCGTAGCCTCCGGTGGGCCAGTCTGCGTGTCGCTCCTTAGACAGCGCTTTCCTTCATAAGTCAGCCCAGTCCACACTCTGCTCCATAACAAACTCTTTTTCTCACTCTAACTCGGTGACTAGTCTGCCACGAGCCCCTATAAAGCTAAGCAAAGACAATGGCTCGCAGGACAAAGTCGCTGATTGTGGATAAGGGGACCCGCCGTTCACGTCGGGGAGGTGGTACTACCCGGCTATCTTATTTTACTCGATCTGGATGCTTTGGCGCAAACCGCCGGTGATCCGATCAAAGATCAAAATTTCATCTGCATCCGTTACAATCGCAAACCAATCAGGGCCTTGTGTGAACGAAATGGCTGTCGCACCCCCTGGTAGTTCAATTTCTGCCGGTAATTTGGGGGGGGCATCGTTGAAGCGGATGACAATCAACGCAATGATCAGTAGAAGACCGCCAATCATCGTCGCTGTCAGCAAGGTCACCAACCGCCGTAAAAACCGCAGATTCGCGGGTTCGGCAGTTTCTTCCTCAGGTTTTACGTCGGGATTTTCCATGCCGTTTCGTTACATCCAATTCGCCATTAACGACACACCGCCGCCGCGCCTTGATAAGGCGCTTGCGCGTGATGTGCCAGTGGAGGCTGCACTATCGCGGACACGCTTGGGTCGATTGATCGCAGAGGGCGCGGTGACTGTCGGCGGGGATGTGGTGACAGATCCACGCGCACGCATTGCAGCTGGCGCGGAAGTATCGATCAAGGTCGAGGAGGCGCAGGATAGTCATATTCTTCCTGAGGATTTTCCTCTTGAGATCATATTCGAGGATGACGACCTTATAGTCCTCAATAAACCGGCTGGCATGGTCGTGCACCCAGCGCCCGGTACGCCGTCAGGGACATTGGTGAATGCGCTTTTGGCGCATTGTGGTGATGATCTTTCCGGCGTGGGCGGGGTGAAGCGCCCTGGCATTGTGCACCGGATTGACAAGGAGACGTCTGGTTTGCTCGTCGTGGCCAAATCGGATGCCGCACACCATGGGTTGGCAGGGCAATTCGAAGCCCATACCGTGGAGCGATATTACCGCGCGTTGGTCTATGGCGTCCCGGATGCAAACGATCCCCGCTTGCGCGGCGTCAAAGGCACGAATTTCGAGTCTGGTAACATCCTGAAAATCACGACACAGCTGGCCCGGCACAAGACTGACCGGCAACGTCAGGCGGTCCTGTTCCATGGCGGTCGCCATGCCGTCACACGGGCGCGCACGATCGAACGGTTTGGTGTCCCACCCGTTCTTGCCCTCATGGAATGCTGGCTGGAGACGGGGCGCACGCACCAGATACGGGTGCATATGGCACATGCGGGGCACGGGTTGGTTGGGGATCCAACTTATGGGGGAAAACGAAAACTCGCGGCCAAGGCGCTGCCTGACGCAGCTTCAGAGGCTGTGCGCGCTTTTTCACGGCAAGCTTTGCATGCGGCAGTTTTGGGGTTTGATCACCCTGTTAGTGGGGAAAAAGTGCGGTTTGAAGCACCTCTTCCAGCTGACATGACCAGGTTGCTCGATGTTTTGCGTAGTGTATGACATAAATCGCAAGCCTGCGTGAACGCACTGACATGTGAAGCGTTAACCCTGGCGCGGCATGTCAAACCTTCATTAATCGAACACTTGTACTGGTTCTGTTAAGATTTTCACGGTCCCAGACTTGAACCGATCAGTTTAGATACCATATCTATGTTAAGCCCTTAAACATTGGGAGGCGCTCATGGCTAATTATGCAAATCTACCGGCCCCAACACCGGAAGGCGGATTGAACCGCTACATGCAGGAGATTCGGAAGTTTCCACTTCTGGAACCCGAAGAAGAATACATGCTGGCGAAAGCCTGGGTCGAAAAGGAAGACACCGCAGCGGCGCACCGCATGGTCACGTCGCACCTGCGCCTGGCCGCAAAAATTGCAATGGGGTATCGTGGGTATGGCTTACCGCAAGCCGAGGTCATCTCGGAGGCCAATGTGGGCCTGATGCAGGCCGTAAAACGGTTTGACCCGGAAAAAGGATTCCGACTGGCCACTTATGCAATGTGGTGGATCCGTGCCTCTATTCAGGAATATATCCTGCGTTCCTGGAGCCTCGTGAAGCTTGGCACGACGTCTGGTCAAAAGAAGCTGTTCTTCAATTTGCGCAAGGCCAAGAATAAAATTGGCGCGTTGGAAGAAGGCGACATGCGTCCGGAAAACGTCGCGCGGATCGCAACGGATCTGGGCGTGACCGAAGCAGAGGTCATTTCCATGAATCGTCGCATGTCTGGTGGCGACGCCTCTCTGAATGCAACCGTCGGCTCTGAGGGCGAAGGGACCATGCAGTGGCAGGATTGGCTTGAAGACGAAGAAGCAGATCAGGCAGGCGATTATGAAGCGCGCAACGAACTTGAGGCGCGGCGCGAGTTGCTGGCTGATGCGATGACAGTGCTGAATGACCGTGAGAAGGACATTCTGACGCAACGCCGATTGTCCGACAAAACAGTGACGCTTGAAGATCTGAGCGCGGAATATGACGTGAGCCGCGAACGGATCCGCCAGATCGAAGTGCGGGCATTCGAAAAGCTGCAAAAGAAAATGCGCGATCTGGCAAAAGAAAAAGGTATGATGGCCTCGGCCTGACCAATTTAGATCCCCGCAGACAATCGTCGTGCGGGGATTTTTCGTATCTTATCGAGATTCTGCTATTCGCTCCCGATTGTGCTTGCGCTAACGTGTTCCAAATTGGGGGAGGGCGGATAAATGAAACCATTGCGTTGGGGTATTCTGGGAGCATCGAATTTTGCAGCGAACTTCATGGGGCCTGCAATCCACGCGGCCAAGGGCGCTCAACTGGTTGCTCTTGCCACGTCGTCGCCTGAAAAAGCTGAAGCGTTTCAGGCTTTTGCACCCGGGCTGACCATACATGGCGATTACGACGCGCTTTTGGCGGATGAAACGGTTGATGCGGTCTACATCCCACTGCCAAACCATTTGCATGTCGCCTGGTCGATCAAAGCGCTCGAAGCTGGCAAACATGTGCTGTGCGAAAAACCGATGACCTTGCAGGCAGATGAATTTGATCGCCTGATCGCGGCGCGTGACGCCTCCGGACTGTTGGCGGCTGAGGCATTTATGATCGTGCATCATCCGCAATTCCTGCGCGCCAAGGAACTCGTGGACGCAGGTGCGATCGGTACGCTGCGCCACGTGGACGCGGTTTTTTCATATTTCAACGCGGATCAGGGCAATATCCGCAACCAGTCTGCCGCGGGGGGCGGGGGACTGCCAGATATTGGCGTCTATACGTTTGGATCCGTCAGATTTGTCACGGGACAAGAGCCGCAATCGATACCTTTCGCGCATATCGACTATGAAAACGGCGTGGACACATTTGTGCAGATGGCCGCAAAATTCCCTGATTTTACCTATTCAGCTGTGATTTCTATGCGCCTGTTTAACCGTCAGGAGGTTGTTTTTCATGGGGATGAGGGGGTGTTACGCATGACATGTCCGTTCAATGCTGCCGTGCATGATCAGGCAGAATTGTGCCTTGAAACCTCGGGACAAAAGCGGATCGTAGAGCGCTTTCCCGGTGTAAACCACTACGTCTTGCAGGTCGAAGCCTTTGCCACGTCCGCGCGTGATGGCGTGCCCTACGCGTGCCCGCTGGAGTTCAGCAAAGGCACGCAGAGGATGATGGACATGACGTTTCAAGCAGGGGGAGCGCCCGCCTAAAGGGCCTTAGTTCTCCATCGCTTCCAATTCGTCGATGAAGCCGGAGATCATCGACAGACCTTTGTCCCAGAACGCAGGATCGGACGCATCCAACCCGAAGGGCGCCAGTAATTCCTTGTGATGCTTTGAGCCACCTGCTTTGAGCATCTCGAAATACTTGTCTTCAAATCCAGCATCGCCTTCTGCGTAGACGGCATAGAGTGCGTTCACCAAACCATCACCAAACGCATAGGCGTAGACGTAAAACGGCGAATGCACGAAATGCGGGATATATGCCCAGAAGGTTTCGTATCCGTCCATGAACTCAAAAGCTGGCCCAAGGCTTTCGCCCTGCACGGACATCCAAAGCGCGTTGATATCGTCAGGCGTCAATTCGCCACCCCGCCGCGCGGCATGGAGTTTGCATTCAAAGTCGTAAAACGCAATCTGTCGCACAACGGTGTTGATCATGTCCTCGACCTTACCCGCGAGCATGACCTTGCGTTGTGCTGGATCCGTGGCCCCATCCAGCATTTTGCGGAAGGTCAGCATTTCCCCGAAAACACTGGCTGTTTCTGCCAGCGTCAAGGGGGTAGAGGACAGCATTTCACCTTGTTCTGCCGCCAAAACCTGATGCACGCCGTGCCCTAGTTCATGCGCCAAGGTCATGACATCGCGCGGTTTTCCTAGGTAGTTCAGCATCACATAGGGATGAACATTCGTGACCGTTGGATGGGCAAAAGCACCCGGCGCTTTGCCCGGTTTCACGCCTGCATCAATCCAACCTTTGCTGAAGAAAGGTTCAGCGATCTGCCCCATGCGGGGATCAAAGGCATTATAGGCATCCATTACGGTCTTTTCCGCCTGATCCCAATGCACTACGCGCGTGTCTTCCATCGGCAGCGGCGCATTGCGGTCCCAGACCTGCATTTTATCAAGGCCGAGCCATTTGCGTTTCAATTCATAATACCTGTGGCTGAGTTTTGGATAGGCCTCCACAACCGCGTTGCGCAGCGCCTCTACGACTTCGGGTTCCACCTGATTGCTGAGGTGACGCCCGAGCTGCGCTGATTCCATGCCGCGCCAGCGGTCGATGATCTCTTTTTCCTTCGCCTGTGTGTTATGCACGCGGGCAAAGGTTTTGATGTTGGCGCTAAAAACATCCGCTAACTCGCGTGCACCAGCCTCACGTTTTGCACGATCCGGATCGGTTAAGAGGTTCAGCGTGCCTTCAATGTTCAGTTGCTCACCATCAACTTCAAACTCCAGACCCGCAATGGTTTCATCAAATAACCGTTCCCATGCATCCCCGACCACGCCGAGATCATGCATGAACTTTTCCAACTCGTCACTGAGCTGATAGGGTTTCATTGCGCGCACCCGGTCAAAAACGGGTTTGTAGCGGGCCAGATCGGTATTTTGAGCATAAAGCCCGTCCAGATGATCATCCGCCAAGCGATTAATTTCGAGCGTGAAAAACACCAGAGGCGTGGTGAAATTGGTGATCTTTTCCTGCAAGTCAGACATGAATTTTGCACGATCCGCATCTGTGGTTTTCTGGTAATACCGCAAGCCTGCAAAGGACATGATGCGCCCGGCCACCTGATTGATCTTTTCGTTACGCAATACGCAATCGAGGAATCCACCTGCATCCAGGTCGGCGAGTTTGCCTTCGAAATCTGTGGCGAAACTGTCGCAGGCCTGCTCCAGCCAATCCAGATCGCGTTTTAGCTCCGCAGCATCTTCGCCGGTGTAAAGGTCATCCAAGTCCCATTCGGGCAGATCGCCCAATGGATTGGATGAACCGGAGTCATGGGCATTGGCGTCGAAAAGCATGTGGTTGGCCATCTCTTGTCCTCTGAAACTTTCATGAACATGCCCCGGTGTCTGGCGACCCGAGGTTGCATGCCCTAAGGCAGGTAAAGGCCTTGCCCGCATATCGCAACCGGCACGACAAAAATTCGGTAGGAAACTGAAACGAATCCGGTAAACTTTGTGGATCAAAAATCGCAAGTTTGTTTTTAATTGTGAAAAAATGGGGAGAAAATCATTAATGGACAATCAACCAAAAATCATCGCGATCGGGGGCTTGATATTCGGCGTTCTTCTGGCCGTCGCGATCAGCGAGTCGCGCGCCAATTCAAAAATATCCGCAGCGCTGGAGCGAGCACAGGATGCCAGTGCCACCACGTTGAGCGAAGCGACGGAGAGCATGAGTGCCCGGCTCGCAGAGCTTGAAGCCAGTCTTGGTGAGAGTAGCGCCGCCGCCGCGACCGGCTTGGAAGACAAGCTGGCGTCGCTGCAAGAAGATGTCAGTGCCAGAATCGATGCAGTCTCAGAGGCAGCAACAGCTCAGGCTCAGGATTTGGAAGCAGCATTGAGCGCGCTTTCGGCGGCGGCGGTCGGTTCCTCTTCCGAGTCGACGGGCGACGCGACCGATGACATGCAAACCTCGGGCGTTTTGGGTGTCGGTGAGACCGCGGTCTTTGCCGAGGGCGCAGTGCGCGCGTTTGTGTCTGGACTGGATCGTGAAAACGGCTCAGCGCGGCTCAGCGTGAACGGTGCATCTATGTCCGTCGGTGTCGGTGAAACAGCTACTGTTGCCGGTGCAGATTGCAAGATTGGAGTCGCGTCGTTGAGCGGCGATGGTGTGACGGTTGGATCCGATTGCGGTATGTCGGATGCATCAAGCGCGTCTGCGCTGCCGCCAGCGCCGGAAAGTGGCCATCGTCCGGGAACGGTTGCCGTTATGGCAGATGGCGCATTGAAGGTTTTTGTGTCCGGTTTGGCCGGTGATGGTTCCAGCGCGCGGATCGCGATCAATGGGGTGGAGACACAGACTGTTGGCGCAGGCGCCTCCGTTGAAAAAATGGCTGGTGATCTGACCTGCACCGTCACTGTCACAGGTGTCGGCAATGGTATGGTCGGGCTGGAGGGGAGTTGTAGCTGAACATCACCCAAACGTCGCAAGCATCTGCTTTAGGTCGTCTAACGTGTTGGCCTCTTGCAGGAGTTTGTCCTGTCGCCATCGTGACATGCGCGGAAATCGAAGGGCCACGCCAGATTTATGGCGTGGGCTTGCTTGAATACCCTCGAACGCGATTTCAAATACGTGGTGGGGAGTGACCTGCCGCACGGGCCCGAAACGTTGCAGGGTATTCTTGCGCACCCATTTGGTGATCTCGCGAAACTCCGCATCCTTGAGACCGGAGTAAGCCTTGGTGAATGGCACCAGATCGTCGCCATTCCAAACCGCAAAAGTGAAATCCGTGAACAGGTTCGCGCGCCGTCCGTGTCCGGCCTGCGCGTAAATCATGACCGCGTCGATCGTCAGCGGGTCCAGTTTCCATTTCCACCAATCACCTTTTTTGCGTCCGATGCGATACGGACTGTCGGCACGTTTCAGCATGAGTCCTTCAGCATTTTCGTCGCGCGCAATATTGCGGAGATCGGCCAGCTCCGACCAGGCCTCAAACGTCAGTTGCGGTGACAAACGCACAGGAGCGTCAACGGGCAGGTCGGCGCAGGCCTCTTCCAATAGCGTGCGGCGCCTGGCAAAAGGTGCTTCGCGCAGGTCCGCGCCTTCCCATTCCAAAAGATCATAAGCGTGCAGGGCAACCGGTGCCTCCGCCAGCAGCTTTTTGGGCACGGTTTTGCGCCCGATACGTTTTTGCAAGGCATTGAAGCTGTCTGGCCCGTTCGCACCCGGCTGCCAGACCAACAATTCGCCGTCCAAAACCGTGCCGGGCGGCAGAAAATCAACCGCGCGCGAAAGCTCGGGAAAACGGTCGGTCATGAGTTCTTCGCCGCGCGACCAGATGAAATATTGCCCGTCGCGCAGGATCAACTGCCCACGAATGCCGTCCCATTTCCACTCCGCGCGCCATCCTGCGGGATCGCCAAGGGCTTCTGGCGTGTCTTCCAACGCATAGGCCAGATAAAACGGATAGGGGCGCGAAGCGTCTGCCATCGCGTCTTCGGCTTCGATCAATGCGTCCCATGTGGTGTCATCCGGGTGCCAGTTCCCCATGAGGCGATGTGCCAGTTCCGCTTCCGGTTTGCCCGTGGCGCGGGACAGAGCGCGGGTCATCAGTTTTTGACTGATCCCCATGCGAAACCCGCCGGTGATCAGCTTGTTGAAAACAAACCGTTCGGTCCCGCCAAGCTGGGCCCATGCCGCAAGGACAAAAGCCTTGCGTGCGTCTTCTTCCTCTTTGGCCAGATCGCGCAGGGCATTTATCCAATGAGACAGGCTTTGATCACTGGTGGTGTCATTTGGCGGCAATACCAGCGCGATCGTTTCAGCCAGATCCCCGACAATCGGATAACTTTCCTCAAAAAGCCAAAGCGGGATGTCCCCCGCCTCTGAAGCCCATTCGCGTAGCCTCGTTGTGGTCACCGCCCGTTTCGGACGCCGCCCTGAAAACAACGCCATCGTCCACATGCGATCCTGATGCGGAGCGGCGTCGAAGTAATCGGCCAAAGCAGACACTTTTACGGTTGTTTTTGTGCTTTGATCAATTGCATTGAAGAGGGTCGCGAAACGCTTCATTCTGTACTCTCGACATCTATCGTCTCGCCTTCGAATTCGGTGGGGACAACCTGCGCGTTCCAGCCGTTTTCAGTAAGATAGCGCGTGAAAACATCGGTATATCCATGTGTGACATAGATGTTTTCCGCACCTGTCGCCTTGATCGCTTCCAGCAATCCATTCCAATCGGCGTGATCAGAAATCACGAAGCCCCGGTCCCCCGCGCGCCGTCTGCGCACACCGCGCAGTTGCATCCATCCGCTGGCGAAAGCGCTTTCTTGCGCGCCGAATTTGCGCGCCCATTTGCTGCCAAGAGCAGAGGGCGGTGCCAGCACCAGCGCTCCCTTATGGGCCTTTGGATCCGTTTGTGCCGTGACGGGGACGGTTGCGGGCAGGCTCAAACCTTGGGCGCGCAGCACTGTATTGGTGGCCTCAACGGCCCCATGCGTGAGGATTGGTCCTATGTCAGGATCCAACATTGTCATCAGTCGTTGTGCTTTGCCCAAAGCGTAGGCACCAAGAAAAGCGGTTTTTCCTGCAGCTGCACAGCTGGCCCACCAGTCATTTAATTCCCGTGCCACTTTCACCTGTGGTTGCCACCGAAACACCGGCAACCCGAAAGTCGATTCGGTTATGAAGTGATGGCATTTTTGCGATTCAAAACCTTCCGAAAGCCCGTCATTCTCGGTCTTGTAGTCACCTGAGGCAATCCAGATTTCTCCATTTACTTCAACCCTGATTTGAGCTGACCCCGGCACATGACCGGCTGGATGAAAGGACACGGTGGCATCCCCTATCTGCAGGGTCTCACCAAAGGACAGGCCCTGAGCAGCAATATCGCCCAGTCTGTGACGCATTACAGGGATTGCCGCATGAGTAGCCAGATATGATTTGTGCCCGCTGCGGGCATGATCCGCGTGGCCATGGGTAATCAATGCGCGCTCTACGGGGCGCCAAGGATCAATGTAGAAATCCCCTGCAGCACAGTAAATGCCGCGATCCGTAAAAGTGAGGGTGGGCGAGGTATCCATTGCAGGCAATTTAGCGGAACAAACCCGTTTGCCCAGACTTAGCCATGTCCGCCGCTTTTGAACAACTCGATCATGATATCAAATAGCGGGCTGACACGCGCCGCATTTTCCATCAAAACCTCATGTTCCCCGTCTTCTACAATTTCCAAATGTCCGCGCTTCCAGGTGAACATGCGTTCGCGGATTGCAGGCACATCGACGATTCTCTCATTTGTGCCGAGAAACGTAACACAGGGCAGATAGGGCGGTGGACGGCTGGCAAGGTGTCGTGTTTCCAGCAATGCTTCGCGCAGCCACACAAAACTGGGACCGCCAAGGGCAAGTTCCGGATGCGCTTCGAGCTGCTGGCGCATCATGGCGAATTGTTCCGGGTCACGCGTAAGTAGGTTGTCGTCAAAACCATCGCTCAACACATGGTGTTCGATCTTGGTACCAGGTGGCAGACGGTGGCCCTGTCCGACCTGTGGCATCAGATGGCTGAGCACCCAGGCCATCGGGCGCAGGTGTGGGGCAAGATGAATGCCCCACATGGGCGCGGAAAATGCTGTGGCTTGAACGCTGAGACCTTCCATCGCTGCACGCAAACCAATCGCCCCTCCCATGGAATGGGCAAGCAGGAAAAACGGCCTGGGCATTTCCAGCATGCGTGCGGCGCGCACCAAGGCATCAACGTCTTTCTGATAGTCACTGAAATGGGCGACATGGCCCACCATAGGATTGTGCAGCAATCGATCCGACAATCCCTGACCGCGCCAGTCAATGGCCATGCTGGCCAATCCACGATGCGCAAAGGTGGCGGCGCATTGGTCATATTTTTCAATGAATTCGGTGCGGCCGGGAAAAATCAAAACCGTTCCCTTGGCATCAAACGGTTTCCAATGCCCTATGCGAATGCGAAGATTATCCGACGTTTGGGCCCAATGTGCTGCCCCGCCCGCCGCGCCATATGCGATATCGCTCAGGAAGGGGGCGGGGATCAGAGGCATCAGGCGATAACAGTTGCCAATTGCATTGCCATGCCCATATCGCCGTCAACACTGAGTTTGCCCGTCATAAATGCGCTGGTCGGATTGGTGTCGCCTTCAAGTATGGATTGAAACGTTTCTGCATCAGCGGTCAGCGTGACATCGGCAGGCGCGTCTCCTGCACGCGCTCCAGCGCTGTCCATCATGATGCAACCCTCTCCTGAGATATCGAATTTGGCAGTGCCGCCAAAGTCCGCGCCTACCAACTTTTCGTTCAGAACTGTTACAGCTTGGTTAACAATATCGCTCATTTTTTGGTCCTTTTGACATTCTGCGCACAAGGGTACTGGAATTGCTCCGTGCGCCTGTTACATTCCACGGTGTTATGACTGTGAAATACCCCTTCCTCAAACCTATCGTTACGGCATTTACCGTCCTTTTGCTAAATGTTGCGCCGCTGCACGCTCAACAGAGCGAAGAAGAACTGTTGCAACAACTGCTGGAGGCGTCCGAATCGGAAGCCAATCGTCTGGACCGTGAGTTGACCCTCATATGGGAGCGCTCTGGCTCCCCTGCCATGGATTTGTTGTTGACTCGTGGGCGCGATGCGATGGAGGCGAAAGAGAACTCAGTTGCGATTGATCACCTGACGGCACTGACAGATCATGCGCCGGACTTTGCCGAAGGCTGGCACGCGCGGGCGACGGCCTACTATCAGGCTGGTCTTTACGGCCCGGCACTGGACGATCTGGAGCGCGCTTTGGCTTTAAATCCCAACAATTACAATGCGATATTTGGCCTCGGCGTGATGTTGCAGGAATTCGGTGATCTGGAGCGAGCTGGCGAGGCGTTTCAACGGGCTCTGGAACTGAACCCCCACCACGAAAACGCCAATAAAGCGATGGAACAGCTCAAACAGAGTGGTATCGGTCGCACTCTCTGACCCCAGGCAGGCAAGGACAGCACCGTGACAGGTGA